>CAZUUJ010000001.1:0-143840 GCA_964623625.1 uncultured Desulfocapsaceae bacterium
GGGCAACTTCTATTTCCAGGTGGCCGGACGCCGGATTGATGATGGTCACCGTGCCACTCTCCATTTCTCTCCCAACTGCCAGCACTTCAACAACCTGTTCCAGGCAGCTTTTCATATCAACTGCCGCTGCCAGCTTTTTTGTGATTTCATAAAGGCAGGTGAGGTCTTTATACTCTTCACTTGTGTATGAGGTATTGTCAGGCCGGTTTTCCATTTTTACACACTACTTTTTCTTTTTCCCCCAGAACGCATCCTGGCCGAATCTGTCAAGCCACCAATCCTCCGGGTCGATGTCATCCACACTGGTTGGGACGAGTGGGATCTTATACTCTTTATAATGGGTTGCCAGAATATCATAAGCGTGGGTAATCTGGTTGATGATATCATTATCACCGGACGCTCCCCTATTGGTGGTGTCCGGATGATGGATCTTGCACATTCGGCGGTATGCCTTTTTCATTTCACCAAAGGTTGCCCTGTCATCCAGACCGAGCAATTCCTTGGCCGCAAAAATCTGCTTCCACTGACTTCTTGTCATTTCCCTGAATCCGAGACGAAAATCGCTGCTAAGCACAATAACATATTAGTATAATACTTGTATTATCAAACTGTTCTATCTTGACCTCATAGAGCTCTTTCTGAGGGCGCTCACCAATTCAGGATTTCTTTTTCCAGCTCTTTTCCTCACCTTTCAACAGCCTGGAAATGTTTTCATGGTGTTTGATCCAGATAAGAAGCGCTACAGCCAGCCCGCCCATAACGATAACAGTTGATTCCCCAAGCAGATAAAGCCACAGGGGCAGCATCGCCGCCGCAGCCAGAGAACCAACTGAGACAAAACCGGTGATATAAACCACTGAAATAAAAATAGCGGCGGAAATCAGGATTGCCCAGCCTGAGAAGCAGAGAAAGACACCGAGACCGGTGGCAACTCCTTTGCCTCCTTTAAATCCGAGATAAACCGGAAACATATGACCAATGACTGCCAGCAGACCACAAAGGACCGCCGCCTGCTCCCTGCCTGGCTGTTCAGGCAAAAAAAAGAACGCTGCCAGGACCGGTATTGCTCCTTTCAACAGATCGCAGAGCAGCGTGAGAATACCAAACTTTTTGCCGACGACGCGGCTGACATTTGTCGCCCCGATATTGCGGCTGCCTTCCCTGCGGACATCAATACCCGCCATTTTACCGAACAATAAACCGAAAGGAATGGCCCCCAATAGATATGACACCACAAACAAAACGATCTTCACCATATTTAAAGGTCCTTCTTACCGATAAGGTTAATAATGATCACGGCCCAGTAAAATATCTTACTTTCTTGTAAAAAACAACGATTGTTGCGAACAGCGAACTATTCATTTTACTCACTGAGGCAACAACCCGTCTTCTCGTGAAAAAACGCAAACCAGCTTGCCACTTCACCTATTACGACTTATAATTAAAGGAGATCACAAACATAATCCTGAATCGGTGACAAAGACTGTAGTTTTGTTGATAATGCACTGATATATTAAGGTACTGTTAGATCTTAGTGTTTTTATCTAGAATAGTAAGTTGCCCTTCGGGCTTCCGCCAGCACTGCATCTTTATTTGATTGAACTGACCGATATAATTCACTATTATCAATCAGTTCAATCAAGCAAGGCTACAGCACTATCGGAAGCTCACGGACTCAGGATAATTCCTGAAGAAATGGTTGACTGGAAATGAGTGAAGGTAAAACAAAGGAGACAATACCGTGAAGATCAAACAATTGAAGCACCAAATTTCCATAAAATTTGTTCTTGTCCTTTTTACCTGCATGACCATTCTGGCACCAGCTGTGCCAGCTTTTACCAAACCGCCCTTTCCAGGTCCTGGCCCAGGACCTCATCCAGGCCCAGGGCCTGGACCATTTCCAGGGCCAGGCCCCCATCCTGGGCCAGGCCCCCATCCTGGGCCACACCCAGGACCTGGTCCGTTTTTTAATCCGGTTCCGTTTGAGCCGTTCCACCTTAATCCCATTATTCCTTTTGGCCGGGTTATCCACCGCCTGCCGGAAGCATTTTTCAGGCTGTCTGTGGCGGGCGCGCTTTTTTACTACAATCTCGGTACTTTCTATCGGCAGACGCCCAATGGCTATATTGTTGTGAACGCTCCCACCGGAGCCGTTATCAACACCCTACCTCCGGGATATGCCTCGATCGTCCATAACGGTGTAACCTATTATATTTACGGGGGAGTGCATTATCTCCCGCACCCTAACGGATTTATCGTTGTTGCCAATCCTTCCGGTCAAAGTGGTGGAACATCGGTCTCCGGTCCGGCAGCCACCATTGTTCCAAACCATGTGAGAATCAGTGTCCAACGGTTGAATGTCCGGAAGAAACCGAAAATGAAGAGTATGATCATTGATCAGCTGACCAGTGGGACCATTGTCAAAGTAACCGGCAATGTGGCCGGCTGGTACCAGGTCAAACTGGCTGATGGTACTATCGGCTGGGTCAAAATAAAGTTCACGACACCCATCATGGCCGCGGATGGATAAATAAACAGTACCCAGATCGACCAGGTGAGATCGAAGGGGGCCGGTAAAACCGGCCCCCTTTTATTCTATGGAACCGGCTTAACTATCTAATGATATGAATGATAATTGTTTTTAAATGGGTTGTTTACAAACTGTTCATGAGAAATACAGGTTAGAACAATACCGTGATCAACATTCCAATCAATCCGATATGACAATACGAAAAATCCACAAATATCCAGATCCTATTCTGAGAAAAAAAGCTGAGAAAGTCGCCGACTTTAATACCAAATTGACAAACCTGATTGATGATATGGCTGAGACCATGTATGACGCCCCCGGTGTCGGCTTAGCTGCTCCCCAGATCGGAGAATCAATTCAACTGATCGTCGTTGATGTCTCGGAAAGCGAAGAGGGCCGTGACTATCTGACCATGATCAACCCCGAGATCATTGAAAGCGAAGGCAACCAGATCGATGAAGAGGGCTGCCTCTCCGTCATTGAGTTGACATCCAACGTCAAACGAAAGAAAAAAATTCGGGTTGCCTACCAGGATGTGGACGGTAACGATTTAGAGATGACGGCTGAAGATAGAATGGCCATTGTCTTTCAACACGAGATAGACCATTTAAACGGCATCCTGTTTATCGACCATCTCAGTCCGCTCAAACGGAATCTTTATAAAAAGAAACTTAAAAAGGCACTGGCCCTTTAACAATTGGTCATGACCAACCGAGTCTTTCGCATCATCTATATGGGCACTCCAGAGTTTGCCATTCCGGCTCTGGATAAACTGATTCAGGGTCCCGACGACATAGTGGCTGTGGTCACCCAACCGGACCGCAAAAAGGGTCGTGGCCGAAAACTTACTCCACCACCTGTGAAGGTTCTGGCGGAACAACATGGCCTCGATGTCCTACAGCCGGCAAAAATCAAAACCGACGAGTTTATCGCCAAACTTTCATCGTATGACCCGGATGTTATCATTGTCGCCGCCTTTGGTGGTATTTTACCCAAATCGATCCTCGAACTGCCACCGCTGGGCTGCATTAACGTCCACGGCTCCCTGCTTCCCAGACACAGAGGGGCCGCCCCGATCCAATGGGCAGTGATCAAGGGCGACACCGAGGCCGGCATTACTATCATGAACATGGACGAGGGTATGGATACCGGAGATATCCTGCTGTCGGCCTCAATCAATGTTGAGGAAGATGACACTGCCGGTTCTCTGTTTGTCAGACTGTCCGAACTTGGCGGCCAAACTTTAATACTTGCCCTTGATCTTTTGCGTCAGGGAAAACTGACACCGACAACCCAGGACCATTCTCTTGCGACCATGGCGCCGCCACTGAAGAAAGAGGACGGCTGTATCGACTGGAGCAAGCCAGCTCATGAACTGCATTGCCTGATCCGTGGCCTGGACCCTTGGCCCATGACCCATTCATTTATTGGAAAGAAACGGATCAGACTCTTTTCTCCGGAAGTGATCTATAAAGATTCAGACCTGCCCGTCGGCACCATATTGAAAAGCGGCAGGGACGGCATCATGGTGGCAACCGGTAAAAACTGCCTGCTTATCCGTGAATTACAGCCAGAAGGAAAAAAACGAATGACAGCCCAGGCCTTTCTCTGTGGTCATCCTCTTGATGCGGGTTCCCGGTTCACTGCAGAACCAGCGGCAACAACCGGACGGCAAAAAGAATGAGCCCGTCTTCCCGAATCGCTTATGGTGACTGCTTCTCCGGGATCAGCGGTGACATGTTTCTCGGTGCCCTTCTTGACTGCGGACTGGAAGAGGTATGGCTGAAAGATCAGCTATCCGGTCTGGGGCTGGACGAATTCTTACTGACGACCAAAAAACAGAAAATTTCCGGAATCAGCTGCACAGCCCTTACTGTTCATGTGCCTCCTTCCAGTCACCACCGGCATCTGTCAACAATCATCTCTTTACTGGAATCAAGCACTCTCTCATCTAATATCATTCAACGGGCTACCGACGTTTTTACCGAACTGGCACGGGCGGAGGCTAAAGTCCACGACTGCGAGCCAGAGGCTGTCCATTTCCACGAAGTGGGAGCCATGGATGCCATTATCGATGTGGTCGGCGTTCTCCTCGGCCTTGAACAGCTTGGTGTAACCCGTCTGCACGTTTCGCCCCTGCCTGTGGGCCGGGGATTTGTCAGCTGTGAACACGGCACCCTTCCGTTACCCGCACCTGCTGTCTGCGAAATCCTCAAAGACGTCCCCCTCTATGGCGTTGAGTTGAAGCAGGAGTTGGTGACTCCCACCGGAGCTGCTTTACTCAAAGTACTGGCAGACGATTTCGGCCCGATGATGCCGATGCGGGTCAGGCAGACCGGCTACGGCGCCGGCTCAAATAAACTGGATAACGGCCAGCCGAACCTGTTCCGGCTCTTTATCGGAACACCTCTGTCGGTTGAAGAACACCAGCAAGTGGAGGTGATTGAAACAAATATAGACGACTTGTCTCCGGAAGGCTTTCCCCACCTCTATGACCGACTTCTGGAAAGCGGAGCGCTCGATGTCAGTGTTACGCCCCTGATAATGAAAAAGGGGCGGCCCGGATTTCTCCTGCGTGTTATTACTCCACCGGGAGCATCGCCAATCCTGAAAACCATTATCTTCGAGGAAACCAGTGCCATCGGTTTACGATACAGAAGGGACTTCCGGCAAACCCTTGAACGGGAAACCATTTCTCTGGAAACCCAATGGGGTAAGGTTCAGGCAAAGAAAATCCACACACCCTCCGGGGTGATGATATCCCCAGAGTACGAGAGCTGCCGGCAGGTAGCCAACAAATTCAAAATACCTCTGCAGGTTGTCTATAATCATATCAGGATAATAACTCGGAACAACACCGACTGAGACCTCCATGAACCAGCTTCTCCTTGCTATTGCCACCGGTTTCTATGTAGGCTTTCTCCCTGTTTTTCCAGGAACCTGGGGTTCTGCCGCCGCCCTAATCCCCTATTACTTTGTACACACACTAAGCCTTCCTGCCTACCTGCTGATGCTGGCAGCACTATTTATTATCGGCTTTTTCAGTGCCGGGGCCGCAGAAAAGATACTTGACCGGGCCGATGCCGGACCGATAGTCATTGATGAGATACTTGGTATGCTGATCACTCTGACCTTTGCCCCCGCCCATCCGGTTTACTGGTTGCTCGGCTTTGTGCTGTTTAGAATTTTTGATATCCTGAAACCATATCCGGTCTCCTGGTTCGACAACCATATCCATGGAGGTATCGGCATCATGATGGATGACGTGATTGCCGGCCTGTACGCCCTGGGATGCCTGCAGCTGACTCATGTTGTCGTTACTCACTTTATCGGCTGGACACCCTGAACTCAGCCACCCACGAAAGTAGTGACTTTCAGATTTACGACTGAAAGTCCGGCAGTACTGGCAAACTTGCGTAATCGTTAAAAGCGAACCGCAGAATATCGAACAAGGAATATTGAATGACGAAGTGGTGAACTATCAATTTCAGCCACAATAGACAACAGAGGCACTTTGGGCATTCCGTCCCTCAACATTCGATATTCCTTGTTCGATATTCGATATTCGCAGTAAAAACACAATCGAAATAGGAACATGACAAAAGAGAACCACATCTGTCCCTGGTGGCTGGCCTACAGTTTTGACAATCCGTTCAGAAAACTGATCCACAACCCGCAAAAACTCTTTTCACCCTATGTCAATCCGGGCATGACGGTTGCTGATATCGGCTGTGGAATGGGTTATTTTTCAATCGGCCTTGCCCGGATGGT
Source organism: uncultured Desulfocapsaceae bacterium (assembly GCA_964623625.1). Lineage (GTDB taxonomy): Bacteria > Desulfobacterota > Desulfobulbia > Desulfobulbales > Desulfocapsaceae > CAZLGM01. The sequence goes on from CAZUUJ010000001.1 coordinate 6,302, forward strand.
TGGTGAGTCAGGCAAGGTCTACAGTGTGGATATTCAACAAAAGATGCTGGATATTCTTATGAAACGGGCCAGACAAAGGAACGTCGACCACCTCATCCAACCGCGGCTGGCCACCAACGATCATCTCAATATCGACGCACAACTCGACTTTGTCCTTGCTTCATGGATGGTCCATGAAACCAGTGATATTGACCTTTTTTTCAACCAGATCTCCTCTATTCTCAAACCGCACGGTCTTTTTTTCATGACAGAGCCGAAGATGCATATCAGCCGAAAGCAATTTGAAGAAGAGATAAAAAGCGCGCTTGAATCATCATTTATAATAGCAGACAACCCGTCGGTTAGCTTCAGTCACAGTGTTGTTCTGAGGAAATCACAACAATACTGATCCCTTGTATTTGTTCGCCATTACCAGGAAAAGCTGATCACACTCTTTTTGCACCCGTCAACACAGGTGCCGCAGAGAATACATTCCGAATTTTCCATCTTCCGGCCGTTGACCATCTCTTCCACTGGCAGACTCATCGGGCAGTTGTCGGTGCATGTGTGGCAGTGGACACACTCTCCCGGATCGGTTTTCAACTGAAGACCAGGCGTTTTTATCAGGTTTCCAACCTTCCTGCCCAAAATCATGAAAGGGGCCATCCAGCAGATATGATGGCAGAACGAACGCCTGCCGACAACAAAGGCAGGCAGGACAATGAGAATGAGAAGGACCAGGAAGTAAACAATAAGACTTTGGATATTTGAAACCGAAAGACCATATTCGGTCTGATAGAAGAAGCTCACCCTTGCATAGCCTCCAGATTTAACGGCAAACAAGAGAATCGCCCCAATCCAGGGTATCCAGATCAGCCATTTAATCACATCGCCTTTTCCCACCTTTTTATCGCGGGCCAGGAACAATGCCTCCTGGCAACCCGCTGCCGGGCACAGCCAGCCGCAGTACCCCCGGCCGACAAACAGAGCTGACAGAAAAAGAAGCCCAAAAACGATGAAACTGCCGTTGATGACTCCCTCAGAGGCTGCCTGAATAATCAGTACTGGAGAGAGATAGTAGAAGAATGCCGGAAACAGGAAGAAAGAGACAAGAATTATCCCTTTTCTGACTTTTTGACGTTTTTTCATATTTATTTGTTCTAAATAACAAATGTACGATGAAGGCCAATGGTCGTTGCTGAATAAACAATCCACAACGCTGCGAGGACATCTGGCAGTAACGATCTATGGCCTGTTATTCTTTCAACTTGTACAGGTCATCCTGATGAGACGCTGATTACCGAGGATTCTCAGCCCTGACAGTGAAAGAAGTGTTGTTGGTTTGGATGACTATAATGGGTAATCAAATGTATTTATGGGTTACCAATACCACTGGCAGAACGATAGAAAGGTTATTGAGCCAATTTGCTATACACATATTCATAAATACATGGCTGCCCGCCTTTTGTGGCAAACTCATGCAGCGGTGAATCAAAGTCTCCCAGGTGGCAAAAACCAAGGTTTTCATAAAAACCACTCGCGCCACTTGTATTGGTTTCCACAATGATGGAGTCGATGCCCTCTTCTCTGCACCGCTCCTTGAAACCTGCCCACAGCCTGGTACCTATCCCTTTGCCCTGATGTTCTTTACTGACAATAAAAAGGACAATTTCACTTCTCCCTTTGTCAACAAGAACCGCTCTATTTTTTTCATGGACGCTCATGGCGTTCACCAGCTTTTTTTTCATTCCGGATCTTACGTTTGTAAGCCACATCAGCTTCCATAAAAAACTGAAACCGAATAATTTACTTTTGACCGGCATCTTTAAAGATCCACAAAGACCGAAAATGAAACCCACAAGCTTTCCGTCTATCTCAAAGACCATTCTGTAATTGCTGCCCAGAACAGAACCTTTTGTATACATGCGTTTTGCCAGATTCGACAGCGTTTTGGGATAGAATATTACGTCAAAGCCCCACGCCTGGTTCACCAAGGCCTCGCATTGGGGGTAGTCTTCTTCTCTGTATGTTGTTAACAGTTCTTCCATTTCCTTTACTGAAAACACCAGCAAACCTGTTCATACCTAAATGGTGGATTCGATCTCTTGCTGCATCATCTCGATAACCGCAGTGGGATCACCAGCTTTAGTGATCGGCCTGCCGACCACCACATGATCGGCTCCGGCCTCGATTGCGCTGCCTGCGGTAACAATCCGTTTCTGGTCATCGGCGGACTCGCTCACATTTGCTCCGGGACGGATGCCTGGTGTGACAATCAACAGCTTGTTGCCCAGGTTATGGCGCAGCCTGCCCACCTCAAGACCGGAGGAGACAACACCGTCACAGCCAAGCTTAAGGGCTCGTTTCGCCCGGTAATAGACAAGGTCCTCAACCGACTGGGTCATACCCATGGCCCGTAGATCCTCCTCACCGAAACTGGTCAGAACAGTGACCGCCAATAGTTTCATATCGCCTCTTGCCTCAACCGCTGCCCGGATAATCGGATCATTGCCGTGAATGGTGGCCAGACTGACCCCCCGGTTATTGACCTGTTCCACCGCCAGCTTGACCGTTTCAGGAATATCAAAAAACTTCAGATCGAGCATCACCTTATGACCGCGGTCCAATATCCAGTCTACGGTATCGAACCAGCTCACCATAAAGAGCTGTAGACCGACTTTGAAAAAACCGATATGTGACTCACACCGTTTAACCATCATTTTGGCTTTCTCTTGATCATCCACATCAAGCGCCACAATAATCCTGTCTTTCAATGGTATGTTCTTGTTGTCCATTTTTTATCCCGATGATTATTTCTTCCTGATTATTCCCTGCACTTCCGCGCAAAGCTCTCGGAATCCCTGCTCTTTCATCTCTTTAACACGATCAAACACTTTAACAAACCGCTCATCAATCACATCATCCTGTTGACGCTGTTGAATAATCCGTTTAGCTGACACAACTAGCCGCTTCCAAAGCCGTTCGTCATACCGGTTGTTCTTGCAGCCCTCTTCGACCTGCTCTAGCCAATCTGTGGTGCTAAGTTCCACAGCCGCATTCAGAAGAACGACCGCATCCTGTTCCGGTTTTTTTATTGATGCACCTATTGAGATTGCTGTTTTCTTCGACAATGTCCCTGGTTCAACTGATGAACGTTTGCCAAGCGGTAATGGTTCCGGAGACATCATTTTTTCTTCCCGGATTATATCAACCTGTCCAGCTCCTGTCGGAATAGAGGTCTCTGCTTCGGTTTGTAATGGCGCCTGCACGCCGGACTTCTTTTTCACCGCTTGTTGATCCACATCCGGATAATCGTCTTTCTGTCGATCGGGCATCGGTACAATTCCCGGTGTTATGTCTTTTTTCTTTACCTGTTGGGGGGCTGCCGGCTTTTTAACGGGTTGCTGTTTTTGATGATAGCGGTCTTGCTGTCTGGAAATCTGCTGGCTTTTCCGGGCTTTGCCAGCTATATCAATCTGGTGCTCCCTGTCATCTATCGCTCTGTTGTCCCTTTGGATAACAGGCTGCTCTTCATGATACACAATCGGCTGTTTGCTCAGTTGAATATTGACTACCAAAACCACACTGGCCACTGCCGCCAACGCGGAGCCGAATATGGCCAGGTTCCTTGGACGAGAGAAGAATGGGAGGATTGTTCCTTCTTTCTCTGTTTGCCCGGCTTCCTGCTCCTGCAAGAGCTTCGATCTCAAGACAAGCCATTCTTCATAACAGTCTTCACAGTGGGCCAGGTGAGCAAACAGTCCCCGGCGTCTGCTCCGGTCAAAGTTCTCTTCAACCAGTCCGGACATCTCCTCGGAGGTGAGGCATTCACCCGCTGTAACAGTCCTATCAGCAGCCAGGGCAAGCAGGGCGGTCTGTTTATCCGCCTTTTTTTTCTTCGTAATGTTTGTTATCTTTGCCATCCGGATTTACTTCACTCTCAGCTCTGTGTTGTTCAGTTTATCAGTATCTACCCTTCTTTGACGGACAATAGCCGTCTTTTTGTCCCTGAGCCTAATCATCGCTCAAGAGCAAAAGCAACTCATTGTCCAAATCCATTTTCTCAAACTCATGCCGAAGTCGGCCAAGCAAACGGCGCAGTCTGCCATGCACCTGGTTCCGGTTACAGCCGAGCATTCGGCCAGCCTCTGTCACACTCAGCCCATCCTGGTAACAGAGTTTTAATAGAAGCCGCTCCTCAGTCTGCAGCTCTATGCCGATTTTGATCGCTTTTTGACTCGATTTATACACCTTCTGTTCACCATCCGTTGCCAGAATATTGCTGAAAATAGCTTGAAAGAGAAGATCCTTCTCTTCACGTTCAACCCACTGTTCCTGTGACATCTGAGTTCTTCCAGACTGTTCCACTATCCGCTCCTCATTCATGGAGACTTCCAGTGCCTGATGAGCTCCACAATCGACAACTTTCTCCAGTAGCCTCAGTCCTTTTTCCTCAATATCTTCTTTCTTTTCGGTTTTAAAAATCTGGGCTGCCCGTTCGACCGCTTCAGTCAAATCAACCCGCTGCAAACAAAGCAGCCGAAAGAGATCAAGCCATATCCCACCCAGCTTTTTAATCCAACCAGGAGGTCGTTTCCTACCGAATTTTTTTCTGGAAAAATCTTCCAGCAGCCGATAGGTCACCGAGGACAGATATGTTTTAAAGGATGACTCCCCGCTGAACTTCCTCACCCGTTTCCAGTTGCCTTCGGCAAGTCGTTCCAGGACAAAGAGCGAGGCTTCTTCGGCAAGTCCGGTGGAACGAAAACGACGTTCGGCCAAATTGTTGATCATGTCCCAGTGGTCCATGACCTTTTCTTTCCAGCGGATCACGGATACAATGAAATTGAGGTTTGCGGTTTCATGGTGGCTATATTACTCGCAATTGATTTGAAAACGAAAAACCTTTTCATATTTTATTTAAAAAATTACGACACATTTGGTGTCCAGTTCCGTCATACTGTTTAGACAAACAACACTTTCATTTTTTGCTTTACAGGAGGACAATATCATGCGTATTCATTCAAAATTGTTCATATTTTTACTTGTAGGTGTATTCACCATCAGTGGTTGTCAAATTTCCCAGGACCACAGGGCTGTTGACAAGGATCCCGGGAAAAGGATCGAAAGAAAAGAGATCAAAGCCCGGCAACTTACAGAAGGAGCTATACATGTCACTCCCGGTTCACTGCCGATGCCACCTCCTCAAATATCCGCCGCCCCTGCCGGTGCAAAAATGGGAATGGTCAATGAAATGGCTCTCAAGAGCAAGGCCCGTAGCCTCACCCGGCCTGATTCAGTTTCTTTTCAGGCTCCCGGTTTCAATACCGAATCTTATACACCGGTAACAGAAAATGGTTTCATTGCAACAGCAAATGACCCGCTGTCGACCTTCTCCATCGATGTGGATACCGCATCGTATGCTAATATCCGACGATTCATCAGCCGGAATAGTATGCCGCCTGTGGGTGCCGTCAGGATCGAAGAAATGATCAACTATTTCTCATATGACTATCCGCAGCCGACAAAAGGTCCTTTTTCGGTCACCACCGAGGTCGGCCCCAGTCCCTGGCAACCGGACTATAAGCTTGTTCGTATCGGATTGCAGGCCAAAAACATCGACAGCAAGAAGCTGCCGCCGTCAAACCTGGTTTTTCTGATCGATGTTTCCGGCTCCATGCGTTCGGCCAACAAATTGCCGCTGTTGAAAAAATCGATGCACCTGCTGGTTGAGCAACTGAGCAGCCGGGACCGGGTTGCCATTGTTGTCTATGCCGGTTCCGACAGGGTCGTTTTGCAGCCGACAGGCTGTGATCAAAAACAGCGTATCAAAAAGGCAATTGACAGTCTTGGTGCCGGGGGTTCGACCCACGGTTCAAAAGGTATCGTTACCGCCTATCAATTGGCCAAACAGTCCTATATGCCCGAGGGTAATAACCGGATTATCCTGGCATCTGACGGTGATTTCAATGTGGGCATCACCAGCCGGGGAGAACTGCAGCACCTTGTTGAAGAAAAACGGAAAAGCGGTATCTATTTAACCACTCTGGGGTTCGGTATGGGCAACTACCACGATGATACCATGGAGATTTTAGCCAATAAGGGCAACGGCAATTATGGTTATATCGACTCATTGCTGGAAGCGAAAAAGATACTGGTGAAGGAAATGTCCGGTACCATGTTCGCTCTCGCAAACGATGTGAAAATTCAAGTCGAATTCAATCCGGCCAAGGTCGGCGCTTACCGGCTAATCGGTTATGAAAACAGGGCGCTCGACGATGAGGACTTCAATGATGACAAAAAGGATGCCGGCGAGATCGGTGTCGGCCATCGTGTGACTGCCCTTTACGAGTTGATTCCAACCGGCCACTCATCAATCCCCAAGGTTGATCCGCTTAAATATCAAAAAACGGCCGCCACTTCTTCAGATCACTCAACTGAGCTGACGACTGTCAAACTGCGATACAAACCGAAAGGTTCTGATAAATCGGTTCTCATAAACCGGGTGGTGAAAGACAGTGATAAAAAACTCAATCAGTTGAGCACTGATTTCATGTTCAGTGGTGCTGTCTCAGCTTTTGGTATGCTGCTCAAGAAATCCCAATTTATCAATGGATTCGGGTACAGCGATGTCCTGCAACTTGCCAAAAAAGGAAAAGGAAAAGACTCTGAAGGTTACCGGGCTGAATTTATCAGGCTGGTTGAAATGGCTGAGTTGCTAAAACGATAGTTGACCGCACGATTTATAGACTTACAGTTTTGCTCCCATCTTTTATAAGCGATCGGAGGCATACAATCTCTGATCGCTTATAAAAGGCCTGACCTTAATCGGCAGGTCTTTTACCGTCTATCCCCATCTTTTTCCACTTTATCGCAAACCCGTTGCACCATATCCCCGTCCCTGATATTGGTCCCTTAAACCACAACGGCTTTTACCAATTGCAGGTACCGGCTTTTCCAATCAATAAAAGGGGCATATTATGCGATCTCTTTCCCGGCTTTATTTCAATCTGGGCTGCTGGCCCTCTATTGGGCTCTTTTTCTTGATGCGCCCGCAATTTGGTATTATTGGCGGTTCTTCATCAGCTTTGATCTACTGCCTTTTTTATACCATCATCGCCATGGGTTTCGATAAACAGACTCGACTTGATTTCGGTATCACCATGTTCTGGTTTGTGGGGCTCCTCTATAATGCTGCAATAGTCGAGCTTTTCCCCGGTTATTTTACTTTCCATTTTTCGACTTTCCTGTACTGTTCCCTTTTCCTCTGCGCCTATCTGCCGGCGGTATTCGGTGCAAAGCCTTTTACTATCCAGTTTGCCAAGAGATCGACACCAAAAGGATTCTGGCAGACCGATTCTTTCATTACGACCAACAAAATAATGAGTCTTGGCTGGGCAGGACTCTTTCTGCTTATCCTCTGTATCACTTTCACAGGGGGGTTATACGGGCAGATTGTTATTCCAGTGCTCATGCTTCTCGGAGTCGGACTACCACTGACAATCAAGTTCCCATCGTATTATCTCAAGAGGCAAGGTATTGATATCGATAAAATCAGCACCAACATAAAACCAGGAAATAGGGCTGAAATATCAACCGGTCCGGCCACCACGGTACAACCAATATCGACGATGCCTCAAAATAACCGGCAACGTCAGCAGATTACTGACAGATTGGGACCGATTAAAAACGCTCTCATTATTTTTGGTAGCCCGCGACGAAAAAAGGGCCACACCTACGAACTGCTCACTACATTTATCCACGGTATGCAAGAGGGTGGTATCGAGGTAGAAATGATCGATCTGCTGGACTATACGATCAGGCCATGCAGCGGCTGTTTTAGCTGCTGGACGAAAACCCCTGGCAGCTGCATCCATCAAGACGATATGAGCGAGCTGTTACAAAAACTCGACCGGGCGGAGTGTGTCGTCTACGCCCAGCCGCTGTATGTGTTTACCGTCCCCGGCATAATGAAAAACTTCCTTGATCGCAGCCTGCCCAGACTTGAGCCCTATCTGATCAAACACCCAAACGGTTCCACAAGACACCCGCGACGCTGGAGTAAAAACGGCCGGATGATTCTGTTTTCGGTCTGCGGATTTCCCGAGATCGAACATTTCGATGCTTTACGACGGATGTACCAGCTTCTTTCCCAAGCCAGCGGCACCGAGATCGTCGGCGAAATCCTGCGTCCCGCCTCCGAGTCGTTGCATTTCAGCCAACAGATCGGAGATGGTGTGACCGCAATGGAAGAGGCGCTTTATACCGCGGGCTATCAAGTTGCCACCCTTGGCTTTATTCGACAGCAAACGGAAGCGGCCATTTCACAACCGCTGTTTACCAGCCAGGATAATTTTCATGCGGTTGCCAACGAGTTCTGGGATACCTGGATTCGTTATGAGTCCGAACGGCGGCGGGGAGCAACAGAGCTGGAACTTCAGGACTATCTTGATAATGAACCGGCCATTTTATTTAAAGGCATGGCCTCGATCTTTGATAAGGACAAGGCAAACGACTTCAGCGGCAGCTTTCAGTTCAATCTGCAGGACGGCAATCGGGAGCGGTTCCATATAACGATCGACAACGGAATCTGTCAAACCGGCGCCGGTGAATTGTCCAATCCGGATATCATTATCAACACCCCTTTTGCAACCTGGTCATCGATTGCCCGTGGAGAAATCGGCGGTCAGGAGGCTCTTGGCCAGGGGCTCTATACCATCCAGGGGAATGTGGCCCATTTGACAAAATTCAATGAAATTTTCAGCAGAACACCAAAGGAGAAATAATGAAAAAGGTTGCTGCTCTACTCCCTGTTGTATCTCTGTTTCTCAGTTGTATGGTTCTCCAGCCGGCCTGGGGATCTTCGGGAAAACTGAGTGTCACCGTTACAGGTTTTGAGAACAACAGCGGTCACTTACGGATTGCCCTTATTGATAGGGCTGAGGAGTTCAAACGGGGTGGAAATGCCTTGCGTGAACTCGAAGCCGTAATTGTCGACAATCAGGCCTTAGTCACTTTTTCCGACCTGCCGTTTGGAGATTTTGCCATCCAGCTCTATCATGACGAAAACGATAACGACAGGTTGGACATCTTTCCTCTGTTTGGCTGGCCGACTGAACGATACGGATTTTCCAACAACAAACGCAACTCTTCCGGCAGGGCGTCGTTTGAAGAGGCAAAATTCTCCTTTCAAACAGAAGAAAAACATATAAGTATTGAGGTTAAGGGATTTTGGTAAGCAAATTCAGGTATCGGTTAATGGATCAGACGGCTAGAAATAACGTGGTTGAGCTCGTAAAAGAGGCTTGTCTCGTCATTCTGATCAACATTCTGATCGGGCTGTTCATCACCATTCTTGAAATCGGGAAGGGGTTCATCTACAACCTGATCTTTGCCCAATGCATCGGCTTGTCGATCTTTTTTTTGGTAAAAGTTGCACTGCACTTCGGTGAGGGCCACCGTCAGTTCGTTCAATATCTGTATGTGGCAACCGCCATTGTAACCGGTGTAGTCAGCGGTCTCATTTTAGGCAGCTTCCTGTGCAACTTCGATGGAGTGGCCTTTATCCGTGAAAACCGGATATTCAGTCTCAAGATTATCATTTTCAGCTTGGCTGCAGGTCTGGTCGTCTCCATTTTTTTCATTTCAAGAAGAAATCTAATCCGAGCCAGCGAAATAGCTCAGCAGGAAAAAATATTGCGCCTGGCCCAGGAGAAAGAGACATTGCAGGCGGAATTAAAAACTATGCAAGCCCAAATTGAACCCCACTTTCTTTTCAATACTCTGTCTACTATCCACTCACTCATTGGGACCGACAGTGAGAAAGCCGAAGAAATGCTGCTCAATCTGACCGATTTTCTACGTGTCACTCTGGCAAGAACGCGAAAAACCCGAATAACACTCAATGATGAGCTGGAGATTGTCAGGACATATCTTGATATCCAAAAAACCAGAATGGGCGGGAGATTGAACTATCACCTTAATATTGATGGGGAGCTTGCCAGTTATCCGATCCCGCCTCTTCTCATTCAACCCCTTGTTGAAAACTCAATTCGACATGGATTGGAACCTCAAGTAGGTGGAGGAAGTATAGAAATTAAAGCCCGTCGGCATGACAATCGGGTTTTGATCACGGTAATTGATGACGGTTGCGGATTTACCGACTGCCATACCAATGGTGTTGGTTTGACTAATATACAGAATCGATTGCACCTCTTCTTTGGAGAATCGAGCAAGCTTCAACTTGAAGAGAAGCAACCATACGGAATAAAGGCCATAATAACAATGCCTTATGAATGAACAGCCTACTGCCATTATTGCCGATGACGAACCGACTCTATTGGCTCACTTGGCCGGACTGCTGCACAGGTTCTGGCCCGGTCTCAAAGTCATTGGAAAGGCACGAAATGGAACCGAAGCAAAACAGATGCTTCTCGAACTTCATCCTGACATTGCCTTTCTCGATATCCGCATGCCAGGGCTCTCCGGTCTACAGGCCGCACGAACTGCGCCGACCAGTTGTAAAATTGTTTTTGTTACAGCATATGACGAATATGCTGTTGATGCATTTGAGGAGGCGGCAATCGATTATCTGCTCAAACCTGTTAGTGAAAAGCGTTTGAAAAAAACAATACAACGGTTGAAAGGCCGGACCGCAGCCGGGGAACCTGCAGATTTACTTTCATCCTACAAATCACTTTCCGACTTCTCCTTTGACAAAAAGAAGCTGAAATGGATCAGAGCGAAACAGGGCGCTTCAATAAAAATCATTCCCGTGGAACAGGTCTATTTTTTCCAGGCTGAGGATAAATATACCAAAGTTGTTACAGCTAACAATGAGTATCTTATACGGACATCGATTAAGCAGTTACGGGAAGAGCTTGATGATGATTGGTTCTGGTGTATCCATCGATCCACGATTGTCAACTGTTTAGAAATAGATTCGGTGACCAAATCGTTAAGCGGTAGATTTGTCATCAAGCTCAAACATCACCCGCAACAACTGTCAGCCTCAAGACGGTTTGGCCATCTATTTAAGCAGATGTAGTCTTTCTGTTACCAATTTCCCCAGACATCCTGGTCTTTGTTGTCCAGCTTCATAACAAACTCGGTCCATTCCCAGGGCGCCTTTTTTATCTCGGCCCCGATCTTATCGGTCATCCCCTCATCGGCATGCCAGCGAGGCCTTACTTTCATTTTAAAAACCTTGTCTTTGGCCGTAATCACCACTGTGAGATCTTTAGCATCATCTCCAAAGCGCTTTCTCATGTCAACCAGACACATACCGAATCTCGAAATATCGCGAGCAGATCCTGTACAGAAACCGATTCCATCTGATGCATCTACCGTTAGATTTTTAGTTGGAATCCGATGGTGTTTTCGTTTTTCATTGACTACCATGGCCACCTCCTTTCCACCTTTGAGGCGGGTTTACGAATAAACGAACGAAAACCTGTTAACGAAACTATAAGTATTTTGGGGTGAAAATCAACTGGGGGAGATGGACACCATTTATGTGGCCATATCTTAACCGACTGCCTTGTCAACAATCTCCCGATCGAAATAGTTTGAGGCCATACCGCCATCGATGATAATAGTCTCACCGTTTATTCCGGAAGAGCGCTTTGAGAGAAGGAAAGCCGCTGTATTGGCCACCTCCTGGGTTGTGATTGCTTTTTTCCGCAAAATGGCCTTTTCGGCATAGAGATAACTGTCCACATATCCGGGAATGCCGGCTGATGCCGATGTTTTCAGAAGCCCCGGGGCAACGGCATTAAAACGAATCTCTGAAAAGGCGGAAAAGGATTTTGCCAGGAAGCATAAAGAGGAATTGAGTGCAGCCTTAATGGGAGCCATGTAGCCGTAATTCTCGGCCGCCATCCTGGTTGTCGAGATGGAGATGGTGACCATGGAACCGTCAGGCGCCATCAAGTCCCTGAAATGGTTGGCAATGGCAATAAAGGAAAAACAGGAAATATCCACTGCCTGGAGAAAATCCTGTTTCATTGTTTGGTGGAACGGTCGAAATCCTTCGGAGTAATTGGCAAAAGCAATGGAATGGACTATGCCGTCAATCTGTTGCCAGCCTCGGCTGTTCAATTCCTCTGCTATCCTGCCGCGGACATGGATGATATTCCCCTCATCCTCCACATCGCAGATAAAAACCGGTGAGCCGGGAAATAGTTTTTGCGCTGTTTGTTGTCGTGCTTCGGAACGCACAACGTGGATGACTCTTGCCCCTTCTTCAACCAGCGTCCTGCCAATAAAAGCGGCCACCGATTTTTTATTGGCCAAACCAAAAATGGCAAATGTCTTCTGTTTCAGGTCAAGAAAGCTCATGTAGTTTTTCCTTTTTTAACTGTTATCTGAATCCGTGACCAAGATGGTTCCTTTAATCAACAACCAACTTGGCCACGGATTCAGGTGTTACACGGGTTTGGCCAACACAATACTTCCTTGACCACCACAGCACAAGGGGCAAAGATCGCTCTCTAAACCGGCTCTGTTTCCCGACCCTTTATCCTTGACAGGCAATGACGATTACAGTCAATTAAGTAGACTACCATTCCTTCAGGGTGGTCTTCGACAAACAAATACCTATGGATCCCAAAGACCATATCATCCTCACACGAAAAGCTGTGCAGCTCTATCACCGGTTCCGTCAGAACCCGATCTCATCCGAGATGCTCGCCTTTACCGACGAAATCGCCGAAGGGTCAAAAGATGCCGACAAGGCCACATTGGAAAGAAGTCGCAACTGGCATTTTTACAACAGGTGGCTCCAGCTGCCCACCGGCCGCCCATGGTTTCTCTATCTGATAAGGTTTTCCCCTGAACATCTGATCAGCAAACGTTTCAAGCAGGTAGAAGCGGAAATCGAGGCCGGAAGCAGAAAACAACTCTATCTCCTCATCGGCCTTATTCTGCACCATATTCAGGACATGTCAACCCCTTCTCATGTTGTGCCCGTTTACCACGGTATCTTCATTAAAGACAGCTATGAAACTTTTCTCAACCGGTGCTACCTGAACAATCCCGTCCATATGGATAAGGCTGCCGATGAAATCACAGAACAGATTATGACCGATCTTGAAAACATAGAGGTAACCCATATTCTGGAGATTTACCAGGCGGCTGCCGGAAAAACGCTGGATTATCTTGATCCGGCCAACTCCTCGTTTTCAGCGATGGTGGACAATGTCCCGCAGCAGCTCCCCTGGAGTTTATTCTGGAAACCTAATAAAAAGCTGTTCAAACCTGTTGCCGGACGTCGCCTCTGCCTTCTGGACTTTGGCAAATTTGGTTTGCTGGGAAAGCATTTCGGCCAGACACAGGCTATCTTCATTGACAATACAACCTATGTTATCGAGTTGGAAGAGTATCACCGACTGTGTTATCACTTCATCATACAGGCCATAATCGACAGTTTACTGGCTCTGCTGTGTCTTGAAAGACGGATAGCACAGGCTGTAGGATGAATTCGTGAGCGCCCTCAGCAAGTGCTGGCGAATGGCCCAAAGGGCGAAACAGTATTTACGGTTAAATTGGCAAAGCCCTCTAATCGTACTATTAATCAATAGGTTCATGACGAAAACCACTATCTTGGTCACGGATTCAGGTGTAGATTAGCTCCTCATTCTTTTATTTACTATGGACATCCCTATCGTTATTGGTGCGTTCGGCACCACTACTCAAGCCGCCCAAACGTACGAGGTTATCGATAAACGAGTGCGATCCGCTTTTCCCGATTGTCACGTTCTATGGAGTTACACTTCCCATATGATTAAAAAACGGGTCAACCGTTTGGCCGGGAAAAACATTATCAATCCCCAGGAAGCCCTGCAAAAACTGGCTGACCAAGGATACCGTAGGGCCGTTGTTCAGCCGCTCCATATACTTGCAGGACATGATTTTTCAAGGTTACAGGCCATGGTTGCCAAAGCCAGGATCGATGTTCAGCTGGGTTTGCCCCTGCTCACCCATCCCGTCGACTTTCGGATGATGAGCCATGGGCTGGTCGACCTGCTCGACAGCCGTGCGGTGGACGAGGCCCTTGTCATTGTCGGCCACGGAACCGACCATCCGGGCTGGACAGGCTTTTTCGCCCTTGAACACTTCCTGCGGGAACATTTTCGGGAAAGAATCTTTATCGGCTGCGTCGAGCAGTATCCATCCGCTCGGGAAACAGTAGCACGGATAACCGGGGACGGTTTTTCGAAGATTTGTCTCGTGCCGTTTATGATGGTCGCCGGCTACCATTTTCAGAAAGAACTTCTGGGGGATGAGCCGGACTCCTGGAAGTCTGTATGTGGGCGGGCTGCCATTGATCTCCACATCATCGACCGGGGCATCGGTATGGAACCGTGTACCTCGGATATCCTTATCAGCCATATTCAACAGGCTATTGATACTATCCGGAAGTAATCAGAACGTAACCAATCACGGGGCAGGCAACATCATAATCTCAAGGAAAAATTGTAAGCGCTTACATCAGAACAATTCACTCATCAGCCAATCGTGGAGCGGTTTCATTTCGGAATAGTGGGAAAAGGCCTTTTCAGTAAATGCTGCTGTATGAAATGACTTCCCGGCTTCAAACTCGATCATAGCCGTTAACCCATTATACTTGAGTAATTCCGCTTGGGGATGATCAGTTGGAAAACCACGGGGAACCCTTTTATAATGATGCGTTCCGATTGTGTAGCCCTTTTCTTCCAACATCCCGCATATTCGTGACAATTCGGTTCCCGAACCGTTGCCGGCAACCGCTTTGCGGTATCTCTCCAGCAGTTCTTTCGGGAACCGGTACAGACCAACTCCCAGCATTACTTTCCTGTTCTCCAGGTGAAAATAATAGCCGCTATGCTCCATCCGTTTCCCTGTTCCTTCCCAGAACCAGATACCAACCGTTGTTTTATACGGCCGCTTATCCTTGCTGAACCGGACATCACGGTGGATTTTGAAAAGGCTTTTATTGATTTTGGCTATGGCGTTCACATCTGGAGAAAGTAATTTCAACAGACTGCCCATCGACTCAACAAACTGACACGAAGGAAGCTTGACATATTCTTCGTACTCGTCCCTGTGGCTTTCAAACCACTGCTTTTCGTTATTGGCCTCAAGCTCATCTAGAAAAATGAGCATCTCTTTGGGAAAACCTTGAAAATCGCTCATTGACCATTCCTCATGACGCGTGATTATCTTTGCTTAAAGCGCCTATTCCTCCACATAACAGCGCCAACCCGCCAAAAATGATGTTCAATCTGCCTTCGTCCATCTCTCCCCCTGTTCTTTTCTTTTACGTGTCAAAGAAGCTGTACCGGTTGTTACTAACTTCCTCACAACATCTACACAACAGCTCCTGTCTATAAAGCAACTTGCTTATATTGACCATTCCCTTATCCTTTTATCGGAATTGCGGGGAAGACAATTGCATCAACACATAACAACACATTCCAGGGAACCAGATCAATGTCTTTATCAGAAATAATACCTGTCACTGACTAACTGCACTGACAGTGATGCGAATTGCTGCCAGACCGATACAAATGGCCAATATCTTCCGCAAATGGATCACCGACACCTTGCTGCTCAGACGAGCCCCCAGGTAGGCTCCAGGAATAACGCTTAAAACTATTGGCAGAGACAACAGCCAGTTAATCTGGAATGTAACGGCTTTTCCCATAAACGCGGCAAGGCTGGAAAGAAAGACAATTGCCAGGTTACTGCCGATGGCAATACGGGTCGGGATTTTTACAAAGGCTGTCATTAACGGTATGAGGATAAACGATCCTCCCTGGCCGACCAGCCCTCCCAGGAAGCCGACAACTCCTGAGACAACCACCGCTCGAAACCGGTTAAATGTAAATTTGCTGATATCCGGATACTCTGTGTCTGCCTTATTGGGAAATAGAATGATGAAGGAGGCTGCTACAGCCATACCGGAAAAGATGAGCAACAGCAGTTTATTGGAAGCAACGACAGAGAGCGCTCCTCCACCAAATGATGCCAGGAAGAGTATGATACCCATCCAGGCAACCAGGGCTCCTGAAAAGAATGGCGACTTCTTATGGGTGATCCCCCCTGAGATACAGGCAACCAGTCCCTGGACAATTGTCAGTCCGGCAACGGTGTGCATACTAAGCTGCGGAAAACCAAAAAGAGGCAGAACGTAAAGCAGAAGTGGAGCCATGAGTATGCCGCCACCGATTCCTAGTAAGCCGGAGAGAAAACCGGTGACTAATCCAAGCACACCTATGAGAATACCGAATTCCATCGGCTTTATTCGACCGCTATCCCCACCGGTTCATCAATAATCTCACCGATTTTGGCAGCATACCCGACTCCACGGTTATGGAGGTTTTCCAGCAACTCGTCAACCTCCTCCTTAGGAAGTGAGAGCACCAGGCCGCCGGAAGTCTGAGGATCATAGAGGATCTCTTCTTCCTTTTCATTCAGATCACAATTCATGTACAGGTTGTGGTTGGCAACCATTTTCCTGTTTGCCCTGTTTGAGCCGGTCGTTTCTCCTTTGTTGTACATATCCAGTACATAGGGATATACCGGTAAATTCCGATAATGAATCACAACCCGTTTGTCACAGCCATGGGCAATCTCAAGCAGATGGCCGAGAATACCAAAACCTGTTATGTCGGTGCAGCCGTGCAGGTTAAACTTGAGAGCTTCCTCCATCGCCGGTCCATTAAGATCAGCAAGTGTGGGCAGGATTTCGCTTTCCAGGTGTTTATACTCCAGCTTTCCTGAGCGGGCCGCGTTAAAAAGTACTCCGGAGCCGACGGGTTTCGTAAGGATCAGGGCATCCCCCACTCTTGAGCCGGCATTGGTAATGATCCGGTCGGGGTGGACAACTCCACTCACGCTCAAACCATATTTGGGCTCCAGATCATCCACAGTGTGGCCGCCAACCAGGCAGGCTCCTGCTTCAACGGTTTTGTCATGACCACCTC
Source organism: uncultured Desulfocapsaceae bacterium (assembly GCA_964623625.1). GTDB lineage: Bacteria > Desulfobacterota > Desulfobulbia > Desulfobulbales > Desulfocapsaceae > CAZLGM01. The sequence continues at coordinate 23,248 of CAZUUJ010000001.1, forward strand.
GAAGAATTTCCCGTAACAGCCCCATATCGAGCTTTTTGGATGGAAACATAACGATATTTAATGCCGTTAACGGTTTGCCTCCCATCGAGTACACGTCTGAGATCGAATTTGCCGCTGATATCTGGCCAAACCAGTATGGATCATCAACCGGCGGTGTTATGAAATCGACCGTATTAATCATGGCCATCTCATCATTTAATCGATAGACGGCCGCATCATCGGAGGTCTCAATACCGACTAGAAGATTATCATCCGATGGGGGCTCGAGACCTTCAAGGGCTTCCGACAGATCCGTCGGACCGATTTTTGCCGCTCATCCACACGTCCGGGCCATGCCGGTCAACGTTTTTTTCTTCAGGAAATTCATAATCCCTCCTATATGATTTTCCTATTAATTTTTGTATTCTCATTTGTTTTTTAAATAATATACTGTTATTATGCAAAGTCAAGGGGAATATACAGGGACAGAAAAGGCAGCCCGCTTCACCACCTACTCGAAGCACCCAATTCAAACGATGGAAATCAAACAGTTAAGAACATTTGTGGCGGTCTATTCGAGCGGCAGTTTCACCCGTGCAGCTGAGAGGCTCTCCACAAGTCAGCCGACCATCAGTGAAACGATAAAACAGCTGGAAAACGAATTGGACTGTAAACTCTTTGACCGGTTGGGACGTTCGATCAGACCTACAAGAAAAGCGGAACAACTCTATCCGGGAGCGCTGGCCGTCATTGAAGAGATTTACAAGATAAAAAAGGAGTTGATGCTGGAGGATACCACTGTCTCTGGAGAACTTGTGATTGGAGCCTCCACAATCCCGGGAGTCTTCCAGGTTCCCCGCCTCGCCAATGCATTTAAAACAAAGCATGAGGACGTCTTCTTTGAAGTCAGGATAGGTTCTTCCGGCGAAATTATCGACTCGGTTCTAAATCATGAACTTCTGCTTGGTGTTGTTGGGAAAAAATTTGAATCCAGAAATCTGAGAGTTGAGCCCTTTGTCGAAGACGAACTGATTTTGATCGCAGCAGCAGGCAAAGATATTGATGAGCCGGTCTCAATGGATACACTCAAAATAATGCCGTTTCTTATTCGGGAAAAGGGTTCCGGTACACGAAAAACCATTGAGGGTTATTTTGCCAAACAGAAGCTCGATATCAACCGGATGAATATAACCGCTGTTCTGGGCTCAAATAGTGCGATTGTAGAAGGTGTCAAGGAAGACTTCGGTGTTTCTATTGTATCACGGACAGCAATTTACGATGAACTACGCAACGGATTATTGCAAGAGATACAGATAGAAGAAATGACCATTAAGCGGATGTTCTACATTATCAGCCATAAGAAACGTACATTGCCCAACCAATATGCGCTTTTCAAAAAACTGCTTGAGGGCAACACCCGGGAGATATAAGAACATCCAAGAGCCCCATCTCTCAACTCGTTTTTGCCGGCTGATCGATTTCTATCCCTGAATCCATGTCGGCAGTATATCAATGAAAACATAAAGGAAAAGGCACCAGCCAGATCCTTTAGTTTTTGATTCAAGCCAAATAGATTCAGGAAGAAGGTCGAAGTGCACCAATCTTCCAAATAATTAACCTTATCACTGGATTCCTTATAAAATAGTTCTTTTAGAAACACCTGAACAAATAAGCACCTGTGGATATCAGAACGGGTATGAAGAGTTTATTGGTTTTACAAAACAAAGAGAATTTATATGCCCTCCACCACTACTAGCTCAAGTATTTAAAAAAATACGAAGAAGTACTTATTATCCCTTTGTTGAACAAGAAATTGAGTCTAATTAGAGTTAGTTAGCATGCTTAGACAATGAAATAACTTGTCAATAGGAGTATTCAATCAAATTAAACCGAATTATACTAATCCAAACCGGATAGGAATAATAAGTTCTGTACGGATTGGAGGTTTAGGAAACGGCGCAGCGGTTTTAACTGATTTGACAGCATTTTTATCCAGCACGGAATAACCTGAACTCTCCACAATTTCCACATCTGATACATGTCCGTCTTCCCAGACGACAAACTTGATGACCACTTTTCCCTGCCATCCCCTTTTTCTGGCAATCCTCGGATAAACAACTGAATGTTGAATATTGTCACGTATATATTGAAAATGAGTTTTTAAGAAAAGGGCTCGCATTTGTTCCTGATACTCTTCTTCAGAAATTTCATTTACAACCTCAACTTCTTTTTCACCAAGTTCAACTTCGGTAATTTCTTCCACTTGTTCTTCCACAACAGGGGTCGGTTCTTCAATGGGTTTTACAATTGTTGGCCCAACAACTGGTTCTGGCTCTACGACAGGCTCCGACTTTTTGACGGGTTCAGGCTCTTTGGGTATGACAGGGGCTGGTTTGGGGATAACTTTAACGATTTTCTTCTGTCGTGGTTTCGGTTTTTCAACGACTCTGCCGGATATGGACTCTAGTCTAAAATCGAGCGAGAGCGGCTTGCCTGCATTCGGAAGACCATTGTTTACAACAATGGCAGTAGCAACCAGAAGAATATGAACAAAAAAGGAAGTTAAAAACCCGGATGCTTGATCATTCATTGTCTTCTCTCCGTTTGAAGACTTACCTTTTTAAAATCGAGTGTTTTTACACAGTCCATTACATCAACAAAGATCTGCAGCGCAATTTTACGATCGGCCCTGATTAATATAGGGGTGATTCTGTTAAGAGTCGCCAGACGTCCTTTCATATCTTCTACGGTTGTTTTCTTACTGTCCAAAAAAATCGTCCCACCTTTATCGATTTCGATGGTTGTCGTCTTCAACTGAGTCTTTCCAACGCTTTCAGCTTTTGGGAGTTCTACAGGGATTGCTCCCACAGCAATAAAGGTCGAAGTTGTCAGGACAATGGTCAGCAGGACCAGCATGACATCGACAAGCGGTATGACATTGATGGTGTTAAATCCTTTTTCCTCCACAGCTGACCTCCCATTGTGTGATCAGAATTTTCACTTTCCGCAGAAGCAGGTTGTACAATACGACAGAAGGGATGGCGACAAGCAGACCGACAGCCGTGACCTTAAGGGCCAAAGCAAGACCAACCATTATCTTCCCGGTGTCCATAAAGCCGGATCGCCCCATGGTATAAAAGGTCAACATGATTCCAAGTACTGTTCCCAACAATCCGATGTAAGGAGCATTGCTGCCGATTGTCCCAATGAGATGAATTTTTTTGGTCAGCTCAAGCTCAAGGAGTCGTTTGTCAGAAAAGTCATCAATGCGGATATTTTTAAAAAAAAGAAACCGTTCAACAGCAATGGCAACAGCTATAAAACTCATTACAATCAACAATCCGATGATTCCATAATCGATAGAATATTTTAACCAGTCCATTTTTTTATATCTCCTGAGACATCATTTGAAAACCTAAACCCACCAAAATCAAAATTGACATTATTTGGATAACAGGGACAAATAGGCCCGCTTTTTCGCGGAGTATCTCTGAAATCCTGCCAACAAGTCCACCTATGAGCAGAATGGGAGAAACGGCCAATCCAAGGCCATAAACCAATCCGCAGGAAGCACCGCTGATCACATCTGTTTTTGTCGCAGCAATGAGGAATATGGCAGCAAGGGATGGGCAAGGAACAAAGCCGGATGATAGTCCCAGGCTGAAAAGCGAGACTCGTCTAATTTTCCGGCTGCAGCCGGTCACGCACGACACCTTTTCGATAAAGGGAATAGACAACCCGGCGGCAACCAAAAGAGTCCCAAAGACTATTTTTACATAGGGCAGTTCCGCCTCGGAAAGCATTGTGCCGAAAAGAGCCGCCAGACCACCGAGCAGTGTATAGGCAACTGTTTTACCACCGGTAAAAGAGAAAGCGGAAACAACCCCATCACCGAAGCCATTACCTGTAATTATTAAGTAACTGCCGAGAACCGGCATACAGGAGAGGCTGCAGACAGTCATACCGTTAACCATGCCAAGCAGGAATATGCCAAACAGTTCAGGCAGCATGGGCTCTTTGTCCTTGGGTCTCATAGAAAGCATCTCCGGCAATGAGGGCTGCGCCAAGTGCTGTTGTTATCTGAGGGGCCTGCGGCACCTGGACATCGCACATCAGTTCATCCTCCATCGCCTGTACCAATCCCTTGTTCATTGCCGGACCACCATCAAAAAATACCATCCCTTCAAGCCCGCCACGCCTGGCCAGCCGCGCGACCCTTCTGGCAATAGAGTAATGGATACCGGCAATTATCTCACTTTTGCTGCTGCCATTGGCCAGCAATCCGATAATTTCCGATTCGGCAAAAACAGTGCAAGTTGAGTTAATCGTCAGCGGTATGGAATCATTTTCCAGGTGACATTTTCCCAGCTCATCCACTTCAATCTCCAGGTTTCTGGCAGTCATCTCAAGAAAACGTCCCGTACCAGCGGCGCACTTGTCATTCATAGCAAAATTGACAACATGCCCCTCCTGATCCAGATGGATTACTTTTAAGTCCTGGCCGCCAATATTGATAATTGTCCGAATCGATCCCGTTTTTTCACCGATCTTCCTTGCGCCCGCCGCATTGGCGGTGATTTCACTGATCGACTCATCGGCATCTTTAAAAAGTTTCCTGCCATATCCGGTTGAAACGATATAGCCGATATTATTGTGGGATATTTTCTTTTGAAAAAGGAGCTCTTCAAATGCCTTGCTTGTGTTTTTATGAAAATGACTTCCTGTGGGTGCTGTTGTCTCTGCAAGTATCTCTTTATTATCATCAATAATAACAATCTTAATGGAGGTTGAGCCAATATCTACGCCTGCAAAATATGTCATGATGTTTTTCTTCTTCTGGTTTTGATAGATTCAATAAATGCCTCGATTCTGGTGGACAACTGGCCCTGGTCTTCGGGGCTGTAATCCGTTTCCACATAAAGCATGGGAATGGTGCTCTGGGCCAGTACATCACTGACACTTTTCCGTTCCATCTCATAGACCATACAACCGGAAAAGGCCTGATAAACAACTCCGTCTATATCGAACTCATTACTCATCTCAATGAGCTTACGTTTTCTATTTTCATTGGTGGAAAAGCAGGGACAGGTACAAGCCTTGAGATAACGATCAGCAATGGCCGGAATCATATCATAGAGATGCGGCTCATCGTAAACGACCATATCATACAGAAGACGTGTTGATGAACAGACCTCATCGGCGACGATGACTGCTCCGGCCTCCTCAAGCATCAGCGGTACTTTGATGTTGGGAAAGATCGGAGGAGAACCTGTAAGCAGAATTCGAGGTGCCGACCGGTTACCTACTGAAATATTTTTTTGTTTTCTCTCTTTTAGTTCAGAGTGGAGTTTGTTGACACCATCAGCCCAGTGCTCAATATCATCTAGAAAATAGCTGTTGTTTACCAGCAGAGTATCAACTCCGGAAATAACCGGCGGCTTCTGCTTTCTTAAATTATATATTTGCCGAAACGCTTCAGAAGCGCGGCCAACGGTGTGTATTCCTTTTTTCACCGCAGTTGCGGTTATTTTTCTTTTGGTGACATTTTGAAGGAATGCGGCCAGCTTTTTTATCGATTCCTGCCAGTAATGCGTGGCCAGTTCACCATCCCGGGCTAGCGGCATTTCAAGCATGAACACCCGATACCCCATTTCGGAGATCATCTCGGCCGACTTTCGTTTCTGGTCACATGTGGAAGGAATAATTATCGCTTTGAGTTGCTTACTCAGTTCCAACCTGTTGGCATAAAGATAGCCTGTGGTTGCCTTGACCAACGGGCATGATTTGGCAGGCATGAACTCACTGCCCACTTGGTCACAGCTGTTGGCACCGCAACAAAGTCGCCATGGCCTGGCACCAACAGCATAAATAAGCTCATCAGGCACCTGGACACACATGGTCCCGATCAGTGGCTGAGTGACTGTGGTCTGATCATGATTGGTGTAAAATCCTTTCAGAAAATCGTAGAAATAGTGCATGGATTCCGGGCTATCCGAAAAATCCTGCCCTATTTTCATAAGGATATTATTGGCCTCCATCGCTAAATGGAGGGTTGTCGTTTTTTTGATTTTGATATCTCTTTCACTAACCATTCTCATTCCTCTTCGACATCCGCCGGGAAAAACCGTTGCCGGTTGATTCATAGACCGGTAACCCTAAAACTTTTACTGTTAAGCATTGATCCTCAGGACAGGCCGCCACACACTTGAAACACATGATACAATCATCCTTAACGATGTTTTTGCTTTCAACATCATCGGCAATCCCTCTGATTCCAACATCACACACATGGTAGCAATTGCCGCACTTGGTGCATTTTTCCCCTTTCTTCGTCAACCGAAGCAGGGCACCTTTATAAAAAATGTAATGAAAGGCGCTCATGGGGCAGAAAAGGCAGAAAAATCTTTTCTTCACAAAGGAACCCACAAAAAATAGGCCGGTAATAGCCATACCCAGCGCAGTTAGAACCATCTTTGTTTTCGAACTGAAATCGATAGTAAGTTGAGAAAAATCACCGGCAAAAGTCGGCAGCAGTGTTCTGCCGGGGCAGATCATGCAAAAAGGTACGGAAAAATCACTGTTGAGCTTGGGTAAACCAAACAGAGAATTGCTCATCCCCAAAGGAATAAGAATCAGAAGGGCTAAAAGGAAGTATTTGATGGTTTTCAACCTGTTAAATGATTTCTCCGAGTAGTTTGAGTATCGGATATTCAACTTTTTTCTCAGGTTGGTGATCCAGTCCTGTATGGTTCCAAGCGGGCATGCGTATCCGCACCAGGCCTTATTGAACAATAGAAAGAACCCGATAAAGGTGAGAAGTCCTACTAAAAGGCCGATCCCTCTGCCTGTGAATAATTTGTTCAGCGGTATATGGGTCTGATGCTGAAACCCCATAAGGTAACAGGAGCCGCCCCTGAGATCGTCAAACACACAACCAAAGGTGGGCAGACGGTCACCGATATTGATTGCCAACAGACCTCCGTAGATCAAAAGAAGGAAAGCCGCAATCTGAAACCAGAAGCGAAATCGGTTGATGCTGGTATTGTTAAGCCACTGCCTTACATTATTCATCGAAACTGATATCCCGATAGTTTTTGGAACGGTTGGAGCGATAGAAAAAGATACCTACGCCACTTGCCGCCATGGTGATCACAGCGACCAATAAACCATAGGCAAGGGATGAATATTCTCTTGCAGCCGGGTAGTATCGCCAGGAAAATGTTGACAGCATCTTCACCCTGTTATAGGGCTCACCGTCAAACGTACCTGTCGAGTCGGTTTCGTGGGCAGCGGAAAATTTTAGCCTGCCGGGTTTTCTGCGCTTGAACAGCGACCAAGATGTCGGATAATAATCCCTGATCATCTGGAATGACGCTCTTCCTGCTTTATCGGTCGTTAATCGTTTGCGCCAGCCTTTGTCGGAGATAATCGTTACAGTTGCTCCTGCAGCCGGTTGTCCGTAGGAGAAAACCGAGAGGTTGATCGTATCTCCAGACATGACTGTTGAGTGGAAAGTCATAGCCCACAGATCATCGACAACAATCTCAAGCGGAACCTTATCAAGGCTTCCTGGCTGCAATCTTTTTTGATTGAACTTATGATCGTGTCCCCAGCCGCAGTTATGGTGAATGGTCAGCCATTTTGCCGTACGTAATACCAATATCTCTTGATCAACAGCCTGATCGACAAGATACACGTTGTTGGCCCCATGAGCCGGACCGTCACCAAAGGAGTCTTGATTGTGACACTGACGGTATGGTCTTTTCTCCGGATGGGAATAATTTTAGATTCACCTTCCGGCAGCATGGTATAGGCTTTGGCTGTTGAAGCGATTTCACAGCTGTTGAGCCAATAGGTCCGTATCGGTTTAGGGCGATGTTCAGACTCATGACCGGAGTGACGGCCATGTCCTTTTTTCTTCCCTTTTCCTTGATGTTCTTTCCCGCTATGCCTGGCCGGTGACAATGAAAACCAGAGGTAGTCGTTGTCACCGTATATAGATGCCTGAGAGTATTCAGGTATCAGCAGGGTGCATGCAAGAAGTAAAAACAAAAGTGATTTTACCTTCATTATTTTGCTTCCTAAAACTTATAGGTGAATCTGAGCATAATGGTTCTTGGAGCAGCCGGGGTATATTCCGTTGTCCCTCGAGTATCTTTGGTTGCCTCAACAGCGTAGCGATCATCGAAGAGGTTATCCACGTTCAGGCTGATATCATATTTATCGGTTTCATAGCCGACCATCAGGTTGGTGACAAATTCATATCCCTCATACTTCTCGGTGTTGGCGTTATCCATGAAATAGGAACCCCAGGTATGCGACTGAATTTTGGCCTTGAAGCCGCTGGGGTGTTTGTAAGAAACAAACAGGGAATATTTGTGTTCGGGAACATACGGCAACCTGTTGCCGCTTCTGTCTATACTTCTTGCTGCCGGACCAAAACCGACATTCTCACTGAATTCATCAAAGGTATAATCTGAATATGCATAAGAACCACCGATCTTTAAGCCCTTTACAAGAGTATATGAACCGGTGAGTTCAACACCCTGTTTTATGGTTTTTCCAGCATTGGCATACGCAGTTCTGCCGCCATTAAGGACTTTGATAACTTCATTTTTCACAGGCGAGTAATAAACCGAAGCATCAAAGCTCCAGCTCTTACTTCTCCCTTTAAGACCCATCTCATAGCTCTGGGTTTCAACCATCTCAAGATCAGGATTATCATTGATTTCTCCTTCGCTTGGTGACTGGACGCCTGTGGAGGCACTGGCAAATATGTTCAATCTTTCAGTCAACTGGTAGCTTGCGCCAATTCGAGGGCTGAATGATGTGTAGCTCTTGGTTACTTCATCATCACCAAAAGAATTGATGTAGTTTCCAGTGGCCCAGCTATACTGTGAAGTCCAATCACTGCTAATGTCAAAATCGATCACATCCAACCTGGCACCGATGTCAATTAGAGCCTTTGTAACAGGCCTGAAGGATTCCTGGACATAGAGACCGTAGAGCAGTGCTTTTCTGGTCTGGGTTTCCATATGGTCTCCTGCCCTGTCTGAGGTCACAGATATGATTCTATTTCCTGCAGTCCTCAGGTCAGCATATTTGAAATAATCAGTCTCTTGGTTATCAAAACGGACTGTTAGGCCGGAACTCAAGGTGGCTGCTTCACCAAAGAGTTGATGCTTGTAATTAAGCTGAAGATCAGTGCCCATGATCCACGTCTTGGCGTCATTGATTCTGCCGGTTACCGGGTGGTGATGTTCCCAGTAGTTGACATAGGCAAGTGGGATAAACTCAAGATTGCCGAATTCTTTAGTTATTTTCGAACTATAGAAAAAGGAATCTGAATAACGCCCTGAAAATTGCCAAGGGCCGTTTGTTTGATTAGCTTCACCTGTATTCAAATATTCATTGAACATTCTCTCGCTGAGGTCGCCCGGCAACTGCAGATCCGCCTTGGAGTAGCTGATGTTATTTTCCCAAGTGGAGCCATCGTCTAAAACAACATAGGGTTTTACGGAAAATTGAAATGTTTTGAACTCGTTCCATCGTCTCCAGGAATTTGAGGTTTCCCGCCACGAGAAGCTGCCGTTGTAGTAGAGCTTACCACCAATATCATCTGAATAAGACATATGAGCATTATAGGTGTCAAACATGCCAACACCCAGTTTTACGTATCCACCTGTACGTTCCAATGGATTCTTGGAGATGATGTTGATAACGCCTCCGGCAGCATTAGCCCCCCACAATGTCGAATTGGGTCCTTTGACAACCTCGATTCGCTCTATGAGTTGGGTATCGATCATATCCAGCCTGGTGAAACCATCGGGGTCGGTTACCGGAACCCCGTCTCTCAAAACCATGATCTCCCGAACACCATATGGAGCTTTTAGGCCAGCCCCACGTATGACCAATCTAGAGTCGTACCCCTGATTGGTTGACTCAATCAGAACACCCGGCACATCGGTCAAGACTTCCTTGATATTGAACATTTTGGTGTCTTTTATAGTGTCCTCTGAAATGACAGCGATACTGGCCGGTACTTCCGCTGTTTTTCTTTCAATGCGTGTCGCTGTTACGCTGATTTCATCAAGTTCTCCGCTGATTTTCTTCATTTCATCTTTGACATCTGCTGCGATTCCCGGACCTGCAATCATTAGACTCATGATGAAAATTAAAGTTTGTTTTTTCATTCCACTCCTCTTTACTCTCAATATTATTGGTGTAACAATGTGGTATTCGGCTATGATTAATAGCACAGGTTGAGCAAAAGGAGAGTGTGGTAAATTGTCGCACTTATTGATAAGAGGCAGGTGACAACACTGGAGAACCGGCTGATCTATCTATAGGGCCAGCTGGGTTGATGACATTAAATTTGCTGCCCTAAGGGCTGAAGTGTGGTGTGCGTGGAAATGCTATACGGATGAGTAAAAATCGAGGTATAAATAAAAATAGTAACGCAAAGTGACTCGTTTATAATAATGCCTGGTCAGCACAATGAACTGTAGTAGTTATAATTTGATCTGACAGTCACCGGCTCAAAACGTGTATTTATTAGATCAAATCAGAACTAGTATAGGTTATCCAATCTGCCGTGAGGCAGAATTTTATTACCTCTCCTCAAAAAGGGATAATAAAATCCTGTTGTGTATTGAAATTAGTCCTTAACAGAGCTGTCATCGGAGAAACGAGTTGGCTTGTAGCGATTTACATCAAAAATTCTAATAAGCTAACTCAATAATTTAAAAGGAAAATCAGGATCTATTACGTATGTCGACCATTTATCTTCATTTTCATTCATAAACAGCTCAGCTCTCTTCCGACAAATCATAGAAGGCGGTTTTCCATCTTTTCCCATCTACGAATTGAGGACGATCAAGGATTCAGGGTATTGCTACAGGCTCCTAGCCTTAAAAGTATTGCACTGTTCAATATCGCCCGTTGTCAGGCCTCTTTTAAACCACCGGGCCCGTTGGGCTGATGTTCCATGAGTAAAGGAATCGGGAACGGCATATCCTCTTGATTTTTTCTGCAAACGATCATCACCGATCATGGAAGCTGCATTCAAGGCCTCTTCCACATCTCCCGGCTCAAGGATATTTCTCATTTTATTCGCACGGTTCGCCCACATTCCGGAAAAACAGTCGGCCTGCAACTCAAGCTTTACCATTAACTTATTATACTCTTTTTGCTGCAATTGCTGCCGCATCTTCTGCATCTTATCCATCATACCGAACAGATTCTGAACATGATGGCCTACCTCATGGGCAATAACGTACGCCTGGGCAAAGTCTCCCGGCGCATCCATCTTGTTCTTCAGGTCTCTATAAAAGCTAAGATCAATATACACCTTACTGTCGGCCGGACAATAAAAGGGACCCGTTGCCGATCCAGCCATACCACATGCCGACTGGACAGCGCCTGTAAAAAGAACCAGCTTGGGTTCCCGATATGTACCACCCATCCTCTTGAACTGATCCTTCCAGACATCTTCGGTATCAGCCAACACAACCGAGACAAATTCGGCCAGTTGGTTCTCCTCAGCAGTCGGCTTGTATTCGGTCTGCTGCTCCTTCACAGTTCCACCCATCTGTCCGGTCGTCTGAAGAATGACCGACGGGTCAATACCAAAATACATACCAACGAGCACCAAAATGATCACCCCTATGCCACCACCTTTGGCTCCCCGTGATACTCTAATCCCTCTTCTGTCTTCAATATTCGACGACCTACGGCCAGATTTCCAACGCATTGCCAGCTCCTCTATTTCATAGAAATAACGACTTTATTTCATTATCTTACCCGTTCTCGAATAATAATCCAGAAACTCCCAAAAAATTTACTGTTCCTTTACGCAGCCTTTGCTCACCAGATGACTATCCCAAAGGCCTAAAATCTCGCTTCTATAATTGAAAATAATTGTTCAGGTGCACCTGGGCAATTATTTCATGTTTTTTATGAACTCATTGGACGAATTAATCGCCTCATTCATCTTACCGATAAGAACCGATATCTCAGCTTTTAAGCCGGAAAATTCTTTCTGCAGGGAACCAATGGCCTGGGCATTCAGGTTATGCTTAAGAAAAAGCACATTATCCCGGAAAATCCTCAACACCGGTTCCATGGATTTTTCTGCCCGATGCATTGAGGCCAGCATCTTTTTATAATGTCTCTTGGTTTTTCGGAGCTGGTCCTGAGACGATCTGCGCAACTCCCTGGACTGATACTGCGCAAGTTCCGTCTGCCACTCGTCAAAAAGCGCTTCGGCGACCGCTTCCACCTTGTCTATCCTGGCAGATACCGTATCAGCAGCCTCTTCGATATCTTCATATTCGCCATTTAACTTATCATAGGCTCTTTTCAGGTTGGTATCTTCCAACTTGACCACCGAATCAAACTGTTCAAGGGCCGATTTAAACTCTTCCTGGGCATCACTCTGAGAATCCCTTGCTTTTTTTACCCTGCTAACCAGGATGTCCCGTTTATGAATACCCACCTTTTCCATACTGTCGTAATAGGTCTTGGCACAGCCGGAAAGAAGAACGTACGCGCAGAAAAGCAGAATGGTCCATATGCCGAGAACTCGAAAACGGCCGTCGGATAACATCATGGATTCCTCCCTAAAATGAAACGTTGAATGAAACCAAAAAGAAGTGACAAACAGTTGATGGACTTTTATAGTACCCCCGAATCCTTGAGCATTCTTAAGTAAAGATGTAGTGCTGGCGGATGCTCAAGGATTCGGGGGTACCGTAAACAATATGTAATAATACCAATTTCCCGTTCTTTTTTCATGGAAAACCCAAAAATTTGTGATATTTGCATGGGCTCTGGAGAAGTCAGTTATTTCAAAGGAGAGAGCCGTTTTCTCATCTCCAATGAGCCCTGTCCGGTTTGCAACGGCTCCGGATTTATGGCCGACAATGATGCAACGACAAACCTAGAAGAAGACAACCAGAAGAACATATCGGAAGACGAGTAAACAGCCAGGCGTAAAACGTGTGGCTTTGCTTGCCGGCAGAATCAAACTTGCTGCTGAAAAAATAATCGCTCGAAAACGAATGTGCAGGAATTTGTAATTAGCAGCGGGTTGCCGGCCCTTTTTATTATCAGCTTTCTGGCAGCGACTATCATTCCTCTCGGCTCGGAGTGGCTGCTGGTTGTCCTGATACTCAATTATCACAACCCATCCGCTGTTGTTGCTGTAGCTACCTTTGGCAATACTCTTGGGGCCTGTACCACTTATTTAATTGGCTTATGGGGTGCCGACTGTCTTATTCGGCGGCTGTTACGAATCAGTCCGTCAGACCAGCAACGGGCGGAAAGAATGTATGACAGGTACGGTCGTTACTCGCTGCTTTTCTCCTGGCTTCCAATTGTCGGCGATCCGCTCTGCCTTGTTGGCGGCTTGCTTAAAATCAACTTCTTCCTTTTTTTATGCCTGGTTTTTATTGGAAAACTAGCCAGGTACGTTACCCTTGGTTTTATAACAACGCAGACTATGATGTAATTTATTTTATCCGCTATGAAACAACAGGTTCTTCAACAAATCACAACTGCTTTTGAACAGTGGCTTACCCAATGGGATTTTCACTGCAGAAAAGGTTGCTGTGTCTGCTGCACCCAGAATGTGACTATTACCGGTCTTGAAGCTGACCGCATACTTGGTTGGATACGGCAAAAGTATAACAACAGCTGGCTTGAACAGCGGCTGCAAGCAATTGGACCTGTCGGCGACCCTGGACCGACAACAAACGAGTTTGCCAACCTATGTTTTGAGAATCAGAACGTTGCTCAACCGGACCCACCATCTTTTAAAGCCTGTCCATTCCTGGATAACCAACTCTGCACCATTTACAAAGCCAGGCCGTTTAACTGCCGCTGCTTTGTCTCCCTTTCCAAGTGCGGAGAAAATCAACCCGCCGTTGCCCATGACCATATCCTGTCGGCATCCACTGCCGTGATGCAGATCATCGAGCACCTGGACCAGGGTAGCAGATGGGGCAATATGCTTGACCTGCTTCGTCTGGCAACAGGTTGCTGCAGCAACGAAAAACAACTCAAAAGCAGAGTGAAAAATTGTTTGCCGCTTCCCGGCTTCCTCATCCCGCCGGAGGATTATAAGCAGGTCCGTCCGTTGTTGGAATCAATTTTTTCTGCGAGGGTACGTGGAAAAAAAGTGGAGGATATTCTAAACGGTAAGTAATTTCCAACAACAATCTATTGATTGTGATCAGCAGTGGACTGGCTCTTGGTATTATTTAACAGGATGGATTACCCTACAAATCCCATCAGAAATGCTCAATCAACCGGTTAATCAGGCGAATTACCTTGTTGATAACGGTTCCAACCATATGTTTTGCCCAGCTGAGCAGGCCCTCTTTTTTCTCCTGAATATTGGTCGCTTTTCCTTCAAGCTGCAGCTGAAGGCGTTTGGCCCGTTTGCCTGGAGCCGGATGGCTTGAGAGAAAGGTGTGGTTGTTGCCGAGCCGGGCCAGTTTCTTGAGCGCCGACACACCATGCCACGGGTTGTATCCCTTTCGCTTCATGAATAAAAGTCCGTAATCATCGGCTTCCTTTTCTTCGTATTGAGAAAATTGAGCGCCCGTCAGGCTCTGGACAAAACCACCCAACTGAGACCTGGCGATTTCACCAGCCACGCCATCTATGGAGCCGACAGCTTTTCGGATGGCGCTTGCCCCGTAGGCTACCTTTATCTTTTTATGAATATGCTTCAGAGCCACATGGCCCATTTCATGACCGATAACAAAGCGCAATTCACCATCGTTCATCATATCCATCAGACCACTATAGATACGGATTGTGCCATCCGCCATGGCAAAGGCGTTGACCTGGGGTGAGAGATACACCTTGTAATTGAAACTGAGACTTCCCTCCCGCTGATGCTGGCCCACCAGCCGTCGAAGTCGCATGGCATATTGGTTTTCCGGGGACGCCACTCGCTGCTTACGATCAACATATGCAGAAGATTGTTTTGCCATCCGCTGCACCGCCTCCTCGGAGAGGGTAATCGACTTGACTGCGTCAACCCCCGCCTCTGTTGCCAGCATGAGATCGACATCCTCACAACCTGTAAGTGTAAGTGAGAACCAACAGGCAATACCTACTACCCACAAGCGTCTACTCTGTCGAAAGAAGTTACCCAGTTTAGAGACCATTTTACTCTATTTTATTGTCAATCATTCAACCGTACAAAAACTTGTTCACCATTAAAAGTTTTTCGGCTATCATCCACCATCTTAATTTTATTATGCGGTGAATGTATTGCCTCTTCACTTTTCAGCTATTCAATTAGCACAGGCGGGGACGATCGGTCAATTTAACTTTTTAGGAGTACACACCATGGCAGGATGCCCAAGTTGCGGATCCACAGACAAACACGGATCAGGAGGACCATTCTCTACAGGCCGAGAACTGGTTGAATTTGTATACAACGCCCATGGTGGAACAGTACGGGATCAACTGATCGACGGCGGAGGCTACGAGACCACCTGCCAGGGCTGCGGCAAACCGTTTACACTCATCACATATGTTTGTACATGTCCTGAATGCGGCGGAATCCACGCCATCGCTCCGGTTCACCGAAGCGCTGAGCACATTCAGTTTGCCGGAAAAGGTGTCAGCTTCGAATAGCAAGCTGGTACTCTACCTTATTCCCATAACAAAGCACCAGGAGTTTGGCCACTACTGACTTCGGAGTTGTTTCCGTTATTTGGCAAACGTTTTCTTATACTCGCCATAACCCTCTTTTTCCAGGTCTTCGACCGGAACAAATCTCAGAGACGCGGAGTTAATACAGTAGCGCATCCCAGTTGGCTTCGGACCGTCATCGAATACATGTCCGAGATGGGAATCGCCATATTTGGAACGGACTTCGGTCCTGACCATAAAAAGCGACCTATCCTTTTTCTCGACTATATGCTCCTTTTCAAGAGGTTTGGTAAATGATGGCCAGCCGGTGCCGGATTTGAATTTGTCCAATGAAGAGAACAGCGGTTCACCGGAAACGATATCCACATAGATACCCGCCTCCTTGTTGTCCCAATACTCGTTCTGAAAGGGTGTTTCAGTTCCCTCATGCTGGGTTACCCGATACTGGGTTGGATTAAGGGTCTGTTTTAACGTGTTGTCGTCCGGCTTACTATAGGGTGACTTCTTCTTGGTTTTCATTTCCTCAAATTCCCAGTTGTTCTTAATAAATGCCGAACGTCCGGAACCGTTCTTATAGATATTGTAATGGGCATAATTTTTCTTGTAATAGTCCTGATGGTACTCCTCGGCCTCAAAAAACTCACTGGCAGCCAGGATTTCAGTGGCGATGGGTCTGTTGAATTTTTTAGAATCGACCAGATTCTTTTTTGATCGCTGGGCGATCTCTTTCTGCCTGTCATCTGTAAAAAAGATTGCTGTTTTATACTGGGGACCGCGGTCGGCAAACTGACCGTAGCCATCGGTGGGATCGATCTGGCGCCAGAAGGTCTCAACCAGGGTTTCGTAGTTGATTTTTGCCGGATCATAAACAACCCGTACAGCCTCATAGTGACCGGTTGTACCGGACGCTACCTTTTTATAGGTGGCTTCCTTTTTGGTACCGCCGATATAGCCGGCAGTCACATCGATAACCCCATCCAGTGCCTCAAACGGCGGCTCCATACACCAGAAGCAACCGCCGCCAAAGATCGCCTCTTTGTTCTTGCCTGCAAAACTGCCGGATTGGGCAAACATTAAAAAGCCGGCTGCGAAAAAACCGAAGAAAAGAACTGTTTTAATCATAACATCCTCCTGATAGTTTTTCTTTGATTGGAAAGTATAGGCACGAAAGAAACGAAGGACAAGGGCTTCATCCGCCGGTGATAAAAAAGTGACTTTTCCTGTTTAAAAAACAAGTACCCATGCTATACTGCCGCCTATGAAAACAAAAACGACCAACTCTAAAACCAAATTCATTTTCGTCACCGGCGGAGTCCTCTCATCTCTTGGGAAAGGACTAGCCTCTGCAGCCATCGGCGCTCTTCTGGAAAGCCGTGGTCTGACGGTCACTTTTCAGAAGCTTGACCCGTATATCAATGTGGATCCGGGCACTATGAATCCTTTTCAGCATGGTGAAGTCTACGTGACCAACGACGGAGCAGAAACTGACTTGGATATGGGGCATTACGAACGTTACACCAATGCCGTCATGGCCCAGAAAAATAATTACACATCCGGTCGGATTTATTATTCGGTTATAAACAAGGAACGGCGGGGTGAATATCTTGGCGGTACTGTTCAGGTCATTCCCCATATAACCGACGAGATCAAAGCTGCTGTGCTACAGCTAGATGGCAGTGTCGATGTAGCTATTATCGAGATCGGTGGCACCATCGGTGACATTGAAGGACTGCCCTTTATCGAGGCGATCCGCCAGTTGCGAGGCGATCTGGGAAAAGAGAACTCTCTGTATATTCACCTGACCCTGGTTCCCTACATCAAGACCGCGGGTGAAGTGAAAACAAAACCGACCCAGCATTCAGTGCGTGAGCTGCGGGCAGATGGCATCCAGCCCGATATCCTGGTCTGTCGTACTGAAGTCCCGCTGTCCCAAGATCTGAAACGAAAAATCGCTCTGTTCTGCAACGTACCGGAAGATGCTGTCATCACCGCTATTGATGTGGATACCATCTATGAAGTTCCACTTCATCTGCACAAGGAAGGGCTTGATGACAAGATCCTTGAGTTACTCAATATCTGGACCGGCGCACCTAATATCCAGCCATGGGTCGAGCTCGTTCATAAGATCAAAAACCCCAAACATACCATTACCGTTGGTGTACCCGGTAAATACACCGATCTGACCGAGTCGTATAAAAGCCTCAACGAAGCGCTGATGCATGGTGGTATTGCCAACGATGCCAAAGTGGAACTGCAATATATCAGCGCCGAAGATCTGGAGAACAAAGATCCGGCCACACTGCTTAATGAATGCGACGGCATCCTGGTTCCCGGAGGTTTCGGCAAAAGGGGTGCGGAAGGAAAAATAAACGCCATTACCTATGCCCGCGAGAATGGTATTCCCTATTTCGGCATCTGTCTGGGTATGCAGCTTGCCGTTGTCGAATTTACCAGAAACGTTGCCGGGCTTACATCGGCCCACTCAAGCGAGCTGGATCCCCAGACACCCGATCCTGTTATTTACCTGATCAAGGAATGGTTTGATTATCGCACCCAGCAGATACAGGTGCGGGATGAAAACTCCGGCATGGGCGGAACCCTTCGGCTCGGAGCCTATCCCTGTGTCCTGAGTGAAAACAGTCTTGCCAAAAAAGCCTATCGGGTTGATGAAATCTCTGAGCGGCACCGGCATCGATATGAGTTCAACAACAGTTATAGAGACAAACTTCAAGAGAAAGGATTGACCATTTCCGGAACATCTCCTGACAACAACCTGGTTGAGATTGTTGAACTGGCCGATCACCCATGGTTTCTTGGCTGTCAGTTCCATCCCGAGTTTCAATCGAAACCGATGAAACCCCATCCGCTGTTTAGAGATTTTATTGGCGCAGCGCTTACGAGAAAACAAAATGGCTGATTATCCTCAGGTGGTTGAAACCGTGAGTGTTGCCCATCCTTCTGGTACAACCATCGAGGTCGGTGAGCAAAAGCCGCTGCTGCTGATTAGCGGTCCCTGCGCCCTGGAATCCAAGGAACTGGCCCAAGAGGTTGCCTCGACCATGAAGGCGATCTGCGAAGAACTTGGCTTGAGTTATGTTTTCAAAGCCTCCTTCGATAAAGCTAACCGCACATCCCTGTCATCATACCGTGGTCCCGGGCTGGAGGAGGGGCTGGCAATCCTGGCTGAGATCCGTGAGTCGTTGCGGGTACCCGTCATTTCCGATATCCATGATGTTACTCAGGTTGAAGCGGCAGCTGAAGTTCTTGATATCATCCAGATCCCTGCGTTTCTCTGCCGACAGACAGACCTGTTGACGGCTGTCTCAAGCACCGGAAAACCGATCAACCTGAAAAAAGGGCAGTTCGTCTCTCCCTGGGATATGGTTAATGCTGTCGGCAAGATACGTGATGGTGGGACCTCGAAGATCATGCTGGTGGAAAGAGGCAGCTGTTTCGGCTACAATAACCTGGTGGTTGACATGCGCTCATTGCCGGTGATGCGCTCCCTTGGATGTCCGGTTATATACGATGCCACCCATTCCGTTCAGTTACCGGGAGGCGCCGGTGGTTCATCTTCCGGTCAGCGTGAATTTGTCGTTCCTCTCACCCGGGCTGCCGTTGCTGCAGGTATTGACGGTCTGTTCATGGAAGTTCACCCAGACCCGGATAATGCTCTCTGCGACGGTCCCAACTCCATGCCCCTTGAGAAGATGAGTGATTTTCTATCAGAAATCGTGGCCATCCGCCGAACCATTTCAACCCTTTCATCTTAATCACCCGTATCGCACCATGTCTGATTCCTGTGGACCAACAAAACCGGACGGCTACCCATCCGATTGTGAAATTACCTCGGGCCTGCGTGATTTGGCTGCCGGTAAAAAAGATGCGGTCAAGAGTAAAGACAGAAGTTTTGCCCTGTCAAAGGCCAAAGAGATCAAGCTTCTGCTTCTTGATGTCGACGGCGTTTTGACCGATAATTCGCTTATCTATTTCCAGGATGGCAACGAGGCCAAGATGTTCAATACCCAGGACGGTTTCGGCCTTCGGTTGATCCGGGAATGCGGCATCGATACCGGTGTCATTACAGCCCGTAAGTCTGAAATTGTCGCCAGAAGAGCAAATGAATTGGGGATGCGTTTTGTTCACCAGGGGTGCGGCAATAAGCTGGAAGCCTATAAAGAGATATTGAAACAGTCGGGACTCAAACCCTTTGAAGTGGCCTACATGGGGGACGACTGGCTCGACATGGTACTGCTCAAGCGTGTCGGATTCAGTTGTGCGCCTGGAAATGGTGTTGAAGAAGTTAAGGAAATGGTCCATTATATCACCAAGCAGCCAGGCGGCCAGGGAGCTGTACGGGAAGTATGCAACCTTCTGCTTGAAGCCCAGGGGCTCTACATGGCAAAACTGAAAGAATATCTTGATCGATGAAAAACCTGCGTAACCTCACATGGCAGCTGCCTTTACTCTTTTTCCTTGCCACCCCTCTCTGGTATGACCCGGTAGCCTCTTTCCTGGATCCGAAGGCCGGAGAATCCATCGCGGTAAGGAAGAAAAAGGCTGAGACCTACGACTTCAGCATGGACGGAGTATTTCTTCTTGAATCGAAAAATGGAAAGATAACTACCAAAATCAAGGCTGAGGAGGCTTATACCGGAGACATCAAGACCAACTATATCATGAAACAGGTTGACGCCGAACTGTATTTAGACTCCGGTGAAAAGGTCAACATCATCTCTGATAAAGGCGTTTTTTATTCTGAGAAGAAACAGCTAACCCTCATCGACAACGTGATTGTAAGCAAACCCAAGGACAACCAGCGTCTTTACAGCGATCTGCTTCACTACTTCGATGACACCAGGGTTGTTCAGTGCCCCGGAAAAACCAGGCTGGTCAGCGACAATATTGAGGTGAAAGGCTCAAGTCTTCACTATAATATGAACACCGAAGCCTATGAAGTTACCGGTAGAGTATACTGTACCGTCAAGCTTGATGACGAAAACGGCGCTTAGCCTGTTTTAATGTCGGTATCGGTGTATCGGGATCGGTCAAAATCGTTTCGATACCGATACCGATTTCTTCAACAATTACAAAAACAACTATAGTAAGTAGTTGCCGGTTATGGCCAGGCTGTCTTTCTGCCTCATTCAATTCTGGCATCGACGCAAATCCTGTATTTACGCGTTCCGACATGGCCACATATATGCATCCAGCTCCTGGTGAGTTTCCTACCCTGTTCCTTACATCCTCTGTTAACTAACTCCACCACATCATCGACCTCTTCTTTCGGCGCAAAGGCATAGAAATGGAGCATCCCGTTTGGCCTTAGTCTGTCAAGCGCCTCACCGAGAAAATCATTTGCACCTTGGGGAAAAGGCATGACCACCCGATCAAACCGGCCCGGTAATTTCGGGGCAGCCTCCATCACATCACCATGTAACAACGTCACGTTGGTAACCCGTCTATTCAGCCCCAGGCTTCGAAGAGCGAAATCGTGTGCCGCCCTGTTTTTTTCTATCCCGACAACCCTGCGGGCAGAGCTGTTTCGTCCGATAATCAGTGGATAAGCGCCGATACCTGAAAACAACACCAGCACATCTTCGCACGCCTGAATAAGCTTTGTTACCCGTTTACGTTCATTGGACAGTCTCACCGAGAAGTAGACTTCTTCCGGATTGAGAACAAACCGTACACCCCACTCTTTATATTCCGTCTCTTTTCTCTGCTCTCCCGCAATGATATGGAGCGGTTGAGTCCTGAACTCTCCCTGATACGAACCATCACGCCGGGCCACAATCCGGACATGTTTATTCATCTGCAAAACGGCCTCTCCAATTAGGGCCTGCTTCTCTTCCAACTCTAGGGGAATACGGATAATGGCAATATCACCGATAATATCAAAGGAACGGACAAGTTTTGCCAGCTCTTTCTCTGTAAGAGTCCCTCTCAATATCTGTTTTAGGTTCATAATTGATGTATCCAAACAGAAGTACAGCTATTGTATACTATGGATTGTTTATCATGAATAAACAATACTGTCTTCCAATCAACCGTAACTAAACGAAGGTTTTCGTTACTGCCGGCTCCGGATCTTCTGATCCGGTACTTTTACTTATTTTCGGCAAAGAAACTCATTCAATAAATCAAAGTAACGTTTTGGAGTGATCTGATGGGAAACATTATTAGAAATATAGAAAGAAGAAATCGACCCTAGCTGGATCAGAAAGTCAGGGCCGCTACCACCATTTTTTGAGATACTATTGAAAAGCAAACTAGCAAGGTAACGAAATAAAAATAAGATATGCCAGACTTTCAACTCTTGACCAAAATCAAACACCGCTATAACATCCAGAAAGTTGACAACTGATACCGAGACCTGAACCGGTGACAGAAACTATTACCTTATAAATTAACATACTGATATAATACAAAATAAACGCATTATTCAGTTTTAACCCTAATACTGTTCTGCCCTTTGGGGCATCCGTTAGCACGGCATCTTTTTTTCATTTAATCCGTCTGATCTAGTTTACTATTATCAGACGGATTAAATGAAAAAAAGCTACAGCACTATTTAAAACACTCCAAGAGCACTTCCTGCGAGGCGCTCACGGATTCAGGTGAAAATATGGAGACCACAGCCCAATCCCCCTTTCAGCCGCTTTTTGATCTGTTTCTGGGTAATCCGGTCTTTCTCGGCTCAACCATCATTTTTCTGACATTGATCGGGGTGTCCTTTGTTTCCTGGATCCTGTTTAAGCTAATGAAAAAACTGGCTGAGCGGACATCTCAAGAACTTGATGATCAGATCGTCCGTATTTTACGAACACCGGTCTATTACTCCCTGCTGGCAAGCGGGATCGCTGTCGGGATTCAGGTCATGGAGCTGTCGGAAGGGATCACCACCCTGATGATCAAATGTTTGAAATCAGGCGGCGTGATTTTCTGGACAATCTTTTTTATCCGGCTGGCCAGTCTGCTGCTTACCCGAGTGACCCATTTCTCTAAAAAGCGGGCCATCATTCAGCCAAGAACCGTTACCCTGTTCGACAACCTGGCAAAAGTCGCCATTTTCGGGCTGGGCGCCTACCTGATCTTCATCATCTGGGATATCGATATGACCGCTTGGCTGGCATCGGCCGGTATTGTCGGTATTGCGATCGGTTTTGCCGCCAAGGACACCCTGGCAAACCTGTTTTCCGGTGTCTTTATTCTTGCCGATGCGCCCTATAAGATTGGGGATTATGTGGTCTTTGAGAACGGCGATCGAGGCAAAGTCACCAATATCGGTCTTCGCTCAACCCGCATGCTGACCAGGGATGATGTGGAAATAACCATTCCCAACTCGATTATCGGCAACAGCCGGATCATCAATCAATCCGGTGGGCCATATGAGCGGTTTCGGCTGCGGGTCAAAGTCGGTGTCGCCTATGGAACCGATATCGATATGGTGCGTGATATCCTGCTGAACATAGCAAACGACGAAGAACTGGTCTGCACAAGGCCGGAACCCCGGGTTCGATTCCGTCTATTCGGTGCTTCAAGCGCGGATTTAGAACTGCTGTGCTGGGTATCTTCCCCGGAGTTGGCCGGACGCGCTCTTGATAATCTCAATGACGCCATTTATAAAGCTTTTGCCGAAAACAACATTGAGATCCCCTATACCAAGCAGGATCTCTATATCAAGCAATTGCCGGAAATCACTCCTAAGCCGGATTTCTCATGAACATTTCGGAGTCCATGCTTACCTGTAAAATCAGTTAACATTTTGATATTTAAGGAAATTAATTCGACTTTATCGGTTCTGCTATTAACAGGTAATTATAGACTCAGAAATGCTCATCAAAGGCGAGCCGATCCAGCTACATCTGCTTTGTCACTGCACTGATCCAACAAGCATAGGCAACTATAGCTTGTTGGATCGTTTCGCGCATCTGCAGCCGCCTCGACTCGTGAGAAAACCTGGTGAACACCCATCAAATTGAAGTAAAAGAGGGATGAAATCCGATTCCTCATGGTTTGTCATTATCGCATAGCCCAGGGATAAAACGGTCCCGGCCCAAAATGTCTTTGCGGCCAATGATTGTTATGGCGAACCGGATGATGTCTATAACGCCGTTTTTTTGCTCCAATCGCTGCCCCCCTGCCGATATCGATATGAACGGGTGAGACAATCCACCCTCTTTTCTTTTTACATACAGTAACCCTGACCTTCGACAGTTCACCGTTTAACCAGACTTTCATCGCAGCGGGGAAACAGTGACGTCCTCCCTTGTTCTTGACCCTGCCGATCTCAACCGTCATCGGCCCCTGAACAAGATAAATGGAATCCGAAGATCTGTTCGGATGACGATGTGAGTTTTTCTGATGGGCGAAAACCTGGGACTGTATTCCGACAATAACCAGAAGAAAAGTTATCAGCATTATCTTTTTCATAGTGTACCTCCGTTTTAAAAGTGACCGGATAGGAGCAATTGCTCCCTTTTGCTTTTTTTATAAAACGGAGATGAACCAAAAAAAAGACGATATCAGGTGATGTCGGGCCGACATCGACCACCTGATTGCGAAGTGGAGACAAACACTGCTGGCAACCAAGAAATCCGGGACCAACGGGACAGGCTGAATATACGGAGATTTTACTTAAGGCTTGATAATTGATTCTATATATTTGCCGGAGATTGGATTGCGATAGCTCAGGATGGCAGAGACACTTGATTTTGATACCGGCCTGTTCAATTGAACCCGTAAGATGATGGTGCCAGACTCCATTTTCGATAGCCATTTAATCCGGCCCCCTTTGGAGTCGATTTTCCGGGCTCGAGGTTGACAGTCCACAACCGAAAAGTTAGGTGGTACTCTCAGGGTTAGGATGATATGGGACGGTCGAAGCTCTCCTGCTTGAACACGAAGCTCGATTGTTCGGCCGGAGGAGGAAAGGAATTCCGCAAACACCGGCTCACTGGCCCGGCAGGCTTCTCCAAAAAGAACTAAACAGGCAAGAATTAATCCAGCCAGGCTGCAGATCACGCGGTTAGGCAACAGCTCTTTTTCATCTTTATTGTTCGCTTGAACGGTGAACACGATAACTCCTTTTCTACTGGATTTGTCAGGGCAATACCTTAAACCCTCCCTTCTCCCTGTCCCATTGGTAACCGGAACCGGACCATATCTGTTCAATGAGCGTAAAATCGATCCCCTCACTGTCGCCGAACTGGTCATAGACATAGAGGATCTCCGGATCGCTGATTTTCATATCACCATCCCGGTCAGCCCAGTGAGACCCATCAATTATCACTCTGTTTTTGCCCTGCACGGCCACCATACCACCATGACCCACCGAAACACTGCCCGCAAAATCAGTACTCTTCTCGATGCCGGATCGAAATTTGACCAGATACATAAATCGAGTCCTTCCCTTAATTTTTTGAAGCCATTTCAGTTCTCTTCCCTGTTGGCCCGAAGTGTTTACAGAAGGAATAGCCAGCTCCACTTCTGCACCGATAGGTAACAGTTCCTTGACAATAACCGACTGTTGTTCCTCATGGGGGCCGAGCACTTCAAGAATAACAGGAAATACCAGACCGGGAGCCGTTCTTTCCGGCAACACTCTGTAAGCAACCAGCAATTGATCATTTCCCTGGGGTATCAACCAGATAGCGACAACAACACACATCATGAGCACAAAAAAACAGCCGGCAATGAGGTGACGTATGCCTCGTCCCCGGTTGATCTTTGGATGAACGGTATCGGCTGCTTTTTGTTGTTCCTGATCCTTTTGCCCTTTAACTCCTTCAAGGATTGCCGACAGTTCAACCCCTAAAGCCTCTGCCAGCTTGATCCCGTTTTCTTTTTTTATAGAGGGATATCGGTGGTTTTCCCATCTTGACACCGTATCGGTTGTTACACCGACGGCTGTGGCAATGTAAAGCTGGGTCAACCCTTTTCTTTCCCGATAGCTCCGGACACAGTCACCATCAATTTGGATCATGGCAGTCGGACCGTCAGCATGTGCTTCGTTTCTTTCCGTCATGGATGATTTTTCATCTCTTTGTCTAAATAGAAAAACGTCGGCAGGAAATTCCTTTGGTGCGCTTTGGAACAAGGAAAATTATGAAAATCGATCCGGTCGCCTGTTATTTCTCCACATCGTCTTTTGTTTGTTTACAGTTTGCTTCAACCCTACTATAAAACGGAAAAATGAACGACCATAAACGGGCAATACATTTTACAAGCAACCATCCGACCCCATTTAGCCCGGAACATGACAGTCAAGGAGAAACAGATTAATGGATATCCCTCAAATGATTCAAGATGTAAAAAACCAACCCGGTTTCACAGACAACGTCGGCATGATTCTCATTCATAACGGTGTTGTCAGAAACTGGTCCCGGAATGATAAGGCCGCTGTGGCCTCCCTTGAAGTGACCCCCGATTTTGACAGAATCGAATCACTTCGGCAGGAATTTCTCAAGTCCCCAGGAATTTTCGATATTAAAATTAAGGCGTTTTCCGGCACCTTTCAACCCGGGGATGATCTTCTGTACATCGTTGTGGCCGGAGACCTCAGAGAAAACGTTAAACCTGTCCTGGCCGAGCTGTTGGACAGAGTTAAAGCCGAAGCTGTCTCAAAAAAAGAGATAAAGGAGTAAAAGCGTCACGATAAGGTTTATTGATCCTGTTCCTCCACTTGACACCAACAGTCATACTGACATACAATTAAATCATAGTTGAGCAACACTGTATGACAGTAATATTAGGCAACGGCTTTTTTAACCCATCACCACGGAGGGAACTATGGCAAAGAGCGTCTATAAAATCATCGAACTGGTTGGCACAAGCCCGAAATCATGGGAAGAGGCTGCAAAAAACGCGGTTGAAATGGCAGGTAAATCCGTAAAAGATTTACGTATCGCTGAAATCGTCAAACTTGATATGCAAATCAATAAGAACAAAGTCGCAACGTATCGGGCAAGGGTGTGTTTATCATTTAAATACAAAAAATAATTTTTAGATTTTTCATCCATTTTCCTGTCGAACGCTCACCGCATGGACCGACGCACGTCGGTTCATGCTTTTTTTTAATTTACTCACCGAGTCAGCCGGAACCACAAAGTGTTATCTGCCCACACCTCCCAACTTACCACTGAAGAGCACAAGACGCCTGACTAGTCGACTAATCATGCAACCGGCTGGCATGTAAACAAATTATTGGTGGTATCAGGATAATCTATATGATATAATCCGCAACCATAAGCGGGCAATGGGCTACGCGCGTACCTGACAGCCCGAAAGATTGAATACCCTTGGCAAGAGGAGCTGGTTGTTTCGGGTCGTTCTTTCAGGTGTCCACTTCATTCCAACACCTGAGTGAGAAACAGTATTCCAAACTACAGGTTCTGATCCAAATGGTGAGCCCGAAGGTCGCCGGCAAAGGATCACACCTATTTCGTGGGTCTGATTATGACTACATCGCCATCATCCACCCAGGAGCAGATTAATGCTCTTTTTAAAGGAATTCAAAGCAGTGTTCTCAATTACGATTCCTTCAGAAGTGAAATCAGAAAGAAGAGGCTGTCTGGGGAAATGATCATTCGCAACGGAAGTCTCTCCATTTCTCTACTTTATCTCCAGGGCAGACCCACTCTTGACTCACGACGAATAGGAGTATCCAGAACCCTGGAACTTATCCATTCTCCCAGTGCGATACTCGACTTTTTTATCCTGGACGTCAGTCTGGCACTTGCTTATTCTTCGACCATGAACGGTAAAAGGGTGTGGGAAAGCGATAGTGTCACTAAAGATCAGATCAAAAAAATCGCTGCCCTTTCCAAACAGAAAAAAATGACTGGACACCTCGGCATCCACAATGGAGATGGGGCTGTTCATCGTCTCTTTATCCGGGACGGTAACCTGTTGGGGCTCTATGATGTTGAAAACGGCTGGAAGAAGATCGGGCCTGAAAAGGCATTGATCAACGGAAAAAAACTGGATCTGATCCTGGCTCCAGATCCAGACAACTTATTGGAACAGGAGGAAAAACCCACTCCATCCAATGAAACCACCAATGTGGAATCGGTTGATGCCGAAGATACGGAAAACCTATTGCACCACTTAAATGACTTCATCTCTCTCCTTACGGACAAAGTTGGTGAAAAACCGGTGAAATACTCATTGGCAAAGTGGTTTGACAATATCCCTTTTCTGACTATACGAGGCATCAAACTATCCAGGGCTGGCGATTCGGAGCCTTTGAGTTCGGATGACCTGAAAACAATCGGGCAATCCACCCAACAATTTGCAAAAGCGATGGTTGAAATCGTTGGAAAACAATGGGTTGACGACCAGCTCTCCAACCTTCGGGCAGAACACACAACCCTTTTAAACAAACTCAATTTTACCCTTTTCTTATCGGTTTAAGGAGAACTCATGCAAATCATGCGGGTGACATTAGGGACCCTGACAGGTCTTGGCGTTTTCTGGGGTTTTGCTCTTTTTTTTCTTGAAAATCCTCTCTGGCAATGGTGTGTCGTTGTCCTGGGTGCCAGCATGACACTGACTATTTTCCTGAAGGGGTTTTATATTGGCATGGATTCCCTGAGGGGAAGATTCCACGCGATTTTAGGAACGGGTGCTGCTCTTCTCACATTGGCAATTATCGGAACTCTGGTTGAAATACCCCATCACTTTATGGTCTCTCTCCACTGTCTGGCCCGGGTTGTCTTTGTCATCTCTGTTGCCCTCATGCATCTGGGCCTGAAAAAACAGGGATACTCGCTGTCGATTACCGAATGGGCTGAAGTGCTCGTTGTTTTTGTGGCCCTTGCCGGAACGGGCCTGTGGTTTTTCTATGTCACTTTCACGATAACCGACGTATTATTGACCCTGCTTGTCTATCTTTCCCTGGCCATTCTTCTGATAACCTTATCGGTTGTCCGGATCTACCTGGGCTCTAATCTTGGCTGGTTGTGGACGCTCGGTGCGGTCAGTGTGCTGTTTATCACTCTGGGCGATATAGCCATGGCGTACAGCTCCTCTGCAGGTCTGAGCGCGGCAAACCTGGCTTCCCTGGGAATTCTTCAGTACTCCGCCTGGGGAATGTTATGTCTGATCATGACCCTGGTCTCTCTCCAGTTCGAGTAGCGTACGCATCTCATCAAACCGGGCCTTCTCTTTAGGAGCCACCTTTGGATATCTCAGGGAGAGCGACTCCAGTGTGCCCCGGATAATACGGGCAACATTTAGCCGCATGGCCGGTTTGTTATCGGCCGGAATAGCATACCAGGGAGACCATGGACGGGAGGTCGCACCAAGAGCATGCTCATAGGCGGTCATATATTCCGGCCAGTATCCTCTTTCCGTCACATCTCCAGCTGAAAATTTCCAATGTTTCTCCGGTTCGTTGAGGCGCGACAGGAACCTGTTGCGTTGCTCGCTTTTTGAAATATTCAACCAGAACTTCAGGATGACCGTACCGTTTCTGGCCAGGTGCTTCTCATGGTCCCGGATCGACTCAAAACGCTCCTCCCAGATATTGGACAAATCCAGGTTTGATGGAAGTTGCTGATAATCGAGGTATTCCGGGTGGACCCGTACCACCAGCACCTCCTCGTAATAGCTGCGATTAAAAATTCCGATACGGCCCCGCTCCGGCAGCCGCATGGTTGTCCGCCAGAGGAAATCATGGTCAAGCTCCCGGGATGACGGTTTTTTAAACGAGAATACCTGGCAACCGGCAGGATTCACACCACTCATCACCGCCCGGATTGTCCCGTCCTTACCGGCCGCATCCATAGCCTGGAAGATCAGCAACAGGGCGTGTCGGTCATGAGCGTAAAACACCCGCTGCAGGTCATGCAGCCGCTCCACTTCCTTTTCCAGCTCTTTTTTCAGTTCCTTCTTTGATCGATTGGTCTTCTCCCTGCTTGGTGAGTCCTTAAGGCAAAACCCGCCGTCAAATGGAACACAATATGGACTGGTTTGGGCTGTAAACATGTTTTCCCCCTGTTGCTCTCTTTTTTATGACTTGACGAAGAGGTCTGGGCCTCTGAGAAACACTAAATATCGTATATTTACTTCAAATCATTGCCTTGTTTGTCAAATTATAGCATAATCAATCTGAGTATATACTTAACTCAACGACTAGAAAAGTCATCTCTGTATGAAATCAAAACGCCATAAGCTCTCAATCCTCATTGTTGACGATAATTCGGATAACCTGCTTCTTCTGGAAAGCATGTTGGAGGAATTTGGTGTGAACATTGTTTCCGCCTTAAGCGGAAAACAGGCTATTGAACATGCAGAAAAACAGGATTTTGCCCTCATTCTGCTTGATGTCATGATGCCGGAGATGGACGGCTACGAAACAGCAACCCAGCTTAAGCGTTCTGAAAAAACAAAACACATTCCCATTATTTTTTTAACGGCCCTTGCCCAAAGCAATCAGGACTTGGAAAGGGGGTATGAAGTCGGTGCCGTCGACTTTCTGCTGAAACCGATTGAACCGATCGTTTTGGAGTCCAAAGTCAGAATATTCCTAGAAATGGCCAGGCGGCAGGAAAAACTGACGGAGGCAACACAGCTGATAAAAAAACAGAATATTAAACTAGAACAGAAGGCCATCCGCGACAGCCTCACCGGTCTGTACAATCACGAATATCTAAAAGAGCAACTGGCCGATGAGGTTGAACGTGCCAGCCGGTACCACTCCCACCTCTCTTTTCTACTGATGGACCTGGATCATTTCAAGAATGTTAATGATACCTGCGGCCATCCTTACGGTGATTACGTTCTCCATGAGTTTGCTCGGCGAGTTACCAATATGACCAGGCATTCCGATGTATTCGGACGCTACGGTGGTGAAGAGTTTGCACTCATCATGCCGCATACCGACTGCCAATCCGCCCAACTGGTCGCTGAAAAAATACGTAAAAAAATCAGCGCAAAAGAATTTTCCAGCGACGGCCATAACCGATTCATCACCGTCTCAATCGGCATCTGTTCCTTTTTCGGCGATAAGATCGTAAGCCCTGGTGAATTTGTCGAATTTGCCGACAAGGCGCTCTACCAGGCAAAAGGATCCGGCAGAAACTGTGTTATATTTTACAAGCCCGAAAGCAATTAGCCTGCATCCTCATGAACGTCCGGGAACCTTTCAGACCAGGCATGCTTAACCCGGATTATTCATGAATTTTGGCAATACATATTATTGACTTAAATCCCAATAAGTTGTCTCAGATTTTATTACTATCGCATTGTTACACAGTGTGTTTTTAACATTTATACGATTAAGGAAAAACGTTCATAAATAATCCGGGCTACGTGTGACTTTCATATACGCCCTCACCCTTCACTAACTCGATTCTTTCAACAACAAAGGTGTTCTCCACTACCTGAAAACGAACATTCACATCCCAAAGAGCCATTCCATATGACTGTTTTCCATGCCGCTGTGAAGCCGGTCTGGGATCGAGCGCCAACGTTTCTGCAATAAGCCTTCTGAGAACACGATTGTTCTGTTTTTCGTATTGGACACAGAAATCCTCTGCATCCCGAGTAAACTTAATATCCCTGGTGCTGGCCGGCGGAGTAGCAAAACCGTCTGCACTGTTTTCTATCAGATCACTGTAGGAAATATAGGGCTTGATATCGACAACCGGAGTTTGATCCAAAAGATCCACACCTGAAAGTTGAAGTATGGTCTTTTTTCCGGTCAGTACAACCCCGCATAAACGGACAACTGACATTCCAAGGTGATTCGGTCTATGGGGCGAACGGCTTGCAAAAACTCCGACCCGTTTTTTCCCACCGAGAAACGGTGGTCTGACCGTCGGCTTCCACCCTTGAGACACAGCGTCATGAAAAAAAAATTGAATCCAGATATGGGAAAAATCGTCCAACTCCTTGACCATTTCAGGACGACTGAACTCTTCGAACAGCTCAAGTCTGGCCGTCGCGGAAGGAACCAGTCCAGGCTGTCTTGGAATACCGAATTTCTCGGGATAGCAGGAATAAATAATGCCGATCGGCCTGATGGTAAATGTCATATCGTTTTACCCAACAAGATGGTTTCAGATGGCTTATACAGTATTCTCATCTACCACGATTCGACCCATGTCGACAGAAAAAAATGTACTTGCCTCGCTGACTGTCAGAAAACTGTCACAACATCTTTTCTTTATTTCTACCCCTGAAACGAACCTATATAATCAATGTCAAAACACCCAACAGCTGGCAATTAAGGTTTTCAGTGGGTATATTTTTTGTTATACTGCATACCATATTCATTCCAACAAATTATGATCGGAAACTGTCCCCTCTAACTTTAATTGAATACCACGATTATGGATGACCAGCAAAGAAGAGCCAAGACAAGGTTAAGTTACTCGGCACATGTGCTAATACGATCCGAAAACGGAGAACTCGTTAAAGGAATCGCAAGAGATATCAGCCTTGATGCTTTGTATGTGAGCTGTACTCCGGCTTTTGAAGTAGATGAGCGTGTTAACCTGGAGATTATTCTCATTGGCAACCAGACCGAACTGAATATCAAAGTTCCTGCTAAAGTCAACCGGATTGACCAAGACGGTACGGCAATGAACTTTTATGCTCCCTTGGAGTGGTGGCCAATTTTCTCACATTTTCCACTACACAAACTTGAAAACAACAAGTGAGCAGATTGTAAGATATTCCCTATTCTTCAATCTCTCGTCTTACCTCTCAGACCTGAGTATTCTGTAGTGCCGTAAATTGTTTCATTTAGCCACCTGATTAGAATAAGATTCTATCAGACTGGAAAAATGAATCAGATATTGTACTGCCCGACCTTCACGGTCAGATAAAGACCGACTGAACAGCCATATACGCCATCTCCCAAAGGGGTCCCAGGCAAGTCACCAGGAGTTCACCTAAACCATGAGGAACAGGCGATGAATCGAGGCAATGGGCTGGAACTTCTGTTTGATGAAGATGTGTATTCTCGGCAATCATCATTCGGACTTGAGTCGGAATCCAGAACCAATCTAAAACGCTGGATTCCTGATCAAGCCTGAAATGACATCAATGGGAAGCATCATTCTTTTCAGAAGATGACTGTTCCGGAAAAATGGGTGACGTCCTGGATAGTTACAGGTTAGCAGAGCAATAACCCGGAGAGCACCATGAATTGTTTCCAGCCGGAAAATAGTAGGGTGATAAACAAAAAGGAAACTTAAGGAAGATATTCAGCGGCTTTTACAGCCACTGTCGGCTCTCTGACCAGGTCGAAATGATCATAATCCCAAAAATCGAAACCATGTTTTGCCCCATCAATCACCGCTGATTTTTTTGGAACAAGTCCGTCACTGTCTGTCTCGTGGAGAATCGACAAAAGCCGATAACCGAGCATGAGTTCACCGGCCCAGCCGAAACAGTCCAGACCGTCACAATCCCCACGAATAAGATAAACCGGGCCACCTGCTGTCAGCGGGGTGTCCTCAATAGGAAAGTTGCGGTTGAATCGCTCGACGTTTTCAGGCTTCAGATCTTCGATGGCCTCTTCTGCCCCGATAAATAAACCGATCCATTGAAAAGAATCAGCCAGCGGCGAACCATGGTGCGGAGTCCCCAAAGTAACCAGCGCGGCAACGTGGGATGGGTGACTGTAGCTGTAATGCCGCGAAACAAGTCCGCCCATGCTGTGAGCAATGATCGAGAACGGCAGACGGAGTCGACCCGATTTGCCTAATTCCTCGATAGCCAGGAAGAGGTTTCGGCTCTGGTTCGCTATCGATTCCGTTCCTCCTCCGTCACCCTTTCCGCCGCAATAGGTCACCGTTCGAGCATTGATTGTTTGTTCACGGATCTCAACCGATTTATTCGTATAAATAACAAACACCCGGCCCGATCCCCAGATGGTCAGACAGGCATCAAGAAATGACCGGCTCCATCTGTGCTTGTTCCCTAAGCCGTGAACCAGAACCAGATCGTATTCCCGGTCATTTCCCTTGGGTGATACTTCCATTGACCGTCGGTTATCTTCAGCCTGTGAAACAATCGATGACAGAATAAAGAGAAATACAACCGAAATAATCCCATACCTTATTCGATGTTTCTTCATTTCTCCTTCTCCTTTGTTTCTGTTGCAACATCATTTTATACATCAATTTAATCTCTTTTCACAAATCAACAATAACCGCATTCAGGCAGTGATTCGATCCATTATGGATTTTTCAATACTCTTAACAACCGTATTTCACGGTTGTGATCCCTTGTTATCACTTGCGGACTCTGGTAGTTTTTCTTTTTATTTGTTTGCTTCAGTCACACTATTCATTCCGTACTAAAACAGGTTCTCCATGGGTTTCGATATCGAATTGTTTTTACAAACGGCAGCCAGAGAAATAGAAAACAAAAAGGTCCCTGTCGTCGATCTGATTGCCGTGCAGACAAAAGATCCATACAAAGTGCTGGTTGCCACCATTTTATCTGCCCGGACAAAAGACGAGACCACGGCGGTTGCTGCTGCCAGATTGTTTAAAGCTGCCCCCGACCTCCAATCCCTTGCGGAGATCCCCCAGACCAAATTGGAAAAACTGATCTATCCGGTCGGCTTTTACCGCAACAAGGCCTCATTTCTGGCCAAGCTGCCGGATGCCATGAATCAGTTCGACAACATCATTCCCGAAACGATTGAAGAGCTGATCAAACTGCCCGGTGTCGGTCGAAAAACAGCCAACCTTGTAGTCAGTGTGGCCTTTAAAAAGGATGCTATCTGTGTCGACACCCATGTCCATCGGATCATGAATATATGGGGTTATGTGAATACAAAAGATCCACTGGAAACGGAAATGGCCCTACGCGACAAACTGCCCAGACAATTTTGGATCACGGTCAATTCCATTCTTGTTGCCTTTGGTCAGTCGATCTGCCGTCCTGTGGGCCCTCATTGCGACATCTGCCGATTACAAGCGGATTGCCCGCAGCTCGGGGTCAAACCCAGACGGATTCCTGTTTCAAAGGACAATACTCAACCGTTCAAAACACTTATCTCCTGGAACGTCAACGGCATCCGGGCCATTGAGAAGAAGGGGTTCCGCCAGATGGTCAAAGAGCTCGACGCCGACATCCTCGCCATTCAGGAGATAAGGGCCCAGCCGGAGCAGCTCTCTGACGGTCTGATCAATATAGACGGCTATTATTCCTTCTGGAACAGTGGCCAAAAAAAGGGTTACTCCGGGGTGGCAGTCTATTCCCGAAATAAACCGCTTGCAGTCACACGGGGATTCGGCCTCGAAGAATTCGACCGGGAAGGGAGAGTCATCACCCTCGAATTTAATAACTTTTACCTGGTCAATGTCTACTTTCCAAACAGTGGCGGAGAGTTAAAACGGCTGGATTTCAAGCTCCGATTCAACCGGGAGCTGCACGCTTACGGAAAACAACTGGCTGACAAAAAATCGGTGATCATCTGCGGAGACTATAACGTGGCCCATAAACCCATTGATCTGAAAAATCCGAAAACCAACGAAACAAACGCCGGTTACACCATTGAAGAGCGTCAATGGATGGATGCTTTTTTAAATGGGGACTTTGTCGACACATTCAGAATGTTCAACAAAGAACCGGATAACTACACCTGGTGGAGCTACCGGTTTAACGCACGGGCCAACAACGTCGGCTGGCGCATCGACTATTTCTGTGTTGACACTGGCAGTAAAACCAGGGTGCAGCATGCAGAAATATTAAGTGATATCATGGGGTCCGATCATTGTCCGGTCAAACTCGACTTTCTCATGGGAAGGTAAATCGCAAGACAATACGTATTTCGTCGTCGCCAGAGAACAAAGGTAAACTATGAGCCAGATCATCAAAATCAAATGCCCTGAATGCGGCCGTCTCCATACTTCAAACGCCAATCGTTTGTCCCGCAAAGATGCCGTTATCACCTGCAAACAATGCCACAGTGAAATTTCGGTTAATCACTCCTCACTGTCCTCAAAGCTGCCGAAGATCATTGGTAGAAACAGCGCTTCCGACAGCAAAAAAGGATCAACCGCTGAAAATCAAGAGAATCAATCCAACACGCTATTCGATGAAATCGAGGTCACCTGGAGTTATGTTCTTCGAATCTATTGGGCCTGGATGTGGCGTTGTTTTCTTCTTTTTCTGGTTTTTGGCACCCTCTTCGGATTCGGGGTCGGCTTTATCGCCTCAATGCTCAATCTTATCAATATCCAGCCGCTTTTTGCCGCCTATGGTCTGGTCGTCAGCCTTATTATCAGCTTTGTTGTTTTAAGAACAATCCTGAAAAAACGGTTCCGTACCTTCCGGATTGCTTTGATCCGAAATTAGTCTGAGTACAATATGATTACCAAACAGTCCTTTTCGCTCTACACGATTATAGGGCCTTGAATTCACCCTACATTGTAGGTATCTTGAAGGACGGTTTGACCTGTCCACCGCTATTTACACTAATGCCGGTATCATCTCATGAAAAAGAAATTGCTGGACTTTGTTATCTGCCCGACCTGCTTACCCGAAGAATACCCTTTTGAGTCGGAGTTGATCAAAGTCGAAGACGATGACCTTATTGAAGCGATTCTGAGGTGCCCTCAATGCTATACCGTTTTCCATGTCAGACAGGGCATCGCCTTTCTTGATGCTGCCGCAGAACAGTCTAACAACAATAATAAATACGAACTGGACGAGGTTGTTTCTTCCTATCTCTGGTCTCATTACGGTGATCTTCTAGATGATGAACATGCCTCTGACGCCTATTCCCGATGGGCGGCGATGATGACGCCCCATCCCGGTATTACTCTCGATTTAGGAGGTGCTGTCGGCCGCTATACCTTTGAGATGAGTACCAAGTGCGACCTGGCAGTGGGTATTGACAATTCAGTGGCTTTTATCCGAGCGGCCCGAGAACTGATGAAGAACAGAAAAATCACCTTCCCGCTCAAAATCGAAGGCAACCTAACCCGCGATGTCACAGTTTATCTGCCGGCGGAATGGCGAAGCGACCGGGTTGACTTCATTGTCGGCGATGCCCAACAGGTCCCTTTCAGGTCCGATAGCTGCGCATCGCTGGCATCACTCAATCTGGTTGATAAAGTCCCCCAACCGATCGAACATCTCAAGGAAATGAATCGGGTTGCCACCGAAACTAGCGCCCAGTTTCTACTCTCCGATCCCTTTTCATGGTCAAACGAGGCCGCTGAAAAAGAAAACTGGCTGGGCGGCACCGATGATGGTCCTTTTGCCGGTAGAGCACAGGAAAATATTTCCAGGTTGCTCAGTGAAGGAGAAGAAGGTTTTACACCTCCGTGGACAGTGGAAGACACCGGTTCCGTGTGGTGGAAAATCAGAACCCATACCAATCATTACGAACTGATTCAGAGTTGTTTTGTAAAGGCATCAAGATAAATTCTGGAGTCGTGAAAATCCGCTAGCACTGCATCTTTAGTTGATTTCCTCATCTGATATAGCCCACTATTATCAGATGAGGAAATCAACTAAAGCTACAGCACTATCGAATTTTCATTTGATCTTCATCTGTCTATAGAAATTGAGGTTAAAATATTATGGAAAAACATACCGTTTGCAGACTCTGCTCTTCCTGCTGTCCGGTCATTGCTGAAATAGAAAACGATAAGTTTATTTCAGCCGAACGAAAATCCTTTGTCGACCGTGAAAAGCGGCTGCGCTGTCCGAGGCTGGCCGCCGCTGCCGAAATCGTTTACTCGCCTAAACGATTAACTACACCGCTGATTAAAGATCACCAAGCCAACACCTTCAAAGAAGCCTCCTGGGACGAGGCCCTGGGCTTGGTTGCCGCTAAATTCCATCAATATAAGAATGAACTGGGCGCCCAATCAACAGCCTGGCTGAGAGGTATGGCCGCCGACTGGGGCTCACCCTGGGATTATGCCAACCGGCTGATGAATGTCTTCGGCTCGCCCAATACCATCGGCAACGGTTCCATCTGTTTTGTTGCCCGGGAGATGGCCCACACCTACACATACGGAGCCATGGCCTTTCCCGAAGCCGCCAAAGCCAAGTTGATTCTGGTCTGGGGCAAGCATGACCGAGATACAACCATGGGGGTCGGTGATGCCATTGAACATGCTATGGAGATGGGAGCCAAACTGATCGTGGTTGATCCGATCAAGACCACGTTGGCTGCCAAGGCAGACATCTGGCTGCAGATCAAACCGGGACATGATGGTCTTCTGGCTATGGCCATGATCAATGAGATCATAACAACCGACTTATATGACAAAGAATTTGTCGAACAGTTTTCCACCGGATTTGATGAACTAAAAGATGTTGCCGAAACCTTCCCAGCCGATGAGATTGCCGGGAATATCTGGCTCGACCCTGAAACGATCAAGGAAGCGGCCCGGTTGTATGCCACGACCAAACCTGCCTGCATCGTCGACGGCAACGGCCTCGATATGCAGCTTGACATGTTCCAGTCAACAAGAGCGGTTGCCCTGCTGCGCGGTCTCACCGGTAACATCGACACCAGCGGCGGCGATGTCCTGCCCCAGCCGATCCCCATTCATAATATCCAAATGGAATCGTCTCTGCCCGGAGATGCTGCACCCATCACAGTGGACTATCCACTGTTCAACACCTTTCACGAGACCTGGGGAAAACAGGTGCAGTCCTGCGTGGTCGACGCAATTCTCGATGAAAAACCGTATCCGGTGAAAATGGTGGTCGTCCAGTCCGGCAATCCGGTGGTGACCATGGCCGATTCGACCAGAACTGTTGAGGCCTTTAAAAAGCTCGATTTCCTTGTTGTTATCGACCTGTTCATGACCAAGACCGGTGAGCTTGCCGACGTGATCCTGCCGGCTTCAAGCTGCTTTGAAAAGACCCAGCTCAACCGCGCCTCCACCCGGAACAATCCCGTTATCCTCCAGGACCAGGTCATCAATCCCATTGGTGATTCCCGGCCGGATTGGTGGATCGTGTTCGAACTTGGCCGAAAGCTCGGTTTCGAGGAGGAGTTCCCCTGGCAGACAGCCGAGGCTGCCATCGATTACCAGCTGGAACCATCAGGCATCACAGTTGATCAGCTCCGGGAAAACCCCGGAGGCATGCGAGTAGAGGATATCGCCTATACCAAATATAGAGATAAAAGCTTCAACACCCCCAGTGGGAAATTTGAGTTCTTCTCGGAAAAGCTTGCCCAAAACGGTTTTGCCGGCACTCCATATTCCGACGGCTTTCCCGAACACCCAATCAGTTTTTCGGACCTAAAAGAGGATTACCCAATCGTCGGCATCAGCGACGCCCGCGATAACCGGTTCACCAACTCACAGTTCAGAGGCATTCTCCGACTCTTAAATGATGAATATGGATGTGTTGTCGATATCAATCCCGACGACTGCAAACAATTGGGCATAAGCAGCGGCGATCAAGTGAACATTGAAACACCCAGAGGCGCCATCCGAATGAAGGCCAAACAATCCGATGTGGTGCATCCAGGTTCGATACGGATTGCCTGGGGTTGGGGAGATTATGATTCAAAATACAACCTCAACAGTCTCACCGATGATGACAGACGTAACCCGGTCACCGGCACTCCGTCCCAGCGGACGTTCATGTGCCGGGTGACCAAGGTGTGAAAGCGTTTCAAAGTTGATAACCACCAGACAACTATGGTAATCTGTATCTACTGATTTTATTTCCTGATCAACTCAACCAAGGCAGATATAGACATGAAAGCTCAACAACTCCTCTTTCCCCTTTCACTGGTTTTCACTCTTTTCCTTTCCGGTTGTATAGCTACATCCTGTCCCAACTGCGGCCGACTGACGACAAACCTCCAGGTCGATCACCAGTTCCAATCCCTACAGGTCCTTGATGATCACAACTATTACTATAACGGTGAAATAGTCGAACCGGATACCCTCATCGCCATCCACAAAAGCTATACGCTTGATAAAGCCTACGGCTACTGGACCAAAATCGACATCACCCGAAAACAGCTCAAAGAATGGATGTGGATGTTTAAAACCGTCGAAGGCAACTACGATGAGGACGACCGTATGACCATCATTTACCAGGGCTCTTCTATTCTTGATCCCCAGGGAGGTCAGGTCGGTCTCTATTACTCGAAGTATCCCAGCCCGCCTATCCTGTTCCCCGCCCGGAACACAATTACCATCCATCCCCCGCAACCGCCCATCTCAGTCCGGATGATGCAGATGAGGGATCTGGATTGACCAAGGCTCTGCTGATTACCACCAAAGCTTAATTTTCGCTGAAAGAGACGTGGTAGTTTGAGATACCATACTCTTTACATATTGCCTTGTATATCGTCATAATTGACGATATAATGGTAAATACAATATTAATTCGACAAAAATGACGATTTATTCACCATTATGTTGTCTGCAGACGAAACAATTCTTCTTGAACTTGGAAAACGGATCGGCAGCTACCGTGTTAACCGGGAGATAACCCAGGCGGAGCTGGCCAGACAGGCCGGTGTTTCTAAACGCACTATTGAACGGATTGAAGCAGGATCTTCCGCTCAGATGGTGTCCATCATTCGAATCCTGCGGGTTCTTGGTCTTCTTCAAAATCTGGATCAGCTCGTTCCCGATCCGGCTGGGCGGCCTATGGCCCTTTTAAGACGACAACAAGAAAAAGTCCGGCAGAGAGCCTCCTCAAAACGAACACCTGGCCGGCCAGAAAGCAAATGGTCCTGGGGGGAGGAAATATGAGTTTTGTTGCCGAAGTGAAACTCTGGGGACGAACAATAGGAGCCGTCTCTTTACCTTCTGACAGCGAGGTTGCCGCATTCGAATACGACACACCCTTCATTGGCAGTGGCATCGAAGTTGCTCCGCTTATGATGCCTTTGAGTAGTCGTGTCTATTCCTTTCCCGAATTATCCCGCCAATCTTTCCACGGGTTGCCAGGCCTTCTGGCCGACTCTTTGCCTGACAAATTCGGCAACGCTCTTATCAATGCCTGGCTGGCTACCCATGGACGAACTCCAGACTCGTTCAACGCCATCGAACGGCTCTGCTATACAGGATCACGGGGCATGGGGGCTCTCGAATTTGTTCCGGCGCTCGGTCCAAAGAAAAAAAAAGATGCAGCCATTCAGATCGACAGGCTGGTGGAACTCGCCTCCCAGGTTCTCTCCCAGCGTACCCGTATCGGCACTTCTCTGCCAAGCGGCGAAAACAAACAACCTCTTGAGGACATTTTACGGGTCGGCACTTCCGCTGGTGGAGCAAGGGCCAAGGCGATAATTGCCTGGAACCCTCAGACCAATGGGGTGCGTTCCGGCCAGATGCCTGCTGGAAAAGGTTTCGAATATTGGCTGCTGAAATTCGATGGTGTCAGCGGCAACAGGGATAAGGAGCAGGAAGACTTGAAGGGATATGGTCTTATCGAATATGCTTACTCGCTCATGGCTGTCGATGCCGGAATCACCATGGCTGATTGCCGGATCTTTTCGGAAAACGGCAGAAACCATTTTATGACACGCCGCTTCGACCGGACGCCTGACGGCAAAAAGCTTCATATGCAGTCTTTTGGGGCCCTGGCCCATTTCGATTTCAATATAGCCGGTGCCCACTCTTACGAACAGGCTCTGTTTGTCATCAGACAACTCGGATTAGGTATGGATACTGTCGAGCAGATGTTTCGTCGTTTGGCGTTTAACATTGTCGGCCGCAACCAGGACGATCATGTAAAAAACATTGCCTTTCTTATGGATAAATTCGGCACCTGGTCCCTGGCACCCGCCTTTGACCTCACCTACTCCTATAATCCAGCCGGGATGTGGACCTCCAGCCATCAGATGACCTTGAACGCCAAACGGGACAATTTCACCATGGAGGACTTTATCGCCTGCGCCAAAACCGCTTCCATGAAACGGGGCCGGGCAAAAACCATTGTCCGGGAAGTTCAAGATACCATCTCCCGCTGGCCCGATTATGCAGATAACGCTGGTGTTTCTGCTGTCTGGAGGGATCAGATACTGCGAAACCTCCGCCTGAGCCAGTTCCTATAAGCACTCCCCCCCAACAGCTTGAAGGAAAGTCAGTTGAGGTTAAAAAAGCTTTGTTCTCTACCCATTCATTGATTTAATGAAAGCAAAAAACTTAAAAAACACAGATAATTGCTGCAGGAAGATTTTTTGATCAACTTGTCGATGCTTATCGGATAGAACTTACAAGGTTTGGAAATAATTTTAGGGTATAAGGTAATATATTTCTATCTCCTTAACCTACCTAAAGATACTCAGGAAACATCTCAACCTACTGCTATCTTTTTTGTTGATACTGGCAGCTCAAATCTAAATTGTCCATCCGGTTAACTGCGACATGACCTATCATGAGGGTTGGTTAACTAAGGCTGGTCCAGTTTTGAATACCCTTATAACGCCTATGACTGACAGCCCGTTCTGGCTGGCCGCTTTCCATTTTTCCGGATTCTGGTATGGCGGCTAAGCTGATAAGTATTACAGTGTTATGCTTTTGGCATGACTTAAAACAAATGCTTGACTGGTAACCACTTGCTTTGTAGTAATTATAATAGATTCAGTGGACTTGCTGGTGCTGGTTGCCGGCATCGGTCTATTTACGCATTTCAGTCAAATCGATAGATTCATTTGGATCATTGCCAAGTTTTTTATCTTATTGATGCTGGCAGTATGGCCAGTGTATCTATATGGCGACAAGAAGAACCTGCCCTGGTTGGGGGTCACCAGCATTCTATTAGGTTTGGTTGCTGCGGTTTTAGCCTTTTATAAGCCTTTTTAGGAAAAAGCGTAACTAGTCCCACCTCACTAAAAGGTCCACTCTTGAGTGGGACAGATCATTTCCATGCAAAGAAAAATCAGGAATAATCTTGGGCTTTTTTTCTTTACTCTTCAATAAACTTGCCTCCGCCAAGCTTTCTATGATGGACTGCTCTATTATTTCCGGGCCCCTTCCTCAGTGTTTCCCATCATAATTATACCTTGAGCTTGGGTGTAACACCTATAGGTTAACCTTGTTCGAGAGGTTCAACATGGTAAGTATAATGTGATCACTACAAAAGAACTGCAAAAGGCAATTAAGGCCGGTAAAGAAATGTTACTTATCGATACCATGCCTTATGAGGCCTGCTATAAAAAGAATCATATACCTGGCGCCAAACAGTTTTTATTTCCCATCCCTGATATGGTCGAA
The DNA here is from genome assembly GCA_964623625.1 of uncultured Desulfocapsaceae bacterium. Lineage (GTDB taxonomy): Bacteria > Desulfobacterota > Desulfobulbia > Desulfobulbales > Desulfocapsaceae > CAZLGM01. Next base: position 66,084 of record CAZUUJ010000001.1, read on the forward strand.
TGGGACGTGAAGGAAACAGAGGGCAAGTCCCTTGCTGATTATGAGGCTCTTCTTGGTCCTGATAAAAGCAAAAAGATTGTTGTTTATTGCGGATTCGTAAAATGCACAAGAAGCCATAATGGCGCTACATGGGCGGTAAAACTTGGATATACCAACGTTTACCGTCACCCCGGCGGAATCTTTCCCTGGAAAGGAGCTGGTTATGAGGTTGAAAAGGAACATTAAAACTGTTCATTACGATACTAGAAACCAATGTTATTCCGCTTTTCCCTGTAACCACTTCTTTTAAAGGAATCCGATGGAATTCAGAAAACTGGAAGTGTTCTGCAAAGTTGTTGAGTTAAGGAGTTTCACCAAGGCAGCTGAAGAAACCTATTTATCACAACCAACAATTAGTGAGCATATTCGAGGCCTTGAGAACGAATTAGGCCATAAACTTTTTAATCGGCTGGGAAAGGAGGTAGAAATAACTCCTACTGGAGAGGTGCTCTATAAATATGCCTTGGAAATACTTCAGAAGCAGCAGGAAGCGATTCAGGCCGTTGCACATTTTAACGGTACACTGGCAGGTAAAATTTCAATTGGTTGCGGCACCATCCCCGGAACTTACATCTTGCCGGAATTGATCAGCAGTTTTCACCATGTACATCCATCAATCAAGGCGATTCTGCGAATCACCAGTTCCCGGATTGTTGCTGGGAATGTATTGAACGGGGAGCTTGAGTTTGGAATTGTTGGGGCGAAGTGGAATGAAAAAAAGTTAACTTGGGCCGAAATTTTTTCTGACGAATTGACCCTTGCCGTTCACCCTGAACACACCTTAGCCGGTAAGGACAAGGTGTCCTTGCAAGAAGCCATTCAGTTCCCTTTTGTGTTAAGGGAACCTGAGTCTGGAACTCGCAGGGTTTTTGCCGGAATTTTGGAAAAGGAGGGGATCAGGGAAAGCGACTTGAAGGTGGTTGCAGAAATTGGTTCGACTGCTGCCGTCAAAGAGGCGGTGAAGGCTGGAATCGGTGCGTCGGTTCTTTCAAAACGTGCAGTTTCAGATGATTTGGATTGCTGTAAACTGGTAACACTTTCCATGCAAGGACTGGACTTTCGGCGTTCTTTTTATTTAGTTCAGCGAAAAAATCGAGAGCTCTCCCCAATTGCAACCTCCTTTGTCGACTTTATAAAAACCAAACATGCAGCTTCCGAAACAGGGAGGAGTTAAATCGAAGCTCTCAATGATGACGTTGATGCGCCGGGTTACGAGCGTTAACTGCCGATCCTTTCTCAAAGCCAGTTGCTTCAATATTGGCTCTTAAGCGTATTTGAAGGTATTACCATTGACCAATTACCGGAGCTGTCTCATCCTGCCGGCAACCAGACCTGTATCGGAACGGTTTGCATTCCTTGTGGGACCTGGGCCTGCAACAAACCGGCTGTGATCTCCGCGTGAAGAAGAACGGCTTATCTTCGGCGTTACTTTAAGACTCAAGGTATTGCTTTTGCCATAACGGGTCTTCAAACGTATTTTGTAGTTGCCTTGGGATGTCATCTTACCGGTTAATGAAAATGTGTGAGACTTGTTGGGTTTCAGCGCACTAAACTTACCGCTGTTTGACTTAAACGGACTGTTGGGGGAACAAAAAAGCGAATAGCTAATCATATTCGGGCCAACTCCTTTGCCGACATTGGTTACCTTGACCTTCACCTTGGCGCTCTCGCCAACTTTGAGTGCAGAATCGCCGGTTGAAAGGGTAATGCGAAACTTAGGGTCAAGTGTCGCGATTGGGTGGGTTGATACTTTTCTTTCAGGGGAGCAACTCATCCGCCATCGCTTGGTGTTGTCATTATCATTGCTTTCGCTAACCCGTTTTCCTCCGTCAAGCCGTACTTCCACCCAGACTCCAGATGCTTCTTTTGTGCTCAACTGATAGAATAAGCGCTTTGCCCGGCCGGTGGCCCCTTCATTCAGACCGGCATAATTATATGACTTTACCTTTTTGCCGCCAATCTTCACATCCATTGTAAATGGACCTGCAGTTGCTTTGCCGGTATTTTGGGGAATCAGTCCAATGTTGACGGTTCGTGTTTTTTTATCACAGACGGCGCTGGCTTTGGCAAAAACCAGGTTGGGATATTCCTTAGGTTGTGGTGTTTGCTGAACCATGTCAGAATGCGACCCGCTTCTTTCAACAATTTGGTTATTCTCTGTTTTTGCTTCCGATTCTTGTTGTTTCAACTGTGAGATACCACCGATAACATCCTTGATATCTTCTGTCGATCCTGGCGAAACACCCAGAGGTGGTTTAACAAATTGTGGTTTGGTTGCCTTTTCCTTTAAAATATCTTCAGCAGAAGAAACGGTGAGCGTTGTAGTAATGTAGACACTTCCTTTCTCCGCTGCAATACAGCCGGTCTGATTAGGCTTCAGCCCCATAACAGCAATTGTATATGTCCCTGCCTTTTCCGCTGTAAAGGAATGATAATGCGGCAAGGGCGACTGATCTATATAGAGATCAGAGAGTCCTTCACTTCCATCTGCACCAGATGTACCTAACCATGATAAACAGGTACCTGATCCCCATACTTTTGCTGTTACCTTGTCCCCAACGGCAACATTGTATTGGGAAAGGGTCAGGTCGACAATTTCACCGGGAACTGCCGGGACCGTATTCATCGAACCAGTTTGTGTCTGTTTACTTTCTTCAGCTCCATAATTTTGCCCGGATGCTCCAACGGCAAAAGAGCTGAACAAGAGCAAATAAAACGACATGATGACTGTCAAAAGGCCTATATTCTTTATCTTATTCATCTTTACTCCTCCTCCATGATCCATCAATTCAGGCAAGCATGCCCGACTGGAATTGTTTTGTATACTTAGTGATGAGTTGTCCTGAAGGAGCAAATTGTTCATTATAGGTTGAACAAGTTTAAAGATGACCGATAACGGTACTGAACGGTGCGGTCTCGATAAGTCATCAGATCTGATCTATACGCTAAACCTTGATGAAGCAGAAAGATTACCAATGACAATCATCCTGATGCTGATGGCCACTCGCGTGCGAGTGTGAAATAACAAGAAAAGGCCGAGCAGAAAACATCTTAAGGCGGACTTGGTCTGGTAGCCGGAATGACGGGGTAGAATCGCTGAAAAGGCCATAGAACCACAAACGAAATTATACTGCTCAGGCCGATTTCGTGTATGGCTATTTATGAAAAAACCGGGCTAGAATCTTTTGCCATTAAGCCCGAACTCAACACTCTTATCACCGGGTTTGCCCGGAACCCTGACGTACACTGTCCAGTGGAGATTCTGACATTTAGGGCCGCCATCAAGGAACACATAGCGGACCGTACCGCCTCCCAGTGCTTTCGGCGCCCCACTGACAACCTTTGGTAGAACTGAAAAGTCCACATCATCCAGCCTGAACGGCTGCATACACCGTGCCCTTGGCCCGCTACGGGGACCGAGGAGGGTTCCACCACGATAGATATAGCTGGCGATCCCATCAGCGCTCGATTGCTCCAAAACCGCGATAGTGGCAAAGTTGGGATAGATGATCATCTGCAAGACAACCGGTAGTTTCTTCTGCATGGCAGCAACAAGTCTTGCGGGATCACGGAGCAGATTTTCCCTGGCAACTGAAACGGTTTTGGATCGTTTGGGTTTACGATACTGTTTTGCACTCTTGGGATCTATTTTGGACAGCGTTATACTCGCGGCACTCTTTGTAAGCGTGTCGGGATCATCCAATGCTGATTTGATAACAGGTATTGCCTTTTGGGCCTTCACTCCCATATTTCCCAGGGCGCGGATGCAACTGCGGCGCACGATTGGCCATTTATCTTTTATTCCGGCAATCAGCGCCGGGATGGCTGAGGCCGCTTTTGTTCCCAGAGTGCCGATTGCTTCCGCCGCCGCAGCCCGGGTATCCTGATCCGGGTCGTTTGTTATCGATTTTGCAAGAACTGGTACGGATGTTAATGAAACCGCGCCCATCCGGCCAAGGACATTTGCCGCAGCGTTTCGATCCTGAGGAGAACGTGAGGTTGACAGGATTTGAATGAGGGGATCGACGGCTCCTTTAACCGACGGTTTATATTTAGCGATTGCGTAGATGAGCCCAACGGTTGTTGAATTGGAAGGGGCCTTCAAGGCCTCAACAATCATTGAGGCCATCTGCTGATTTTTTACTTTAGTGAGTTTGCCTAAAATCCCATGAGCATCATTTGATACACTGACATCTTTGTCATATGTACAATCCAGGGCAACGGGAAAGAGTTCCTGAGGAGAGGTTCTACCCTGTAGTTGTTTAAGACCGCGGACACGTTCTTTGCAGCGATCGGCTCCCAGCAGTCGCCGATAGGTTGGTTCAAGTTCTTTAAACCCTAATCCCATTTTTCTCAAAGCCATGGCCGCGTTGGCAATAACCCGAAAGCTTGGATCATTAAGCGCCTGCCTGAGCGCCGGCAACGTCGACTTGGCTCTGTCGCCGAATCTCCAGAGCGAGGTGGCTGCATTGGCCCGGACTGATGGGGATTCGTCGCCAAGCGCCATTCCCAGTGAAGGAATGACTTTAGGATCACCAATTTTCCCAAGACGCCAGGCTGCATCGGCCCGTACGGATATCTTGGGCGATGTGGTGAGCAGCCTGAGGAGTTTATCTGTTTCGCTCTCCTTCTTGAAAAAGGCTGATGATGTCCCTGCAGAAAGGAACATGGTGAACAGTAAAGACAGAACGATTGTCAAGCGGTTAAACGATATGCTCATGGTTATCTCCTTACAGGTTCTATTTCTTGTCAATATACTTATACTACACACCATTTAAAACATGTTAATAAATAGGGACCGTGGTAATAATTTCTCTCTTGGTTTTTTAAAAGCTCTTCGGAGGAGGACCATATGCTGCAAGATCAAATGGACCATATCTATACGAATATGGAGCCTGATAGCATTCCCTGGAATTTCAAGAACCCTCCCCGATTGCTGGTCGATCTCCTGAAAAATAAAGCCGTTGAGCCCTGCAAAGCTATAGAACTAGGATGCGGAGCCGGAAATTACACGATCTATCTTGCCGGTTTAGGTTTTCAGGTGACAGGTGTCGATTTCTCCGGAGCGGCAATTCGATTAGCACAGAATTCAGCAAAATCAAAAGGGCTGGACTGCCGGTTCCTTTCTGCTGATGTTCTTGGCAGTTTATCCGAAATCAACGACTCCTATGATTTTGTTTTTGATTGGGAACTGCTTCATCATATCTTCCCGGAAGCAAGAGAGAAATACCTGGATAACGTCTACAGGTTGCTGAAACCAGGCGGTTACTATTTCTCTGTGTTTTTCAGTGAAGACAGTTCTCAATTCGGGGGCAAGGGCAAATACCGAAAAACTCCTCTTGACACCAAACTGTACTTTTCCTCAGAAACTGAGATGGACGATCTATATACTCCCTTATTCACTATTCACGAGTTGAAAACAGTTGACGTTGAGGGAAAGTTCGGCACCCATCGAGCCATTTCCGCTTTGTTAACCAAGTAATCGTAAAGTTAACACTACAGTCTTCTAACAAACTATCCCTCCGCAAGCGGTGGGATAGTAAACCCAGGCTTTGTAATAATGGTGGCGTTTGACGGTTCACAAACCGTTCACCCATTCCAAGACTTTCTTAAAAACCATTTCAGTTCACTGTAAAGCTGAGATAAGTGCAGACTGAATCCGTGACTATAACTGTTGTTTTTGTTGATAATACTTTGATATAATAAAAATTATTGAGTCATGCTGTTTTAACCTATAAGAGCAAAGATACAGTGCTGGCGGATGCACTCCAAGAGCACTTCCTGAGGGTGCTCAAAGATTCAGGACAAAGGAGATTGTTATGAAAGATTATCTGGTTAGAGATCTTATGGTGCCGCTTTCCGAGTATGCAACAATTACAGAGAACGCCACCCTGTATGATGCTGTTCTTGCCCTGGAAAAGGCTCAGGAACTCTTTCAAGACAAGCATGCCCGTTATCGGCACCGGGCAATTCTGGTCCTTGATAATCTGGGTAAGGTTATTGGCAAACTCAGCCTTTTTGAGGTGCTGATGTCCCTGGAGTCGAAATACCAGGATATGTCCGACGATAAAGGAATGCACCGTTACGGCTTTTCCAAGAATTTCATGCAGTCGATGCTCAAAGAGTACAATCTTTTTGCCAAACCTCTGGAGGAGCTCTGCTGCGAAGTCGCACAGAAAAATGTCAAAGAATATATGTTTACACCAACTGAGGGTGAATATGTCTCTGAAGACTCTTCTCTGGAGCATGCCATTCACCAGTTAGTTCTCGGCCGCCTTCAGTCTCTGCTGGTCACCCGTGGAGATGAGATAGTCGGAGTTCTGCGCTTAACCGATGTGTTTGCCACAATCTTTCATACCATGAAAAGTTGTTTTAAATAGTCGGCTTTACCTTTCCCAGCTCCCGATCCGGCAATCTCAGACGCGTTATCCCGCTATAAACGTCTTGTCGGGATTGAATCTGCTTGACTCAACCACCCATCATCGCTATAGTAACACCAAATAAAAAAAGGTGTTACTATGCTCAAGCGATTTACAATATCAATGGAAGAGGAATTGCTCGAAGATTTTGACAGGGTCATCGACCAGCGGGGATATGGCAGCCGGTCCGAGGCGATTCGTGACCTGATCCGGAACGGCTTAGTCAAGGACGAGTGGAAAGGTGACAATGAGGTGATGGGGGTTATTTCCCTGGTCTATGACCATCACCAGCATCAGCTCCAGGAAAAGGTCACCGAACTGCAGCACGATTTTCACGATCAGATCGTCTCTACCACCCATGTCCATATGGATCACCACAATTGCCTGGAGGTGATCATCGTCCGGGGCAAGGCAAGCTCGGTCCATCGTCTTGCCGATTCACTCATTGCCCTGAAAGGTGTTCGCAACGGCAACCTGGCAATGAGTTCGACCGGGATCCATCTTCATTAGCTCCGGGTTAGCGACTCATGCATATCTCAGAAGGTGTCCTCTCAGCCCCCATCTTGACCGGCGGCGCCGTTCTTTCCCTTGCCGGGTGTGCCATCGGCCTTAAAAAAATGGATTATGACCACATCATGAGCGTGGCTATGTTCGGCTCCGCCTTTTTTGTTGCCTCGTTGATCCATGTACCGGCCGGCATCGGTTCGGTCCATCTTCTATTGGGTGGTCTGATGGGGCTGATTCTCGGATGGTCTGCCTTTCCCGCTATCCTGGTTGCCCTGCTTCTACAGACAGTCTTCTTCCAGTATGGCGGCCTGCTGGTTTTGGGCGTCAACGGCGTCAATATTGCCGGTCCTGCAGTGCTCTGCGGCTTTCTTTTCAGGAATGGCATCCTGGAAAACGGTAGAAAACAACTCATATGCGCTTTTTGTGCCGGTTTTTTCGCCCTGGGATTCTCGGCCATCGGTATGGCTTTTTCCCTCTGGCTCTCGGATCAAAACTTTTTCAAGACGGCCGCGCTGCTTGTTATCGGCCACCTGCCGGTGATGGTTATCGAAGGTTTGGTTACCATGGTTGTGGTCCGCTTCTTAGCCAAAGTCCAACCAGACATTCTAACATTTTCAACTTCAACTAAGAGTGGCTGATGGCAACGGCTGAGAGTATAAAAGAGCGTTTTGGGACCAGGTTGAAAATAGATCTGGAAAACGACCGCTCGGCCTGGATGCTGTTTCTGTCGAACTGTTTCGTCATCGTCCTGGCTGTTGTTCAACAATGGTACATTGGTGAGCTTCTCTGGGTCTACTGGCTGCAGAATATTATCATCGGATTTTTCAACTGGAGACGAATTTCCAATCTGAAGGAATTCAGCACAAAGGGATTTAAGATAAACGGTAAACCGGCTCTGCCAACCAAGAAAACAAAAAAATCAACCGCCAGGTTTTTCCTGATCCACTACTCCATTTTTCACCTTGCCTATCTTGTCTTTCTTCTCTTTGTCACCCCCGCTTTGGAACAACGGTTTCTCCTCCACGGCGCTATCGGCCTGGCAATCTTTCTATTCAACCACACCTTTTCTTATCACTACAATAAAGAACGAGACGCCGCCGGCTGCCCCGATATCGGCAATATGATGTTCTTCCCCTATCTCCGTATCATTCCCATGCATTTGATCATCTTTATCGGCGCCTATTTTGGGGGTGATTCGATGATCACGCTCTTCTTTTTTCTGATGTTGAAAACAGCAGTCGATTTGTTAATGCACATACTTGGTCATCGTCTGATGCAATCATCACCCAAGGAGGATATTGTCCATGCGCCCGCTCAGTAAGCAGACTCTGCTAACCGCTTCTATTCCGTCCATTGCAGTCATTCTTTTACTCTTTTTTACCCTTTGGTTCCCCTATATCGCTTTTTCCCACGGGATAAAAATAACTGCCCGCATGGACAACAGCATGCTGATGGTCGAATCGGCCCTTGCAGGTCACCGACTACCGCCGGGCAGTGAGGTTGTGATAATTAACAACCATTCGAAAAAAGAATTGCTAAAAGGAACATCAACGGACAAAGGTTTTTTTTCAATACAGCTGCCGGCTGATCTGCTGGCAAAACCGGTTGATCTGCTTATCAGGGTAAGTGACCGATACGGACATCATGCTAAAACAGTTGTCAGACACGAAATGTATGAAGGGTTGGCTCTCCACAAACAAAATCAAGTGCCCCAGTCACATTCACACCAACATATAGAGGATCAAATCCAAAAAGAAATCACCCTGTCACCAGAGACCTTGCATAAGATGATGGATGAGCTTTTGGAACAGAAGCTCTCTCCTGTTCGCGCTCAACTGGCAGCTCTTGAGAAGGATCGGGTCTCGTTTCGTGATATCATCGGCGGCATCGGTTACCTGGTCGGACTTGCTGGTCTTGCAACTTGGATGAGGAACCGTAAATGAACGAACAGTTCGCCTTTGGCCGTTCCTTTTTCCATACTCTTGATCCGCGAGCGAAGATCATTGCGGTTAGTATCCTCACCGTCATTATCGCTCTTACCAAACAATACAGTGTTGCCGGAACTGGTCTGCTAATCGGGGTCATCTTCCTCTTTATCAGCCGACTTGATCCCGTCTCTGTTGTTAAACGGCTTCTTGCTGTAAACAGTTTTACCCTTTTTCTCTGGCTTACCCTGCCGCTGACTTACGGGGGTTCCTCCTCACTATCCATCGGCTCGCTGCCTCTTTCCGACTTCGGCATCCGGCTGGCATCTCTTATTACTTTAAAAACCAATTCAATCGTCCTGATTGTGATCTGTCTGCTTGCCACTTCCCCAATCGGCGCTCTCGGCCACGCTCTGCACAGACTACGCCTGCCGACAAAACTCTGCTATTTACTGCTCTATTCGTATCGCTACGTATTCGTGATCCATCAGGAATATAAGCGTCTCAGGCGCGCCGCCAAGATGAGGAATTTCTCTGCCGGAACCTCTTTTCATACCTATAAGACCTACGGCTACCTGTTCGGCATGACCGTCATCCAAAGCTGGAACCGGTCCAAACGCGTCAACCAGGCCATGCTCCTCCGCGGATTCAGCGGCAAGCTTATTTCCCTTGACCAACTGCAGTTTACAGGAAAGGACTATTGCTTTTTCCTTCTTCTGGTTTTCATCACAGCTGGCCTGTTACTCACTGGATTTTTATGGCCACTTCCATGGAAGGAATCAATATAACCGAATTATCAACCATGACAGCTTCACATTTAATCGATCTTCATAACATTCATTACAGCTATTCCGGGAGTCCGGCTATACTGGACAACATCCACTTTCATATGGGCGATGAACGCATCGGCCTGATCGGGGCCAACGGCAGCGGCAAGACAACCCTGCTGCAGATCATCGTCGGTCTTCTTACCCCTGAAAAAGGGCAGATATGCTTTAAGGGGAAAGAGATAACAGGTGAGAAAGGTTATCGGGATCTTCGTAAACAGGTGGGCTTCTTATTCCAGAACTCCGATGATCAGCTCTTCTCTCCCACAGTTCTTGAAGACGTGGCTTTCGGCCCGTTGAACATGGGCCTCTCAGCCCAAGAAGCCCGGCAGATCAGTGTCAGGACTCTTGAACGTCTTGGTTTGAGCGGCTTTGAAAACCGAATTACCCATATGCTTTCCGGCGGTGAAAAAAAACTGGTGGCCCTGGCCTCGATCCTAGCGATGCGTCCCAGGCTTTTACTGCTTGATGAACCCACCAATGACCTTGATCCGGAAACCCGTGCCCGGCTGATCAATATTCTCCATAGCCTGAAAAAGCCCTCTATCATCATCTCTCATGACTGGGACTTTCTCGATCAAACGACAGACATCCTGTACAATCTCGAAAACGGCCGCCTTAGCCGATGTGAAGAGGGGCACATCCATACCCATCGTCATATCCATCCCCTTGGCGACCAGCCGCACCATCATCATGATGAATAAGACCATCAATTTTACATATCTTTTAAGGTGACGATTATGAAAAAATCAATCTTCCTTCTAGCAGCACTTCTTTTTTTTCCCGCTTCATCCTTTGCACACACAGTTGGCGGCGGAGGTTTCATTGCCGGTCTCAGTCATCCGGTCCTTGGTCTTGATCATCTCCTGGCAATGGTCTGTGTCGGTATTCTCAGCGCTCAGATTGGCGGCAAGGCCATCTGGACCATTCCCCTGACCTTCGTTGGTGTTATGCTGATCGGTGGAATACTTGGAATGTCTGCCGTTCCTTTCATATCTGTAGAGCTTGGCATAACTCTTTCTGTCATCGTCCTTGGCCTTGCTCTTGCCGCAGGAAAGAAGTTTCCCACTGGAGCGACCATGCTCATAGTCGGTTTTTTTGCCCTTTTCCATGGCCATGCCCACGGAACTGAAATGCCGACGCTTGTTCAGCCAGCTTTTTACGCTCTTGGTTTTGTCTGTGGTACGGCTCTCATCCATCTGGGTGGTGTGCTGATCGGTTATCTTTCAAATCTGTTTGTTAAAGGACCTCAATTACTCCGATTCTGCGGTGCAGGAGTCACCTGTGTTGGGCTTTTTTTGTTACTGGGCTAGGCGGAAGAGTTATTTTCCACTAGTATAGGTATGATGATCAAAAAGTGTCAAATGCAGCTCATACCGGGGTAAATATGATGATCCGCTCTCTTTGTCTTTTTATTGTCCTCTCGTTTACCATGCCATTCACAGGTCATGCTGACAATATCCAGAAGATAATCGATGACCTAGGCAAAGCGATTAACAGTGAACACAACTCTGTGGGAAGAAGTAAACTGCACATTTACCGTGCGAGGCATTATACCCGCATGGGAGAATGGAATAAAGGGCTGGAAGATTACAGCAGGGCTCTGGAACTCAACCATCAGGCCTGGATTCACCTGGAGCGAAGCCGCTTCTTAATGGCGGCCGGCAAGTATCGGCTGGCCTATGAAGATGCTGTGGCCGCTAAAAACGAACTGAAAACGCTCACTCCTGAAGCAAATAAAATTATCCGGCAGGCGGTGGAGAAAATTGATGATCAGAATACGCTGGATCGTCCGCCGACCATCATCATGGATTCCAGACAAAACCCCAACCGGAAGAGCCGTTTCGACCTCATGGAAACAGCCGGTATTTTTGAGGCCAAAGAAAAAAGGCTTCGACAATCCAGGCAGAAAAGGATGGCCTCCAGACCGCAGCAATCCCCTGCTGCCACACCCGTAAAATCCCGACCGCAACGAAAAGGCTGACGAGTCCGTTTTTAGGATGCGGGTCTCGCACTCCCAACAACACCTAACCCGCATTTCTCATGAACATTGTGCCAATTTGTTCGAATGATATAGAAATGCAATAAATTCAGAATTACATGAAGAATAACAAATTTACACAATGTTCACCAAAGGTCAGCCCAGACGACGCCATCTTCTCCAGTATTTTGGCTATAAACATAGGCAACTATGGTTCACAGTCAAAAACTTTGAACCTGACGCCGTCTGAACTGATGAGAAATGCAGGCGAAACGATTCCACACTGAATTCATGAACCAGGACCGGAAGATTGGTTGCTTCATCTCGCCTCACGGCCTGGGCCATGCTACCCGGATCTGCGCCATTCTTTCCTCCCTGCAGGAAAAAACAAAAGGGATTACGCCCCACCTGTTCACCAGTCTTCCAAGTGCTGTTTTCAAAGAGAGCGTTGGGAACTTCATCCAACATTCCATCGAGGTGGATGTCGGTCTTGCCCAGCGTGACAGCTTGGCTGTCGACCTGGATACAACCATAAACAGGCTTGACAACTTGCTGCCGTATCCCAAATCGCTTGTGGAAAAGCTGGCGGATGAGTGTCGGGATTTTTCCTGTATCCTCTGCGATATCGCACCTCTTGGAATACTGGTAGCTGAACGGGCATCAATTCCCTCGGTACTGATTGAGAACTTCACCTGGGACTGGATTTATCAGCCGTATACAATGCTCGACAAGCGGCTGATACGGTTCAGCCGCTACTTCAGTCAACTCTTCAAACAGGCCGATTACCATGTTCAGACTGAACCGATCTGCCAACCGGCTGATGCCGATTTGAGCTGCGGCCCCGTCTTCAGGCCAATCAGATCCTCCCGGAAAATGATCAGAACACAACTTGGCTGCAATGACCTGCCTGTTATCCTGATCACAATGGGCGGCTTGGAACTGGAACTGCCCTTTATCGACAGGCTGGGCGAACTTCCATATTTTTTTGTTCTTCCAGGGCAGCCGGAAACCAAACTTATTGGTAACAACACATTACTGCTTGGGTGGCAGCAAAGCTTCTTCCATCCAGACCTTGTGAACACAGCCGATCTGGTCCTGTGTAAATCCGGCTACTCAACCATCGCCGAATGTTATCAGGCAGGAGCCCGAGTCTGCTGCGTCTCACGTGATATTTTTCCAGAATCGAGAGTGGTTGAACGATTTGTCAAAGAGGAAATGAACGGATCGGTAATTTCAGCTGAGCACTTCCTGGCCGGAAACTGGATAACTGAATTTCCTGATCTGATTGATTCGGAACCTGTTAAAAGAAATGAAAAAAATGGTGCTGATGAAATTGCTGAATTTATTGCTATGATTCTTTCAACCCGCACCCGGACAATGGATACGGATGCGGGTTGAAATCAGTCAAGAGTAACCTACTGGCGCTTCGAGGACGTGGCTGACGGCAGACTGAGGATCAGGCCGCCGGATTCCCCTGAAAGCAGGGTCTGGGGATAACGGCCGTTCCACTTCTGGATGGAGTTATACTGGATCAGCTCGGCGGTGATCGATTCTGACAGCAGCTTATTGGCCTTCGCCTGGGCCTCTGCCTCTTTTTCAATCCTGTACGCCTTTGCGTCGGCATGGATGCGAATAGCCTCAGCTTCAGATAATGCCGCTTCCTGCTTGGCCTCGGCCTGTTTGACCTGCTGCTGGGCCTGTTGTTCAACAATGTTCAGCTGAGCCTTTTCTCTCTCCAGCTGTTCCTGTCGCTCTTTTGTCTGGATAACAGCGCTGGTGACAACAGAGGGCAGGGTAATATCTCTGAATAGAACAGCCTCGATAATTACACCTTTGGTCTCAAGATATTTACTCAAACCATCTTCCATATAGACCTGCATCTGCTGCTGGATAATGTCAAGGTAAAAATCCTGCGATTGCTTGACCGTCTTGCCCGCCTCTCTCAACAGAGACCGTACTTTGGGAGTAATATGTTTGGAAATGGTATCTTCAAGCCGTCCGGTCTCCTGAAGAATCATCGGAGTTCTCGGCCCATCAAGCCTGAATGTTACGGACACATCCATGGAGGTCTTCAGTTTGTCCTGGGAGGGGACCTGGACCTTATTCCAGGTATACGTCTGTTGCCTGAGGTCAAAGGTTGTAAATTTAAGCAGGGGATTGACCAGGTGAAAACCCTCACCATACGGTTCTTTCTGCACTTTTCCGAAAAATGTTGCCACTTTATTGTGGCCGGCTTTGACGGTGATATAGAACTGCTTCGCCGATAACGCCACAATGAGTAACAAAACAATCACAATTGCCGTTTTTCCACCAAAAATCTTCATAACACCCCCTGAAACTGCATTACTTATTTTTTTAAAAATCATCTTGAAATCCTTTTCGATCCAGCCCACTTTCTGTTTTTACCGATTCTGTCTGTTGCAGGCCGTCACATGTAAACAAAATAGTTCTAACTGATACCATGGTGACTGCAACTCTAATCAAACGAGATGGCTCCATAGTGGAAATTATTGGCCTCATTACTCTCATCTATTTCATAATTTGAGTCAACCTGAACAATTATACTGTCCGATGGACTCAAACATTTCTTCTTAAGACCGGTACGTCCCAGTTCGCCTGAAGAACTACTATCCACATCTAGACTGTTGGCAGAGAAACAAGCGGTTCCTGTGAACTCCTCTCTTCTTTTATTTCCATCGCTGCAATAGGGATAATCTACCTTGACCTTGAAACATTTACCATAAAGTGAAAGAAGGTCTACCGGGTTCATGGATTGCGATTGTTCAAGGTCGTTATTTTTAACAATAACTACAAAGTTATATCTATGCGGTTTTGCCATATCATGACTCAAGACTGTGTGAGAGGCGAGATCAGGCGCTCCGCAGTTAGGCATAGTATACTGTGTCGCGGCAACCGGGCCATGACCAACCCCGTTATAGGCATGAACTTCAAATCGATAATTTCCAGAGCAGTCCAGCCCGTTTATATTTGAAGCCGTGATATTAGCATCTTCATATCGTTCAAAATAAAAACTCCCATCGCGAAAAATTTCTATTTTATGGCGGACCTCATTATTATTGGTATCGTCCCAACGGAGGTGCGCCGTGTACTTCTGGTTTTCAAACTCCACGTAATCAACCAAAAGGTTTCCAACAGCATTTGATGGCGGTACAGGCCCTTTCACCGAGAGTCCCATATCAAACTCATTGTTTTCCTCAGCAACGTCCCCTTCATCAACGACATTTTCCGGGTCCACATCGACAATGGCGGAAAAATGATCCTCCTGGTTGGCGGCGACCTCTGGAGCTATCAGGCCTTTAAAGGATTTTGTGACCGATGCATCTGGTCCCAGATTTTTCACGATATCGGTTGAACAACAGTCATCCAGACCGGTGTTGTTTTCAAAACGCCAGATTACTTTAAACGGACTGGCAACAACCGACCCCCGGTTGGTAACGGTAAAAACCGCCTTGAAACGTTCACCGGATTTCAGTTGAGCAACCGGCTCATTCTTCTGCTCATAATGGGCCTCGGTGATGACCAGATCCGGTTTTTCTTCCCTTTCTATCAAGGTTTGGTCAGTATAGCGGTTGTTTCTCGGAGGATCATTTGGCACCTCACCATCCTCATCGACAATTGCTTTCCAATTCATCATCCCAAAAACCGGATAAGTATAGGTACATTTATAGTTCCGGGTCTCATCACGTTCCAGTCCCCTGCTGTCACGAATATCACAGCCAACATCGCCTGTATCGTTCTCATGAGGATACCAGCGGAGAGTAAATGGCCCGGTGGGCACATCGCCGATATTCTGAATGAGAATGTCAAGGACGATGCTGAACGGTTCTTCCATTCTTTGCGGATCAGGAGCCTGAGCAGTCACTTCTCTGATTTCAAGGTCCGGAGTCAGCGCAAACTCGGCAATAACAACTTGTCCCCTGATAATGTTATTATCCGGAGGATCACCGGCTATCTCGCTCTCCTCATCCACTACAGCACGCCAGTTCATGGTGCCATGATTTCTATAGGGATCAGGGGTACAGGTTACCACCGCTTCTTGGCCAGCATCCAGCCCATTGACAATATCCCGGCTGCAGCCCAGTATGTTAAGCTGGTTCCGTTTATACCAGCGGACAGTGAAAGCATGAGCCCAGGCAGTACCAACATTTTTCACCGGTATGGTAACTTCCACCTTTCTGGGCTCAGCAGGATCGGGAACCGTAACCGTCATGCGCTCTTCCACAATCATCAGGTCGGGATGACCAGCGCCGATACCGGGATCCATCGGCTTGGGTACAAGGAGCGTCAACAGTTTTCCCCTGACAAGTTTTCCTTTAATTGCCTTGATCTTTACAACCTTACCCACAGCTAAATTAGGGTTGAACTCACCCGGGCAGCATTCGTACTCTGTTGTTACTCTGTACCCATGTTGTTTTAAGATCGTCTCGGCTTTTTTCAGGTTAAGCCCGACCACGTTGGGAAGTTTTACATCCTCTTGTGCCACAATAACCAGATCAACCCGGCTGTTTTTTTCAACTTTTACGTTTGCTCTTGGTTTCTGCTCAAGAACGGAGCCGGATGCTCTTCCCGGACTCCTGCGCTCTGAGATCCGCCCAAGTTTTAGCTTATTTGCAACAAGAATCCTGGCGACATTCTTTTCACTTTTGCCCACCAGGTTCGGTACTGAAACCAAAGCTGCTTTAGCAATAACAACATTGACCTGGGTTTTGGATGAAACGGTTTTACCGCTCTTTGGACTCTGATCTATAATCGTTCCAACCGTATCTTTTGAACTCTCCTTTTCAGATACCCGCCCTAGCCTCAATTTTTTCCGATCAAGCGCTTTGCGACCGCTTTTTACGGTCAACCCTTTCAGGTTAGGAACTTTGATCTTCTTGTCTCTACCGGCTGCTTTTTTATGCGCTCCTTTGCCAACAACTCCCAGGGTGATTGTCGTCCCTTTCCTGACAATCTTGCCGGCACTGATCTGTTGACTCCCTGAAAATATTTTAGCAACAGTACCGGCCTTTTTACCGGGTACTTCGATCTTTTTGATCGCGCTTCCCAACCCTGCCTGCTGCAAAGCACCCGAGGCTGAAGCTGCCGTCATACCGATCACATTCGGTACTCTCGTCAAGATTTTGGGCTTTGGCTTTGCATGGACCACTGTAACAAATGTAAAAAGTAGAAAAACAACGATGGAGAAAGACAGGATTTTTTTCATGACCGTTCCTCCTTACCCTTGGATACATCAAGAAACTGTCAGTTAATGATGTATCTTTCAAAATACGTGTTCACTATATGTCACTCAATTGGGACCAGTAACGTGTCCTGACCAAAAGGTGCTCCGACTCCGTTTGCATTTTTCTTACATCATGATGGTATAAAACTACACCTGAATCCGTGAGCACCTCCTTCGGGCGCTCACGGATTCAGATTACAGATACACTGTCTGCAGATCGTCTTCCTGCTCGACTACCCGCCACATCTGCTCGTCATGATCAAAATCAGCGATTTGCTCAATATCCATCTTCAGGTATCGGCCAGTCGCTTCAATGGCTACACTGCCGTCTTCCAGAACGATTTCCCCCGTCCCCTCAAAGGACCGTCTGCCGTTTTTTTTAACCCTGGCAACAACCCGCACTTCTGTATCAATGGGAACCGGTTTCCTGAGCCGCATTGAAAAATCAACCGTGACACCCCAGATATTGTCGCTCTCCTGCAGCATAATGGCCCGGCCGATGGTTTCATCCAGGATGGTGGCCCCAAGGCCTCCATGCAGCCGCCCAGGATATCCCTGATGTTCCTGGGCCGGTTGAAAAATGGCCATCAACTCACCACTCTCCAGTTCGTAAAAGCGGCTTTTCAGACCGAACCCATTTTGCAGGCCGCAGACAAAACACATCTTGGAATTGGGCTGCTTGGCGGTGACTTTGATTTCCTTCATACTCTTCTTCCTCTGATATACTCGCTGGGTAATTATCGCCTGTTCAGATTACACTGAACCGTCTGAGAGATGGCATTGGCCAGATGGCGGAAAAATGTTTTTGCCTCCGGGCTTTCCGGATCCCTGCTCAACATCTCCTCATAGGAAACAAAGAGTTTTGTGAGTACATGGGGCAGTTCCTCCTCGGCGATTGAGCCAATCTCTTCCCATAAATCACTCGGGTTGGTATTGATTTGATCCATAGTGTGGTAATATAAGACAATTGATTTTTTTATCAGATTACGGTTCGAGCGTTCTTTAATTCTCCTACTATTTATATAGCATAGCGTAAAAAGCGATCATTAACCAAAGAAAATCAACTGACAACCCACCGTTAGTTCCTGGTCATGGCCATTGAAATCGAAAGAAAATATCTTCTGAAAAATAATCACTGGAAGCGACTCGGTAAGGGAGTCGAATATTGTCAGGGTTATCTCAATTCGAACAAACATCGGACTGTCCGTGTACGGACCGTTGGCGACAAAGGCTATCTCACCATTAAAGGGTTAACGATAGGAGCTTCAAAAAACGAATATGAGTATGAAATTCCAATAAATGATGCCCGGGAACTGCTCGACCTCTGTGAACAGCCGCTGATTAGAAAAAAACGGTACCGGATCAAGGTGGACGGGCTGATCTGGGAAATCGACGAATTTCACGATGAAAACGAGGGGCTCTGCCTTGCTGAAGTGGAACTGGAAACTGAAGATCAGCAGATTTCCGTGCCTGACTGGATTGGTGAAGAGGTAACAGACGACCCCAGATACTTCAATGCCAGCCTGATTACAGCCCCCTACTCCTCCTGGAACGAGCTTGAGTAAATATATCTGTTCTCCATCGGTCATCTTGGAGAATGATAAAAAACAAAAGGCCCCGGACAGACGAGCTGCCCGGGGCCTTTTTCCGTTGTTGGTGTAGAGCGCAGGACGTGTTACTCTTTTTCTTCTTCGACGTTCCCTGCCCCAACGACTTCAATCCCTTTCTGGTCATGATCGTTTAACGGACAGCCGCATTTGTACCCATCCCGGGTTGCATGAAGACGGGCCTGCTTGCTACATTTTTCTACCCCTGATTGATCGGTAATTTTTTTACCAGATGAGTCAATTCCAAAAATTTACGAGAGGTGTTTGTATTGACTCTGTCTGGCTATCGCTCGCAGTGGGGAACAGGTATGGTTGGCGCGCCCCTGATCAGCATTTCACCAATGGTCAGCTTGACCTTGGGATAAAGGTGCCGTTTTCCGGTAAAAAGATCGTTTTCAATCGAAACAAGTTCCCTTAGAAGATGGGTTCTTTCCATACGGGGAACAGTTTCTTCATCCGGATATGACTTCTGGACAATCTCCTGGCAGCGAAAACAACCGGGGAAATTAAGCTGCTGGCCGTCTGGCCTGGTCATAGCTGCGGGAGTGCCATGGGTCCGGCAGACCATCAGACGATAGGGGTAGAGAATACAGAGCCCATTTTCATTCAACGGGCACATCAGTTGAGGCCGCTCCCCCTCCAATTGGGCCTTATGGCAACCGTCAACATACTTCTCTGATCTCTTTATAATTTCCAGCCGTTTCTCCTCAGGAAGTTTGCCAAAACCGTACCAGAGATAACTCCATTCAGCATAGGTATGATGGAGGAAATATGAGTCACAGCAGTTATCATCGCATCCCTTACAGCTGAAGCTCAAGCGACTGGCCACATTATCATACGCCGCCTCCATCTCTTCATAGAGTGTTTTCAACCTGGCGGTAAGTGACTGATCCAGTTTGACTTCTTTCATTGATCCTCTCAAATTATATGACAAAACCATTATGTACTGATAGTTTATTACTACTAAACAGCAATCCTATCTTTTTCTGAAATCTTCCTCAAAACACTGCACCTGGTAAATCTCAATATCTGGTTGTTGATCTTTCCAGGCCGTTTGTGATAATCCGGCCTTGAGGCAGAGACGGCCTAGGAACTGCTCAGGGTCGGGCAGCTGTTTCCAAACCTGTGGTAAAAATGTGGCCCCGGCTATGCCCAGCCGGATGGTCACCCCGTCGATTCCCGGCCTGAGTTTGGCAATTAGATCATCTCCATCAGTATATTGGAGTGTTTCCGGTCTGGTGAGTACCGAGATATCGATGTGAATATCGTCAAACTCATCTTTAGTCAACGGTTGAAATCTGCTGTCGTGAAAGGCCGCTTTTACCGCATTTTGCTTCACGGACTCAACCACTGTTCCAGTTGGTACCAGGCTGCCTATACAGCCACGTAAAGCGCCATGTTTTTTCAGGGTAACAAAAGATGCCTGCTCATTGAGAAGCCCCTGATTAGGCTCCAACCCTTCATCATCAGGCAGCAGCCCGAGACGTAAACCGATGGTGCTCCGCGCCAGTTTTACCAGGTGTTGCCCCTCTTCAGCCGTAAGTCTTGTCATTCTCGCTCCTCTTGTTTCCAATTGACTCCGAGCATTAAACAGTTGATCCCCGAGCCGATGCCAAGCAATGCCCCTTTCTGCCCTGGTTGAAATTTCCCCTCGTCAATAGCCATGGCCATAGTGATAGGCGCCGATACCGACCCTACATTTCCCAATTTTTTCAAGGTCTCAAAATTCTTATCAGGATCAAGCTGCAAGTTCTGGAAAAGCAGCCTGGCGTGGGCGGAACCAACCTGATGACAGAAAAATCGGTTGATATCCTTTGATCCCCATCCTTCTACAGAAGAAAATTTTTCCCAGGTTTTTTTAGCTGTTTCAACTCCTCGCACCAAGAGTTCTTCCGAATCGGTTGCCATCAGTGTTGTGCCCGTACCCAAAGAGTCTCCCTGGCAAAGATTGGAATGGGATGTATCGGCCTTCCACGCAGCATGGGCGAGCCTCGGTTTTTCAGGAACCAAATCAGCCCGGCACATGAAAAGGCCAACAGAGCCTGAACCTATTGTCAAAGAGGCAAAAGCCGGTTTGATGCTCTTCCGGGTAAGCGCTATGTCCGAAAGCAGGTAATCAAAGGTCGACTCAACCAACTCTTCTGCCGTTTCTCCGGCGACCAGAAGACCATTATCCACCTGCCCCTGTTCGATCATAGAGGCCAGCGTAACCATGCCGTTTAAGAACCCCAGACAGGCGTTGGAAAGATCAAAGACAAGGCAATCTTCTGAAAGTCCCAGCCCATGATGAACAAATGATGCTGTTGCCGGTTCCATCATGTCCCTGGAAACGGATGTAAAAAACAGACATTCAATCGATTCGGCCGGTATTTCTCCCCGTTCAAGGACTTTTTTACCCGCAAGCGTTGCTGCCAGGCTAGGGCGTGTCCCCGGCTGCCACAGTCTCCGTGTCTGAATACCTGACATCAGCTCCAGCCGGCCGGCCGGCAGTTTGAGCCGTTTATAGAGCGGTTCAAGCCGATGCTCGATCTCTTCAGAATGAAGAACAATAGGCGGTAATTGATAACCGAAGGTATGGAGGCAGACGTTGGAAAATTGCATAGCAGTTGATAATAAAAAATTGCAAAGTCTCTCAATATACCGATGTTCTCCGTTATCTGTCAATCACAGCTCTCCCGTTTTTATTTGCCCTTTGACATTTTTCCGCTTACCCTGTCCCGCATGAAATCACAATCAAACTACCGATACACCGCTACCTGCAGCCTGGGGTTGGAGCCGTTGCTTGTAAATGAAATCATCTCCCATGGTGGAACCAGTGTGATCACAAGCAGAAACACAGTCCGGTTTCAGGGAGGACTAGAAGTAGGCTATGCGGCCTGCCTCTGGTCTCGTTTCGGTTCCCGTATTTTTTTGAATATTGGTGAATTTCCCTGTCATTCTGAAGATGACCTGTACAAATTCAGCCTCGATTTCGATTGGACTGCCCATATGGATGAGCACACGACCTTCAGTATTGGTGTAAGCCTCGGAGCGACAGAGATTACCCATTCCCGCTATGCGCTATTACGGGTGAAAGACGGTCTGGTGGATTTTTTCAGGCAAACTACCGGCGACCGGCCAACTGTTGAGGCCGGGCGGCCCGACATCCGGTTTCATGTCCATGTCGACAATTCCACGGCCTCCCTGAATATCGATCTTTCCGGAGAAAGTCTGCACCGGCGCGGCTACCGTGCACAGGCGGGTGAGGCACCGCTCAAAGAAAATCTTGCCGCCGCTATAGTCGCCCTTTCCGGTTTCTCAAAATCCACATCTGTCGATACGGTTTTTCTCGATCCCATGTGCGGCTCGGCAACACTGCTTATTGAAGCCGCCTTGATCTATGGTGACACTGCTCCGGGGCTTTCACGAAACTATTTTGGCTTTTTCGGCTGGAAGCAGCACAATCAGACTCTGTGGTCAAGCTTGATC
The DNA here is from genome assembly GCA_964623625.1 of uncultured Desulfocapsaceae bacterium. Lineage (GTDB taxonomy): Bacteria > Desulfobacterota > Desulfobulbia > Desulfobulbales > Desulfocapsaceae > CAZLGM01. The sequence continues at coordinate 88,099 of CAZUUJ010000001.1, forward strand.
GACGACGCTATTGTCCGGGAAGAGGACAAGTCGGACAAACCTTGGCCACAACTTCTTGGTTATGATGCCGACCAGGAGATTGTTGCTGTTGCCCGCAAAAATATCCGGCTGGCCGGTCTGGAAAACCGCATACAGGTAAAACAGGCGGAACTCCATTGGCTACAAAAACCAGCGGACAAGGGATATCTTGTTACCAACCCGCCTTACGGCGAGCGTCTTCTTGAGAAAAGCGAGGCTGCCGTATTGTACTCTTATTTAGGGCGTAAACTGGCTGAACAATTTTCCGGATGGAACTTCGGTATTCTGCTCTCTAATCCTGACTTAGGTGAAAAACTCGGCCTGAAAACTCAGGAGAAACATCGATTATACAATGGACCAATTTCGTGCCGTCTCCATTGTGGTACTGCGCAATCACCTCTATTAAGGCCACCTTTTTCCTGGCAAATCTCATCGCAGCCCATAGACGGAGAAGGAGCGCCACTTGCCAACAGGCTGCGAAAAAACCTGAAAAAACTTCTCCGCTGGGCTGAGAGAGAACAGGTGCATTGTTTTCGCATTTATGACCGGGATTTACCCGATTTCAACTTTACAATTGAATGTTATGACCGCTTGATCTTCGTCCGAGAGTATCGGGCAGCCAGAAATATCGACCCCAAACGTGTCGATAAACGATTTCAGCTGGCGCTTTCCACCCTCCGTGATCTGTTCGGAATTGGCCGCAGCCGTATTTTAATACGACGGGCCCATTCACATTCCGGTAAAAAATTGTCAAACGATCGAAAAAAAGCTGTTCCAAAAATGGTTGAGATTCAAGAAGTTAACTGCCGGTTTCTGTTAGATTTCAACCACCAAAAAACCACAGGGCTTCTTTTTCATCTGCGGGATATTCACAGGCAGATATACAACCATAGCAGTGGCAAACGGTTTCTTCACATCTATTGTTCCAGTGGTCAGGCGACCATTCAGGCGGCAGCGGCAGGCAGCGTAACAACGACTACCCTAAGTCCATCCTTAGAATCCATCGAGTGGTGCCGCAGGAATCTGGCTGTAAACGGCTTTTCCAGCAGCTGTCACCCAACTGTTCAGATCGACCCATATAAGTGGCTGAAAAAAGATAAAAATTTATACGATCTGATACTGGTCAGCCCCCAGGTCTCCCTTCTCTCGTTTAAAGAGAGCCGCTTATTGAATCTGCAACAGACACATTCCGAATTGATCTCCCTCTGTATGAGACACCTCGCTCCAAAAGGCACTCTGCTCTTCTGTACCGATATGAAAAAATTCAAGCTCGATACCGAACTGGCAACCCGGTTCACAGTAAAAGACATCAGCAGAAAAACGCTGCCGGAAGACTGCCGCCGAAACCCCACGATCCACAAGTGCTGGGAATTGAGATTGAAATAAAAAAAGCCGCCATCGTTTGATTCGATGGCGGCTTTGATTTACTTCTATAAAAAAGAGGGTTTATGGGGAAGGTTCCACCGTATACTGTTTTTTATCTACGGTCTCTCCGTCCTGATTGATCAGCACAAGATCAAGAGTCATCTGGTCACCTCCCATTTCAAAAGAGACATCAAACATCTTCGGATCGCCCCCACCCAGATCAAGAATAACCTGGGAATCCACAAGTGTTCCATCGAGATAAATATTCAACCGGCCGGTGAAAGCTCTGCCTCCACGATTGAAAACCTCACCACCAAGAAGAGAATGTTTACCGGACGGTAGCTGCACACTTTCATTAATGGGCGTTTGCTGCCCTGGGCCGTTAATCACTCCTGTCGAAAGGACCGACAGGTTACCGTCACCATCATCGGTTGCCTCCGGTTTCGGCTGAGTGACAAAGTACTTCAACGCCGGCATCCGTAAAGCTGTTCCTCTGGGACTGATGAAACGAACAGTCACATCATGACGGCCCAGGTTAAAGGTCGGCAGATCGACAACCGAGTCGATCTCAACTTGCTTGTGAAAGCCGGCAACCTGCTTGGTGATCATCTGAATGACCGTATTTTTGACCAGCCATTGCATGGTGATTACGCCGCTGCCGCTGTATCTGATAAAAGCTTTAGCTTTAAAGTTTCTCGTTCCTTTTTCAACGTTTGGGGCCAGCCCCATGAATCGTTTCGGAACGGCTGTACCTGCCCCCGGCGCTGTATCTTTATACCTGAGTTCCAGGTAATCGATTGTAAAACCTTTTACGACTGTGATCGTGTATACCTGTGGGGCCAGATCATCACCGCAGTACCCGTAAACAGTCAGTCTATAGGTCCCAGGTCGTCTGTAGGTATGGGTAAAGATCGGCGTGCGTATTGTTTGAACTGTTCCGTCACCGAAATCTACCCGTTTGCAGGAGTCATAGTTGCCTCTGGAACGAAAGGTAACCCGTTGGCCGGCTTTGGGTTGCACCGGTAACCAGGTTGTTGTCCTGGTATCTCTACCGATTGTGATATATTTAGTTACTGGTGTGGAACTCGTATCGCAATTATCGTAGGCTCTCACCAGATACCGCCCTGGTTTATCAAGGGCGTGAACAAACTCCGGCGGGTTTCTGTCAGGATATCTTCTGCCTCTCTTTTTGAATTGCCAGGTGATACAGGAGGTGGAATCAAAATTGACCGCGGTCAGGGTGAACTGTTGACCGACCTTGGGAACGGCAGGCCTGTGATCAATTCGCTTAATGCCCTTCGGAGCTGTCGCCTTGTTGACGGTAATAGTCTCCGTTGCTTGAGAGCCAGGGTAAATGGTATCCTCGACCCTGAGAGTATGAGAACCTACGTCTCTATATACATGGTGCTTGGTGGTGCCTGCACCGGTAGCATCTTCTGGAGAACCGTCTCCCCAATTCCATCGTATATCGAAAGGTGTAGCGCCCGGTCCATAGTTGCATATGACCTCAGTGCCAACGGTTGTTGGATTGGGAGTACAGGAAACGGAAGCAGCTTCAGCTGAATGGACCCAGCAGAACATCACCGCTACAAAAAGCAGTAACAATTTACATAATCTCATAATTATTTCTCCCGTCTATATCAAATATTGAAACAATGTTATTCCACTCTTTATAATTGGTGCCTTGTTTTTAAGAATTGTTCATTATTTTCTCTACAGATAGAGGCTCAAAGCAACTCAATAGCATCGGTATGACTCCGATTTAAAACATAAAATCCAGTTTTGTAGACACCAGATAGCTTTCTGTTCGTGTTTCATCCTGGTCATCTTCCTCATATTCCCCGACAAGCGACAGAATGGTATCGCTGAAATAGCCATGGATCCAGCCAAGATGCCATTTAACAGCAGCGGACAGGGTGATCAGCCGGGTGTCGGCGGTCACATCCCCACTGGTCCAGGTGATCGAGTTATTTGTCGACAGTGAGAGCAGGTCGGTAATGATCGAATATTCAGCGCTCAGGTAGACATTGATGGTTTCGCTTATCTCTTCTTCGGTATCGGTTGTCGAATAGCTGACACCGGGGTAGAGCTGCAATTTATCGTCATAGTAGGAGTAGTTGAAGGTGACGGTGTGAGTAGTACTGTCCGATTCAGGTGTATCGAAACTCTCGGAAATATCCATGGCCCAGGTCAACTGGACTGTACTTGAATCGGAAAAGGAGTAATCGATACCGGCCGTGTAGCCGAAATTATCCAGATCCGTCTGACGGACCGACAGGGCGCTGTCCTCATAGGTCCGCTCCTGCCAGTTGGTGTGGCCGACACTGATGGAGAAATTATCAGTTACCTGCCACCTTGGTGTGATGGAGACTTTCTGATATCTCGACCATCCCTTAGATGAATCGTCATCCAGATTGTCATTGGTGTCTTCCCAGGTGATAAGCACATCCCATTTTTCAGTTGCATATTCTACCGTTAAGTCATAGCCTTCACGGTCAACGGAAAAATATTGCTCGTCAAGATTGACCAGAGACTGGTAGTTGGCACCGATATATTTATAAAAACCGGAGACCTTCAAGCCCCATTTTTCAAAGGTGACTCCGGCCTGCCAGGCGGAGTCGGACTCATCGGTAAAATCGCTGCTGTCAGCGTCATCAGCTGCTATACCATCAATGGTTGCAGCAATTGTCTCTTTGCTGGAATAGCTGGCAACATATTCACCGCTGATAGTCAGCATCTGATCAAACAGTGTGAGTTGCGGGGCAATGGAAAACAACTCGCCTTCAGAGACAGTAACATCACTGTCGCTGGTGTGAGTGGACAGGATCGACGAATCATCCTTTCCCTGGGCGTAATGAAGATCGATATGGAAGAGATCTTCAACCACATCAACTCCAAGCTTGACTCCGGTAATATAGTTATCAGCATTGGGTATGGAATCTTCCAGCACATTGGACTGCCTGGAGTTCAAATAATACACTTCACCGGTAAACCGCCCACGGGAATACTGATAATCGATACCACGGCTGTTCAGCGACTCGCCGGCAAGCTTGGTAGAGACAACTTCCAGATCACCGATTTGCAGGTGATGATGGGGCTTCTGTATCTCAAAGAGAAAGGAACTTATACTGCCCTCCTCTTCGCCATCCAGCGGATGGTTGGTATAGGCGACGTTCATATCGAACGATATGCTGGTCTCTCCTATTTCCCATGTCCTGGCAATCCGAAGATTAATATCAGCGAGGAAATCGTTGTCAGCAAAACGGGAGGTATCTTCCAACTCATCCTCTTCAGTTGTGCCGCTTTGGGTTTCATCCCGCTGGATCAATACTTCAAAACTGCCGTTTAAGGTAACCGATCCGGTGGAAGCTATCTCCTCTTCTGCCCCTTCCAACTTTGCCGGCGCCTCACTTAAGATGAGTTCAAAACCGTCCCGGTCGCCTTCGATCATCATGTGGGTGACAGGCGCGTCATCGGGGAAAAAAAACATTCCCTCGTCGGTATACACCTCGAAATAGTATTGAAGAACGGGAGAATCCAGGGTCGAGGTATCGAATTGATAGACAAAGTTGCCGCCACCGGCCGGTTTCATGAACCGCATCTGGTATTGATCGAAACCCGGGCGGAGAAAATAGAAACGAACGGCCCGGACGGTATCATCCGTCTGGATACTCATTTCAACCAGTTGAGGATACACCAGCTCGGGCTGGTTATGTTCAATGGGGGGTGAAGCGGCAAAAAGAAACGTTGGGGAAAACAGCCAGATAACTAGAAACAGAAGGACAGCAGAACCACGTAAAGGAAACATCAGACCCTTACATTGACCTAACATTTTTTCTCTCCTCATGAATTCAATGGGACCCTATAACAGCTATCCCAACTGATCAACCTCCAAAAATCTCCAAATAAACAAGTACCCTTCCCTTTAATCAACAACTTTAAATAGCATTACTATACTTGGAGTCTTGTCGCAACGTTATCAATTTTTTTTTCGTTCTCTTTCGATCCAGAATCCTTCCAGACTCCTTTCATGGTCGATAATAATAGACTTCCATTCAAACCCGTGGGGCGCCTCCTCGGTAATTCCCTCAGGCCGGTTGGAATCCATGAAATTCTGGATTTCTTCGTCGCTGAATTCTTTTTGGTAGGGCTGTATGTTTCTAGGGCAGCAGCATCTGCCTTTTTCACTTTACGATCAACGATTTCTGTTCCTGTGACCACACTCACTACGCTAGAGTGTGGTGGTTCTCGTAAAGAGTTACAGCATCCTTTAGAAGGGAGTGTATTTCTGTGTTTTCGGCAATTAACAAATCAACGGATTAAAGATCAAATCTCATGCCTCTCAATTCCCATTTCACCCAGGATTCCCTGAAGCTGTTCTTTGGCGTAAAAAATCCTGCTTTTTACGGTATTGATGGAGATGTCCATTATCTCAGATATTTCCTGATAGGTCCGCTGGTGAAAGAAAAACAGATCTAGAACCTCCTGATGCTTAGGGCCAAGCTGGGACAGCGCCTGTTTGACCACCTTCTTTCTGCTGCGAGCTTCCATTTCTTCATCTGTTGCCCAGGTTGAGTTGTTATTGACCAGATCAAGGTCCTCATACGGCTGGTAACGGCTGTTTTTCTTGATTTCTTTCAACGAGAGATTTCTGGCGATACTGATGATCCAGGTGGTGACTTTTGAACGTCCCTGGAAATTGCCGCTCGATTTCCAGACCTGGAGGTAGGTCTCGGTCAACATGTCTTCCGCCCGATCCCGGCCAATGAGCCTGACCAGATAATAGAAGACCTTCTCATGGGTCGATTCGTACAACTCCCGAAATGCTTCCTTATCACCGGCAGCTGTTCTCCGTAAAAGCTCCAGATCCGGTTCTCGTTGAGTCTCGATGGTCATAGCAGGTTTTGGTATCGCTTCAAAGCGGATGAAAGGGTCATTCTCCCTATCCGGTGAATCGGATTCAAGTGTACCATCATTTTCCAACAACTCAATCTTAAACCTGAATTGAGCGCTTTTTAAACGCAACCTGAACTGAAATCTCATCTACCGGAGCTTTATTACAATTTCGATGAACATTTGAGCATGCCTGTGTTTTTTCTGGAGTACAAGTATGTAAACCTTAACTACATCTTGAAATTTAAAAACGCTCCGTTTAGGTTTAATACGAAATGGCAATGCGCTCGGCAGATTCACCTGAAAATCACCCGGTGAAAAATCGTAATATGAAGTATAATCAAACAGGGCATACTGTCGACAGATAACTCAGGCCGATTCCGGCAAGTCATCTTCATATCCGTTTGTCGGATCCGCTGGGAAGTTAGCAAACAGATTGGAGGTGTGCGATGAAAGTCGGAATGGTTTTCCGGGCGTTTTTTATTCTTCTTCTTCTCAACGCTTTTATAAACAAAGGTGTCGCAATAGCGGCCAGCCTCAGCGCCAGCCCATCGACAACAACTCCTGGCACCCCGGTCAATTTCACCTATAACAATCCCGGGACGTCTGAATGTCTTGTCTGGAATTTTGCTGATGGCTCGGGCAACAGTACAGAATCAATCAGCTCGATACCCCACCACAGAAGCCATATCTTTTCCGAAATTGGAACCTACCTGGTGAAAGTATGGGATCAGGCCTGCGATTACGGCGGTCCGGCAACAGCCAGTGTGACTGTCACGATCCGTGAGTCAGGGCCTTCCGGTGGGAAACCTGTTGGCACAAAAATAAAAAAGGGAACCATTCAGGTCAAGCCGTCCAGGCCACGGGAAGGGGAGAATGTGACCCTGACAGCCAGAGGGTTCAAATCATCCCGTGTCTGTTGGAAGGTTAATGACAAGAAGCTCAAGCCCAGGTCCGCTTCCATCAGTCATCTGTTTAAAAAACCCGGCCGCTATGCCATTAAAATGTATGCCGATTGCGGAAAACAGCTTTCCGGTTCGAAAACGATTACCGTCTTAAAGGTTGACCGGAGCCTTCGTGCCTCAAAGACAACAGTGAAAGTTGGAGATAAGGTGAACTTCACTACCAGCGGCTTTGTCTCCAGTTGTGTCAAATGGGAACTCGACAAACGTGTTAAGAAAATAGCAAAAGGCCGGATGAGCCATACCTACAACAAGCCTGGAAAATATAATGTCAAAGCCTTTGACCAGTGCGGTGCCAGAGGTATAAAAGCAGAAACAGTTATGATAACAGTGCTGGGTGAGGAGCTTTCAATCACCAAGGTTGACCTGCATTTTGACAACAACAAACGGATAGCTGATGTCAAAGTAGGTGATCCATTATCGGCCCAGGCAACTTTTTTCCATAAGGGCAATGGTAATCTTCAATATCAATGGCTTGTCGACAACAAGGTCTTTGGTGGGATACAACGCTTACAGCTTCATCGTTCCAAAAAGAAAAAGACAACCGTTAAAATGGTTCAAAAGCTCCCCACTGAGAAATTAGGCAGCCATAAACTGAGCCTTCGTATTATACGGTTCAAGCCGGACAGGAAAATACCTGAGATATCCTATACTGTGGACAAACCTGTTCGCTCACTGGCGCAGTTACCAATGCCAAAGGGTGCAATTGCCGAATTTAAAATCGAACCGGATATTGTCTGTACTCATCGTAAAGAAGTGGCTGTCTTCAGCTATAAAGTACTCAGAATCGACCCAAGAGCAAAGCTTTGGGAGGTCGACTACAACAGGGGATCAAAAGTTCTCCTGGATTTATCATTCAAAAAGACCGACAGATATAAGCTGGATTATGCCGATGACAGCGGATCATATACCGTTCCCGACCATGACGGCCCCAATGGCCCCCAGCTCAAGGATTATCGTCTCGACTACTCGTATGAGGTCGGTGGAAAAAAAATAAACGCACATTGGTTTGATCAGGTTGATTATAGAAGAAAAAAGATTCAGCCTGAAGCGTTCATCAAAGAGATCACCATCGGCCCCGAAGTGGAATATGGCCGAAATCTACCGTATGATCGGAAGAAAGGTGGATCAATTACATTTCATGTCACCTATGAACGCCGAAAAGTCGGGCCATGTGACAAGGATTTATATTTCGAGTTTGAACCTCTTACCGTTCTTCCTCCTAAGTGGCAGATAAAAGGAGTTAACAAGCTCAAAATCAAACATGGTGAGCTGCTTAAACAAACCTATATCGTCAATGTGCCCGCAGGTCAGCTGCCAAACCCGAGTAGCTATTACATTGTCGGTTTTGCCGTTAAGAAAGACGGCTATGTCAATCAGGTTCCAATTGACCTTGAATTAGTTGATGACAACCAGGTTGTCATTAAAGAATTCGAAGCTGACAAAATGGCTATTTTAAAAGGTGGCCAGGTCCGGCTGGCCTACTCATTGAAAAATGCCGCCTGGGCCATGATCCTTCAGGCGGATCTCCATACCGGTTTCCAGCAAAAAGCAAAAACAAACCTGGCAATCTCTAAAAAATCTCAGCAAGGTACGGTCACCGTTACACCGACCGCATCAACAAAGTTTATTCTTCAGGCCGGTAAATATGACTCGAATGGCAAATCTATTACTGATTCCATCAAAGTTAAGGAGCTTTCTGTCAGTGTCAGTAAAATCGGTGAATATAGCGGTCCGCCCAACAATGTGAAACTGATCGGCGAAAAGCACAAATCATTGACGCGGACTGTCGATTTCACATCCCTTGGATCCAACGCCGCAAATGCTGAGCTGGTCGATGTGGTTACCGGCAAGAAAAAGATTCTGCCAATCTCCAAAGGAAACAACCTGAACAGTTTAGACAGAGAGGTGCTGCCCTTCCAGGCCAACATTTATGAACTCAGGGTCGCCAATCCCCATGGCGTTGTTACAAAACGGGTTACCTTCAACTTTGGTCCGGAATCTTTTGGCTCCCTAAAATATGCCAGCGATCTTCAACCGAAGATCCACCTTTTTACGCCTGATTCACCTTTTAAAGGCTGGGATTTTGCTGTTCCCATTCATACCATCATCGAAAACGGTAAAACGGCAACTGTTTATGATACCAAGGGAGGAACAACCTATAATCTGAAGCTCAAAGACGGCAAATATGACGATGTTTTTAATGCTTTCCCCAAACAGAATACAACCTATCGACTTGAAGTAAAAAATGACCACGGAACAGCTGTTCAAACAGCCCGGCTGATTCTTCCGGAAAATTTACCTGAGATCACTCACTTTTATTTCCAAGATCCAACAATTACTGCTGGTCAGACAACTACACTCTGCTACGGATTCAAAAACGCACTGGATGTCAAATTTATCCAGAAACATTCCAAATTTAATTTTCCATTTATCAGCGGTTCGGAAGGAAAAAGCTGTGATCCGGTAACACCTGGATTTTCAACCTCAATAACGCTTTCCGTGAGCAACAGTAATGATACCGTCAAGAAAGATGCCTTTATCAAGGTCAATCAGCGCCCAGGGCAATATCAAAACAAACCCTTAATTGTTTCCTTTAAAACAGACAAGAAGCAGGTGCTTGAAGGGGAAAGCGCCACCCTTTCCTATGAATTTACCGCTGGCGATTATGGTGAGATCAAGTCGGAAGTGATCGGTCAAGGTGTGGTAACAGAAGCCGTTCTTCCTATGGCTGCGCCTGGAAAATATAAAAAAGGGACATTGGTCGTAAAACCGAAAATCAATAAAAATTTTGTCCAGTTCTATTACCTGGTTGTCGATAACGACAAGGGTAGAGCCTTTGACAGGGTAGACATAGGCGTCAAGGTGCCATCGGATGGGAAAAAATTCCCCCAGATGCCCGTGGCAAAACAACAGCCTGGACGGCCTGATATCATGAAAGACGGTTCTGAAATAGCTGAACAGCTCGGCTTCCATGTTGATTCAAAAGGCGCCTCCAGCTCCGGCAAAAAAGAAAAAACAACCCTGCCTCAGTTACCGGTTTCTTCTCAAATTGCTGGAGATATCGGCCTGCTCAAACCAGATAACCAGAACCTTCAATCAGGTCTGGACAGCCAACTGGCAGCAGATGCCTTAAAAGGGAAAATGAGTGAACTTGGTTCGCTGCCCAAAAAAGAGCCGGACGGCAGTTTGACCTATTTTAAAAAGGATGGAACACGGGATTACACAAGTCATCCAGACGGATCAACAACGTACTACACCAAGGATGGGAAAGAAGTAGCCTATACCGTAGATAAAGACGGCAAAAAAACATACGAAGAGCACATCAGTATGGGTGGTATTGCTGTAACACGTCCTGACACAGGAGAGGAAATTATTTGCGGCAAGGTTACCTATGAACGTGATGGGTCGGTCACGTGTTATGCATTGCCAAATGGGCTATTAAAAACATTTACAGTACACCCCGATGGATCGGTTACCATTTATAGCGGCATATTCGGTCAAAAATATGTCACCTTCCATAAAGATGGCAGCAAAACATATTATCAGAGTGACCAAATCTGGTATACGGAGACTAAAAATAAATTCCGGACATATTATAAAGATGGTCGAAAGTGGTACCGCATCAATAAGGATGGCACCAGAACCTACTACAATAAAAATGGTCATGTGTGGTATCGGGAAAATAAAGACGGCACTAAAACCTATTATGATAAAGATGGAAAAGAATTGTACACAAGTAAAAAAGCAAAAGGCAAATCCAAGCTGATTACCGAGACTGGTAAAGATTATGAAGGGATCGGTGACAAGAGCAAGAAAAAGCCTGAGAGCAGCGATTCTGGCAAGGAAAAGGATTCAGAAGAAGGCCTTTTCAACAAGGGTCTGCAGTCTCCACCTGTTCCTGGGAAAACCAGTTCATCAGAAATATCAATGAAGAAACAGCCTATCGGGGTTGAAGAAGTTGTTTCAGATGAACTCCAAGAGATACCAGGAACATCTTTCATAGGCAAGTTACCGAAAAAATCTGCAGCCGGTACCGGGGAATTCATACAGAAAAAAGAGAGTATTGATACATCAAAAACTGCTCAATTCGATCAGGACAGTCTGGCAAAGCAGGTTGAAGACTCACTGCCCCGTGATGAAACAGTAAAAGAGCCACAATTGGGTGTTGCAGGTGTCCCCAAAATTATCTATTTCTACTTTGATCCTGTCGAGATCACCCTCGGTGATAAAACCAAGCTCTACTATAAATATATGGGTGGCGGCAGCCGCCATGGCGATATTGAAGATCCCGATGATCCCGGAAAAGGATTGGTCACCTTTACCGGTAAACCGCAGGGTGAAGGTGTGCTGGAACTCACTCCCAAGGTTACCCAGAATTATCATATGCTGGTCGGCGGCTCCACCGATGAGCAGGGAGCCGACTACCGGATGGCCCGTATTATTGTCCGCCAGCCGAAGGGAACATGGGCAAAGAACAAACCGTTGATCAGTAAATTTACTGCATCGCCGGCTATCATTAAACAAGGCGAGACCGCTCAACTGGCTGTTGAATATACACATGTTTCCGATGTTGGTATTTACGACAAGGCCACAGACAAACGTGTTACAACACTGCCAGTTCCAGAGGCCGGAAAAATCTACTCCTTTTCCGTCCCAGTTAAACCTTCCAAAAACACTGTCTATGTGCTGAAGGCCGAAAACCGCAACGGCACCGATAAATGGGAAGCTGTTGTTGAAGTCAAGATTGGCGATCTGCCCGAATCGATGGGGAAAGTGGAACAACCAGCCATCGGCATAGCCAGCAAAAGATTAAGAAACACATTTGATCCCGCCAGAGTTGCCGGTTCCCAGCTTGAGAAGCAAAAGCTAACCGGCAAGCAGAAAGGAAGCGGAAGCCAAGTAGAACCTTCAATGAGTTTTCAGAAAGACAGTGGGATGCCGGGTACACAGCTAGGAGAGATCAAACAGGCACTGGGCACTGGAAAACCTTTGATTGAGTCGTTTAAAATTATTGGCAGCGGTAAACCTGGTGACACTGTTAAGATTGAATATGATCTAGCAATGGAAGCCGCGATCAAGACAGTGACCATTTCTGTCACAAGAGAAATCTATGACAAAGATGTTCCTAGTTCTAGGAATATTTTTGGACGAACACTTCCATTATCATCCAGCACTTTTACATTTCCATCAAATGTTTTCTCGGTACAGGGTGGATACGATATAACGCTGAGTGTCGTTCAGAAGGAGCTCCCCCATCCCGATTATAAATTGTCTGATCAAGACATAAAATACTACATACCCCTCGATAAACCAGGCATCCGCGTCGAATGGGACTCACTCTATGCCGAACCGTCTAAAGTTATCCTGGGGCAGGGATCAACACTGCGCTTTAGGGTCAAAAACGGCGAATATGTGAAGGTTTTTGACTACAAAACCAACACTCTTCTGCAAAAGGTCACGCTGAAAAACAGCGATGAAACGCTTCATCCCATGGGCGGCAAAAGTGGTGCAAAAACCGGCCATAAAATTGGAACAGGCTCCTACACCGTGTATCCTTCTAAATGGACCAGGTACACTGTAAACGCCTATGGCCATAATCTCATACACCACAATCAAGTAGTTGTTGATGTTATTCCTGGCGGAAAACCTGAAATTCGCGCATTCACAGCTTACCCGAAACATCTGGTAACAACAAAATCATCAACTCTTTCCTTCGAAACCTTAAATGCCAAAACTGCACAGATAGTTGACTGTAAAACCCAAAAAGTCGTAATGCCTCTCAAATCACTTAAAAATGTTGATGAGAAGGCCGGCGTGATGGGGGGTGGTCCTGGTGTGTTGCCAACTGGAAACAAAATTGCCAACCATACCTGGCCTGTTTCTCCAAAGAAGACGACAGATTATTGTCTTGAGGCATACAAAGGAAAAGCAGTGGCCAGATCTGCTCCCCTTACTGTTGGAGTTGCGCCTAGAAAACTTGTTATTAAAGAATTTTCGGCAGACCCCAAAACAGTAAAGAGGAAGCAAGTATCCGTACTGTCTTTTCGCATTGCCAATGGTAACACAGCTAAAATCTATAACTGCCGAACCAGAGATGATATCTATCTACCATTCACACTTAAAAATGTTGATGAAAAAATAGGTGTTATGGGGGGCGGCGGTGGTCCAGGTGTGAAAACAGGTAATAAAATTGCCCAAGGTAGTCGCAAGGTTGCCCCTACCGAGGCCACAGAGTATTGCCTGGAAGCCAGTAGAAAGGATCCGGTTAAAGGTCTACAAACAGCAAGAAAGAGAGTTACAGTAAAAGTGAAGGGGGACCCCGATCCGATCATTCATGACTTTTACGCAAAACCGAAGACCGTTCCTTTTGGAGGAAAAGTTACCCTCCATTACGACTTTGATAACGCGTACAAGGCTGTGATAAACTGCCGGGGTAAAAAAGTTACCATACCTCTTAAATATAATCCAAGTGAAAGGAAAAAAGGCAAACACACATTTGAAAACGCCACTCAACAGGGATTTTGCACACTCTATGTTAAAGGATCGGGAAGTCTGGAGAAAAAGAGTGCAACAGAGATTAAAATCAAAGGCATTCCGACACCGGAAATCCACTATTTCAAGGCCAGGAAAAGTCGAAGAGGGCTTGATAATAAGATTCAATACAGTTTTACCGGGATGAAAGAGGCAACTATAACGGTAAAAAATCGCATGGTCAAAACCATTGATGGCCAGAATGGCGCCAAGGTGAGTGGCGAATTTATACGTACAGTTCAATATGGTTACCCTGTTAAATATAGGTTGAAAGTCTGGTTTGTTAATGGTGGAACAAAAGAGATTGGTCGTACAGTAAGGTGGTAATTGCATATGAAATAGTTATTCAACCCAAACTTAATCAGATATTCTTCAGTTCTCAAACCGGTAAGTTTGTTCAATTGTAGGATGACTTGGAAGAAGAGGTGCAGGATGAAAGTCGGAATAGTTTTCAGGGCGTTTTTTGTTATTCTTTTTCTTAGCGCTCTTACAAACAACAGTCTCGCAACAGCAGCCAGTCTCAGCGCCAGCCCTTCGACAACAACACCCGGCACACCGGTCAACTTCACCTATTCCAATCCTGGGACCTCTGAATGCCTTGTCTGGAATTTTGCTGACGGCTCGGGCAACATTACAGAATCTATCAGTACGATACCCCACCGTAGAAGCCATACCTTTTCCGAAATTGGAACCTTTCAGGTGAAAGTATGGGACCAGGCCTGTGATTACGGCGGTCCTCCAACTGCCAGCGCAACCGTGATAGTCCGGGAATCCGGGCCGTCGGGAACAGCAATCAGGCCTCCATCCAAAACCAGACCGATCAAAGGGACATTTGTGGTCAAACCCGATAAACGCCCCAAAGTCGGTACAGAAGTAACCTTCATACCAAAAGGGCTTAAACCGAGAACCTGCATCAAATGGGATTTTGGTGACAAAACAAAAATAAAAAGTACCTCTTCCCGGGTGACCCATACCTATAAAAATCCGGGAACCTATACCGCCACCATGTACGGCGGCTGCGGAAAAAAAGCCTCGGCAAAAACAACCCTGCGGGTTCTTGATCTGGATAGAAAACTACGTGCCGATAAAACCAGGGTCAATGTTGGTGATAAAGTGAACTTCACCGCTAAGGGCTTTATCGGCAAACCCTGTATCTTATGGAAATTTAACGGTAAACATGTCAAGAGGGGTGGTGCAAGAGAGTCACATACCTTTTCTGAACCCGGCAGCCATGTGGTCAAGGCCTATGATAAGTGTAAAGGGAGTATCAGGCCTGAAAGTGTTCAGATACGGGTTACAGATAGGGAACTGTTAATCTCCAAAGTCGATCTGCTTTTTAACAACAACAAACAAAAAGCTGATGTCAAAATTGGCGATCCATTGTCGGCCAAGGCAACCTTTTACCACAAAGGGAAAGGAACTGTCCGTTTTCAATGGCTGTTGGGCAATCAGGTCTTCGGTCCCGTTCAATCGCTTCGTTTGCATGGCCTAAAAAGAAAGAGAACCATCAGTAAACTGCCCCTGAATCTTCCTACCGCAAAAATCGGCCAATACACGCTAACCCTTCGTCTGCTAAAAATTACACCCACCACAAGAATAGGTTCAATCGATTACAGTGTTGAAGAACAGACCCGATCGCTGGCGCAGATGCCTGGAACACTGATCGATTTTGAAATCAAACCTAGAGATGTACTGTCGGGCAATACAACTCTTCACTATCATCTGCAGAATATCAAGGCGACGCTGTACCATATCCGCTTTAACGAAAAAACTTTCCCAGGATCACTGTCCTGCACGTTCAAATATTCACAACTGAAGAAATACAGAACAATCAAGCAGTTCAACTCAACATCCGACAAAGGCACCCTGCCGCTGAAAGCCTCAGGCCCCGGATATATCGACTGCTTCTATGTTGAAGGTGCCAATAAGCGGGCACTGTGGTTCCTGTGGATGTCCCATCGTCTGAAAACAGGCGGCAGCGGGAAAAATCCGGATGGTTCATGGCTGTACGATGTGTCGACACCGTCAATGGGAGGTGTAATGACTAATATGCTCGGAGCGACCCGGGTGACCTATTATTACCGGGGGAACAACCAACCATTTGTCGACATCTGGGAAAAAGGTGAAATGAGCATGGCGGCCTCTGACCGGGGCTCCCATGACCCGAATAATGTCTTCAAGACACTCTGCCGATCTGACGGTAGCGGCATTACCGGCTATTCTGATAAAAAAGGTGGGTCTATCGTCAGTTACCCCGATGGTTCAAAAGGGGTTATCAACAAAGACGGTTCAGAACACTGGGAATATGCGGACGGCAGCAAGACTATCATCTCAAAAGGTGGGCTGACTCTTACACATTACGATAAAAATGGTCGTGTGGTCTATAAACTTCCATACTATTTCAGCAGCTATTATAAAAATGATGATCGCTATTACTCCACTGGAAAGGACGGCGGCAAGACCATTTATGTCACATACAAAGGGAAAATCTACTACAAGGAAAAAACCGTCTATCCGGACGGCAGCGTAATATACTACGATCTTGACGACAAAATCACCGGTTACAGTGCCGAAAATTGTGCTAAAACGGTCGGCAAGGGTCCAACAAGTAAACGTCATGGCAATGGTAGCATCACTTATTATAACAAAGGTGGGTTGCGCGAATATTCAACTCATCCGGATGGGAAAAAAACCTATTACACTGTTAATGGTGATAGCTCCACTAAAGGAAATGTTGCCTTTACTCAAGATAAAGATGGAAAAAAACAGTACCGAAAGTCTGCCGGCGGCAGTGTTAAGAAGCACGATGGTACTGATCAGCCGTGTGGATCCAAGACATATGATCCTGACGGTTCTGAGACCTGCTGGTTCATGGGGATGAAAGTACTGACGGTCCATCCCGACGGTTCGACCACCTACTACACTCCCTGGACGGGGAAAAAATCCTATACCGAAAACAAAGACAAAACCAGAACCTATTATAAAAACGGCAAAATCTGGTACACCCAGGGCAACGATCAGACCAAAATTTACTATCGAAACGGGAAAAAATGGTACCGGGAAAACAAAGACGGCAGCCGGACCTACTATGATCGTGATGAAAAAGAATGGTACACGATAAAACAGGGAGGAAAACAGAAGAACCTGCCACCTGATTCCAAAGATACAACCTCCGGGAAAACTGGTCAGACACCGGAACAGGGGATGTCAGGGTTGTGGAACCAGGGATTACCCGACCCCGATGAACCGGAAAACACACTTCCCAAGGCCAACCTTAATCAGGTGTCGCAACAGCTCCTCCAGGGTGAATTGCCCACCGGATTCCGGACTCACACTACTCTACGGGAAAGAGGCCTGATCCCGGAATCGAGAGATTACGACACCGATACACCGTCAAAAGACACCCACTACTACAATTCAAAGAACGAGAAAATCTACACCCGTCATCCTGACGGCTCCATAACGTATTACAACAGCGACGGAAAAAAATGGTACACCGAAAAACCTGACGGCTCCGTTCTCTATTACGACCAAAACAACGAAGAATGGTATGGTGTTCATCAGGATGGCACCGTCAACTACCCAAACACCATGGCTCGGCAGGATCAGCTGCCAACACCATTGACTACTAAACTTCAGGAAGAGTTTGAACCATCGGTTGCCAAGATCTTAAATGACAAAAAACAACCGGGCACCACACCGCCACCGGAGGACAAGTCTGATAGAATACTCCTGAAGAAACCAACATCCCCCTCCTCTCATGTCTTCCGGATGGACCAAGATGATATTGGCAAACAGATTCAAGACTCACTTCCTGTTGATCAGAATGTGAAGAAGCCGGACATCGGTGTGGCCGGAGTCCCCCAGATTAGTTACTTCTACTTCGATCCGACAGAGATCACCCTCGGTGACAAAACAAAGCTCTACTATAAATACATGAACGGCGGCAGCCGCCATGGCGATATCGAAGATCCCGATGACCCGGGAAGAAGTCTGGTTAACTTCACAGGTAAACCGCAGGGTGAAGGTGTTCTTGAACTCACACCCAAAATAACCCAGAACTACCATATGCTGGTCAGCGGCAGTACTGATGACCAAGGTAATGATTATAAGATGGCCCGTATTATTGTTCGCCAGCCCAAAGGAACATGGGATAACTTGAAGCCGTTGATCAGCAAATTCTCGGCCTCACCTGCCTCGATCAAAAAAGGTGAGACCAGCCAGCTCGTGGTTGAATATACCCACATTTCCGATGCGGGCATCTATGACAAAGACACCGGTAATCGGATCACCACCCTGCCGGTGCCGAAAGCCGGTAAGATATATTCCTTCTCTGTTCCGGTTAAGCCGGAGAGGACCACCAACTATGAACTGAGAGCGGAAAATCGCAACGGTAAGGTGAAAAAAACAACCGTTGTCAGTATGACAGCAGCCGGCCTGCCGCAAGAAGCCTTTCTTGGGAAAAATGTTCAAAGCGCTTCCACTACAAGGCAAATAGACGCCTCAATACTCCATCCTCAACAGCAGGTTGACGGTACCCAACAGGAAAAAACCAAACCGATCGGTCGGCTGAAGAATCAGGAGCTCGGCAGTTTACCATTCATAGGCGAACTACGTGATGGGGAAAATAGGATTAAAAATCTGGCCCAGAATCCGCCTTATATCGAGTCTTTCGGTATCGCTTCAGGCGGTTCCAAACTCAAAGAGCCGGTCACTGTTCAATTCTCATTGCGCAGAACCAATTTGGTAAAAAACATTTTGATAAAAGTGGTGGTGCCCAACCAATCCGCGCCGGGAACGTATCGCCAGCTTTATTCCAAAGCATTGGGTGTATCCAAATCGTTAAGCTACCCTATTCCGGGATCCGTTTTTTCCTCCTACGGCCATTACTTCTTTTCTCTGCACGTCTTATATTACGATCCTCAGAAAAAAAAGGACGATACCGAAACCGCTCAGAGTGACCTTGTCATCAAACCCATGTATCCTGCCAAGATAACCGCATTTAGTGCCGTACCTGATAAAATAATCGAATGGGGTACTACAACATTTCACATTGAGGGAGAAAACATCAAAGAAGCCGATCTATTTGATGCAACCAATAATCAAAAAATACGGACTGTTCCGCTCAAGGTTACCGATCAGACCCTTATTCCACGGGGTTCCGGGATTGGCGGCAGCGACGGTTCCGGAGCGAAAACAGGCAAAAAACTGGCAACGGGTTCAACTGAGCTGAAACCTGTAAAAACCTTTAGTTATTATGTGGTGGCCAAACGGTATGATGATCCCGGTAAAACAGTAAAAAGCAAAACCATTAAAGTTGAAGTCAAACCAAGGAAAATAGAAATCCGCGAATTTTCTGCCAAACCCAACCCGGTTACAAAAGGAAACACCCCTATACTTACATATTACATCGCCAATGCAACAACGGCAACGATCTACAACTGCCTGACCGACCAAGTTCTTCAAACAATCAACCTGGAAAAAAAGAACAAAGAAGAAACCCTCACTCCCAGTGGCGCCGGCTGGGGCAGCGGCGGGGGCAGATCAGGAGTAAAGACCGGCAACAAAATTGCAACCAGTACCTGGTCTGTGTCTCCAGTACCGAAGGTTGCTACCAGATATTGTATTAAAGCCAGTCGAAAAGGAGCTATATCGAGAGTGCGCAGCAAGGAGGTGAAGATCAAGGGCGATTCCGAACCTCAAATCCATGAGTTTTATCAAAAGCCGGATGTTGTTCTTCCCCTAGTCGGGACTATGAACCTCCACTATGATATTGAAGGCGCCTACCGGGCCATATTGAAATGCGGCGGTAAATCGGTGTCCATCCCACTTAAATATAAACCGAGTCTGAGGCTAAAAGGCTCCCACGCCTTCAAAAATATTGGTCAGCCGCAGAACTGCTTCATTCATGTCTACGGGTCGGGAAGCCAATACAAGTATGATATGATCCAGTTGAAGGTGCATAATGCGTCGCCGGCTGAAATTCACTACTTTAAGGGCGAAAAAGACTGGTGGAATAACAATGTTCACCTGAAATACAAGGTATCAGGGGCCAAAATCATTCAGATCACAAGGGGAACCGCTCCTATCTACCAGCTTGAATACACAGGGTTTACCACAGCTGAAAAAACTTTTGTGGATAAACGAAACTCCCGCTTCCCTGTGACGTATAGATTAAATGTCTGGTATTTGCCCGGAGCTAGCAAAGATGGCAAAATCCGTGAAACGGATCGGATTACAGTAAAAAAATAGTCGGACAGAGATAGTGAAAATACATGAAACAAACCGGAGAGCTTCCGGGAAAAAGCTCTCCAGTTTGTCAAATAGCAGCTCCTCAGGATTGTTGCAATCGTCTGCCCTTATCTTGCAGCCGCCCTACTGTTCTCCATATACTGGATTATTGCACCAGCCTATACCAGTTCGGACAGTTCCAGTAACCCATCAGCCATACACTCCAGGACTTGTTGGTTAATTGCTAGCAGTTCCTCAATGACCGAAACCAATGAAATGACGGGTAAAAGTGGATATGGCCCTTTATTCATTTCAAATTATCAGCCGAGCATCAGTAATAAGCCTTTATTCTCTTTGCTCCGGGTTTTCACTATTATCACGAAACCTTTGAAAGGCGCTTTTATCGATATGAAATATATCACTCATAAAAATCAGAGATGCCTGATCTACCTGCAGAACAATTCGGTAATCTCCTCTCAACAGATCTGACACACCGCCTAACCGTCCTTCACCTCCGAATGACGGCGGCCTTCCATCAGATGATCCGGCACCTTCTTCGCTGAAATTATACGCCCCTCCAAGGGCTATTTGCCAGTTATAGAACCCCCTTGATGCCGGTACCTGTCTGACAATAGGCAGAGGGATTTCGTTTGATCCTATTCTGGCTATAGAAAGAGTAAGTGTAACTCTCTGCATTGGATTGCCAAGGCTGTCTGTTACAGGATTTCCATCAAAACCAGTCATTTGATTATGCAAATTACCAAGAGTTCTTTCAGGTAAAAGATTCCCTTGCCATCGTATTTCCATTGAATCTCCATTGTGCCAGTAAGTTCCTCCAGCTGGATTTGTAATCTCCAAATTTGGGGCAACCATTGAAAACTCTCTGCTCTCAGCAATGACTTCCCCCGTTCCGCGATTAACAGCAATAATCCTGTTAAAATAATTAGTAGGCGCGTAAAACATTATCGTCCCTGAAGTTTCATCAGCTCTCCCTGTTCCAATATCAAGTCTTGAGTTGCCACGTTGAAGGTAAAAATCGATTTCAGCATGATGCAAAGTATTGCGATGCCATCTGATTTCATATGCTTTTAACCAGAATAGTGTGTGTACTTCACTTCCTGCACCTGCTTCAAATGGCCCTTCAAGAGTCACAGAACCTAACATATTTACAGGCTCGTGCTCTTGGAGGGACAAAGAGTGCGGGGGTAAAATAGTAAAATATCCTGTTTCGGTATAGTTCCGCGTATTATTTGAATTCGTAACTCTCACCTTGTACAGGTCTCCCGGGGTGAATCTATCGTCTAAATTGATAGTGTGCCTGAATGGAGTAGCTGGGTCAGATTCAGCATAATAGACAGGTTCATCGTCACTATTATAAAAGAGTGATATATAAAACCGCCGGATATCTGGAGACGTCGAATAGAATTCAACGACCAGCTGGTCGGATAATTTCACATATGAGCTGCCTGTCTCTGGTGTTGTAATGGTGATCATGGGCCAGTCATCGGTGATACCTATACGAAAAAGTCCACTTTGTGAAGATACTGGAATTGCAAAACCTGCCGGACTAGTGATCTGTGTGGATACTCTGACATTATAGTCACCTACATCCAGACAAGAGGGTATTAATCTTTCCGTACATTGTTTAACTGTCCATCCTTCAGACAGGTCAGCATCAGGTGATTCAACAAAATCCAGGCACCTCGATTCAAGGGAATATACAGAAGATCCAGCATCGTTAAGGAGTTCAATGTCCCATACATTGTTTACACCATCTCCATCATCTATATACAACCAACGGACTGTTCCACCGCCACAGGTGTCCTCCCAGTGATCACCTGCTGTCGGTGCAAGTAGATGAACACTTCTTGCCTGTTTCGTTACAAGCTCTCCGGGATCAAACGGTTTATGTTTTTCCAGAGGCTTTGCCTGAACCCTTAGATCCCGTAAGCTGTCAGGTTTTTGGAACTGTTTCCCATGCTTGTTCGGTTCATGTACGGTTTGAGTTCTCCGAGGTTGAGAACCGGCACATATCTTCTCTGCCTCATCCTTTGAAAGGTGATAGCCCCCAACACCTAGCCTTCTACACTCTTTCCTTGACAACTGGAGAATTCGACCATTTTTTTTACAGCACCAGCCACAATTGTCTCTGGCATCGGTTAGGCTGTCATGCTCCCTGCCACCTGCCTTCTTGCACTGGTTCGGATACATTTGGCGGGCTGAGCCTTCCAGACAACAGAATATCTTCTTTATCCCGCAATACTTTTGAGCCGCATCCCGTGATGAATAGTGGGTGCCTCCTTTTTTGCCGCACTCCTTTTCAGACAGCCTGGAAATTCTTCCCCTGTAGCAGCAATGAACTGTTTTAACCTTGCATTTGTCGGCATCTGTCAAAAAAGCTCCCTTCCCGCCTTTGCGGCTTTCACACAGCTTCTTTTCTTTTTCACTGCTTACAGGTGATGTTTTTCCGTCCTTGCAACAGACACCACAATACTTTTTCACTTGGGAACGATCTTTCAAGTAGGTCGATTTATTCCTTTCCAGATCTTTGACGCTCATTGTTTTTGATTTGACCTTGCCCCGCACACAAGAGTAGGCGCGAATTTTTTCGCTGCCGGTCAATTTATTTTTTGTCGATTTTCCGGATGAATGTTGTGAAGAGGATGATTGGGAATCCGGATGCTGCTGAACCGGGCTCATTGGTTTTCGAAAACCAAATGATGGCGAGTTGGTGGAACCGATAATCAAAGTAAGTATCGATATAACAATTAAACTGCTTTTAAAGCGATACATGCCCAATCCTCCTCAAGAAAGTATGGTCTGCTTTCTCTATCTGTATTTATATTTTCTCATGTAGAATATTGTTTTCATATAACATTTCAGTCTCTTTTTCTTTTTAAAAGTTCATAACAAACAGAAATCAGACACTAGAACGGGCTTCCGTAATCCACCGGTTCGGTACTAAGCAGAACCATGACCACTTCTCGTTTGAACTGTTCAGCCCTTATTTCCCTTACACTGTAATCGGCATAACAGAAAATTTTATTCTCCTATGGGATTGAGATTACTGCCGAGGCGCACATTTCTGCAAGGCAACCAATTTGTGTTCAGGAAAAATTCCGTCGCATTTGGATTAATAGCTTGAAAAGATCTTGCCGTTCTCGCAGCAGTAGCCTTTCTTGTCTATGGAAAATGAGGGTGATGAGAAGCCGATTATCAAGACGATGATAATCGGTATGGTGGTAAAAACAGTTTTGATATATTTCATGACTTTTCTCCTCAGATTAGGTTGATGCTAGTTAAGTCAGACTCTTTCTCCTTTATTTTTAATTGGTGAAAAATGTTTAATGTGAAACTGAATATGCAAGGTTAAAGATTGATCTACTGTTGCTGTCACGCTGGCCTGGATGCAGGAAACTCATCCTGTGCCTTAAGAGTCAATTACTCTGATATTTTTCACAACCTACCTGCTGATATAACTCACATCTAAATCAACTCGTAGCGGGTTTTCCAAAACCCAAGGTGCAAAATCACCATCAAAATGGAATTCCAAAGTGGAATCCCAGCAGTTTGATCCATCATTCCAGATTTCTATTGTCTCCGTTTCGTTTGGCCCTACTGTTATAAACCTGCCAAAAATGGAAAAATCACGGGGAACTGAAAAACCGTGGGGTTCATTGGGCCAGGACCCGACCTGTCTGACCGACACATACCCTGTCGCTGTGTCTACACCGCAGTTTTTTAATCTGATGAAAAATCCATGACGGTTTCCATTAAAACCATCCGGTTCCTTACCGCAACGAAACGTCCTTGTATCAATTTCTCTACCAGGCGTTTGATAAAGAGTCACATATCCTCGATCTGCAGTGTAAGCGACCTCTTTGGTCATTGTGTTGTTGCCTTCATCAACCTCCTCATATTCATTCGGTCCATCCACTGTTACCGTGTAGTCAACTCCGCAGGGATAGCCGGTCATATCGGCTGGAAGATTTAGATCTCCAAGATCCACTCGCCCCCCGGGGCCACTGAGATCACGTATCACTGTCCAGCTTCTGTATGGGCGCCAAACTGAAAACCTAACCCGGCGGGAAAATGGAGTGCCTGATTCCGGACTCTCTATTCTGATATCGGCATACAAGTTGCGACCATCAGTACTTCCAATATCCATAATAGAAAAATCCACCGTACCGCCGGAAATAGTAAACGGCGAACTCTCTACACTGTTATAAGGATTATCCCTGTCAGAAACCTGTACCGTGTAATTGTCTCCATCGGGAAAATGCTCGGGAATAACATACGCCTCATGATGCGTGGTCACATCATCCCGATTGAAACTGTCCTTTATAAGAACGCCACCCTTTATGATCTTAATCTCAGCGTTGAACTCGGATGTTGAATAAAAACCTATGGGCAGAGTTCCTTCCTTTGAATAGACTCGTCCGCCTCCAGGAGAAGTCAGGGAGAGCATCGGCCATTCTTCAGTGATACCGATCCGAAAACTTGCGTCACTCTGATCGGTTAAGCCACCACCGGTTACCCTTGCGCGATAGGTACCACTCTCCAAACATGGCCGGGGGGTCCGTTCAATACATTCCCGATATGGCGGATAAACATCACTATGATCCACATACTCCGTACATCTGGATCGAACAAGATACTGACGCGCACCGCCGCGGACAAGTTCAACTTCCCACTCTGCAGGCATTGTTGCCGGATCATCGAAATAATGCCATCTGATAGCCGGACTACCACACGCTTCCCAGTGTTCTCCACCATTAGGTGTACTGACGCGAATTTCTCCAAAGTATTCAGGCTGTACATGAAAATTACCACTTCTCCCACTCAAGCCTTCCTTGTTTGCTGTTATGTACAGGGTCGTTCCAAGAGGAGTTACCAGATCCGCTGGAAGCGGCCAGGAAAATTGACGCTCACCGGTTCCCAACGGTCTGTCTGCCGGATCATCATCCACAGAACCTAAAAAGCCACTGCCTGCCGGCTCAATTTCCGCTTCGCTTAGATCAACCGAAGAGAGGTCCGGGGGGACATACTCATGACTGGTGGTCGATAGTTCTTCACCGGCTGAAGACAGCAACCGGAACGCCACTGTTCCTGCTTCAGTCGGTGTGTTTATCTTGTACCGGACCTGCATTGTATCACCACGCTGATAGGCCTGATCCTCCATGGGAACAGCTATTTCCAGCGGCAGGCTGGATGCCCATATGTGTTTTTGGACTAAAGAGGATGATTTCGATATCCTTTTTTTCATGATAGAACCAGCCTGCTTTCTCGCGTTTCCATCCTCTGACTTTTCCCCTTCATTTTTTGGGATTATGGCTATTTGGGGTGCCATAATTTTTTTACCGCTCAACAGCCCAATTTTTAAGCCACAAGCTTTATTTGCCTCTGCTTTACTCTTATAAACCGAACCTCCGGCCGTTTTACACTCACCCTTGGTAACCTGAGCAACGATGCTCCCCCTGCCAACCACTGAAAACGGTTTGTTGGCACAGCACCAATAACGGTTCCCCTTCATGCTTCCAGCTTTTTGTTTAATCGTGTCTTTTTTTCGCTGTTCTCTTTTGACTTTAAAAAGGGCCTTTTGAGCTTGTGAAAAGAGTTGATAAAAGGCTCCCTTTTGCCTCTCACATGCTGCCTGTGTGATTCTTTTTTTAAGAGTCACTCCTTTCAAATTGCAGTAACCGGTCGGGGGTTTGCACAGTTCCTCGGCCTCACTTTTCTCCTTTTTAAATCCATTTTGGTTGCACTGACTCCTTGATGTCACTGCAAATATCTTTCGATTTTTGCAGCACCAGCCGCAATTTTTTTTAGCCAGGCGTTGTGACGAGTAGAGATTTTTAGGATCACCGCATAATTTTCTCTTTTCTTTGGAACTGTTGACCGATCTGACCCGGCCGGTCTTGCAGCACCAACCGCAGTTTTCTTTAAGCGGGTTTTGGGTATCCGAATAGCTACCCTTTTTCCTTTGGCAATCTCTTTCAGTTGTCTTGGAATAAAAGGCTCCCGCCACGCAACAGTAGCCTTTCACCGGTGCTGTTTTCTTCAACTTGGAAAACTGCGGAGGCTTTGACAGATTCTTTTTTCGGTTCTTCTGCGATTGTGACGCTGACGATTCTGAGGTTGTCTGCTGGATGTTTTTAGGAGTTGAAGTTGTCTCTTTTGGGGGCGCGGATTCGGATACCGAGGCGAACCAGGCCAACAGGAAGGTTGCAACGCTCATGGTAAATATGAATTTCATGTATGATTTCATGGCATTCCTCCCCCTTGCTCGTATGGTGTCAATAATGAACCAAAAGCCCTTTTTAAAAAGGGTTGCATGTGCGTGTAGCTGTCTCCATTTCTCCTCTGATGGTTACCGAACAGTCATTATTCCCTTCATTCACTTCATCCTCTACGCTATTATAATCAGCTCGTCCGGTAATTGTCCCGCATGGAAGGATCAGCCAACCCGACTCGTGCGCCCGGCCCGATGGCCCGCTCCAGCCCGCAGGGATCGTCCAGCCGGCAGGCGTTTCTCCGCGGTCGCTGAATATGCTGAAAAAGGAATCGACCGTTGTTTCTCCCTCGCACGCCTGACTGATCCAGACCTTGGCAACACAGTCGGAGGAACCGGAACGACGCACTTCAATTTGATTGAGTACCAGGTCAACGCCTCTGCAGTCCGCTTCCAGTGGATTTATGGTACATACATACCGGGGTCCTTCCTCTCCATTATAATAATAGGTATCGGAATCATCGGGTGTTCCCGGAGGACGCAGAACCACAGCCGGTTTCAGCCAGACAACCGCATCAACGCTTGAACGGCCGACAGCATCTCCCAGCTCTCTTGGTATCAGGCATTGGACCTGGTTGTCACCCCAGGATGAGATACTGCAGGGATGACTGCTACTATCGGGCAAAATAATATCCACACGGCCCTGCCGTTCACCAAAGTCATTTCCATCAATTGTCATTGTATTCCCCGGAATAATCGGGCAGTTCACCGAAGTGATTGTTGCCGGATATTCTGGTCCTGGACGAGCCGGCGCCTGGGCAACCGTATGGTCATCAGAATCAACAGGAATCACCTGTTGTGCGGACATCTCCGGAGCCGGTATCATCTCCTCCATGCGTCCGGAACCGTCTCGTTTTTTCATTGTGCCCCGATCCTCTTCTTCGATCAGCGGCCTAATGGTAAACGGATCGCTTGTGCCCATAACACTCCAATGCGATCCTTCATGGTAGCCGATAATACGGTAGTTTGAGCTGTGACTCAGATCCGGTGGAATCGGTAAACTGAAAATGCGTAGTGTGCTTGCCGGGTAACGTGAAGTATCTTTGGTTGGAGGAGTGTAGGTGACCGTAGTTTCGGCAAATGGTGGAATATGCGGGTCCCAGCCGGCCATCAGGGCAAAATGGATCTGACCCGACCCAATTTCAACATCTCCCACAGTTTCAGCATACTCCTCGGAAATTTCGATCCGAAAGCGGCCTTGAATGGTATCTCCTGCCGTGTAAACACTCGATGAATTGGGCGGAGAAATGATAATCGGCCAGAAATAATCGGCAGGCCCCTCATCCCTGCGTTCAACCCGCTCCAAGTGGAGATCTTTGTGGGCTCTTAACAGCTTTGTGTCTCTTCCCATCTTTGATTTTTTCTTTTTATTGTCTGCCTGCTCCGGGTCTGATTTATCTGTTTTCTGTTGTTTTGCCGGTATCGGCCCCATTCCGCCGGGTTGGCGCATCTTCTTTAATTCCCTTCCCAGCCTTCGCACTCCAGGATGAGAACCAATTGGTGTGCAGGATCGCGATCCGTAATATTGATTATTTGCCCGATCGTCGACCTCGGCAATGGTATTCCATTGATCAACATAGACAGAGACATTATCGGAATCATCAATGACGATACCGGTATTATATGGTTCTGACTCTCCACCCGGAGAGAGAAGATTTCCTGTCGGATCAACGACATGCAGATACATCCTGTCTCCAGGAAGCTCCCTGTATGGCGTGGATGCGGTGACACTCACTTCAGCCGCTCTATGGTCGTCCGGATCTATAGAACCAGGCCCGACGTTTTGCACCTTGATCCACAGATTGCATCGCTCATCGGTCCAGGGATCGGCAACTTTAAGATCGGGCAGCAGCATCGGCCAGGTAGACGTGTCCGTACCGGAGAGAGGCCGCAAGAAAGAAGTGCCCTTACAGAATTGTTTAAAAGTACCGATCCGTTGATTATTTCCTTCATCGTCTTCGGTAATCTGGAAGGTGTTGTCCACCATAGCTGTATACCACTGATTCGGCACTACAGCCAAAAGGCCGGTATTGTATGAAACCTCTCCTCCGGGCTCTTTCAGCAGACCGGTCGGATCAATCACGCTCAAATATCGTTTTTCAGGAGGCAGCGGCCTTTCCCAGTCGGTTCCCGAGCCGGTGACGAAGCTGATTTTCCCTCTGGCATGATCAGCATCGCTTATGGCACCGCCACCCTGATTTTTAACTTTCAACCAAATTTGGCATCCACGGTCCTCATCGACCCAGACGCTGCTGACTAGAAGATCCGGCAACTCCCACATCATTCGTTCGTCTCGTCTGTCTACCGGACTTCTGCCGATATCTTTCTGTGTCCATTCAAAGACCGTTTCTTTCTTCTTTGCTTGGGGGAGAACTTTGTCTGACTTTCTTTTTTTTCCTGCATCTGAAGAGTCCTCTTCTATTTCACCACTCTTGGAAAGAATCGACGATTTTATGCCACAAGCTTTGTTTGCCTGTTCTTCACTATCATACGTTGTGCCTCCGGCCGTTTTGCACTCACCCTTGGTAACCTGACCAACGAAACTCCCCCTGCCAGCCACTGAGAAAGGATTCTTGACGCAGCACCAGAACAACGGAATTTTACATGTTAATACCTGATCATCACCATTGTTAGTCTCGTCGGATTCGACGATCTGATGGTTTGTATCAACCCATACAAGAGTTGCCTGACTGGGTACAGTTATCCTTACATCATCGATTTTTTTTGTTATTTCAACGCCTGGCGATCGAAGATCCCCATCTGGATCGATATCGGCCAGTTTTGTTTTTGTCGAGATATTTCCCGGACCGGCGGAGAGATGAATGGTGGAAGCACCGTGACTGGCACTGGAAATCGGGCCGCCGTTGTTTTTTACCGTTACCGTCATAAGACATTGCCTGTTGTAGGAAGTCCTGACAACTTCAAGATCCGGTAACCGGTGAGGTTTTTTAAAGGTCCCTCTGGGAAAAGCCGGTCTCCCCAGCCCAAACTTGCTGCATGCCTTAACTGCATCAGCTTTTGTTTTAAAAAATTTCCCATCAAGGGGCTTTTCCTTTGTACCAACACACTTTATTTTGGTTGTTTTGATAGTCTTTCCATCTTTGTTGCAGCACCAGCCAATCTGTTCATTCTGACTTTCATCAATACTGCAGGCTTTGTCTGCTTGAAGTTTAGACACAAACGCTTTTCCATTAAGAGGCTTTTGCTCTGTACCAACACAATCTCTTATGGGTATTAGGCTAACTTTCCCATCCTTGCAGCACCATACATGTTTTTTCTGGTTATCTAGATTCCTCAATTTCTTCCTTGTCTGAACAAGGGCGTTCTGGGCAAGGGCAAACCGCTTATAAAATTTACCTCCCAGCTTTTCGCATCGTTTTTTACTGATTGTTTTTATAGTTTTGTCTTTATAATTACAGGACCCCATCAAAGGTTTGGGCTTACACTGTTTCTCAGCAGCTACCTTTTCTAAATGAAACTGTTTTGGTCTACACTGATTTCTTGCGGTGACCGCAGACACTTTCAATCCCTTACAGCACCAGCCGCAATTTTTTTCAGCCTCACCTTGCGAATTGTAGAGAACTTTAGGATCACCACACAATTTGATCTTTTCTCCGGAGCTGCTGACCGATCGGACCCGGCCAGTCTTGCAGCACCAGCCACAGTTATCCTTTAGAGGGTCTTCGGTACCAGCATATCGACCGTTCTCCCTCTTACACGCTGTTTTTGTTATCTTGGAATAAAAGGTCCCCCCTGCACAACAGAAACCTTTTTCTTCCGGTTTCTTCAGGGCAGGAAGCCGGGGAAGTTTTGATAATTTCTTCTTCTTTTTGGTTTCTTTTGAAGAGAGCGATGACGATGACAGTTTATCCGCCTTCTCTATCTTTTTTATCGGCGATGTCGTTTCCTTTTTCGAGGACGCCTCCGATTTCAAGGTAAAACCAGCCAACAAAACGGCAACAACCCCCACAACAATAATATTTTTTTTGTTAGGCATCATCATCACTTCCTCGCTTTTAATTGTCCGGTTGCTCTTGTTTAAGTGATTTGGCTTCTTTTTTTATACCTGGAAAGCCCAAAGGCATATCAGAGTTTTCGCTCGATAAATAGAACGTTGGGTTTAGACCGTAAGGTAAGGATGATCGAATCGACATCTTTATCCTTTTCAATACCGACCTTGTAGACTCCTTCGGCGGATGGCCCGCCGGTAATCTCCCCGCCCAGCGTCTGGACAACATACCTGATCTCTTTTTCTGTTGTCTGTTCGTCAAACACAAGTTGAAGCGTGGTCTTCGCTGTTACCTCAGGATCAGAAGCGGACAGGGCCTGATACTCTGATTGCCGGACTCCCGGTAGAAGAAGAAGAACGATCAGGGCGCATTGGACCGCGGCCACACCCCAGCCGATTTTCGGTGCCCGAAAAACCGTACGAAACCATCCTGTGATCGTTTCCGAGAAACCAGGAGAAAACGTTTGGCGGCTATGGAGATCGTGGGCCTTTGGCGACCGCTCATCGGTTTCAACTTTTTCAAGAATGGTGTCAAAGAGCTGCGGAGAGGGCGGTGCCACCTTCTCTTCAACGTCCTGGTAAACGTCGGCGATGGAGGTATATGTTTCAAGCTCACTGCGCAGTTCCGGATGACGTTGTAAACCGCGTTCAAATTCAATTGCTTCAGATTCTAAAAGACGCCCCTGAATATATAACGGCGCCAGGTTGCGCAACTCTTCCAAACTATAGTGTGTCATGGCGGTTTCCTCGCTGTACTTTCCTTACTTTATCAAACCCACAATTCTGTTTTGTGCAATAACACATTTTGAAACATCCGGTGTCTCCCGACAAGCAAGTGAGTGCGTGCTCGGCCCGCAAGGGAAGAGTGAGCATACATTATTGTCAGGAAATACCGGAATCTCATCAGCACCTCTGAATCAAATTGTCGGTTACTTGTTTACTGAGTTAAAAACCAATCTGGTTTCTTTAAAAATGAGATACCTGTTTGCCCGAAAATGTTCAGAAAATTCTCTATTTTATTTATTCTTATCGACCTGTGATTTAACGACTGACCGGCCTCTGAAAACCGCACTGTCGAAAAACAGGCTGATATACTCCTTCAAATCCACACTTCCGCTATACAAAAACTCTGGTGACAAGGCGCCATGCTTTTCAAGGACGAGCGCCAGTACTCCGGCGACAGCTGCGGAGGCCATGGAGGTGCCGTCCATAAAATTATAGCGGTTACCCGGCACAGGCGCCAGCACCTTGGCGGCCGGTGCCCGTACATTGGCCATCGCGGCAACTGGTGAATTCGGTAATCCCTTACCAGCTCCATCGATACCAGCTACAGAGATTACATCTTCATGGGATGCCGGAAAGGCAAGAACAGGCTGATCAGCACTATTTCCCGCTGGGGCGATAAACAGAATATCCCGGTCCACACCAGCCTCAAGCAAGGCTGCAACAAGGTTATCTGAAGAAGAAGTTCCCAGGCAAAGACTCACCAGGTGAACCTGGTTGTCGATGGCCGCGTCAAGAGCCCTGGCAATGGTCGTCGAATAACACAGTCCCATTGAACTGCCGTTTTCCCGTTGCCTGCATCCCCGAAAGGCGTATAGGTCTGCTTCCGGGGCAACACCCTGAATTCCTTTGCCGTTAATAGATGCTCCAATTATTCCGGCCACAGCGGTACCGTGGAGTTCTCCAATATAATCTGAATCGGAAAAGAAGTTCTGATAATGGACGACCCGCTGGTTCAACTCATGATGAGAATAATCAATACCGGTATCGACAATTCCGATCCGTATGGATTTTCCCCGGTAGCGGCTATGCAGAACGTCAAAATCGATCACTCGTGAAAGGTTCTGCATTGCAGTCATCGGCTCTCCCATAGTTGTGAACACCTTGTTCGGCTGGACCGAAAGGACTCCTTTTTGACGACCAAGCTCTGATAGAATACCAGTGGTATCCCCGCTGCCTGAAAAGACCGCTATCCTGCGCCCCAGGCTCTTCAAGGTGAAAAGATCGATCAGTTTCAGTTGAAATGTTTTTGACAGCCGGGAAACAAGCTCCCGTTCATCTATTGCACCATCAATGCTGACCACGATTTGATTATGCTGGATATTTTGCCCAGCAAACTGCTCAAAAGGAGGAGGTTCTATATAGGATTGTGGACCTACATCAACCATAGCCGGTTCATCGCTGACCGGTTCTTCGGGTATATCCTGTTGGGCCGGCTCCCTCTGGGAAAACCGGCCTACCGTGTGTGGTGTTTCCGTTTCAGTTCTCTTTTGATGAGAAGATTGTCCGCTATGTACGGGAACTGGGTCTTCTGTCTGGTTGTCTATAGTAAGCCGACCATAAGGAGTATTTTGACTGCCAAGGTTCTCGGATATTTTGGGCGGCGAATTGTTGTTGATTGTGCCTTGATCTCCAACCGTGTCTTGCGATTGCTGTGCGGAAAAGATACGACATACTGTATAGGCAGCCAGTCGTTCTTTATACGAATAATATCGACCTTGCCTCTTGTGGCACCGTGATTTATCCAGCTTGACGACAATCTTGTTCGCCAGACAGCAGAAACCGATCTTATTACTCGTTCGCCGGCAGAATTTATCCGCCTCCGGCTTGCGGTTGGATGAGAAAAAACGGCCATCCTTAGTGATACACAACTGCTCTGACAACGACCTGAGAGTACCATCATAACAACAGTAACCAAATGGCGAGCCTTTTGAAGCCTTGAGGATCTTTTTTTCCTGTTTCTCCGGTTGTTTCTCTTGTTTATCCTTGGTAGTCGGTCTGATCTTTTTGTGCGTTATTTTCTGCTCTGTTGTCTTCTTTTTACTATCAGCGGTGTGCTTGTTCGTTTTCTCTCCGCCTATTGTTTTTAAGGGAAATGGGTTTAGGTCCTCTTGTTTATCATCTGTTTTGCTTTCGCTTTTAATCGGCAATTTTTTTTCTTTTGGGTCGGGCTTTTCACCACTGGCAGGAGCACCGTATAGCAAATCTTTCTGCTGAAATACTAGCAACAGAATAACCGAAATGATGATCAACCCGAGCTTTTTCAAAACCTGTTTTCCTCTCTAATGGTCATTTTTAACATGACTAACTACTCCCCCACTTTCTTCTCAGTCCTTTTTTGTCCCTATATTGTTCATTTTTAGTTTTATGCCGATCCTCCTATTCACCTTAAGCCCCTGTCTGGAGCCTGTAAGCACCCTCCCCTCTTCCTCTTTTGTATGGTATGCCGGTTACTGCAAACCGATTAGTTGCTGCGCGTTTTTATAGAATAAGGCCTCTTCAAGATGGCCGGCAAGCTGTAGTTTTTTCACCCGTCTGACACAGTCGGCCTGATCATCCCAGGGTGAATCACTGCCGAACAGAATACGGTGAGCAGGATGAGCAGTCAGCATTCTTTTTACCTGTTCTTTGGGGAGAAATTTCAAAGCAAATGAGATCTCCAGGTAGATTTCCCTGCCGATCAGCTTGGTTTCCACTTCATCCCAGATCTTCCAGCCGCCGAAGTGAGTGGCAATCAGTTTGAGATCAGGAAATATTGATAACACGGCCAGGATCTTATCCGGATCGGCAATCCGAATTTTGGGAAAAGCGATGTCATACCCACAGTGGACCACAAGCATCAAACCGTTTTCACTCAATGCTTCATAGAGTGGAAACAGCCGTTTATCGTCAAGTGAAAAATTCTGGTAATAGGGATGCATCTTGATCCCTAAAAACTCGCCCTCAACAATCTGGTCAACCCGGTCAACACACTTTTCATCCGCGGGATGTATGGAAGGCAGAGGGATTATCCTTCTCGAGCTGACAGCGGCCGACCACTCAAGAATCGATTCGAACTGGGACGGGTGGGTAGCAATTGAACAGATGACCGAACGGTCGATTGCGGCATTATCCATTGAACCGAGCAGGGAATCTATAGTCCCGGAAGTATAGGCCTTGATCTTTCCAGCCCCTTCCAGTGTTGGTATAGCTTTTGCGGCAACATAATCTGGAAAAGCATGGGTATGAAAATCGATTATCATCAGCTGCCGATGTCTCCCACTATCGCGAAATACAACGAAAAAAGCATACTATTCCCCTCTTAGAACACAAACAAATGTGGTCAAATGATAATAAACATCACTTATATTATACCCCATTTACCTGTTGTGAGAAACTCTATGATCAACCAGAGATTCGACTCCGAAAATTCTCTTGACCTTTCTCTTTGTTGGGTTGTATGTTTTAGCCATACATCCAGCGTCGATCCCAGTACCATCGGTTCACAATGGCTGTCTTCCTTGTTCACCGATCTTTGCTACCAAAGAGGAATCACTATGAAAAATTCCATTCTTGTACCCGCCCTTCTTCTCGCCCTTACTCTTTTGGTAACCGGCGGTTGTTCCAAACGAATCGTCGATGCCCCTGAAGTCGGTCCCTCTTCAAGCAGTCTATCCAGTGGTCGCGATATTAATTATCCACCGGCGGCCTACTCTGAAGAAGGATTACCCAAAGAAGGAACTCTGGATGACGCAATGAACAACCCAATTCCTGAAGAACCGGTTGCAACCCCGGGTGACGGACGAAGCTCTGCCGGCCTGCAACCGATTTATTTTCATTTCGACCAGGCAACCATCCCGCAGGAAATGATCGAGTTTCTTATCCAAAATGCCAACTTCTTAAAAGAAAACCCAAACCTGTATGTGGTTATCGAAGGAAACTGTGACGAACGGGGCGCCAAGGAATATAACGTGGCCCTTGGTGAACGACGCTCCTTGAACACAAAGGAATACCTCGTTGGCCTGGGTATCCATGAGAATCGATTGAGAACGGTCAGCTACGGTGAGGAGAGGCCTGTTGATCCGGGCAGTACCGAAGATGCCTGGTCAAAAAACAGGCGGGTTGATTTTGTAACAGAATAGCTAGGCAAAAGACGCCAGTAGACATAATACCGTCGTCAAGCTGTTGGCTTTTTTTACAGGCTGAAGGAAAACTTCAGCCTGTTTTTTTTACCCTGGTGACAATGGTTGACACAACTTGGTCGATGGTCAGGTTTGTTGTGTCAATTGAGGTGGCATCCCCAGCTTTTTTTAGGGGAGCAATTGTCCGATTGGCATCATTTTTATCCCGTCTGTTCAAAAGTTCTAAAATCTCCTGTTCATCAGCTTCATTTCCCTGACGTCGTAGCTGCTCCACCCTTCTCCTTGCCCGCTCCCGGGGATCTCCATCGAGGTAAAACTTGTAGGCGGCTTGGGGAAAAACCACCGTTCCCGTATCTCTCCCCTCGGCAACTATCCGGCCCCCCTCACCAATCTGCTGCTGCATTCTCGTCAACCGGGATCGTACAGTGGGAATAGCTGAGGAACCGGATGCCAGCATTGAAGCCTCGGAGGTGCGAATCTGCTCGCTGATATCCTCGCCATTTAAGATAACACCGACCTCCCCATCCACTGTTTTGGGAGGGACGAGTTGGATATCGATACTGTTCAAAACCCTGCACACTGCCTCATCATCCTCATAATCGACCGTTGCCCGGTGAAGTGCCAGCCCCACCGCCCGATACATGGCGCCAGTGTCCAAATAGGTATAACCTAATTCTGCGGCCACCCGACGGCTGACCGCCGATTTTCCGACCCCGGAAGGCCCATCTATGGTGACAATAAACTGTTTATCAGACATAGGAAAGCTCACGCAAACACTCTGCCAATGCTCCAACGAACCGCTTGTTCTCTGCCTCGGTTCCCACAGTAATGCGGATAAAATTCGGATAGCCGTAAGGTTTCATTGAACGAACAATCACCCCTTTGTAGAGCATGGATTCATAGAGTGCGGTACCATCTCCATGGACGTCAATGAGAAAAAAGTTGGTGTGTGAGGGATAGCTGACACAGCCGAGCTTTTCCACCTCTGTCTGTAAAAATTTCCTGCCCTTCCTGGTCTTATTCACCGTTGAGTTAAAATAATCCACATCCTGGGCAGCAGCCAGAGCTCCAGCCTGCGCCGGCGTGTTGATATTAAACGGCTGACGCACCTTATTAAGACAGGTGGCCGTTTCAGCAGCCATCAGACCGTAGCCGATCCTCAGCCCCGCCAGACCATAGGCCTTGGAAAATGTCCGTAACGTTGCCACACTGCAGCGACCCGATGTTTCTTCAAGCAGAGAAACAACATCGATCCGCTGATTGTCTTCCATAAAATCAACATATGCCTCATCAAGAACAACCAGGACATGCTCAGGGATCTGAACCGCAAAGCGGATAAATTCCTGCCTGTCGATAATCGTTCCGGTCGGATTGTTCGGGTTATCCAGGAACACCAGCCTGGTCTTGTCGGTGATACTTGCAGTAATCGCATCGAGATCGTGCTGCATGTCCTTTAGAGGAACAACAATATTGTTACCGCCGCGGACCTGGACGAATTTCTGGTACATCAGAAAAGAAGGGTGACTGGTTATCACCTCATCATCTTGCTGGATATAGGCCTTGACAAAAAACTCGATCACTTCATTTGAGCCATTTCCCAACACCACCTGACCGGGATCGACCCCGTCTTTAGCAGCAATGGCCTGTATCAGATTATAACTCGATCCGTCCGGATACCGGTGAAGGCCTACGGCGGATTGCTGCACAGCCTCGATTGCCTTTGGGGATGGCCCCCAGGGATTTTCATTGGATGCCAGTTTAATTGAGCTGGTTACTCCGTATTCCCGTTCCAGTTCCTCGATCGGTTTTCCAGGGGGATAGGGAGTGATTGAACGTATATTCTCAGGTGGCTGTATTTTCATTTTGAGAGTCATCATCTATGTTGTTATATCAACGATTGAACAAGGAGTTCACGGTAGAAGTCATTGGTCTTTGCTGACAAACAGGACCGCTTAGACTCCGATCCGCAGGGTAGCGAGGAATGTTTATCACCATCGACCAACAGCCTAACAGACTATTATGTTGAACCGGTATTCCTCTGTTGGAACGCTGGGCACCGGCCAGGGTATGATGTATCTTAATATTAGAGCGTTGTAAATTTTGGTGACACACCGATCTCTTTCTCCAGGTGATACCCGGCCCGCAACAGGGTCGCCTCTGAGAAGTGGGGACCCTGGAGTTGAACACCGATCGGCAGACCGTCGGTGGAAAAACCACCAGGTACCGATAATCCCGGAATACCGGCAAGGTTGGTAGACAGGGTCAGGATATCCGAGAGATATAGGGACAGCGGATCATCCGATTTTTCACCAATCTTCCAGGCCGGAGTCGGAACAACAGGAGAAACCAGAAAGTCACACTGCTCAAAAGCACTCTGATAATCACCAAGAATCAATGTTCTGACCTGCGACGCCTTTTTGTAATAAGCATCATAGTACCCGGAGGAAAGAGCGTAGGTTCCAATCAGTATCCTTCTTTTCACCTCATCACCGAAACCGGTCGACCGGCTCTTCCTATACATCTCAAGAAGATCGTCAGCATCTTCATGGCGGTAGCCGTACTTGACTCCGTCATATCGGGCCAGGTTTGAGCTGGCTTCCGCCGATGCAATAAGATAGTAGACAGCCACGCAATAGTCTGTGTGAGGGAGGGTTACATCGACCACTGTCGCCCCGCTCTCTCGTAGACAATCAATGGCTCCACGAACGACCCGTTCAACATCAGCATCCAACCCTTCTCCAAAATACTCCTTGGGAACACCTACTCGCAGACCATTAACACCGTCAGTCAGGCTGGCGCTGAGATCAGGGTAATCCCTCTTCACCGATGTTGAGTCTTGGGGATCATAACCGACAACAGCCTGGGCCAGCAGGGCGCAATCGGATACATTTTTTGCCAGAGGACCAATCTGATCCAGGGAAGATGCAAAGGCAACCAGCCCGTATCTTGAGACTGAACCGTAAGTGGGTTTCAGGCCAACAACCCCGCACAGGGATGCCGGTTGTCTAATCGAACCGCCGGTATCGGAACCAAAAGACCCTAAACACTGTTGCGCAGCAACAGAAGTTGCCGACCCACCCGACGACCCGCCGCAGACATACCCTTCCCTCCAGGGATTCTGTGGTGTTTGAAAGGCACAGGTTTCAGATGTTGATCCCATGGCAAATTCATCCATCGACACTTTGCCTAAGACAACACTCCCCTGCTCTTTCAATCTCTGAATAACCGTTGCATCATATGGCGGAATGAAATCGGCAAGGATTTTCGAACCACAGGTTGTTTTTATTCCCTGTGTGCAGATCAAATCTTTTATGGACAATGGAATTCCGCACAACGGGCCGCCGCCACCTTCCGTAAGGCGTTTGTCGGCTGCTTCCGCCTGGGCCATCGCTTTATCGCCGCAGACGGAGATATAGGACCCGATCCGACCGTCTGTCTGCTTTATTCGGTTCAGACAACTATCTGTTAACTCCCTGGCAGTCAAACTTCCAGAACGTAGCTCTTCGGCTGCCTGGGATATTGTCATTTCATACGGATTCATGCAAACCTCATAGAGTATGGATCCATACCCTCTGGTCAATGTTCGTTTGCCGTGTTGGGCTTATTTGCCCTTTGGAACAAACCCATTGCAACTGGCCGGAAAAGTCAAATGGTTCTCCCAACTCATTTCCTGCATCTAAAATTGACTGTTGTTAAATAATCCGTGGAACCACGAACATTTCACCTTTCTGCCGGGGACTGTTGGCCAGCGCTTTTTGCTGGTCCAGCGACTCGGTTACCTTATCCTCACGAAAGGCATTGGTAATGGAAAAAGCATGGGTTGTTGGAGCAACATCACGCGTGTCGAGCTCGTCAAGCTTTTCAACATAGTTCAGGATCGTATCGATCTGGGATGTGATGGTTTCAAGCTCCTTGTCATCCAGGTTCAGCCTGGCAAGATGGGCGACATATCGAACTTCTTCAGGCGATATTTTCATCATACTGTTCCGCTTGGTTTCTTGGGATGTCTAAAAACATATCAATGTTTTCTGTAAGAGACCGTATGATTGTATCATCAAATTGGGTTCCAGCGCATCGTTGCAGTTCATACATTGTTTCCTTTGGGCTGAATTTTTTACTATACTCCCTTCCTGAAATCATGGTGTCATAGCTATCAGCCACCGTCAGAATTTTTGTTAACGGGTCAAGTTGATCACCTGTTAAACCATCCGGATACCCCTTGCCGTCAATCCGCTCATGGTGTTGCCGGATTATCCCCTGCTCCCTTTTTAAAAACCTAAGCGGTTTTATGATATGCGCCCCCACGATGGGGTGCTTTTTCATAAGTTCCCACTCCTCCCTGGTCAATTTGTCCGGTTTTCGGATCGACGACAGATCGATCACCAGTTTGCCGATATCGTGGAAACGAGCTGCCCGTTTCAACACCAACAGTTCTTTTTTTGAAATTCCCAGAATCTTCCCCAGTGCCACCGAATAATCAGTCACCCGTCTGGAATGTCCAGCTGTATTCTGGTCTTTTTCTTCCATGGCATTCTGCAGGCTTAACATGATCTGAAGGGTGGTAGTTTCAAGGTTGGCGCTGTATTTTACCAACAGTTTGTTTTGCTCTTCAAGCTGACGGGTTTTTTCCCGAACATTATTTTCCAGAGCGGTTTTGTTTATGCGTTCATTAAGGACGTACATCCTCTTTTCAACGGCACGGGAAATTTTAACGTTAAACAGATCAAGGTCGTCGATGGGTTTGTTGAGGAAATCGTAGGCACCCAGATCAATGGCCCTTACCGCATAATCCATTGATCCATCACCTGTTAAAAAAAGGACCGGGATTTCCAGATTCAGTTTGTTGAGAATCTCAAGTGTTGCGAAACCGTCGAGTTGCGGCATATTGATATCGAGAATTACAGCATCGAACGACTCGTTAATGGTCTGCACAACTTCAGTTCCATCAGCTACCGAAACAACATCATGTCCAAAAGCTTTGAGTATATTGGAAATAGTATCCCGAACATAGCGATCATCATCCGCCACCAGAATTTTGGATTTCTTGTTCTCCAAGACATTCTCTCCAGTCAGCATTGAATTATCCAAATTTGATTCAAGTAGATACCGAACATCTATCCCGTGTTACACGTTATATCTTCCAGTACCGCCGAGCCACCTCTTTTGCTGATTCGATTGCCCTGTCTTCGGAACGCTCATTTTCAAAGCGGTCTACCGACGACTCTGAGAGACTGCTTTTAAAGTCTGTTGGTAATCGGGTAGAGGATAACTCACTCAATACAGCAAAAGAGCCATCGCGCATTCCTGTTAAATTATAGCCCCCCTCCAGAGTTACCAGCAACCGGCCGTCACACACCTTCTCGGCAAGTCGGGTGAGAACCCTGGTCATAAAACCGAACCCTTCATGCGTCACCCGTATTGACCCTAGCGGGTCTCCATGAAAAATATCAAATCCCGCGGACAACAGAATCAGTTGCGGTTTATACTCCAAACCAATCGGTTCTACAATCTCTTTAAACAAGGTGGCATACTCCAGATCTCCCTGACCACCTCCAAGTGGAATGTTTACCGTATACCCCTCCCCTGCACCACGACCAACTTCCATCAGTGAACCTGTCCCAGGATAGTGAGGGTACTGGTGAGATGAGAGGTAGAGCACCTTATCTGTTTCATAAAACACATTCTGTGTTCCATTGCCATGATGGAGGTCCCAGTCGATGATCATTATCCGCTCAAGACCGTGGCGTGCCATCCCGTGTCGGGCAGCAATGGCAACATTGTTGAACAGACAGAACCCCATAGCCCTGTCTTTTTCCGCGTGGTGTCCTGGCGGGCGGACCAGCGCGAAACCGTTATCGATTTCCTTCCCCATGAGCAGGTCCACGCCTGTAACAACCGCCCCGACAGCAAGACAGGCTGCCTCATATGAATCTGGTGAGGTTGTGGTATCGGCATCAAGTGCGCTATAGCTCCTGCCTGCAGTTGAGGCCACCCGGTCAATCAGAGAAGAGGAGTGATTCATGGAAATTGTTTCATGTGAAACTGTGGAAAACTTGGGGAAAACCAGCTCTGAATAAAAAGAATCCGCATCCAGAACATCGTAAATCACCCGTAATCTCTGGGAGGATTCAGGATGTGAAGGTCCAGTATCGTGCTGTAAAAACAGATCATTTCTAAAAACTGCTGTTTTCCTCATCGTTTTTCCTCTGCGTGTTGTCTGTTGGTGTCAATGATTCGTGTCTCGGTCACAATATAGTCCATCATTTCATCATGGGGCTCAAGAGGGATTTTCTTTTGAAGCTGAAGATCAAAACAAAGACCGATCCGAATAGCCTGCGGGGCTAGATTTGATACAAAACGGTCATAGTAACCGCCGCCATACCCCATACGGCCGCCGTGTTCATCAAAAACGGATCCCGGTAAAATTATGATATCAATCGTTTGAGGATCAATCCTATTTTTTGCAGTTACATCCGTTCCCGGCTCAGGTATGTCACAATATCCGGGTTGAAGATCTTTTTCCACCGACGAGATCGAAACCGGTATAAGCTGCTTTTCCTTTACACGGGTTAAGGGTACGGCAACCGTTTTTTTCTGCTGTAAAAGATCCGTAATCAAAGATTGTGTTTCTACTTCGCTTATAAAATCAACATAGCAGAAAACAACACGGCTTGCCCTAACCAGATCAAGTGTCAGCAAGGTCTGTTTGATCCGGTTGCTTTTTTCTAGTCGTTCTCCCGGAAAAACAGCCTCTCTTTTTGACAATATTCTTTTTCTCAGTTCCTGTGATCGGCTCATTCCCCTAACCTCCTCATGGTTCTCTGT
Source organism: uncultured Desulfocapsaceae bacterium (assembly GCA_964623625.1). Lineage (GTDB taxonomy): Bacteria > Desulfobacterota > Desulfobulbia > Desulfobulbales > Desulfocapsaceae > CAZLGM01. The sequence continues at coordinate 130,132 of CAZUUJ010000001.1, forward strand.
CCCCCTCCCTTCCAAAAAAAAACGCAGAACCCCAAAAAGGATCCTGCGTTCTATATACCACGATTTGGTTTTCTTTTACATGGGGACCATAAGTTTATTTGTGTCCTCATTCCAACTAACTACAAGATACCAGATCAGCATGGATCCTATTATAACCAGGAGTGCTGGCCCGTACCCCATAACGTCAGGAAGATATATCGCTTGACCGAAAACACCGTCTGCTTCAAAGTCATTATCTTTAAACCAGGAAGTGAAGATGGAGTTGGCCACTGCAAAGAAAGGGACAACCATGATCAGCTTAACCTGGCCTTCACCAACTCGCCACAGGGTTCCGGTACCGCAACCACCGGCGAACATAGCGCCAAGGCCAAAGAGAAAACCACCAAGAACACCACCCCAGCCAAATGTCCCGCGGACATAGTTGACAGTCGCCAGTACCGCATCCCCTTCCGCTCTCATCGGCACGGAGTATTTCAACACAGCTGCGCCGAGGGCAACAAGGCAAATGGACAACATGACAGAACGTGCCATGGTGGTATCACCGGTCATATGTGGTTCTCTGAAACCCTGAACCATACACCAGCGTCCTCGTTGCATCGCGTAACCAAGCCCTGCTGAAATGACCAGAATTCCTGAAAGGGAATTCATATAGTCAGAATCTTCCGCCCCGGCGTAGCAGTAGGCTCCAATAATGATAAACAGGAGACCGCCGACTCCCAGAAGATACATCAGAGGTTTGGGGATTTCGAGGGTTTTGGATCCACCCGAACCCCACATGACATGTTCCATTTCCAGATAGAGGAATTTTAAACCGAGAACAACCCCGATCACCAGACCAAGCCACATGGCAAAACCGTGGGCCGACAGGTTGCCCAAGGCATTGTAGAAACCACCGACATTACAACCACCGGCAAGGGCTGCTCCGACCCCCATGAGAACACCGGCGATCACAGCTTTTACCATTTCCCGGTAAGGCGGTACCCTAAAAGCGAAATTATTTCCAAGACAGGCTGATATAAAGGCCCCTAAGACAAAACCGACCCCGATAACCGAACCGGAAGCCAACAATATTCCCCTGGGAGCCTCATCGTAATATCCGAAAATACCAGCGTCTGTATTGAACAGAGTGGCCATCCCGTACATGATCCAGTCACCCCAGTTTCTGACGGCCCCGACAGCTCCCCACGGTCTCCACCAGGCCATAATTAAAACAGAAAGAAAGGCGACAACCACTCCGGTGACTGTAGGATTCCACTCGTCCTCACAGAGAACTTTGTAGAGACCCTTCGCTTTCGACACCAACACATTATCTTCGCTCATAACTCCTCCTTTAAGATATAAAAAAATGTTGATCTCACTTAATCCCCATTTCATTACCTTATCTAAGGTGTGTTTGTCAAGCACCAGGAACACTACAACGTAGTGGTGGTTTTGGTTTTTTCCATGTTTTTCCAGTACCTTTTGAATCGATTAGCATGGGTAAGCACAGCGTCCGGAGCCATTTTGGGCTTGACAGTTTTCCTGGCCTAAAGTATAGATTTCTTGTTAATTCAGAACAATTTATGCGTGTTAGTGACTGCGCCCTGAGAGGAGGCAGAGCTACATTTCAGTGAAACTATTGAGGAGGAACTTATGAGTGATTTCAAACAAGTAGATGACAGCGTTACGCCCACAACCGTTCTTGATGCAAAAGGATTAAGTTGTCCTATGCCTCTGCTTCGCACCAAAAAAGAGATGAACAAACTCAACTCAGGGGATATTCTCCAGGTGGACGGAACGGATCCCGGTTCCCGTAACGATATTCCGGGATGGTGCTCCCGTTCCGGCCATGAGTATCTTGGGGAAAAAGAAGAGTCCGGTTATTTTAGCTTTTTTATTCAAAAAGGCTAAACCGGTTTTTCATTTACATTCAAAGTGTCTGGGGAGGTGTTTTCGAATATCCTCCCCTTTTTTACATTTCTTCTCCCGCCTCGCACTTTGAAAGCAATGTTCTTATTATAAATGGAGGAAAAGATGGCAAAAAGTCTTGGTATTTTTGTTACAAATCCCAACAACTGGAACCATGTTATGGGGATTACCAAAGCTGCTAAAGCAAAAGGTTCAAAGGTAAAAGTTTTTTTTACGTGGGAAGGAACGCGAAACGCCAAACTTCCTGAATTTCCCGAACTGTGCTCCCTGGCTGACGATGTATCAATCTGTGCCGACAGCTACAAAAAAATGGGTTTTGGTGTTGAAGATGTTCCGGCAGGTCTTGAAGCAAAAAACATGGCAACCCAGGCGCAACACGGAATTATCATTGAAGATTATGACTGCTATATCAGTTTATAAGGAGGAACCATACCATGGAATATAAAAAAGTCTGTTTCATGTACCGAAACAAGGATTATGCTGTTGACGGTATGCGCTCCGCTCTTGGACTTGCCGTTGAAAATATGTATTCTTACGGTGTTGTAATGGATGTGGAAATCGATAAACTTGATGAAAACAATGTCGAATCCATAGAGATGCTGCGGGATATGGAAGGTGAGATTTTCTCTACCGAGCAGGTAAATGTGGATAAAAACGGTCTGGAACCGATAACTCTTGAAGAGTTAGGCGAGAAACTGCGCGATATGACCAATATCATTCCCTACGGATTAAAATAACCTTCCAGGAGATAAACTGATGAAGATTTTAAATGTATACCGATCGGAACCGGATGAAGCTGTTAAAAAGCTTGTTGAAATAGTTACCAGAGATCGAGAAGAAGACAGTTTTGATTTAGGTGTTGATTCTCCGGATTATGGTGCTTTAGTTGATAAGGTATTCGATGCCGACCAGACAATCTGCTGGTGGTAGGGTATTATTTCTTAGCTGAAAACAAAAAAGGTCTTTCAACTTCGGTTGGAAGACCTTTTTTGTTTCTGATGACCACTAAGCTTCTGCTTATTGAGAGGAGTCTGCGTTTTGATGGACTAACCTCCGGTCAAGAGTCGCTCATAATAGTTTATGAAAGCTTAATCTATTAGTAAACAACCTTCTTGTTACAAAATCCTCTAAGAAATACGTGATTGTTAAAATACGCCGTTAAGCAGCAGACTCACCCCGACCATTTGTTGGATTTCGATGATAATCAGATTCCAATTTACCCAAAACGGTTTGGTGAACAATCCGTCTGAAATCGTTTATTTTCTCTTTCGGGGTTTCAAACAGAATTCTATTGGTTAAAATAACCACTGAAACCCCATTTTCCATATCCATCCACAGGGATGTCCCTGTATATCCCAGATGACCGAAGCTTTTATCTGAAAAAGCATTACCGGTTACCGGACCGTTTACAGATGGTGTGTCAAAACCGCTGGTCCAGGTGGAGTTCCCTTTTGTCAGTGCTTTTCTCAGAAGTGAATTTGAAAAAACATCTATCTCTTCCTTCCCGAGAAAAAGCTTCATTATTTTTTCACAAAAAAGAAGAACTCTTTCCATGTTGCCAAACAGTCCTGCATGACCAGCCACCCCTCCCATCACACGGCAGTTATCATCATTCACTATACCGCAGACCGGTTTGTTTGATCGAGGATGCCAGGCTGTGGCGACACACTTATCCGGGCCCCTGTCTACATTTTTAGTATAAAGAAGTCCCCTTTTTATACCAAACGATTCAGCTATCCGGTTTTGCCAGAAAACATCAAGATTCATTCCTGTTTTATTCTCAACGATACATCCTAAAAGAATATAACCCAGATCACTATATTCGGTGATCGATCCAGGAAGACCATGTGGTTTTTCCTGTAAGATATGATTTAGAACCGCTTCTTTCATCAGTTTATGGTTGTCGGCTTCTAACAGTTCATTATAGGCCCTGTGGGCTGGCAGCCCTGAACAGTGAGATAACAGATGTGAAAGCGTAATCTTTTCCTGCTCTTTATTAATAGGAACCGATAACAGTGAACCGAGTCTTTCCTGCCATTCAACCACTTTCGTCTGGAGAAGATGTAAAATGGATGTTGCTGTTACTATCGGTTTTGTCAGCGAAGCTAAATCAAAGAGTGTTTTTTCATGAACATAATATTTTTTTTCAATCGGCTCTGTATAGCCACCATACAGAACTGTTTGTTCGGATTTTCCGGAATGATCCAAAGAGCAAACTCCAACAGCCGCACCTGAAAAGAGTTTGTTCTTCAACCCTTCTTCAATATAACTCTGTATCATTTCTTTAAATTGAACTGCCATATTTTTTACATATATTAAGAGGTTTTTAATTACAGTATGTGGAAATGGCTTTTGTGTTGGGGTGGTGTCCAGCTTCTTATTATCGATAGAAAAACCCAACTCTTTACTTTTTTATAAACTTGTTTGATTATCAGGTTTCAATTTCTGACAATCAGGTGATTCCTCAACAGATTTTTCTGCTTTATCCAGCTCTTTCCAAAAAACTTGATTTATCCATTTTTTTGGTCGATCAAACATGTTGAAAATAAAGGGAAAATTGTTAGAAAAACCGATCCAGAAGAAGCTATAACCAACCTTATTATTCTGTTGAATTTTTTCAATATTTTTACTACACTTGAGACTTGCTTTGCATTAGTTATACCTTTGTTTTTCCGAAAAAAATTTAAATCGTTTCCCTCTTTAAAAACCTTTTCAACAACTTTTCAGCAGCAAATGTTATCTGTTTTTTAAAACCCTGTTCGAAACAGTGTTGAAAACTGTTTTTACCCAGAAAAACGATTCTGTTCAACACCATGTTCTTTGGAAAAAGTTTTATATTTCCAGCGAGTTAATTTCACTATACACATTTAGACAGTCTTAATAAAAATAATAAAAACATATTTATAAAGAACAGCTAAGGAAAAAAACATGGGACTCAATTGCACACTATTGAAGTCAGATATATTGGATGGACTGGGTAGTTTACAGAATGTGACAAACAAACGAGGAACTATTGCCATCCTGTCAAATATCCTTATTGAATCGACAAATAACTCTTTGATTCTTACCGGAACAGATCTTGAGGTTGGAATACGACTGACGGTTGAAGCCCAAGTGCATGAGCAGGGATCGATCACCCTTCCCTCTAAAAAGCTATTTGAAATAGTTAGAGAATCGGGTTCGAATTCTATCAAGTTAAGGGAAAAAGAAAATAACTGGGTGGAAATTGTTTCCGGAAAAAGTACCTATAATTTAGCCGGTATGACCAGTAGCGATTTCCCTGAATTTCCTGTTTTTGACGAGGATAAACTTGTAGAACTTGAGAGCTTCAATGTTCTGGAACTGATCGATAAAACCATTCACTCTGTTGCGGGTGATCAGGAGAACATTTATTCGTTAACATCAGTTCTCTTTGAAAAAGAGGTAAAGGATGCCACCCATTATATTCGAATGATTTCTTCAGATGGCCACAGATTGTCAATCATGGAGAAAGATGTTGCTTTTGATACCGATCAGCTCAATCTCAATGAAGTAACATTAGTACCGAAAAAAGGTGTTCAGGAACTGAGAAAATTTTGTGAGAGAAAAGATACCATTCAAATAAGTTTTGAAGAAAAGCAGATGGTTGTCACAGACAAGGATGAGGTAATGGTGATTCGTCTGAGACAGGGAGAATTTCCTAAATACAATGCCATCGTTGATGCAGTCAAATTTGAAAATCCTATTGAGATTGACAGAGTTCCATTTCTTGAATCATTAAAAAGGATAAACCTTTTCACTGAAGATCTTTTTCATACGATTCATTTACGTATTGAAAATAATATGATGGTCCTCTCTTCACAGAATGCCGACATTGGAAATGCTAAAGATGAACAGGGTGTGTCGTATAATGGCGAACCGCTCAGTTTAGGTTTCAATTGTCGGTATTTTATCGAAACACTTCAGGTTATGGATTGTGAGAAACTCAATGCCTATATCAACTCAAATGAAAGTCCCTGTCTTATACAATCTCCGGATGATCCAGGATTTGTCTCGATTATTATGCCGATGCAGTTGTAGCCAAAAAAATAAGTAAAAGGAAGCTTGTTTAAAAACGAGTAATAAAAGGAAAAAAGTGAGCGAAGAAACAAACAATTACGGTGCCGATCAGATCAAAGTACTTGATGGTTTAGAGGCGGTTCGAAAAAGACCGGCTATGTACATCGGCAACACGGCGGTTGAAGGACTACACCATCTTATATGGGAAGTCGTTGATAACAGTATCGATGAAGCACTGGCCGGCCACTGTGATAATATCCATGTTACGGTTCATGAGGACAACTCGGTTTCGGTAGAAGATGATGGTCGCGGTATTCCTGTAGATATTCATTCGGAAGAAAATATCTCCGCGCTGGAACTTGTTATGACGACCCTTCACGCTGGAGGGAAATTCGACCACAGCACCTATAAAGTGTCGGGCGGTTTACATGGAGTTGGTGTTTCTGTGGTAAACGCTCTTTCGGTCTGGGCTGAAGCAGAAATCAAACGGGATGGAAAAATATATAGGCAATCATATAAATATGGTGAACAACAAGGCGAACTTGAAGTGGTCGGAAAAAGTGAAAAGTCAGGAACAAAAATATCCTTTCTGGCCGACCCAGACATATTCACCGAAATAACGGCATATAATTACGAAACCATTAAAAACAGATTACGGGAACTCGCCTTTCTTAATAAAAATGTTCGGATTTTTCTTAAAGATGAACGGAGCGGCGCCAAAGATAAGTTTCGTGCCAAAGGCGGCATTAGATCATATGTTGAGTACCTCAACAGAAAAAGAACATCTGTTCATGTTGAACCGATCTTTCTAAGCGGTTCGAAGGATAAGGTCGAGGTTGAAGTTTCTTTCCAATACTTCGATGGTTATGCGGAACGGCTTTTCTCTTTTGTTAATAATATCAACACCCGGGAAGGCGGCACACATGTGGCCGGATTCAGATCAGCTTTAACCAAGTGTATCAACCGCTATGCCAGCGATGATATCATTCCCAAAAAATTGAAGGAAAAAATGGGTGGTGATGATGTTAGAGAAGGCTTGACCTGTGTTATTTCCGTCCATGTGCCCAACCCTCAGTTTGAAGGACAGACAAAATCAAAACTTGGGAATTCTGAAGTTAAATCGATCGTTGAATCGATCTGCGCCAATCAACTAACTATTTTTCTTGAGCAGAACCCCCAGATAGCCAAAAAAATCCTGATTAAAGTTGTCGAGGCAGCCCGGGCCCGAGAGGCGGCCCGAAGAGCAAGGGATCTGTCGAGGAAAAAAGGATCCACAAGTCTGCTCATGGCGGGAAAACTAGCCGAATGTCAGGAGAAGGATCCATCAAAAAGAGAAATCTTCATTGTAGAGGGTGACTCAGCTGGCGGTTCAGCCAAACAGGGCCGGGATCGTTCAATCCAGGCCATTCTCCCTTTGCGGGGAAAAATAATGAATGTTGAGAAAGCCCGGTTTGATAAGATCCTGGGAAGTGAAGAGATAAAACAGTTAATAGGGGCTCTTGGTTGCGGAATCGGAAAGGATGAGTTTGATCTTGAAAAGCTCCGATACCACAAAGTCATTATTATGACAGACGCCGATGTTGATGGCGCTCATATCCGCACCCTGCTGCTGACTTTTTTCTACAGGCAGATGCTACCACTAGTTCAAGGCGGCTATGTTTATATCGGCCAACCCCCCCTGTACCGACTTGGTAGAGGTAAGAAGGAAAAGTATTTTCTGAACGAAGATAATCTTGATGAACACCTCTTTGCAGAGGCATCCCAAAAAACAAGACTTATTGTCCGCGGCGAGCAAGATGTGGAGCTGAGTGGAGAACAGTTTGCCGTAAAACTCAAACAACTGTCTATCTTTAAACAGATCCTTGTTTTTCTCAGCAGAATGAATATCTGGGAAGAAATGGTGCTTTTTCTTCTCGATAACAACATCAAGTCAGCAGATCAATTTACCGATGAAAGTTTTGTTCAGAATTTAGTCAAACGGCTTCCTAAGGAAAAACTGGTCATCGGTCATATCCGATCCTGTCGGTGGCGTCCCGATTGTTATGAGGTTGATGTTGCCATCAAGGGAAAAGTGCAGGTCATGCTCACACTTGGACCAAGCATTCCTCTTATTAAAGAGTATCGAACAGCCCTTGCTCTTTTTCCTTATATAGAAGACCTGTTGTATGCAAACTTCACAATATCATCAACCGTAGGAAAGGAAGAAAAAGAAAAGCGAGTCGATTGCGAACGCTGGGATGATATGGTGACCCTCGTTAAAAAACAGACTTTTAAAGGAAGCCACCTTCAACGATATAAAGGGCTTGGAGAAATGAACCCCGACCAACTCTGGAATACCACAATGAACCCCGAAAACAGAGCACTTGTCCAGGTGTCCATCGAAAGTGCGGAAAAAGCGGATGATATGTTCACAACCCTGATGGGTGATAAAGTTGAACCAAGAAGAGAGTTCATCCAAAACCACGCTCTGGAAGTAACCGAACTCGACATTTAACGGTTGTCAATAATTAATCTACCGAAAGCAGTTTATGAGTGAAGAAACAAGAGAACAAATAAGTTATCAGCGTATTTCAATAGAAAAAGAGCTGAAGCGGTCGTATATCGACTATGCCATGAGCGTCATAATTGGTCGGGCCTTGCCCGATGTCCGCGATGGTCTCAAACCGGTACATCGGCGAGCTCTTTATGCCATGCGGGAACTCGGTGTTTTTCATAACCGTCCTTATGTCAAATCCGCCCGGATTGTCGGTGATGTGATCGGTAAGTTTCATCCCCACGGTGATAGTGCGGCATACGACACCATTGTACGTATGGCTCAGAATTTCTCCCTGAGATACCCATTGGTTGACGGCCAGGGCAACTTCGGTTCGATGGACGGTGATTCTCCCGCAGCCATGCGATACACCGAAGCCAGAATGACCCCAATTGATCGGGAAATCGTCGATGATCTTGAAAAAGATACCGTTGATTTTGTTCCCAACTACGACAACTCCTTACAGGAACCGGCTGTCATGCCAGCAAAAATACCGAACCTTCTTGTTAATGGTTCTTCCGGTATTGCAGTTGGTATGGCAACCAATATTCCTCCACACAACTTGACCGAGGTCATTAACGGGTTGATTGGTCTCATAGACGATCCAAATTTAACGGTTCACCAGCTTATTTCCATTATTACCGGGCCCGACTTTCCAACCGGAGGACAGATAAATGGACGGGCCGGTATTCGTGAGGCCTATGAAACAGGAAGAGGGGTTGTTGTTATACGGTCGAAAACCCATATTGAAAAAATAGCCGGAGGTAAGCGGGAAGCGATCATCATAACCGAAATCCCTTACCAGCAAAACAAAGCACAGTTAGTAGAAAAGATTGCCCTGTTGGTTAAGGATAAGAAAATCACCTCCATCTCTGAAGTGCGGGACGAATCCGACAGGCACGGTTTGAGGGTCGTCATAGAGCTGAAAAAAGATGAAATTGCCGAGGTGGTCTCAAACCAGTTGTTTAAGATGACACCGATGCAAAAATCCTTTGGTATTATCTTTTTGGCTATAGTCAACAACAAGCCTGAAGTTCTCAATATCAAAGAAATCCTCGAACACTTCATTCTACACCGAAAAGTCGTTGTTTATCGACGTACAGCTTTTGAATTGAATAAGGCTGAAGAAAAGGCCCACATCCTGGAAGGACTGAAGGTCGCCATACTCAATATTGATGAGGTTGTCCAGCTCATACGAGAATCCCAAAACCCGACTATCGCCAGGGCTGAATTGATCAAACGCTTCGATCTTTCCCAAAAGCAGGCCCAGACCATTCTTGACATGCGGTTGCAACGGCTTACCGGGCTAGAGAGGGAAAAGATCATCGAGGATTATGAGAAGATCCTTCTGGAGATCAAACGGTTAAAGGGTATTCTTGCCGATGAAAGTCTGGTCATGCAGGTTGTTAAGGACGAGTTTGAACAGATTAAGGAGAAATACGGCGACCAAAGACGAACAGAGATAATCGATGCCGTTGATGAAATTCTGCCAGAAGATATGATCACTCCCGAAGAAATGGCGGTCACCGTAACCCATGCCGGATATATCAAGAGAAATCCGGTCAGTTTGTATCGATCCCAGCAGCGAGGAGGGAAGGGGGTCAAGGGGGTTGTCAGCCATGTTGAGGAAGATTTTGTCTCCAATCTTTATGTCGCCTCTACTCACGATACGTTTCTGTTTTTCACAAACCAGGGCAAGGTATTCTGGCGTAAAGTCTATCAATTACCTATGGTCGGCCGTACAGCCCGTGGAAAAGCAATTGTCAACCTGTTGCATCTGGATGAAGATGAAAAGGTTGCTGCTATCCTTCCTGTTTCCGATTTTTCCGATGAGTCAAGTTCCAAGACTGTCCTCATGGTCACCAAATTCGGGCGAATTAAGAAGACCAGCCTGCAGGAGTTCAACAGGCCACTAAGAAAAGGAAAAATAGCGCTGACCATCAGAGAGGGTGATGAAATCATCGGTGCCTATCTTTTAGGCGGGGACGATTCGGTGTTTCTTATCTCCCAAAACGGTATATCAATCCATTTCCATGAGTCGGATATCCGAACCATGGGCCGTATCGCCTCAGGTGTGATAGGCATCAGGTTGAACAAAGACGACCAGGTTATCGGTGCGATCGTAATTTCAAAAGACGCCTCAATTTTGACTGTTACTGAAAACGGTTTCGGCAAACGGTCATCGGTGGATGAGTATCGATTACAACGCCGTGGCGGCAAAGGCATTATTGCCATCAAAAAAAGCAAGCGAAATGGAGAAGTCATTGGCGCCATGCAGGTCTCCGATGAAGACGAGGTGATGCTCATAGCAAATTCGGGAAAAATGATTAGAATCGACCTGAAAAAGGTACGGGTGATTGGCCGCACTACACAAGGTGTTAAACTGATCAATCTTGGAAAGGGTGAAAAAGTCGTGGCCATGGATTTGCTGCACCCAGACGATTCAAATAAAGAGGACGACAACGCATGAAAGTAGACCAGCAAGGTGTTTTTGTCATTGGCGCCGGTTCTTGGGGAACCGCAATTGGTTCGGTTCTTTCCTCCAAAGGAATAACCACCTATATATGGGACATCGATGCGGAACATATAGACAACCTGGAACGTGACCGGGAGAACAGGAAATATCTACCCGGTTACCTCTTCAACGACCATGTCTACCCCCAAAAGGATTTTGCTGAGATCATCGGTCAAATTTCCACTATCTGCATGGTTGTACCGTCCCATGGGTTCCGGGCGGTTTTCCAAAAGATTGTACCACTGCTTTCAGATGGAACAAAAATTGTCTCTGCAGTGAAAGGGATTGAGAACGATACTTGTATGACCATGTCACAGATCATGAAGCAGGAGTTGGAGGGATCGGGTAAAAAGAATATCAATCTTGCTGTTTTATCCGGACCGTCGTTTGCTCGAGAGGTAGCAGATGGTGTTCCAACAGCGGTCACCATAGGCTGCGAGGATCTGGATATAGCCAAGCAGCTCCAGGAGCTGTTTTTTACCGATGTTTTTCGGGTGTACGCCGCCCAGGACTTGATCGGCCTTGAGGTGAGTGCGGCTTTAAAAAATATCGTGGCCATTGGAGCCGGAATCTGCGATGGACTTGGCTATGGACTCAATACCAGAGCAGCTCTCATCACTAGGGGTTTAGCAGAAATAAGGCGGCTCGGTGTTCATCTTGGAGGTAAGGAAGTGACTTTTTACGGATTGAGCGGAATGGGGGACCTGGTACTGACCTGTACAGGCGATTTGAGCAGGAACAGGACGGTTGGCCTCAAGCTTGGCCAAGGGAAAAAGCTGCAGATCATACTCAAAGAGATGAACATGGTTGCCGAAGGGGTAAAGACAACAAAATCGGTTTATGATATGGTCGCAAAAATGGATGTGGAAATGCCTATCCTTGAACAGGTGTACCAGGTGCTTTACGAGGATAAGGAGTGCATCGCTGCTGTTAATGATCTGTTAACTCGAGAATTACGGGTTGAGTAAACAACCACGCGGAAAACGCGTGACTTTGATTCCCGTCATACCCGGCAGTAAATGTGCGAAGCAGGTATGTTTTAATGAGCAGTGTTGTTGGCTGGCGTAGCTGGTGGTTTTTGCCTCTTGTGGTAAAACCGCAACGCAAGAATAAAGCGTTTTTGCTCTTGAACCACTCTGGAGAATCAGGATGTGGTTTCTGTTACTGATTTCCTGTATTTGAAGCACGGCTAGATCACCATATTGGTCGATTAACTATCTAGCTTGACTTACTTAGACCAGTCGTTATCCATAAACTCACTATGATCCGGTTTTTCCCGTTTTTCTTCCCAGAGCCGTTGTTCCAGCCATTTTATTATCATACCCGCCTCTTCCTTTATTTCGGCAAGCGCCTTTCCACGATGACTGACCTGGTTCTTTTCAGAAGAGCTTAACTGAGCAAATGTTTTGCCGAACGGTTTGTAATAGAAAACAGGGTCGTAGCCAAAACCGCTTTCACCATATCGTTTCTCTGTAATCACACCCTCACACGTTCCTTCGTAGGTGAGCGCCGGCCCAGAAGGGACAGCAATCGAAATCACGCAGGTAAAAGAAGCTTTTCGATTATGTACACCATCCATCTCCTGGAGTAACTTCTCACAGTTTTCATTATCTGTTGCGTTTTCTCCGGCGTAGCGTGCCGAATAAATACCAGGCGCACCCCCAAGCGCTTCAACCACAAGGCCCGAATCGTCGGCAATCGCCGGCAGGCCAAGGACTTTTGCCGTGTGGAGGGCTTTCTTGTAGGCATTATCATCGAAGGTATCTCCATCCTCAATCACCTGCGGGATAGGGCCAAAGTCACCAAGGGAACGGATCTCAATATCAAAATCACCAAGAATTTGCTTAAATTCCCGGACTTTATTTATGTTAGTTGTGGCTAAAACAAGTATTTTAATCATTAGGTCAGTTAGTTTTGGTTAAGATGCTTTTTTTGTTTCTTTTTGAAACGGTTATCATATCGTTCCTGCTCACTGTAGATACAACCGCAATACGGCTGACGATATACCCCATACTCGATGGATTGGTCAATACCGTACTGCCAACCCTCCCGGAAATCGGCGTAAAAAAAAGGTACTCCATATTTCTCTCCCCATTTCTCTGCCTGATTTTTCAGGGCCATGTGATCCTGATATCGACTGTAGAGCAGGGTGGTTGAAAAGCCATCAAACCCGGAAGTTACGGCTGTACGGGCGGTTTGTTCCAACCTCATATCATAGCAGATCGAGCAACGATTTTGTTCGTGAAAGACAACACGTTGCAGGTAATCGGTTAAACCATATTCCCTGTCAACCTCAACTGGGACGTCAAAACGACCGGCAACCTGAAGCGTTGATTCAATTCTCCGCTCAAATTCACGGTAAGGGTGGATGTTGGGGTTATGAAAAAAGCCGGTAATGTCAATCCGGTTATCGATCAACCTGCTAAGGGGATAGATAGAACATGGACCACAACACATATGGAGCAGAAGTTTCATGGGTTTGTTGAGTTGATCATATTGCTATGAAGGAATTGTATTAAAAGACAAAAAACCGGATTAAACGTTTTCACAAACATGAATCCCAAAGGGGTTTGATGGCAGAAACGACGGACAATTAGGTGAACAACAATACCTATTGTTGACAGAATTTCGCTCAAATGGTACAAGAACCTCACGCTTGCGGAGGGATGGCCGAGTGGTTTAAGGCGGCGGTCTTGAAAACCGTTGTACGAAAGT
>CAZUUJ010000002.1:0-1509 GCA_964623625.1 uncultured Desulfocapsaceae bacterium
AGGGAGTTTACTGGATTATAAATGATTGGGGATCAAATGGATAAACTGTTTGAAATCATGCTGCGATTTACCGGGAAAGACTATTCGGTAGTGTACAGACTTCTTTCCATGGTGCCGGGAACCATTGTTTTTCTTATTATTTCTCCGTTTTTTCTTTTTTTCCCAGCGAGATATCTGGGTACATTGGTGCCTTTTGGTTTGAACCGACCTGTGGAATTAGCAGTGATGACAATTGCAGTGTGCATTTCCATGCTCCTGATGTTCTGGTCGCTATATGTTTTATGGTTTGATGGTAAAGGCACTCCTGCACCCATTGCCCCAACTAAGAAACTGGTAACCTCAGGTCCATACAAGCTTGTGAGAAATCCCATCGAGTTGGGAACGGATCTCTATTTTCTGGCGCTTGGCACCTGGTTTGATTCCCTTTCCACAGGATTGTTCTGTATGATATTCGGGATGTCACTGGGGCTCGGATACATAAAACTGATTGAGGAGAAAGAGTTGAAGCTGCGTTTCGGTCAGGAATACGAACAGTACAACAAAAAAACTTCATGTATCATCCCGGTACTGTTTTAAAAGGAGGGTTGATTTGAAGAAAAGGATATTGATTATCGGGGCCACTGGATTTATCGGCCCGGCCTTGGTTGAAGAGTTTTCTCTGGCCGGTTTTGAGGTGGTCTGCGGGGTTCGTAATCTGGAAAAGGCAAAAAAGCAGCTGCCTTTTCCCAATGTGGAGCCGCTTGAGATTAATCTCAATAACGATATCGACCCGGAAGTCTGGTTGGAGCGGCTCAAGGCAATCCGCATCGACGGTATCCTCAATAATGCCGGAATTGCTAATGCATTCGGTGGTCAGTCAATTGAAAACGTCAATTTCAGGGCACCACTGGCCCTGTTTGAAGCGGTTCGTCGATTCAATAAAACACCCGGTGAGTACGGTTTTTCCAAGGCCGGCATACGGATAATTCAGATTTCCACAACCGGAGTAAACTGGCCGGATCATAAGGAATTTGATTATCCTGCATCGAAAAAGAAGGCTGATGATGCCCTGCTGGCGATGGATGACCTGGATCGTGTCATTATCCGGCCTAATATTGTTTACGAGCCGGAACGAGGCCATCTTCTTCTGGAGCAGATATCCAAGATTCCGATAATTTTTTATATCTACGGTGGCTTTATTCAACCAATATTTTGCCGTGAGCTGGCAATCGGGGCCACTCGGATCATGAACCGAACAAATGACGACTGCCCGCATATTCTCCATGCCTGTGGACCTGATCAGCTGACCTGGGAGATGATCTTTTTTGCGTCAAGGCGGGCGTTGGGAGGTCGCCACGCCATATTCATTCCGGTGCCTTTGAAACTTGCCCAGTGGTTTACCATGGCTGTCCAGCTCCTGCCTGAAAAGGTTCTTGTTCATTTGGGAATTCTGTCAAAAATGGATCCAGAGACTATACTGATGATGACCAGAGGCTCCATATGCCGTAATTCAAAGTGGTCACCCCAGGC
>CAZUUJ010000002.1:1609-99242 GCA_964623625.1 uncultured Desulfocapsaceae bacterium
TACTGATGATGACCAGAGGCTCCATATGCCGTAATTCAAAGTGGTCACCCCAGGCTCATCTTCGTTCGGTCAAACTGTATAACGTGTACAGGGCATACAAGGCCGGCAAGGACCACTACACCAACTATCTCGACAAACTGCGCAAAGAATATACCGACAGATATGAGGACTCCATCCTCATAGACAACGAATTCTGCGAATAGTTTCCACTGGCACAATCGTCACTTTTTTTCGTGATTGTGGATTGGGGATGATTTGAAAAAACCCATTGGGTATGGGATAATATAATAAAGAGCAACTCTGAATTTCCGTACACCGTGTGTGGAAACAAAGAGTGGAGAAACCCCTGTGGTAACCAAAATCATAGTGGATTGCTTTGAAACTTATTGAGGAGGATGATATGGAAAAGAATCTGAACATCAGAAAGGTGATTACACCGGTTGATTTTTCCAAAAATGCCGATTTCATTGCCAGATCAGCCATCTATATCGCCGGTACATTCAAGGCTTCCCTCACATTCGTCTTTGTTGTCCAGAACTTTGAAGATTATTCCGGTTTTTTTGTTCCGGAAATGAATATGCCGAATCTGGAGAGGGATCTCCACCTAAATGCTGAAAAGAAAATGCAATCCTTCTGCGAAGAATACAACGCACTATGTCAGGAGCATGGTGTGGCTTCCTTTACAAATAAGGTTCTTGTGGGGGATGTTGCCGACCAGATCACCGAATTTGCCATGGAGGAAGATGGTGATCTGATTGTTATGGGAACCCATGGTTACAAAGGGCTGGAAAAGGTGATGTTCGGCAGTGTGGCTGACAAAGTCGTCAAGATGGCCCATTGTCCGGTCACTACAATAAATCCATATACCTGTTGCGAGTAGGCAATCACGAATTCATTCAGGTAATCAGAGTGTCCTCTCACCCAAGGTAAATAACAATAATAGCACTGATTCAGCTCATAAGCTGACAGGGTGGTTATTCCCCGGGTATAGTCGGTTCAATGGTACAGAGAACCGAGTTGCCCGCGGAAGTGTTCTCTGTTTCAGACCTGCCCATAAGTTGAGTGAAAGATATACCGGAGAGAAGATAGAAGGTCAGGGTGGCCCTGCTATAATCCGGCTGAGGGAAGAAATCGTCTATAGCCTGTTGCCACTCGGCGTCAGGCCAGTCTGGCTTTTTGATATTTCCATTAACAAGTAGAGTGTTCAGTTGCTTGTCCATTTGGGCGTGCAGAGAGACAGTTCTTTTTCGAAATTCGTTCAGCGTCTTGATCCCGCTCTCCGCTGTATCAGTTCCTAGTGCCGGCAGGGATAGACTGAAAAGCTCTTCAACTCCTCTATTGCTCATTTTTTCATAGGTTTCAAAAAGCCCTTCCACTGCCGATTTCCTGTGGCTGATCCAGACGGGAATCTCGTCGGAAGCCCAGTGGCTGAACAGGGTCAGCCATGCTCTGAACCGGTGATTCTCTGTTATCGAAGAAAGCGGTTTCGTCTGGGCTTTCAGCTTGGACAATGATGGATCGTTGCTATTACCATCGCCTTTACCCTGGAGATTCGACAACATTTCCGTCTGCATGGTATCGATGGAACTCATCTGTTCACTAAGCTGTTTTTCCTCTCTGTCGATTATTTCCGCTAGTTTCAATAGAAGCCGTGCCTGCCAGAGTTCAAGAGCTGTTTTTTTATCCTCTTGCTTTTTAACGGATTCGGTCCCGGCAAAAAGAGCTGAGAGAATCCCGCCGGAAGATTCTGCCCTCTGTCGTCCATGGTCGGTTATAGAGGCGAGAGTCATCATTTTCAACTGGTCGATAAAATCGGACCCATGGGTGCGAATCTCTTTCAACAGATGCACAAAGCCTTGCCGATCTTCCTCTGTCAAGGGGCATGGGATATGTACTTGACAGAAGTCCGTATCCATGAAAGGATCAGTTGACGACTCCAGTGTAGTATCGGACAGATCATCAATTGGGCAAAGACAGTAAATCGTTTCGAAACAGGATGCCAGGGGCAGTCCGATCGTGCTGTCGATAATGGTGTCGGGAAAATAGAGAGGTGAGAGAGCTTTCATATGAATAAGACCAAAGAACGGATAACCTTGATAATCATCGCAGCTGTTTATCTGCTGTTCAACCTTCGGCCATCCCCGGATCTGTATGTCACTGTCCGCTCAACTCTGTATCAGATTCTGATAACAGCGCCATATGTGGCAGGAATTACATTTGTCATTGTGGCAATCCTGCAGTATATGGCGGATGGGAAAAAGGTGCCCTGGGATAGACGACTTCGACTGTTTTTCACCATAGGAATAATTGCCGGCTTTGTCTACGCAATTTTTGAACATACCGGGGTCAAGTAAGCGGGTGATAATTCCCATTATTAAAAGCGATCCTTTTCTCTTGAATGACTTCTACGGACCGTTTACAGGGTGTTCGTAAAAATGATGCTGGTAGCCAATGTTTTATCTGCATGTCTCAAATAGAACAGAAAACCTGATCAATCATCTGGCCGCTGTAGTTGATGCCGATCGTTCAGTGTCGTTCTTTGAACAGGAGATATTTCTTATCCAGAGCCGGGGCATGGAGCGAATGTTGTCCCAAAATCTGGCTGAACTGTTTGGCTGCTGGTGTAATTTCAACTATCTGCTGCCGCTGGGATTTCTAGACCTGATCGCTGAGCGGTTGGGGATCGGGATTGCTCCAGATTTTTTTGATCGCGAGGTGTTGACCTGGCGGTTGGAAAAACTGCTGAGGCAGCTTGATCATCCGGTCTATGATCCGTTGCAGAAATATCTTCAGGGTGAGAATAAAGCGCTGAAGCGATATCAGCTGGCACGTAAACTCGCCAATGTGTTCGACCAGTATCAGATGATGCGTCCCGATATGCTGCGGAGCTGGGACCTGGGGGAACCTGTTTCGAAGCATTCTTCCGAGAAATGGCAGATAGCCATCTGGCAAAAGCTCCAGGCTGACAGCGTGAATTCTCCCCACCGTGGAGTTCTTATAGGGCAGCTCATTAAAACACTGAGAAACACAAAAGATCTGTCGAGGCAACTGCCTGGACGGGTTTCGGTTTTCGGTCTCCATTCAATGCCCCCCCTCTTTTTAGAAGCGCTCAGTGGACTCGCTATTCACACCCAGGTTCATCTCTACCTTCTGTCTCCCTGCGAACTCTACTGGGGCGACCTGGACACCCGGCGCCACCGGATTGGCCGGCAAATCAGGGCGTTGGAAAAAAGTGAACAGGCGAAAACGTTGGGTGAACCGGCACATCCGCTTCTGGAAACCCTTGGCCGCCAGGGAAGTGAATTCCAGAGGATGCTGCTTGAGCAGATCGATTTTGAGTTAGAGTTCAAATCATTTGAAGTTCCTCTAAATGGCTTGAAACCGCTGCTTCTCCATCGTATCCAAACCGACCTGCTTGCCGGACAGATTCAACCGGTTAAAGAAACGGGAGAAGTAGTGGTAAAAGACGACTCTCTCTTGATCATTTCCGCTCACTCAAAAGTAAGGGAGATGATGATCCTAAAAGACCATATTCTTGATTGGCTGCACACAGATTATGAACTGGAGCCGCGGGATATTGTTGTCATGGCACCGAATATCAGCGAATATTCTCCATTGATTCCGTCGATATTTGAAGAGCTGCCCCATTCGGTCGGTGACCGGACCATGGAAATCCGTAATCCGTTCATGGGCGTCTTTTTAGATTTTCTGGAAAAGATGGACGGTCATTTCGGTTGGAGTGAGCTGCTTGATCTGCTGTTCCAACCATCCGTCTATCCCAGGTTCGATCTGACTCCCGTTGATTTCGATCTGTTGCGCCATTGGGTTGTCGATGTCGGTATCAGGTGGGGACTCTCCGGTGAACAACGAGGTGAGATGGATCTACCGCCTTTTGTCGAGACCAGCTGGCGCAGCGGGCTGGACAGGCTGCTTATGGGGTATGCCATCGATACCGACGAACTGGTGGACGGGGTATTGGCGTATCATGATATTGAAGGAAGGGGTGCGTTACCTTTAGGCGGCCTGTGCCAATTTATCGATCTGATCGATCAGGCACGAATCGATTTTTCCACACCGCGTCCATTGGCAAATTGGTCCCGGTTACTACGGATGTATGCAGAGAGCTTGTTTTCTCCCCTGGACGATCCTGAATTCGTTGAACTCAGCGGTGTGATTAATGAACTTGAAGGCAACTATTCTTTATTCCACCAGGAACCATTGGAGTTGGCTGTTGTCAAGCAATGGCTGAAGTCAACGGCTGCGGGAGCCCAATCTAGCGGGGGGTTCCTGGACGGCGGTATCACCTTCTGTTCCATGTTGCCCATGCGTTCAATCCCATTTAAGTGCATCTGTCTGATCGGTCTGGACAACGGTGTGTTTCCAGCGCAGGATTTTTACACCACATTCGACCTGATGGGTGAATCCCATAGGCCAGGAGATCGTTCGAAAAGGAGTGATGACAGATATCAGTTTTTAGAAGCCATCCTGGCTGCCAGACGGCGGCTGTACCTTAGCTATACCGGTCAGTCGGAAAAAACGAACGAGCCCATACCACCGTCGGTCGTTATTACCGAACTCCTGGAACTGCTGAAATACAATTATGGTCTAGACAACCTGACCAAAAAACATCCCTTGCAGCCGTTTCATCCAGGCTATTTTACCGGAAAGAACGAATTGGTCAGCTACAGTGAACTGTATTGCCGTGTCGCTGAAAAGTTGAGCCGTTCCAAACAAGATGGCGTACCATGGTGGACCGGTGAACTTATTGATGAGCCGGATCAAACGGTTCAAATCACCTCACTGTTCTCCTATTTCAGCAACCCGCAGAAATGGTTTGTCCGGGAACGGCTCAATATTCGTTTGGAGAAAGAGTTCGAAGAAGTGAAAGAGCTGGAATCGTATAAACCGGTTGGACTTGACAATTATCTAGTCGAGCAGGAGATAATCAGTGATCTGTTGTCCGGTCGCAGGGAGGAAGAGAGCCTGTCCAGGTTACAGATTAATGGAAGCTGGCCTCTAGGGTCACCTGGTCGTCTCGCTTTTTCAGAAAAGACAGCCAAACTGACACCATTTGTGGAACTTATCCGCTCAGTAACTGCCGGAGATCGGCAACCCGATCTGAGAGTGGATTTGACATGCGGAGCATGGCGGATTATCGGTAGCCTCACAGATCAATATGAAAATGGTATGGTTGTTTACAGATACGGACTGTGTAAGGCTGGTGACATCCTTCGTGGTTATTTGTGCTTTCTTCTGAGATCAGAGATTCTGCAGGAACCGGGGATTGTACATATCATTACCAGAGACCGTTGGGTTAGTTTTTCTGACAGAAAAAAGTTGCCGGTTTCACTGGTCGAGATCTTGGAGCTGTATCGCCGAGGATGGCATAGACCGATTGAGCTGTTTATCGAGCTGGGATGGAGCTTCATTCAAAAAAGAACGAAAGGCAGATCACCGGATGAAGCCTTGAAAAAAGTTCGTAATTCATTTGAGGAACTTGTGGGAGAAGCCGGTTCAGGGGCGTCGCTGCGTGAGCCGGAATGGGCAGTTCTTTTTGACGGTTTGAGCGCCAAACATGTGATAAATAAAGAGTTTCAGTACTATGCGGAAACAGTCCTTGCCGCTGTTTTTTCCTTTGCTTACAAGCCGGATGAAGGAAAACCATTTCTTTCTTAAAGTAAAAGCTGTATGCCCAATAAAATGAATGACGATTCATTTTTCATCGTGTGAATATGCTTATAATATTCATTGATTAATAGAATCAACTTTGATAAGACCTTCTCTATGGATGCTTTAACCAAGCGGTTAAGAAGGATTATCCACAATAGAGTAAAACAGAATTGCTGAGTCGTTTTCTGGAACGAGTCGAATAAGGAACCATGGAGACAACAGTATGAGAGTTTCCTGCGAACAATGTAACCAGCAATATATCATTAACGAGGACCATCTGCAGGCCACAACCAGCCGGTTTCAATGCAAAAAGTGCTCTCATTTTATCATTGTTACAAAGACTGAACCAGCGTTGGAACAAGCGTTGGCGGAGGAATCAGTAGATGATTTCGATTTTGTTGATTCGCTTTTAAGCGAAGAGAGCAAGCAGCCTGACAGTGGTGTTGACGAGTGGTCCGATTTCGATGATCAGCTCGATTTTGATACAGAAGAGGAATCATCTGGTGAACAGGAGGCTTCGGTGAGTGATTTTGCAAGTTCAACTCAATCTCAGCCATCCCTCCAAGTGAAAAGCTCAGGAAAAGGAGTGCCTCTCCAGACCATTCTCAGTGCAACTTTTTTGTTGAGCTTTCTTTTAATGACGGCGATTCTGGTTGTTTTTAATAACCGCTATATTCCTAAACTGATCAAAGAACAGATTGACCTTAGGACCGCAGCCATTTCAAAATCGTTTTCCGGGGCTGTTGAGCAGCCGCTGCTTATCCGAAACTATCTGAGGGTGAACCAGGAGGCTGAACGTGTGGCACAGTTGCCAGGTGTTGCTTACACTTCAGTTATTAATAAACGCAATATTGTCATTGCAGGTGTTTTTTCAAAACCATCTCTTTTTCAGCCAACATTTATGGACATGGTAAGCAGAGATGGTTTTCCCCAGGAATTGGCCAGCAAAAATAATCTTCGTCCCAGTGAAAGAGAAAAAAGTGCCGAATTCACCATCGGCGGCCAACCGGTTTACGATGTGGCTATCTCCCTAGGTGAAGTGGGTGGAGAAGTGCATGTCGGCCTGTACACTGCCGATATTCAGGCGGCGGTCAAGAAAACTATTATCCCCCTGTTGGTGGTGATTTCCATTCTATTTGTTGTTGGCATGATCATTCTTTCCATTCTGGCCCGAAATATTTCAAAACCTCTTCTGGATCTGACAGAGATGGCGGACAGGATCAGTCTGGGTGAAATTGATGAACAGATCCTTCCGAAAGGTCCGAGGGAGGTTCGCGACCTTGGCCGTTCACTTGACCGAATGCGCATTTCCATCCGCGGTGCTTTGAAGAGATTGCAGGGATAGAGTACCTGAGAGCTGATGGATGGGTGGGATTTGTGATGAAGTGTGTATTTCCGGTAATGACATTTGCTCTATTGTTCTTCTGGGCATCACTGGTTCTGGCGGAAACGTATCAATTATCGATACTCCCAAGATACTCATCCGAGGAGATTCTTAAGCGGATTTCACCCCTGGCCAGCCATTTATCTGGATCGACGAAGGTAGAACCATATCTGACGAGCAATTTTGATCAGTATTTGAAAGGATTACAGAGCGGCACCATCGAGATCGGATATCAGAATCCGTATATCTATACACTGGCGTCAAAAGAACACCAGGTCATTGCTATGGCTGTAAAAGGGGGATCCGGTGATAAGTTCCGCGGTATTATCATCGTTCGTGCCGACAGTCAGATCGGTTCGTTAGACGAATTAATGGGTAAGAGAGTTTCCTTTGTTGGTCCAACCTCAGCGGGCGGATTCCTCTCACAGAAACTGACACTCATGAAGGTGGGTATTGATGCTGAGAAGGACCTTGAGCTGATCGAAGCTGCTGAGAACAAGCAGGAAAACGTTATTTTCTCTGTGTATTCAGGAGATGCCGATGCTGGATTCATCAGGGAGTCGGCATTGGGGCGCGTTCAGAAATTTGTGCCGCCAAGTGCTATCACAGTGATTAGACGAACTGCCTGGCTGCCGAATTGGGCTCTGTCGGTCAAAGGAACTTTGCCGCAACAGTTCAAGACTTTGATGAAACAGAAATTATCGAAATTGCAGAAAGGACATCCTGTGTTGAAGACATTGAAGATTGACAGCCTCCGACCGGCGGATGATTCAGAGTATGATCCTGTTCGGCAGGCAGCAGGTCTACATATGCCGGAGCAGCAATAGCCTGAATCCGTGAGCACTATCGAATGCTCACGGATTCAGGAGGTAGTTGAAACAACAAGAAGAAACCCTGTCACTCATCAGCGGTGAAGTGAAGAACGTTCAATATAAAATAACATCATGAAAAGAATACGTTATATTCTATCAGTACTTTGTTTTGTTGTTATCCTCCGTGCCGGCTGATGATTCCAACTACAATATTAAGCGTTCGATTATGACGCAGTGAACAGGTATTTCCATAAATGACTATTGTATGGATGACAGCCAATCCCGTCGGCGGGCTGATCACCTGGGACAATCCGGTGCTGCGGGAAATGAATGCCACCATCCATGCGGATTTTTGATTCGGCAGCAGCAGAGCTGCAAAGAGGTATAAATCTCGTTGAGGCCAGCGCCGGTACGGGAAAGACCTACGCCATCTCCATGCTGGTTCTGCGCTTCATCACCGAGCAGCAGATTCCCATTGATCGTATTCTGATCGTCACATACACCAAAGCCGCAACTGAAGAACTGAAAGAGCGTATCCGTTCCCGTATTCGAGAGGCACGGGATATCCTGCTGGAAAGAGTCCAGCCACCGGATGATGATACCCTTGGCCGCTGGGTTGAAGCGAATTCCGATAAAAAAGATCTCTTTGTTCGGTTGATCGATCTGGCGCTTCTCGACATCGACTCGGCGGCCATCTACACTATTCATGGATTTTGCCAGAGAATGCTGCAGGAGCATTCCCTGGAATCGGGACAGCTGTTCGATGTGGAACTGGTTCCCGATGTCAGCACAACCCGACTTGAGGTTGTCTATGATTTCTGGCGCAAACAGTTATATCAGCGCCATCCTCGCCATTGCGCCTTGCTGACCAGTCGCTATGATACACCTGAGGCTCTGTTGTCAAGTGTGAACAACAGCTCGCTCGGTGTAGTACGGGTAGAGCCGGTAACCCCTTCTATTCATGAAGCGGCAGCCGATTTCGACAGGGCTTATGATGACATGGCCCGTTGGTTCCCGGCTCATCGCGATGACCTGCACGGTCATTTTATCCGCGCTTTTGAAGAAAACAGGTTCAGGCCGGTTTTTGTCGGAAATTTTGAGAGCTGGTGGTCGGATCTAGAAAATTATTTTTCAGCAAAGGTAGAAAAACCGCCTGAGGGACTGAAGAGTCTTAATCGATTGAATCTTGCCTCTCAATTGGATGGCAGACGGCTGCGGGGAGAAAAAAAGAAGCTCGATTTTCTAGCCGACTGGCCCCTGCCCGAAAAAGAGATCACCACTTTGAACAGGGCAATTGGCGGTCTAGTCCTGGCATTCAGAGCCAAACTGTTTACTCTGCTGCAGGTAGAGGTCAATAGGAGATTGAGAAACAAGGGAACGATATCGTTTAATGATCTCATTCTCAGATTGGCCGATGCACTTAAAGGAGAGAACGGGGATCAGTTTGCTGAAATTCTGGCAAAGCGGTATCTGGTCGGTTTGATTGATGAATTTCAGGATACAGATCTGACCCAGTATCACATTCTCTCAACCATCTTTAGCCCCCAAAACCACTATCTTTATTTGATCGGTGATCCGAAACAGGCCATCTACACCTTCCGTGGGGCCGATATTTTTTCGTATTTTAAAGCCAGAGAGGCGGCCGATTTCCGGCTGACACTGGACAAGAATTATCGTTCGCATCCCGGTCTGGTTGAAGCAGTCAATACGCTGTTCTCATCACATCCCAAACCCTTTCTCTTTGATGAACTGACATATCATCGGGTAGATGGGGCTAGGGATCGATTTCATCTTGAAGACAGGGAGTTGAACCGGTTGTCGACTGTAGTTTTCTGTCAGCTTGAACCTAATGAGGGGAAAAATCCCAGGTGGAGTTCGGGAAAAGCCACCGATGAGATACTTGGCGCTATCATCCGCGAGATCTCTGCTCTTCTATCCACCAAAAAGTCTCCTGTGCTCTGTAAAGATGTGGGTAAACGATCTCTTTTGGCAAAGGATATCTGCGTGTTGGTCAGAGATAACAAACAGGCGCAGAAGTATCGCAGCGGTTTCGCACAGGCCGGTATCCCGGCTGTTATGACAGGACGGTTGAGCGTATTCGACAGCATGGAATGCTCTCAGATCATCCTTCTTATGCAGACCCTCTGCTCTCCCTCCGATGTGCAGCGTTTAAAGAACGTCCTTTCCCTGGACTGGTTCGGCTTCAGAGGTCGGCAACTTTACCGGCTGTTTCACGATGACTCTCGTTTTGACCAATATATCAACAGGTTTCACTCCTATTCACAGCAATGGCATAATCAGGGGTTCTGGTCGATGTTGAATTCCCTGCTGAAAAAGGAGAAGGTTTTTGAACATCTGGCCGAACGTACGCTGCCTCAAAGAAGGTTGACTAATATCCTTCACCTGATGGATTTGATTCAATCTGTCGAAACCAGAGAAGGCTTGGGGCCTGATCAGCTTCTGCTCTGGTTAAAAAATAAACAGGAACGGCAAGCGGGAACGAATGAAACCGAGCTGAGACTTGAGAGCGATGAACAAGCCGTTCATATCGTCACCATGCACAGTGCCAAAGGATTGGAATATCCGGTTGTCTTTTGTCCGTTCCTCTGGTACCGCTTCAATCGGTTGAAAAATGAGCGTGAACTGGTCAGCTGCCATACGGACCAGCGGGAACTGGTAGTAGATCTGGGTTCAGCCGATTTTGAAGATCGGAAAGAACGGGCAATCAATGAGCAGATGGCCGAAGAGTTGCGACTCTGCTATGTCGCGCTGACTCGGGCCTCCCTTCGCTGTTATGTGATGTGGGCCGATGTTCGGTCATACGGTCCGGTAGCCGACTCAATGGACTCCTCGCTGGGGTATTTGCTCTTCCCCAATGGTCAGTGTTCGTTTGACGAACAGCAATCCCGGATAACTGAGTTCTGTAGGCGGACAGAAAGTGAGTATCGGCTCATATTCAAGGATGAAATCAGAGAAATACTATTTGCGCCATCCGAGGAACATCAAGGCCTGTCATTAAGCGCAAAGCAGCGTTCAGACCGATCTTTGCGTCATGATTACCGTATGTCTAGTTATACAGCTTTGGCTTCGTTGACACTCCACCATCCTGATGAATTACGGATGGCACTGATCGAGGATTCTGCTGGGGAAGATGAAGAACGGGTCTTGGAGCTGCCTTCTGGTCCACGGTTTGGCAATGTCATCCACGCTCTTTTGGAAAAAGCATCATTTAAGAAGATATCGGCACGAGACGATCTCTCTTCCCAGATCAAATATGAGTGCGATCGATACGGTGTTGTGGTTGATTATCAAGATGTGGCCAAGCTTCTTCACCGTATTGTCACCACGCCCCTTTTTGATCCTCATTTCGAACAGACAGAGGTTGAAGGGCCGCTCCTTGCCGGTCTTGATGAAGACAGTCTGCTCAAAGAGATGGGATTTTATTTCAGGCTGTCGAAAACCGGGACATCGCGGATCAATGAGATACTGGGTGATGAGTCATTTTATTCGCCGCTCTCCCATCGGACAATGGAAGGCTACCTGACCGGTTATATTGATCTGATCTTTCGTTTTCAGAACCGTTTCTTCATTCTGGATTACAAGACCAACTGGCTGGGAGATCTGTATAAAGATTATGGTCATGGACAGATGTCCGACTGCATACGTTCCCACAACTATGGACTCCAATACTGGATATACACTCTGGTCCTGCATCGCTACTTGTCCAGATGGCATCCGGGCTATCTTTTTGAACGTCATTTTGGTGGAGTTTTTTATCTGTTTGTCCGTGGTATGAATCGGGAACGGGGAGCTAACGGTATCTTTTACACAAGACCGGACCCTGATGTTTTGCATCGGCTGGGTGAATGTATCGGTGGTATATCTCATGCGTGAACACGTCTACAGCCTTCTTGATCTTCATTTTGGAAAATTTCTGGCCGGGCGCAGCGGACTAGAGGATAGTGAAGCGGAAACCTTTCGGATACTTATCCAGGAGTTGTCGGCAGCTCTGGCCGCCGGCCACAGCTGTCTGGTGGTCAATAATGACGAAGCTGAACTGCTTGTCCGTTCCCATCTTGTTTCAACGACAGGGAGGACTCCCCTTATTCTCATCGATGACAACCTTTATATCCATCGATATTTTCAGTACGAACAGAGACTTGCCGAGCGGTTGAGCGAGATGAGCGATACTGTTGGTTCATTTCAGCACGATTTGCTGCTCGACGCGCTTTTCGGGCACTGCGTTGGAGATAAAAGAGACAGGCAGAGAGAGGCTGCCAAAGCCGCTCTGGAGAGGAAATTATCCATTATTTCCGGTGGTCCAGGTACCGGTAAAACCAGCACGGTCCTGAAAATAATCCTGCTTCTTTTTCAAGTACTCGGTGAAGAACTGTCAGTCGGGCTTGCCGCTCCAACAGGCAAAGCAGCAGCACGCCTATCCCAGGCACTCAAGGCTGGGAAGGCCGCTCTTGATCCAGATGGACAGATTTTACCTGATTCGCTCGGAGCGATGACCCTCCATCGAATGCTCGGTGTGAAAAGATACTCGCCATCTTTTTCTCATCATCGGGAGAATCCGTTACCGTATGACGTGGTTATCGTTGATGAGGCCTCAATGGTTGATCTTGCCATGATGGCCAAACTGGTCGACGGCTTGAGGCCGGAATCCAGATTGATCCTGCTCGGTGATAAGGATCAACTGACATCGGTCGAAGCCGGGTCGGTACTTGGTGATCTTATTGATGGATTGCCCGGTAACACTACAATACTGACCAAGAGCTATCGGTTCAAGGGAGGGATTAGCCGGCTGGCCCGATCGATTAACAGCGGGTCGGTTGACGAAAGTTGGTCAATACTACGTTCCGGTGACTTCGCCGATGTGTCGATATATGATGCTGCTACAGTAGAAACCATCGGCAGCCGTTATGTAGAGTACATGGAACATGCGGCTCTGTCGGGAGGGAATGTTGATATCAAGTTATTGTTTCAGCAGTTGAATCGGTTTCAGATCCTCTGCGCTGTACGGGAGGGCCGATTCGGTGTGGCAGCGCTTAACCGAGCAGTAGAGCGATATCTGGCAGGCAGCGGATTTGACACCACAAGTTCAGAATTTTATCCAGGCAGGCCGGTACTGATCATCCGGAATGACTATGGCCTCAACCTGTTCAACGGAGATATCGGCCTCTGTGCCTATGATCGGGAAGGGCATATCAAAGTCTGGTTCGAACAGCATGACACGACTCTTTCCTCCT
Source organism: uncultured Desulfocapsaceae bacterium (assembly GCA_964623625.1). Taxonomy (GTDB): domain Bacteria; phylum Desulfobacterota; class Desulfobulbia; order Desulfobulbales; family Desulfocapsaceae; genus CAZLGM01. The sequence continues at coordinate 14,728 of CAZUUJ010000002.1, forward strand.
TTCTTCCCCAGCGGCTGCCCCAATGCGAAACCTCGTTTGCACTGTCCATACATAAGAGCCAGGGTTCAGAGTTTGATGAAGTCCTTGTTGTCCTGCCGGAAAACGACAGTCGAATATTGTCACGAGAGTTGGTGTATACTGCAATAACTAGAGCAAAGAGACAGGTAGAGCTGCTGGCCTCAAAGGAGATTCTTACTTTGGCAATACAGCGGCGGGTTAAACGGAGCAGTGGTCTTGGAAATATGTTGGTAAAGAGCAATACAGTTTGAAGGTAAGCAAGACTCCTAAAACCTGGAGCCCCCGTGATCACTTACAGTTTCAAGGCACCTAGACCAACCGTTTACAAACTTTATGATTGGTTACCTATGAAGGGTACCTCTTGCATGGTTCTGTAAAAAATATGATACCGAAAACGAACATCTATAAAGATATACTGCGGGTCTGTTTCAGCCTGGTTCTTCTTTTCTGGTTGCTGTCCAAAGCCGATCTGGGTGTGGTTGCCGGAACCTTTCTACAGTTGTCTCTTCTGAATTGGGTGCTGGGAATCCTGTTCTTTACCACTCTTTGTACAATGGCTGCCAGCCGCTGGTTCATCATTTCACATTCCCTTGGTTTTTCCGGCACCTGGTTTACCTATGTCGGTTACTATTTCATCGGTCAGTTCTTCAATCTTTTTTTGCCGACCAGTATCGGCGGCGATGTGTTTAAAATCCATTATATTTCACGAGGTGAAGCAAAGAAGAGAAAACTGGTCGGCGCCTATGGTGTCATGGCCGACAGGTTCTTCGGCCTTGCCGCCTTGCTGCTGATGGGCGGTATGAGTGTGTTTGCCGGTCCTCCGGATATAGTACCAGAACGGTTTGCATGGGTCCTTTATCTCGCAGCTCTGGGAATAACGCTTCTTTTTGTCTTTATGCCGATCGGTCATACTCTGGTTTTGAGAGTTTGGCCGCAGTTCGGTGAAAAAATGGCGGTTCTTTTGAAAATATGGAAAGACCCCAAAATCTTTATCCAGATCCTCGGTCTCTCTTTCATACTCAACAGCATCCTCGTTTACATATTAATTATGTTGGCTGACGGCTTTGGGCTTGATCTTCATCCCACCTTCTATTTTGCTATTTTCCCCCTGACTGCCGCAGTGACGATCCTACCGGTAAGCTTTAACGGCATCGGTCTTCGGGAGGGTGCCTTTATCTATTTCTTATCGCTTCAGAATGTCAGTCTAAATCTCGCTTTGACATTGAGTCTCTGTCTGTTCGCCATTCAGTGCAGCGGCGGAATTGTCGGTGGCATAGGATACGTGATGGGATTACATAAGAAGCGGATCGACTCACACTGACAGTGGACAGAACCGACTTCATTATAACGCAGCGGTTTTACCACAAGCTGTAAAACCCGCCTGCTACACCGGCGGATAACGCTGTTCATTAAAACATAAATGCTTCGCATTTGTTCCCCGGCTACGCCGGGAATCAAAGCCTCGTTATACGCGTGGTTGTTTACTGATGGAAAAACAGTGAGTGAGTCGACACAGTTCGAATTGAGATAATCTCTGCTGCTTTTGTCTCGACAATAACCGGTCTATTCGGTTAACCTGCCAGTTAATTTTCCCTGTTTGTTCGATTGTAGGAAAGGAAGACTATGTCTCTTCATTTCAAAGCATCGAAGTATCTGCTTCCGTATCGAATTCTTAAATTCATGCAGGAGTGGAACACTCTTCAGTACGCACCTCCGGAGCAGATTGCCCGCTACCAGATTCGTAAAATACGTCGCATCCTTTCACACTGTATTCAATATGTGCCCTATTATCGGGAGCTGTTTCGACGTCACTCCATCGAACCGGAAGATATTGGTACACTCGATGATATCCGGGCGATCCCGGTTCTTTCCAAGGCGATTCTCAGGGAGCAGCAGCAGCGGATGGTTTCGGAAAAGGGCTTCAGGTTCTTACGGGAACAGCTGCTGACAAGCGGTACCACAGGAGAAAAGATCAGCATCTGGGTGAATCCTGCGGCAAGAGCCCAGGAATTTGTGCGCTATTGGCTTTTTTTCAGGAGGGGTGGCTATCGTATCGGCAAGCCGTTTGGCGAGTTTTCAAGCGACTTTTTTATTGATCAACAGAATCCCCTGCAGGTTCTGTATCATAAAAACAAAGTCACCAATCAGCTGCTGCTCAACACCTCCTATCTTTGCAGGGAGAATGTGATACGATACCTGGATATCATGAGGGAAAACGGCGTGCAGTTTATCAAGTCAAGACCGTCATCATTGTACATCTTTTCTCAATATATTCAGGAACGGGGAGCGGACGATCTTGGCATTAAGTGTATCTTTACCATCGGAGAGACCCTGTATCCGCATCAACGAGAGTGTATTGAGCAGACCTTCGGTTGCAGGATACTCAATTTTTACGGGCATATGGAGCGGGTAGTTGCCATGTCTGAATGTATTTACGGCAAAATGCATGTGGATGAGGGGTACGGACTCGTTGAGTTCGCTCAAATGCCGGACAACGATTCCGAACAACAAGACGGAACACGATCTCGACTGATCGGAACCACCATGCATAACTCCTGCATGCCATTCATCCGCTACGATACCGGTGACATCGTTGAACCGGAAAAAGAACAGCTGACATGTCCGTGTGGCAACACATCACGCGTTGTTAAACAGGTCTTTGGCCGTATGGAGGACGTCATCACCAGTCAGGACGGTAAAACCTACCCAGCACTTTTTCTGATTTTTAATATGATCGACAGCATCAGGATGGGACAGATTATCCAGGATGATCTCCAACGTTTTCGTATCAATATTTACCCAGATAGTTACGGGTTCGGGCAATCCCAGCGTCGGGAGTTGTTGATCCATCTTAGGAAATATCTGGGTAAAAATACTCAAATCGATTTGAAAATTGTCGATGTCGATGGTTTTGAATATTCCGAATCGGGTAAGTTTCGATCGGTTTTATCATCGGTGAACAGCCCCTGGCTGTCAACAGATTGAAACTATGACGGAAGTTATTGTTTTTTTGATGAATATGTCTTGAGAATGTGTGTTATCTCTGTTCGCGGTCTCAGGCAGACAAGCTCACGAAGAGCATGAATTACTATTATTCATGGATGTTTGAGGAGTTATTTATATCAAGTGCAGTTACAATAGAATGGCGTAAACAAATTTCGTTCCTGGCAGTTTGTAATCTTCAGCTAGAAGGAGGGAGTAATGAATGTCTTACTAGTGCAACATGCGAGCAATAATGGGTTGACATCCTTTCCGATCGGGTTGGGCTGTGTGGCGTCCGCTCTCATCGAGGGTGGTCATCAGGTCGATTTTATTGATCTGGGTCTTGAGAGCGAACCGGTTGAAGCCCTGGGACAACGGATTGAGGAATTCGGCGCCCAGGCTTTGGGATTTACCTTCTGGACTACCAACTATTCGGAATATCAGCAGATCATCAACGATTGTCCAGCTGCTCAGAAAATTCCTAAAGTTGCCGGAGGACCCCATGCCTGCGCGGTTGCTGAACAGATCCTGAGGGATGGCCAGACGGATGTGATATGCTTGTGCGAAGGAGAATTGAACGCTGTCCAGCTATTTTCGGCCCTTGAGAATAAGGATGATTTGCGAAACGTGAAGGGTATCGCTTTTCTCGACAATAACGAGTTCGTTCAGACAGAAGATGCAGGGATTATTGAAAATCTCGATGAATATCCGTCTCCACCCTATGAGATGATGAACATCAACTCCTATTTCGGCCGACTGAAAGGACGACCATCTGTTGAGATGATGGTCTCCAGAGGTTGTCCGTTTAACTGCGCCTTCTGTTATCGGGGACCCAGTTCCGGAACGTATATGCGCCGCATGAGCACCGACCGGGTAATGGAAGAGATAAGAGTGTTGCAACAGAAGTATGGATTCGCCTCTTTTTTCTTTGTCGACGACACGTTTACCTTGGACCGCAAATGGGCCGTTGAGCTGTGCAACAAGATTATTGATTCAGGTCTGGATATTGCCTGGGCCTGCCAGACCCGGGTCGACACTGTCGATCGTGAACTGCTGGCCTTAATGAAAAAATCCGGTTGCGTCTGTCTCCATTTCGGTGTGGAATCAGGCAACCAGGAAATCATGGATAAGCTGATAAAGAAAATCACCAAAGATCAGGTTCGGACCGCCCATAAAGAGTGCCAGCGCATTCGACTGTCAACGATCACCTATTTTCTGCTTGGAACTCCCTGGGAGACCGAAGAGACAGTACGCGAGACCATCGATTTTGCCAAGGAGCTCAAACCGACTATATCCCTGTTCTTTGCAGCGACACCCTATCCGGGATGTCCCATGCGGGAGGATTATATTAACAATGGTATGCCGGTACCGGAAAGCTGCGATGAGTATGGTCGGTTCTGGATCGAGGACGCCCCTAAAGGAAGTGAGGAGATGGTTAAACGAGCAGGTAATCTGGATACCTACCAGCACTGTCTGGAGGCCACCAGGGAGATTGTCCGGGATCAGGTACGGGATATTGGTTCATATCCACGGTTGATAACTGAATTTGTTGACCAGTACGGATGGGGAGATTTTATTAAAAATGCCATGGCCAGACTTAAGGTATAGGCAGCTTCTTTCGTAATGCGAGTCACGACCACGGATGCTGATCTATCAGTATTCGTGGTCAATTAATAATCCTGGCTAATCTTCGACAATATAGGTGTCGAATTCATCACTAAAACCGGCCCATTTTTCCTGGTCCCATTTTACCTGCCGATCAAAGCAGCTTGCGGCGCGTTCTGCCATCATCATGGTGTGATGAATATTGTCATGGGTAAATAGTCCCTGTCGTCCAAAGGTGACAAGGCCGTTTATTTTTTCCAGGTAGTTTTCAATGGTAGCCAGTTTTGTTGGGTAGCCGATTCTATAAATGGGATAAATGGAGTCGAGCCGTCTTGAAAAACATCGGATCAGGTTTGTTGCCGGGATTTCGGCCCTGGCAAGATCATCAACTATCCGATTTCTTAATTGTTCATCGCCGGCCTGCCATATATCATCCCCGGGATTGCAGGGGATTTCGCAACAGATGATGGTTTTGTTCTTTGGCCTCTTGGCATCATTATAATTTTTTCCCTCGGATATACGAGAGAAGATGAATTCTTCCTCGGGAAAATAATGGGCATCAAAAGGCAACCACTGATTACACCCCATTACCAGGTAAAAAAAGACCATGGCTCGATGGCCGAGACCCTCGGCTGCCTGAAAAACCGTTGACGGCTTTGGACAGGAAAGAAGATCGACCATCCGGGTGACCGGGATGGTCGACAAAATGTAATCGGCCTGGATCGTCTGTTTTCCACCCTCCGAACCCTGAACTGATAATCCGTTGATTCGGTTGTCTTTTATATCGATGTCAACGACTTTTGTCTGATATTTGATCTGTCCACCAAGTTCAGTGACCCGTTTTGCAAGATCCTCGGAAAGCTGGCCTATGCCTTTCTCAAAGTAATAAAAAATTCCGCCCTTTTTCCCTTTCAAGCCGGGCAACAGCCTTAGCATCTTGTTAATGATTTTACCAATAGAGGAGGCTGACACCCGTTTTCTGGCCTGTGCGATGTCGATTTCTTCCGGTTGATAACCCCATAATTTCCTACAATAGGGAAAATAAAATGTTCGGCAGACGGTTGTACCTAATCCGCTAAGCAGACTGTCGGCGAAAGTCGTGGCAGTAGCCTGTTTATGAAACGGTTTGCAAAGAAGATCAAAGAGTACACCGAATGTAAAAGATGGCGGCAGGCGGAACAAACAGTTAAGAGGTTTAAGAGGAAACTTCAGATAGCGGCCGAGCAGCCGTATTCTGCCGTTTCTCGTACGTTTCAGCATGGATTTTCCGGTAATTTCCCTGATCTCACTCAAAAGATGTTCCGGAGTTGACGGATGCAGCCGGTGACTGCCGTAATCGAGCCAGATTCCTTCTTCCTGGAAAGAGGCGGCAATTCCTCCCGGATAGGAGTTCTTTTCGAATATCGTTATTCTGAGCCGGCTATTGTTCTGGGACAGTAGTCGGTAGGCCAACACTAACCCGGCAGGACCGGCGCCGAGAATAGTGATATTGGTATTTGGGGAATCACTATTGGGCATCATCCTTCTGGTCTCGAAGGACCTCTTCAAAATGAGTAGGGGTCTTCTGAAATATCTGCTGTTCGATTTTCCGTGAAAGCCCATCGGACATCATACCGATAAGCAGGATCTGTACACCGGTTAAAAAGAGAAGAAGAGAAGATGTGGACAGGGTAGTATGTACGAATATGGAGTAGTCTTGCCAGCCGATTCGCTGAATAGCAAAGAAAAGATCAAAGCCGAACTTTACAATACTGAGAAACAGAAATGAGAGGGCAACCGGAACAAAGACCTTCAGCGGGTTAAAAAACATTGACAGTCGTAAGACCAGGGAGATGAAATTGACAAAATCCCATGGAACGATCTTCGATCTTCCTTTACGGGGCAGATAATCAATACTGTAATCAGCCACTTTATAGTTATTGGACAACATGGCCAGAGTCTGTGTGGTAGTAAACGAAAACTGGTCTGAGAGTATCCTCAAAAAGGGTAATATGGATTGACGGGTAAATACACGAAGACCTGAATTGACATCAGCGATAGGTTGCCCGGCAATGTATTCCGCCAGATGGGCTAATATCCACTTGGCTGGTTTTCGAACAAACGGAATATTGACATTTTTTCCTGTACGGGCGCCGATTACAAGGTCTGCGTTCTGCTCATACTGAATTTTGATCATACTGGGAAGCGCTTTACAAGGATAGGTCCCGTCAGCATCGATGATGGCCACCAGATTGTGGGAGGCAGCAAGAATACCACTTTTGATTGAGGCCCCATATCCCCTGTTGGTTTTATGACTGATCACCCTGGCCCGGGTCTGTCGGGCACGGCTTAATGTGTTATCAGTTGATCCGTCATCAACAACAATGATCTCACATTCCAGCCCGGCCTTCTCAAAGGTGGTAAAGAGGTCCCGGACAATATCAGCAACGATTGCTTCCTCATTATACGCAGGGGTAACGATTGAAATGGGCTGATACTTGAATGTCATTTGTGTTTCCGGTTCATAAATTGATAAGAGAATCGCTTTTTAAATCAGGTCATTTGTCCGGCTTTGGTTGTAACCAGTGAGCTCTCTTCTTTTGATAAAGAACGTTGAGACATGAACCAGAAGAAGAGGAATAACGGCAAGCCGGAAGCGTGAGGCGCCAAACGGCCCTGTCATCACTATAAAAAAAGCGACCAGGAAGAGCAAAAACAATTTTGTTCGGACAAAAGGAGATGGGTAAAAAACAGAGATGATAACAAGAGTAAACAGGATACAATTGGCTGTCATGATAATTGAAAGAGCAACAAGAATTGGTGGTGGGATTGTAAGAAAATATTGTAAAAAACCTTTCATGCCGGTGTCGCTTAATCTGGCAAAAGAACTTTCTGGCTGCGGCCTGTTCAGGAAATGGAAAAGTTCAAATCTGCCGGGGTCAAAAAAGAAAAACAGACTGCCACGGAGCTGGAAGAGTGTGTAGCGTTTCCAGTTGTCTTTGATAACAGACAGACAACGTCGCTCAATGGTCTGGTTAGCCTCCTTGAATTCCCTTTGTTTTACTTCCTGCAAAATTGAGTTGACAAATTGATCCGCTTTCTTCCTCCCCTCCATTTCCATCAGAAACAGGTAGGTGTTGCAATGGAGAAGATTGTAGTTTTTTATGGAGCTGTAATGATAATAGCCGGTTTGACGTTCGTTTCTATAGCTATTGATAAAGAGTGTCCCGACCAGAATCAACGGAAGGAGCAGGATGACCTGCCGTTGTCTGTTCTGTAGAAAAAGAATGAGATGAAAGAGAGCATTCGGCAGCCAGAAGTAGAGCAGGATAGGTTTGGTCAGCAGTGCGCAACAGATGAATATGTTATAGAACAATAAAAAACGAATCCTTTTCGTGAGAAAGTAGTGGAATACAGATGCGGCAGCAAGTAAAAGCAGTGTCTGTAGAAGGATCTCTGCCATGATTGTATAAGTGTATATCAGCTGGGACGGGAAGAAGAGATAGCTTACCGTTAAAATCAGAGTTGCCCTGGGATCGATGCCCATTTTTCTGAAGAAATGCAGGATAAGGGCTGCATTGAAAAAAGTGAGGCAGATCTGGGCGACGATGATTGGTGTTTTACTATTCCATACCAATTGCACTCCTGCGATAAAAAGTGGATATAGAGGGGGCCTTCGAGAGAATAGATGCGGTTCGATAGCGACGGACAGGTCACCAGTGTAGAGGGTTTTGTGATTTCGTAAATTCTGAGCAGCTTGGAGATACTCGGCTGAATCAACCGGCATGAGCATGATATCCGGATTTTTGCCTACATAGGAAAACAGAAGGATATGGACCGCCAGAGCAGCTCCGGCAACAATAAGCCACGATATTTCTTTGCTGCTTATACCCATTTCTTAGGTTGACATCTGTTTATTTTAACTCATGTACTGAACCATTTTACAGCCAGTTGTTTTGAAAATACCAGTCCGCAGTCATCAGCAGTCCCTCCTTTAAGGAGTAACGAGGACGAAATCCGAGCTCTTCCCGGATTCGTGATGAATTGCATAACCAGCCTTCCTGCTTGATCTCCTGCCATTTGTCCGGATTCAAATAGACCGGACGACGGGTCAGTCTACCAATCAAACAATTGAAATAACAGAGAAATTTGGTTGCTGTTAGTGGGATGGTTATTTGCCTTGCTTTGGGATTAACGCTTGCCGCGATATGGTTATTAAGTTTGTTCCAGCTGTAACTTTGGCAGTCTGTTATGAAATAGGTTTTCCCATTCGCTCTGGCTGACTCGGCAGCCAGAAGAGCCGCTTTAATACAATCGTACACATTAACAGTGTTGACCGGGAAGGTCCTGGCGCCGATCTTTATTAAGATTCCCCATCTGGCAGCCTTAAACAACGGCAGCATCCCAAGATCGGCCGGTCCGTAGACGATGGACGGTCTGAGTACTACGTATGGATGTTGATCATCCAGACTGAGCAATTCCTGCTCGGCTGCTTTCTTTGATTTACCATACACAGAGACGGGGAGAGATTCTTCAGACAATTCATCTATCCCCGGTTCGTCGGCCGATGGTCCTCCAGCAGACTGGCTGGATATGTAGATCAGTTTTTGGCCGGGTGGCCCATACTGACAGATTGTACGAACCAGTTCTTTTGTGCTGTATTGGTTTCCATGATAATAACCGGCAGGGTTTATACTCTTTGTTATGCCTGCCACGTGAAAGATTCTATCCGCTTTTCTGATCTGTTCTTCCAAGGTTGAACAGTCTGGGAGGCTACCGTACACTATTTCCACCTCTTCAACTGGCAAGGCACTCGTTTTTCTCTGCGATCGTACCAGGCAGCCGACTGAATAATTCTGTTCAAGAAGTCGACGAACGAGGTTGGAGCCTATAAAACCGGTAGCTCCCGTGACAAGGGCATGTTTTTTCCGGGTCATGGTGTCAGCGCTTCTTTTTCTTGATTGAGTGCAGACGATCTATTCGCAGCACTTTTCCTCCATGTCCGACAGTGTAGCTGATATTTGCCCATTCAATGGTATTGGAGAACCAGGTTTGTACATGGGCCCAGGCAGCAAGAGTTAATGCCGCCCATGTAGATGGAATCCAGTATCGTAGCGGAGCCGGTCGGGGATGCTGAATGCAGAGCAGGCAGGAAATACAAACAAAAAGAAGCAGTATTGTCAGGTTGAAATAAAAATAGGTGGTTGAGATGGGATAGAATAAGGCCATCAAGACAACAAGAAAACTGATATGCAGAATGGCTGTGAGCAGTATGATACCAACACCAATAACTGTCCAGAGTGCGGGAAAGATAAACTTGAGATAAGCGATCTGCCTGACCAGCCATCGTACCCAGTCATCAAGTGTTTTATTGTTTAACCGGGTTGTGACGTTTACTTGATCGGGGATGGATACTGGTATTGTATTTTTCGCCAGCAGAAAAGCCAGACTGACATCATCGACAATATTGGTTTTCCATGTATCGATAACTGCCAACCGGTCAAACACCTCCTTTCTGATAGCTGTCGCTCCTCCCCATGGTTGCCCAAGTCCCGGTACTGAACGGATAAGTTGAAGCACCAACACACACAATGCCCTTCCCCAGGTAACAAAGGTGTGTTTCTTGGATACAATGATATGGTAGCCTGAGCTGACAGAACAGTTTGGCTTGGATAACAAAGGAGCAGCAAGCTGCTTGATCCATTTGGGACCTGCCTGGTGACCTGAGTCGCAGAACAACAGAATGTCCGGCCGCTCTCCAGCCTGGTTTACACCGGCTAGAAGATTGTAGTTTTTCTGACTGCAGCGTCGGGCGATGCCGGCAAAGATGATTCTGATATCTTTTTTATTTTGAACGATACGTTGTATCAGAGGGAAGGCGGGGTCATTGCTATCCTGGAGTACAAAGATGATTTCATGGGGTTGATAGTCCTGACTAAGAAGGCTGCGTATATTCTTTTCAAGAAGAGGTGAAACACCGGTGACCGGAATAATAACCGAGATAAAGGGAGGTGAGGGTGTCGTATCAACCGACTCTGAAGAGAGGGGGGGATCCGTTATCATTGTTTGTTTAAGAAGGCATCAAAAAAGTACGGTCATCCTGAAAAGCTGACTCCGGCATCACCAGATAATCATGTTCAGGACAAGGATTAAATATTTTTAGCATATATTTCAGCAAAATACACAAAAATAGGCTTATATCTTTTCATGTGTTTCGTGGTATATCTGGTGAGTATGAATACGGATAAGATTAAAGGAGTAATTTTCGACCTGGATGGCACATTGTACGATGCACGATTTCTGCCTTTGGCAATTACTGTCTTCAATGTCCGACGACTGGTGATTTTGTGCTGTATGTGTCTGTGCTTGAATATGGTCAGGTCTAAAAATTTTGGAAACAGGGAAGGGTTTTATCAGAGTCTGTTTTCCAGAATGAGCACGGTAACGTTCTTGTCAGAAGAGAAAATTGAAGATTGGTATTTCAATATTTATTATAGAAATTTTTCAGTTCTCTTGCAGAGATTCTTCAAAAGAAGAAAAAATATTCTGGAACTGCTCCACCTGTTAAGAAATAACAACTATAAGCTAGCTGTACTATCCGAAAATGATATGGTTAATGAAAGATTAAATGCTTTGGATATTGATCATAAACTATTTGACCATATAGCTTGTACAATCGATTTTGGCGTTTTGAAACCGAGTAGTATACCTTTTAATTGGATAGCCGATGAGTGGAATACTGATCCGGCAAATATCTTAGTTGTTGGTGATAGGAAAGACAGGGATTTACCTGCTGCGCGAAAAGCGGGAATGGAGTTTTTTAAGCTGGCAACCAACAGGGAACTGGAAGAATTAACAGCATTATTCCACAATCCGTGACTTGATGAAGAAGGGCAAATCTGCAGAATATCTCATTTATTTTTTTCAATTAATACGACTAAAATATCATCGTACCTATCTGATCGTGATTGCCGGTTGTTTCGGATGTCAGTTCGACAGCCCGCATCTCGCAGATTTATTACTAAAACTTCTGTTGCTCTATTTTTCTTTCAATTTCTTTTTATACGGTGGACTCTACACATTAAATGGTATTTCCGATTACCAGGAAGATAAGCTGCTTAAACCTGGCAGGGTATTACCCAGTGGTAAAATATCAATCCCCACAGCGCAAATAATCTGCGTTATTCTTCTGCTGTTGGGGTTTATAACCGGCTATCTACTATTGGACACAGTAGGGCTTCTACTCTATACCGTGTTTGTTGTATTCAACCTTGTATATAATTATTTACTTCGTAATATTAAATACATCGGTGTTTTATTCATTAGCCTGACAATTCCGATGCGTGTCTATTTGGGGAGCATTGCAAGCGGGCAGGACATTCCTTTTCTGATATATCTAGGCTTTTATCTATTTTTTCTCTCCCATCATATATCGAAAAATAATATGGAAAACAGCGGTCATAAAATATCCGTAAAATTTGTATATATTTTATTTTTTTGTTTGTTACTCTTCTTACCGTTCACCTATCCTGATTGCATGGTCCTTTATTTGATCATTTTAATCGTCTTCCTGTATTACAATATTTTTCCTTTGCATGACTACTTCGGAGCTAAAAAAAGGATGGAGAAGATATGGGATATTACTGATAAATGAGAACTCAAACTCTTTGTTCATTTCTTTATCTGATACCAATGATTCTCAGCCTTGACTGAAAAGAGGTGTTGTCAGTTAGGCTGATCTATGTTGGTAATCAGGTTTCTTCATGGGCAAAAGGCTCAAACTAAAAAACGGGTATTCTTCTACCCGATATGCAGGTTCCGGGTCAATAGTGGACTTGATCTCATTGTCCTGAATCCGTGACGAAATTTGTTTTTCGCACTAATAACCTCTTGACATGTAAGGATGTTATTTGGCCATATAGAGTTTACCTTAATGAACAACTCACCCTTCAGGGCATTCGCTAGCACTGCATTTTCGTTCGGCGTAACTGTCTGATATGGTTCACTATTGTTGGCCATCAAATTGAATAAAGCTACAGCGCTATCGAATGCACTCCAAGAGCACTTCCGAAGGGCGCTCACGGATTCAGGATTGTATTTATAGACCTTGTTTGACCCATTTGGTATACGATTGTAAGTTGAATGAGTTTTCCTGATTACCCTTTAAGCTCAGTTGGATTGTGTATAATAAGCTGGCATACGGTGGCTTCCTGCGTATCCTGTCAAACAGGTAAGCGAAGACTCCGATCCCGCAAGCGAAGAATGAGCGAAGACGTTTGACAGGATACTCAGGAAACAAAACAAATTGCAGTGTGACGGGTTTTGTTTAATATAATTTTCAGCCGAGCTTTAAGGGTAATCAGATTAGTTAATTAGTTTGGTGCTCTACACTCATGGAAAATGGAAATACGGAGATATGCTTTAAAAAGCCAATACGGCGCTGGGATATTGATTGGCTCAGGGTCATTTGTATTTTTTTTGTGTTTGTCATTCATGCCAGTCTCCCATTTGATCCTATCTATAGCTATCCAATGAAAAATGATCTCCATAGCCATGCTCTGGGATTTTTCAATTTTTGGCAGAGATGTTGGATTATGCCTCTGGTTATGCTATTGGCCGGCTCCAGTGTGTGGTTTTCTCTGAATAAGCGAACCAATAAACAGTACATAAAGGAACGAATCAATCGGGTTTTGCTGCCAGTGGCAATTTGCATACCGATATTTGTCTCGTTCCAGGTTTATCTGGAGCGACTTTATCACGGTCAATTTGCCGGCTCTTTTTTTCAGTTTTTCCCACACTTTTTCAATGGGATTTATCCAAAAGGCAATTTTTCTTATCATCATCTCTGGTTTCTGGTTTATCTTTTCAGCTATTCTCTCATAACCTTGCCTTTATTTCGTTTTCTCAAGAGTGATACAGGGAGTCGTTATCTGAAACGTTTGGCAGGATGGTGTGAGATACCAGGAACTATCTTTCTGTTTGTTATCCCCTTGATCATCGGCCAATTGATCCTTGGCCAGACTTTTCCTAAAGTGCATAATTTCTATAATGATTGGGCCTGGCACTGGCAGTTATTGTCTTCTTTCATACTCGGCTTTATCCTCATTTCTGACAGCCGTTTCGAACAAGCGATAGAAAAGATGTGGAAAGTCGCCTTGGTTCTGGGCATTGCAAGCACGGTGATTTTGTATTTCTACAATGATCTATACGTTCAGATAATAAATAATGTCTATCCACGTTGGATTGATTTTTTCTTTAGTACTGTTCTCCACCACCTTGGCTCCTGGTCGTGTATAATTGCGCTTCTGGGATTTAGCCAGACCTTTTTACATTTCAGAAATAAAGTTTTGGAATATACCAGTAAGGCAGCCTATCCATTTTATATTGTCCACCCGTCAGCTGTCGGGGTCATGATATATTTCGTTTTGCCAATGAACATTGGACTCTGGACAAAATGGATTATTATATTGCCTTTCTCACTTCTTTTGAGCATAGCAACCTTTGAAATTCTCAAACGCTGGAGTTTCACTCGGTTTATCATCGGGCTTAGGTAGCTCCTTCCGGCTGAATATCTCTGCCACCATGGCGGAACGTTTATAGAATACAAATACACAGGCACCTATGGGAGAAGAAAACACAACGATATGCCGTGAAAAGCAAATACGTCGTTGGGATATTGATTGGCTTCGTGTCATTAGTGTTTTGTTCGTGTTTGTCATTCATGTCAGCAGGCCTTTTAATCCACTCACGACCTTTCCCATGAAAAGTGATAGCCAGAGTTATGTCTTTGTCGGTTTCATTTTTTGGCAGGATTTCTGGATTATGCCAATCTTCATGTTTTTGGCAGGCTCCAGTATATGGTTTTCTTTGAAGAGGCGAACCAATAAGCAGTTCATTGATGAACGGGTCAATCGGATATTACTGCCTCTGGCAATTTGCATACCGTTGCTGGTTTCGCCTCAGGTTTATCTGGAACGGCTTTTTCAAGGTCAATTTGATGGCTCTTTTTTTCAATTTTTCCCGCACTTCTTCAACGGGATTTATCCAGAAGGCAATTTATCTTGGCACCATCTCTGGTTCCTGTTTTATCTCTTCTGTTATACTCTGATCACCTTGCCTCTCTTTCGTTTTCTCATGTCCGGTGCTGGTGATCGATTTTTGAAACGACTGGCAGGGTGGTGCGAGACACCGGGTGCTATTTTTTTATTTGCAATCCCCTTGATCATCGGCCAATTGATCCTTGGCCGGACTTTTCCCAAAGCTCATACTTTCCTAAATGATTGGGCCTGGCATTGGCAGTTGTTGTCTTCATTCATCTTCGGCTTTATCATCATATCTGATAATCGTTTCGAAAAAGCGATAGAAAAAACTTGGAAAATTGCCCTGTTCCTAAGCATAACGTGCACAATGGTCACCTACTTTTACAATGATTTCCATGTTCAGTTTATAAAGAATGTCTACCCTCGATGGACGGATTTCTTTTTTGGAACTGTTCTCCATGGCCTTGGCTCTTGGTCATGGATAATGGTACTTTTTGGAATAGGAAAAATGTTTTTAAATTTTAGAAATAAGATTCTGGATTACACCAGTGAGGCGGTTTATCCGTTTTATATGTTGCATCCCCCGATCGTCATAATCATGATATATTTTGTCCTGCCCATGGATATCGGACTCTGGAGTAAATGGCTCCTTATATTGTTTTTTTCCTTTCTGTTGAGCATGGTGGCATATGAAATTTTCAAACGATGGCGTGTCACCCGATATATCATTGGACTCAAGTAACTAGGAGGCTGTCCGAGAATGTCCTTTTGCCCTAAGTTTTCGTTATTTAAGAAAATGCTCGCAATATTAAGTATATGGCTGTGCTTGTTTTTTTAAAATACCTCGATTTTGAACAGGTAAGCGAGGTACAAGACTCCGAAATGCCTATTCTGGACAGCCTCCTAGGGGGCTCAGCAATTGAAAAATAAATTCTTATAGTGTTGGAAAACAAGTTTTAGTACTGAAAGAAATAGGAGAATGTGGATAAAATGGTGTGTTTGGCAAATCTTTTTTCAGAGCTCTGTCGATTGCTCTTATCGAAGAAAGCGGCCATCTGTTACCTCATTGCTTTTTCTTTTGTTGTCCTCTCAGGTTGTCATGGGGGGAGGATCCCATTAGCGACTGGTTGGAATTTGACCCCTGTTGTTCGGGACTCTGAAACTGAGACAAAACCAACTCAACCAATCATGAGGGTTGTTTCTACCTTTGATTGGAGTGGCGACCATATATCCTTATGGGTTGGGAATAGCAGATTCGGATGGATCATATGGGATCCCGGTTCATGGTTTACAGATCATCCCATGTACGATGGTTATAAAAGAGAGAAAGATCTTATCGTCGGTCGTATTCCATCGCTCCAAACATACTGGAAGTGGCGATTGCTGGATTTAGGAATACTTGCCATGCTGGCTTTTGAATGGGACATTTCGCTACAGGAAAGCGAAAGATTATACAGTATCTTTACCGATGGTTCTTACGATACCGACCATTTACCAGCCACCTGTGGGGTTGCAATGAGTAGATTTCTAAATAAGTATACCTCGTTCGTCGTTCCCGGTTTACCCTTCAGCATCCAACCAGTTGTGATTGCCGATAAATTGTGGGAATATAACCCAAGTCGAGTGGTAGTCATGCAGAAAGATAAACCGACCCAAGTCTATTTTCCAAAAAAAGAGAGGGGGATAGATCATTCAGAAACAACGTACAGTCATCATTCCGGACCGGAACCTGCTCAAACCGAACCTCAAACAGTCTTGAAGAATTGATAGCTTGTGCCGGTTTATAAAAGGACTATTGCTCCTAAATCTTCGTTGCAAAAAAAATTGTATCTACACTTCAGTTGAGAAGAAAACTTTTAATCCCGGATAAACACTGGCTAGATGAAGTCTTTCCTGTATATTCTGTATCGTTTGTCAGGTTGAAGACCTCCGTCCCGATAGAGGTTGTTCATCGCATCATTATCTTCAAGGACCCATCCCAGTTCGGCATAAGTATATTGAGGTCTTGTTTCGCAGAGATTGATGAGATGTTTGAAAGCCACTAAAGGCAATCCCATGAGTCGAAATTCTCTTTTAACTCCGAAAAGAAGAGACCTGACCCCCGTTATCTCAGACTCATAAAGAACCTTTTTTATTAGAGCACTGAGACCGAGTTTTCCATCGAAGCGTTTGAGCAGTGGATTGAAGTCGGGAACAAAAAGACAAATCCCAACGGGAATATTCTGGTGGAGGATAAAAAAAGCAAATTCAGGTTCAAGAATCGGTATGAGATTATTAGCTAATTCGATATTTTCCTCTTCTGTTGTAGGTACAAACCCCCAGTTGTCTTTCCAGCAATCATGATAGATTGAGATCAACTGCTGAATGTGTTTCTTCTGCCATTTCTTAGGGCTGTAGGTAGTAATATCATGTTTCTCAAAAAGCTTGTCAGACAGCGAAACAATCCAATCGGGAACTGAATCATCCCTTGTAAAATGATAGGAAAAAATATCCTTTTCTTTCTTCAATCCGGCAGCATGGATCAGTTCCATGTAATATGGCGGATTGTAGGTCATCATAAGTGCCGGTCGCTTATCAAATCCATAAACCAGCAGACCGATTTCATAATTAGTAGAAGGATTTAACGGACCCCTCAAACATGTCATGCCCTGTTTTCTTAGCCATTGTTCTGCGGCCTGGAAGAGTGTCAGTGCTGCTTCCGGATCATCTTCGCATTCAAAGAAACCCCAGATTCCCATACGATCATTATGGAATGAGTTATAATTTCCATCGATTATAGCGGCAATTCGACCAACAGGACGATTGTTCCGCCAAGCGATAAAAAACTCTCCTTGAGAGAATTTCCAAAAAGGATGCTTTTCTCTGTTGAGCAACTTTTTAACAGAAGATTTCAGCGGAGGTACCCACAGTGGAAAGTTCTTGTATATCTGCCAGGGAAGATCGATGAAGCATGACATATCCCTGCGATTATTAACAGTTGATATGGTAATGATAGTGCTACTGGATGTTGATTCTGATTTCCACATAGTCTTTAAAGAGGTGTGCAAATAACAATTTCATTAGTAAATTGAGAGCAACAAAGAAATTTGAAAATCAATCGATCCATTGCATTCGTAAGTTGATTATTTGCATGATAATCTCTCCGTTTCGATCTGTTGCCATCGCATCTATACTCACTCCGGTCTGATCTTCGTGCCGTAAATGTCCCGTGAGCCAAAGTTCCTCGCCCGCCTGGCACACCCTGGAAAAGAGGAGTGTCTTGATCTCTACAGGCACCATGCCTCGCTCCACTTCATCTTGCATCCAGGTAATAAAGAAACCCGTATGCATCAGCGCTTCGAGAAGATAGTGTGAATAAGTAAAAGTCGATTGTTGAGATCCAGCAAAATCATCGACTTCCGGATAGGTCATTTTTCCAATAAGTGTTTTATCGGAAGAATAAATGATGCTGTCTACAACTTGATAGCGCCCCTTTAATCCTGAGTGTTTTTGATAAACTTCCTTGATTTTCGAGGGCGTCAAGGGAGGTTCTTCAGTAATCTGATCAATTTGGTGGCTACCCAGGCTTGTTTGAGAGGCTGATGTTATAACCTGAGCGGTGAAACACACTCTCGAGTGTTGGCTCCCTTGGCCTGGTCCGTTTTCAGACTGTCTTAGCTCCAACTGAGTTGTAAATCGGTCGTTGTTAAATGATTCGAGGGAGCCGTTTATTTCAATCGGAATTCTATCACCCTCCGGACATATAACCATCTGCAAAAACCGGATATTTTCCATTCCTGTGGGTTCCAGGTAAGGAAAGAGAAAGGATGAACACTCGAAAAAAGATTCAATGGCCATAACAGACGACATGATCGGGTGTGGAATGCTTTTCACTGGCTGATGGTCGTTTAACCACACATCGCGGTCGGTAGAAAGCGTGCGATGGCAAAGGATAGATTTTCTTGATAAGTCTATGAAACCGATACGGTCAACCATCGGAAATCCGTCCAGGGAGAACCAGTGACTGTCCGGATCGATTGGATCAACCAGGGCAGTATCAAGCTGGAAAACATCCCTGAGGGGAAGAACTGAGTGATCCTGTTTTGGACCGTAAAACAGTTCCTGCATAATAATTTCAGCAGTTTCATCAACATTTAGAAAGAAGTTACTGCCCATATTCTGTCTGATAATATCTTTAATTTCCTCGGTATCCGCCATTCCGGCACCTTCTATGGGTGGAAGCCAGAACACTTTGGAGAGAATTGATGGGTAACGATCGCAGAAAGACCGGATATATGCGGCCATGGCACGGTTGGCCATGCAATAGTTAGCCTGGCCTGTGTTGCCGACCGCCGCAGCTATCGATGAAAAGGCAATGACAAAACGTAAACCGTTTTGAATCGATGCTTCTAACAGATAGGCCGCACCCACCAATTTAACATCCATCACTTCTTTAAAAGATGATTTGTCGATGAGTTGTATGAAACCGTCTCTCAGCAGTCCAGCACCATGAATGATTCCATCAATTTTACCATACCGTTTGACGATATCTCTGATGACATTATCCACCATCTCCTTGCTGGTAATATCACATGAGATGTACTCAACTTTTGCCCCTAACTGCTCGATTAAAAAGCAATTCCTCTGAATTTCAATACTGTCTAACAGAGATTTTTTCTTCTTTATCCTCTCCTGTTTTGAGAGGGTTGGGTATCGTTCTTCCAAAATAGTGGAAACCACATCTTCCCAAGCACCAGATTGAGTCCGGACCATATCAGATGTTACGGCTGGATCTAATTGGGAGCGTCCAAGCAGAAGACAGGTGCATTGAAAATGAGCCAGCCTCCTTGCCAGATAGGCCGTGATACCGCGACCACCACCTGAAATGACAACAACATCGCCATGAGAGAGTTTCTGCTGTTGTTTACTTGTTGAAGGAACTGGTTTCTGGGTCGCCTTTAAAGTGAAGATCCTGTCGTTTTCCAGGAACAGCTCGATGATTGGGTTGTTGCAATTGAGAGCCTGGTTTAGAAGATGTTCAGGCTCGATTCTTTCACTGGTTATGACACTGCGAAAGCAAAGGGACTTATATTCTTTAATTGCAGTGTGATAGAGTCCAAGTATCGACTGAGTAATAATGGAATCAAACGCCAAAATGTCCTGACTTTGCCGCAGATGTATAGAAAAACAACGGTTTTCAGATTTAAGGAAATGTTGGAACAGTAAGAAGTAGTGAAAGAGAAATGAGTCTATTTCATGCAGTTTTAGACGATGTTCAGCTAGGTCATCTGTGATCAGGACGATACCGGCCAGAAGATTGTTTGAGGAGAGAGATTCGATAAGCTGCTCGGTTTCACCGAGATGAAAGAGGTTGATACAATTCTTGCCGGAATTTTCTTTCTGTATCAGAAGTGAGATAACATCTGCTCGGTACTGTTTTTTGAAATAGCTGCCAATGGCAGAGGACTCAATTTGATCACCAAGTATTAACAACAGGATTGTGCTGCTGGCCTCAATGCTTTGAAGCTCAACTGGTTGTGGTATGATTTCGGTTTTTTCAAAAACCATTCTGTTAATGGTTCTTTCTGAATCAGAAATTGTCTGGGTCACCCCCTCTTCGACAATGGGAAGCAGTGTTTCAGGTGCAACTGTTTTCTGAAAACTCCTGTTTTCGTCCTCCTCCATGAGCTCTGAAATACGATCGACAAGGTCGTTGATCGTTTTCACAGTGAAAAAATCTTCCAAAGAAGTTGAAATGTTAAAGGTCTCCTCTGCCGCATCAATGATGACCGGAATCCGGCTTGATTGAATCGCCAGGTCATGTCGAATATCCATCTCCGGTTTGATCTCGTCCCGATCATATCCGGTGGCTTCCATGATAATGTTGATCACCTGTTCCTGCAGTCTTAATTTTTCAATATCCTGGTCAGCTGAAACCGACTGCTCACTCTCTGGTTCGAAGGTAGGATCGAAACCTTCCGGCAGGTAGCTGGCCAATTGGTGTTCGTCAAATGTGGAGTCAACCTTCTGACGAACCGCCTGGATGATGACCGGTTTCAGATATTTCCCAAAACCATGCAGGGCATAGGAAAAGATCTCTTCTAAAACGATCTGACTGATTTTATTGGCTTTGGGACTTCCTGAGGAACCAGAAATCTGCTTACTGAGTTGCTCAGTAATATCCAACTTCAAAATCGAATCTGCCTCAAGGTTCCATGAAATATAAAGTTGGGCGATAGCGTGTTTGAATGTGGCTGTCTCTTTTTCAGGAAAGCAGCAGTGGATACGGAGGGCATCCGGCAGGATATCATGGATGAGATTTGACAGAGTATTACGGGGACCGATCTCGAGAAATGTTCTTACTCCGTAGTCATTCCAAAGAGATAAAACATTATCCTGCCAGTAAACGGGAGATTCGAGATGGGTCACCAGTATTTCGATAATCTGGTTGGTTTCACCGGGGAAGGCTTTATTGGTGACATTCGAAATGACAGGGAGTTGAGGTTTTTCCATGTCAATGGATGAGAGAAAATCTCTGAATTCATCCATGACACTTCTCATGATCGGAGAATGGAAAACCATGCTGACCGGCAGAACATTGTTCCAATACCCTTCATGGTCAAGTACAGCTTTAAACTGCTCAATACTATCGGTCGTACCGCCAATCACCGTCTGTCGGGGAGAATTAAAATTGGTAAAATAAAGATCTGTGTCTGCGGCGATGTGTTCTTCCAGAAAATCTATTGGCGCATCTACAGCCATCATTGAGCCGGGATCATTCGCTATTTGTCCTGCCTTTTCCATTAATTCGCCGCGTTTTATAATGATACGGATACCATCCTGATAGTTAAAACAGTCGGCCACACAGAGTGCACAGATCTCCCCCATACTGTGTCCGGCAAGGGCGGTCGGCTCGATATTAAATTGTCTGAGCTGTTGGTAGATAGCGTATTCCAGAGAGAACACGGCAGGCTGAACCCATTTTGTGCTGTAGAGCTCATCGTTGGTTTCAGAGAACAAAAAGTTCTTCAAATCAAATTCACAGAGTTCATTAAAGGTGTCGAGCCAATGTTGAATGCAGTCGAATTCTTCATAGAGTTGCTTCCCCATTTGCGGGTAACTGCTTCCCTGACCTGCAAAAACCAGGGCAAAGGGCTGGGCAGTTGAAGGTTCGCCGATATATAAACCTTTGTCGCGAAGCTTGGAGGTCTGCACTTTGTCAAGCGTGAAGTCTTGTTTCAGAATCGGCTGCAATTCTTTGCAGATTGCGGCTTGGGTTAATGTTTTATCCAGACAGGCAACACGTTTCTCTTGTCCATCAATTAAGCAAGAATAAAATGAGATACCTAGCTTATCTGCTTCTTGTTCTTCATCGGATCCTACGATGTTGGTCATTATCTCTGTAAGCGGGACTGCACCATCTTTTCTGGTATCCGGTTGGCCCGCTTCTTCTAACTGCACAACGTAATTCGCACCGCCAAACCCAAAAGAGTTAACTTGAAATCGTCTTGCTTCATTCACCGTTTTCCACTCTTCCGGTTGGTTTAAGACTCGAAAACCATGCTCCTCCAGACCGATCTGGGAATCAGGTTGGTCATAATTAATCGTGGGAGGATAGATTCCGGCCCGCATAGCGCATACTCCCCTGATAAGACTGATGATTCCTGAAGCTCCCAGAGTGTGTCCGATCTGCGATTTAATAGAGGTGAGCACAGTTGAACTGTTGGGCGGATAGATATTTGAGAGAGCTTTAACTTCCTCTATATCTCCCTGAAGAGTGGAAGTGGCATGACATTCGATCATGTCCACCTGATCAGCCTGATATCCTGCATCATCAAAGGAGTTTTGAATCGCAATCTCCTGGGTTTCAGCAATGGATTCAATCATCCCCCGATGGTTGTTTGAACCGCCGATACCATTGATGTAGGCAAGAATCGGTGCACCTCTTCCTATGGCAACAGACTCGCGTTCTATAACAATCATACCGCCCCCTTCTCCAAGGACCATGCCGCTGCGCTGGGCATCGAACGGACGGCTAAAGGCGGCAGGAGTGCTGTAATGCTGTCCAATTCCTGCCAATGCACCGAGTGCTGAAAATTCGAGAAATGATGCCTTAATTATCAACTCCTCACCACCACCAATAATTGCAGCATCCAGCGCTCCAGTTCGTATCATCTGAATAGCACTGTAGAGTGCAGTCAAACTGGAAGCACATGCTGAAGTGACAGCATGGCTGGGACCTGTAAAACCATATCTGTTACAGATATATCCGGCTGCAGCACAATTGAGGCGACCAAGGAGGGTGGTGTCATCAATAGTAAGCTTGCCGTCTTGAATAGCCTGGACTAAGGAAATGTTCTCCTTGGGTACAACGTCGAAAAAGGAGAGGATATCCCGTTCGATCTCCTCAGCAGAGGTGTTAAGTGTTAATTCCCCAAGGGTAGAGGCAAATTCACCAGCATTCTGAGAAACAATAACCCCGATTCGATGATTGGGGATATCCGAATGTGTGATTTTCGAGTCATCAATAGCGTTCTGGGCCAGCCATAAGGTCATTTTGGTCGCTTCACACATCGTTTGATAGACATGGGGAGCAAGGCCCAGTTCTTTTCGAGAAATATCAAAGGAAATAAAGGCGCCAACATTGCAGTATGTTGACCCTGGCATAATCGAGCCAGGTCGATAAATGGAATTGTGATCCCATTTGTCATTTGAAACTTGAGAGATTCCACTCTTCATCGACAGGCAGGCTTGCCAGATTTCCTCCGGACTATTTCCTAATGAGTTGATTGCAGCCATACCGGTAATGGCAATCCTTTCTTTTTCCAACCGTTGTTGTCCTTTTTTTCGCTTGATATGAGTTACTAAAGAAATTCTAGAGTGGTTTCGAACACCCGCCAGTTTCCCCTGGGTCAGATGTTGATGAAGTTCCTGTACAGAGAAGGCTTCATTCAACAAGCCTGCTACAACACCGCTCATGAACTGCCCTTCAATATTACACTGTTCCTGGGTGAGCTCTTCAGTACTTAAGGGATGTCGACCTTTTGCTGCAACGAAAAGACTGCCAATACTTACCTCCTCAATTCGACGTCTTTTTTCTGACTCATCAGTTGCCAGTCTGTTGAGTTCTTGTTCCAACGACACGATAGTACGTATCTTCGGGGAATCCAAAGAGCGAACACCAAGCCCAATGGATTTCCCTGTTATCCGGGTTGTTCCAAAAGAGGCATGGATAATGGATTGCTGATACAACTGACTTAAGGCACCCGAAGAAACAATTTCGTGAGAGGCGAGATAAACGGTGCCCATCTGGACTCCATCAGCACCTAAAAGGGCGGCTCTGGCACATGAGGTTTCATTAAAGATACCGCCTGCCAGAAAGAGAAAAACCTCTTTGCCTTCCGCGCTGAGTTGACGTTTTTTTCCCAGGGCTTCCTGGGCCAGGGTCAACGTTGTGTGTCTACCTATATGGCCACCCGCCTCATTGCCCTCACAGACGACCAAGCGAATACCATTGTTCCATGCCAGTTGAGCAAGACCGATATCCGAGGTTACGTAAATGACTTCGATTCCTTTTTGCTGTAATTCTAAAGCTTTGAAAGGATCTCCGGCAGAGATGATAACAAAGGGAGGTCTCGTTTTTTCCACCCAGGATAATTGTTCCTTCAGGTGGGGATTTTCAGGTAAGGTGATGATATTAACGGCATATGGGAATTTGCCCAGCAGTTTTTGGAGATCTGATAATTCGTTTTCTATTTCTTCGATCGATTTGATCCCAAGGGCTATTGTCGGTAAACCACCGGCTTTGGCAACGGCCAGGGAGAATTTGGGAACATCGCTGATGCAGGCCATAGCTCCCTGGATAAAAGGATATTTTGTTCCCATGATTTCCGTGGCCCGACCCTTCAACATATTGGTCAGTGTTTGAGTACTGTCCTGTACGATGACAAGAGTTTCTTCTGTAAAACGGCTGATACTGTCCTCTGTTTCATTTCCGAACTGTTTGATAAACGAGCTTGCAGCAGCCGATTCAGGCCCGAGGGGAATAAGTTCGTCAGTGGTGAAATCAGCGGCAAACAGAGAAACCGATGTCGAAGAGATAACAGAAACCAGTTCCTTCATGCTACCGGTTGAATCATCGTCGGTATGCAAGCGGTCTCTTTGTAGTTTGATGTCTTTGACTGCACGGGAGTTCCCCCTGTCATGGGCTCTGAAATGCTGGTTTGAACCGATTGCTATGGGCATTGAGTGATCGATATCCAGCTTTTCCAGCTTTTTTGATTCAGGAGTTTGGTTTCCAAGATATTCGCTGGTTAAGCAGTGCAGGTTCTCGAAAATAACTCCATCAACTCCGCTTGCCAGACATGCGGCCGCTCCTTCCGGAGTGGTTATGCCACCCCAGATATGAACCGGTAGAGTGTCGATGTCGGATAACCAAATGGTCTCAAAGTAGGAAATCAGGGATAGAGTTGTTTCATTTCCAACATAACCGGATGATTCGTATCCTTTAACAGCAATACTTGACAAACAATCGATTTTGCCCAGACATGTCTTGATAAATTGCAGATCTCCGCTTATTACATGACAGTCGATCTGGTCATAAGAGGATGCCCGGGAAAAAAAATCATCAGGAATATGAGAAGAGAGATCAGGGAAGTATTCAATCCAGACAGATTTGATTTGTTTTGTTACCAGAATATCCTGTATGCTATCAGAGAAAAATTGGCGGCTCGAGAGCTTCAAATCAATAGCTGAAAAACGTTCAATTCTCTTTGCCAGTTGAGCACTGGAGAGTTCTGAGACATCGACAATGATCGATATTCCAGCCTGGTCGATCAGTTGTTTAACAGAATGTGAAAAATAATGATGATCCCAGAGAAATATGAGGGGTTGGAAAGGTTGTTTATGTTGCATAGGCAGATTGGGGCATCAATGGTACAAAGTCATAGTAAGTAATCTAACTACTAATTTTCACTATAATTTATTCACAAACTATTGCAAAACAGAAACAATGGAATTGGTGCAAAATTGATTTTAATTTTAGAATTACGAAGGAATCACAACATAACGGTAAATGAATTATTCAGCCATTATAACGGCCAACGGTCTTACAGCGACCTCCGGGATTATAGCTGAAGATATAAATCAAAACAAATAGCATCCTCAGCCTGATAATCCTTGTTATCTTTTTTCAGTTATAACAGAAGGAACTGTTTCAATGTCAGTTTCAGTCAAAGAAGTTCGAACATCTCAGGAAATGAAAGCCTTTCTGCAACTCCCGTTTACTCTGTACAGGGACAGTCCGTACTGGGTTCCAGAGTTAATCAGCATCGAAAAAGAAACGTTTAATCCCCGAAAAAATCCGAGTTATCAGGATGCTGAAGCAAAACTGTTCATAGCCCAAAAGGATGGAGATGTTGTCGGCAGGATTGTCGGATTGGACAATAAGATTGCAAACAAAAAATATAATACGAAAAATCTTCGGTTTGGCTGGTTTGAATCTATCAACGATAACAGGGTATCATCAGCTCTTTTTGGGGCGGTTTTTTCCTGGGCAAAGGAGCTCGGGATGGAGACGGTCACAGGGCCGCATGGATTTACAGATCTTGATAAGCTGGGAATGTTGATTGAAGGTTTCGATCAGCTGTCTACAATTGCCGTCTATTATAATCATCCCTACTATATTGATCTAGTTGAACATTCCGGTTTTACCAAAGAGATAGACTATTGGGAATTTTTTGCCAGTCTTCCCTCTAGAAATGAGATCCCGCCAAAATTGTTAAGAATTGCGGAACGGGTGAAGAACAGAAGCAGGGCCAGACTGATCGAGTTTACAAGTAGACGACATGTTATGTCCAGAGTCCCGGAGGTTTTTAAGCTGTTGAATGAGACATTCGACCAATTGTATGGCTCTACTCCACTTTCCGACAAACAGATCAGCTATTATGCAAAAAAATATATTCCACTTGTCGATAAAGAGTTGTTCAAAGTTATGGTCAACAGGAAGGATGAAGTCGTCGGCTTTATGATATCGATGCCCAACCTGTCAAGAGCATTCAGGAAATCAAAGGGAAGGCTGTTACCATTTGGCTGGTATTATATCCTCAAGGATTTTAAAAAAGGGAACGTCATCGATTTTTACCTTGCCGGTGTAAAAGAGGAGTACAGAGGGGTTGGGCTTGATCTGGTTATGGTCCTTGAGTCCATCCGGTCAGCGAGGAAAAAGGGATTTCTCTATGCTGAGTCGAATCCAGAGTTGGAAACAAATAAGAACATCCATATCCAGTGGAAGAGTTACAATCCACGATTACATAAAAAGAGAAGAATATATAAAAAGGTCCTGATCTAAAAGTCCCATTGCAGATAGAACCCATGATAATTGCTGCCTCCGGTGATATCACCATAGATGGTGGAACTGCTGAAAAGGCCTGAGCGGTGATGGATGTGGTAGCCAAACCAGAGATTCCTTAACAAATCCACATTGAGAAGATCACCGATGTTACAGCCCAGTGAGATATTCATATAGGTAAGAATATGTGAAGAGGTATAATTGTTTTTCAACAAAAATCGCTGTTCTACCAAGGGGATAAGGTTGGCATATGATATCCCGGTTGCTGCCCCTATGCGCCAGAGAAAAGGGAATTTAAAGGGGTAAAATGCTTTTAGCGCCAACACGTATTCCTGGGTCTGTGTTTGAGAATAGGAGTGGATATGATGAATGAATCCGGGAGTGATATACAGATCAATAGGGGTGTCAAAGAGATCGTCAACTACCCGGTGGCCATAGAAAATTGAGATAAGCTGATTGTTGTGAATATCGGCTTCCACCTCACCTTGATAAAAGTCGGTAATTGAGCTGCTCGTTGCCCATCCGTGGCCAATTTGAATGTAATTCTTTCTTTTGTTTTCTGACGAACCGGTGTTGTTTGCTCCATTGAAATAACCTATACCTGCGTAGATCTGAGAGTGGTAGTCCGTATCGATCTGCCGACTCGCGGCGGCCTGGGGATCAAGCAGGGTCGCACTGAGTCCTCCGATGAGGGCGACATGATCGGTTAAAAAATAGCGGCCATCGATACCCAGGGTGAGATCGATGCCTGCCGATAGCTGTTCCTGGTCCAGGCCATACTGAAAGCTGTTGAAATCATCACTTTTAAAACGAGCTGCGGCAAACGGACGTAACGTAAGATTTCCGTTTGAATTTTTTTCTCAAACCGAATTCGGCCATAAAAACGGTCGCCGGTTGCCCTCATCAGTTCAATGTCCAGTTTGCTGTCCGGGTTTGGGAGATAACGAAGCTGGCCGCCGATATCGAGTTTATCTTCTGCGAGCCCATCGTACTCTTCCGGCAGGTTGAAACGACGAATGCGGGCAACTGTACTTAACCGCCATTCTTTGGTCTCAAGGACTTTATACCCTGCTTCAAGGCCGTTTATAAAAAAGGTCTGATTTTCAAAATAGATAAGTGGTACAAGTAGGCTGGTATTGACCGCATCGTGATTTGTGTACGGTATTGTTGTTGTGCTCAAGGCCACAGCAATGCCGAATGGTTCATACTCTTTTAAAACCGTTTTCTCTGTTTCTCCGGCAGCATGAACAACCGGCAGAATGAGCAGCAGAAAGGTAAAAAACAGAGACTTGGACATCAGCTGGATGAGTTGATATGTTGAATTTATCGGTAGTTTCCTGTGTGAGCGGATAGCGGAAAAGTATGGTGCCCGTCAATAAAGCACAGAAGACTGGTAATCGCAAATTCATATTGCAGGAATCTGTTAACAGCCGCGGCTCTGTCTGCAATGAGCAGGAGTAGTTGAAATGGCAAATATTTTATATGGGGTCCATGGGACAGGGCATGGTCATGCCGTTCGGGCGCGGACAATTGCCCAAAATTATCCTCAACATAATTTCCTGTTTGTCAGTAATGATGACGGCTATAACCTACTCAATCCCAAGAATAATGTATTGAAATTGCCGTCTTATCCCAGTCCTGTCAATAATCATACAATACAGATTGCGCGAGCGATGGCAGGCTATTGCAAAACAGATCTCAATGATTCGTCATATCGAGTGAAAACAATTGGGCTTGTGGAGCCATTCAAGCCTGAGTTAGCCATCACCGACTATGAGCCGAATATCCCCTGGATGAGCATGACTTTGGGTATTCCCTGCCTTTCCATTGATAATCAGCATATTGTTCGTTTCGGTAGTCTTCGAATCCCCTTTTCCAAGCGGATCGACTTGGCTATGATGCGGGTGGCCATGTTCCTGCAATTTAGAATCATTCAGAATTTCATGGTAGTCTCATTTTTTGACATAGACATGAAATCGACAGATCGGGTAACATTCTTCCCGCCGTTGCTGCGAAAGGAAGTTGTTGATCGTTCCCCTTCCGAAAAAGAGTTTGTTCTTGCCTATCACGGTTATGCAACAACAAAAAAGTTCCACGCTTTTCTCCAGTCAATACCGCGCCCGGTCTACTGTTATGGAGGAAATATCGAAGACAGGGCCGGTAATGTGACCTATAAAAAGAACTCCACAGAGGGCTTTCTTGATGACCTGGCCTGCTGTCACTATATTGTCTGCAGTGCCGGCCATACCCTTATATCCGAGGCTCTCTATTATGGTAAACCGGTGATGGCCTTTCCAATCAAAAATGCGTTTGAGCAATATCTCAACGGATACTATATCGCTAAACAGGGATTCGGCATGCTCAATGATGCCTTTCGACCGTCGATGGATTGTCTTGATGTTTTTGAGAAGAAATGGGAAGTTTATAAGGCGACTATTGCCACCAGGTCATTCAACGGAAATCAAAGAATATTTTCAACTCTTGACCATTTTTTTCAAACAAAGCAGTATACTATGCAGGATAACAACGCTTTGTAAAAGAACCTCAATCCCGAGCACCCCGAAGAATGATGTTGGTTGATCATTTTCTTACAACCACAGAGTGTCAATAGTGTCTGACTATCAACTCATTACCGCAAAAGCAACTGAGTGTTGGCTACGGATTCAGGAGAAGCTGAGATATCTCTATATACGGTTATTTCACCTGAAGAAATTCAGTTTCATAGAAGGTTCTTTGCCCGACCTTATTCTCCATAATAAGTTATTTGATTCATCTTTTTATCTGAGCCAGAAACCTGGGGTGAAAGGGACTCCCGGAAAGTTGCTGCAACACTATCTGCTCAAAGGATTCGTTTCCGGTCTGGACCCGCATCCCCTGTTCAGTTCGTCCTATTATCTTGCCAAGAATCCTGAAATTGAGATATCCGGAATAAACCCCCTGGTTCATTATTTAGAGTCAGAGCTTCATCATAAAAAAAATCCACATCCTCTCTTTGATATTTCTTACTATCTTGACCAAAATCCGGACGTGGCTGAGTCCGGCCTGGATCCGCTCCTTCATTATCTTGAGTTTGGATGTCAAGAAAACAGGTCTCCTCATCCTTTATTCTGCCCATTTGCCTATCTGTATAAACATAAACAGTTAATCGGCCCCCAGGTCAATCCACTCATCCATTTTGTTCTCCACGGTCAACAGGATATTCATCCTTTATTCAATGGGTCATATTATCTTCAGCAGAACCCTGGAGCTATTGATTCCGGAATGAATCCGATGGTTCATTTTTTGCAATACGGTTTTAAACAGGAACAGGACCTTTATCTGTATAAAAAACGAGAGATCAGAACAGAGGTTAAAATTATTTTGATCTTTGATAATGTTGTGCCTCGTTTTGATAGGGATTCCGGTTCTTTGCGCTTGTTCAATATGATAACAATACTGGTGGAGTCGGGTTTCAAGGTCATCTTATGGGCTGAGGCGGAACCGGGAGACGAGTCGTATATTGAGGCCCTGGAAGCGTTAGATGTCAAACTACCATACAAAGAGGATGGCATTGCTGACTACCTGTTCAACTGCGGAGATACCATTGATCTGGTTATTCTCCACCGTTTGACCATAGCTGATCAATATCTTGAATACGCCTTGGCCCTCCTGCATGCGAAGCTTGTTATTGACACGGTTGATCTTTCATTTCTACGGGAAGAACGGGAGGCCCGACTGAAAGGAGTTCAGGTAAACAACACAATGAAAATGCAGGAACTGCACTATGCCCGGTGCGTTGATCAGATTTTTGTCGTCAGTCCTGTAGAGAAAGAAATATTGAAAAAAGAAGGTCTGAAAGAAAAAATATCGGTGGTAACAAATATCCATTCAGAGGAGATGATGAACACTCCCTTTGAACAAAGAGAGGGCCTGTTATTCATCGGTGGTTTTAAACACATCCCCAATATCGATGGCATCAGATGGTTTGTGCGCTCCATCTTCCCGCTTCTTATGAAACAGAACCGGAATATGCATCTTACTATTGTTGGAAGCTATCCTCCTGATGAGATACGGTCCTTGGCTTGTGACACAATAACGGTAACAGGATATGTGGAAGATGTTGCCCCCTATTTCGAGAAGGCAAGAGTGTTTGTCAGCCCCCTGCGATATGGCGCTGGTGTAAAAGGAAAAATTGGACAGAGCATGGCTTTCGGGTTGCCTGTAGTAACAACCAGCATAGGCGCGGAAGGAATGCACCTTACAGATGGTCATAGTGCCATGATTGTCGATGAAGAAGAGTCTTTTGCCAGGGAAGTTCTCCATGTTTACTCCGATCCCCGGCTGTGGGACAAGCTTTCCAGCGAAGCCAGGAAGATTATTGAACGCCACTACACTCCGGTTGTTGTGAAAGAAGCGCTGTTGGAGGCGATACGAGGTTGAAATGGTCCTGTCGATACCCACCGACACGAATGAGAAACTCACCCATTTTCTTTACCGCTTTGCAGGAATATTGTTTTGCAGGAGCCGACATTATCAAAACTGGAAGCATGATCGGACACACCTGGACGAGATAAACGGGTTGCTGCGGAGTGTTCAATTTCCAACGGCTGGACAACCAGTTGTTTCAATCATTATCCCCACATTCGGGCAGGCCTATTTTACCCTGAAGTGTCTTGAGTCGATCAAACGCAATCTGCCCAACGTACCGATAGAAATAGTGATTGTTGAAGATGCTTCTGGTAATCTGCAGATCAGACGTCTTGCCTCTATCCCGGGTGTCAGGCTGATCCATCAGGAGCAAAATGTCGGTTTTATCAAAACCTGTAATCGAGGAGCAGGAGTTGCAGAGGGGAATTATCTCTATTTTCTCAACAATGACACGGAGGTTTGTCCGGGATGGCTTGACAGTATGCTGGCGCTATTCGAATCTTATGGCGACTGCGGGATGGTCGGTTCCAAGCTTGTCTATCCGGATGGTCGATTACAGGAAGCGGGAGGTATGATATGGAAAGACGCGTCAGCCTGGAATTACGGCCATTCGGACGATCCGGACAGGCCCGCTTATAATTACCTCAAAGAAGTCGATTACTGTTCCGGTGCTTCTCTGCTGGTCGATAAACAGCTCTTTGATTCCGTTGGCGGGTTCAATGAAGACTATTCACCGGCCTATTATGAAGATGTGGACCTGGCTTTCAAGATACGCCAGTCAGGAAAGAAGGTCTATTATCAGCCTGAATCGGTCGTGATTCATCATGAGGGAATCTCCCACGGCACCGATATCAACAGGGGAATCAAGTCATACCAGGTCGTTAATCAGCAGAGGTTGTACAGGGATTGGGGAAAAATCCTTGCCTCAGAGCATGACCCCAATGGTGTAAACGTTTTTCATGCAAGGGACCGGACACAGGGACGAAAAACGGTGTTGTTTATCGACATGCACCAATCCGGTGGGTCGACGGCTTGTGCCAGTTTAAACATCTCTGTCTGGATTAACAGGGCACTTGAGATGGACATGAACGTGAAATTCCAGCCTTATGACGGACAACAGAACATGGGTATGTGCCGTTTCCTGCAACAGCAAGGGGTTGAAGTCCTTTCTGGACCTGAGTATAAGGATCGTATCCACCTGTGGATCAAAGAGCATGGAGAATATCTTGATTACGTTTTTTTTCAAAATCAGGAAACTGGCCATAAATATCTGCCTGTCATTGTGCATCATTGCCAGCAAAAGAACATCTACTGCGGTCCGATAGACGAGAAGATTTTTGAGAATGATATGTGTTGATTGGGTATAATCTGTTTTGTGATACCACTGAAATTCAGCCAAACAAGCGCTAAACAATCGGTAAGGCAACGTTAAACGGGGAAAGGATTCATTGACAATTGTTGATAGCGAACTGTTTGAAATTGTATAAAGGCAGGGATCTGATGCTTTTAATTAGCAGGAATTCGCAATGAGCAATTGATGATTAACCGTCAAAACCCTGAAAATCACTTTGAAAATACTAGTATGAACCCCCATGCAGAACATTCCGCATCACCTGTTGATTTATGGTGTTCCATCTATCGACATCGTGACCTTATTTTGCAAATGACCAAAAGAGAGATCATTGGTCGTTACAGAGGGTCGGTTATCGGAATAGCCTGGTCCTTTTTTCAACCCTTGCTGATGCTGGGTGTCTATACATTCGTGTTTTCCGTCATCTTTCAGGTCAAATGGGGAGGGGAAATCGGGGAACAACGGGTAAACTTTGCTATCATTCTTTTTGCCGGACTCATCGTCCATACCCTGTTTACAGAGTGTATTAATCAGGCTCCAGTGCTCATTCTGAGGAATGCTAATTATGTAAAAAAAGTCGTCTTTCCCCTGGAGATTTTACCTGTCGTCGCCTTAGGCGCTGTTTTATTTCATAATGTTGCCAGCCTGGTGATCCTTGTCCTGGCAATGTTGATATCCGGTCTGGATTTTCACCTGACTGCCCTGTATCTCCCTCTGCTCCTTGCTCCTTTTATTCTGATGGTTCTTGGGCTGTCCTGGCTATTGGCGGCACTGGGCGTTTACCTCCGTGACCTTGGTCATGCTGTTTTTATCATTACCATGATTATGCTCTTTATCTCGCCTATTTTTTATCCACTTACAGCAGTTCCGGACCAGTTGCGTCTTCTCATATATTTAA
Organism: uncultured Desulfocapsaceae bacterium; assembly: GCA_964623625.1. GTDB lineage: Bacteria > Desulfobacterota > Desulfobulbia > Desulfobulbales > Desulfocapsaceae > CAZLGM01. Next base: position 48,336 of record CAZUUJ010000002.1, read on the forward strand.
ACCCTTTAACGTTTATCATTGAACAGGTTCGGGAGGTTTTGATCTGGGGAAGATCACCTTCCTGGTTGTGGTTTACTCTTTATAGTGCTCTCAGCCTGTTGGTCTCCTGGTTTGGATTCTGGTCGTTTCAACGAATAAGAAAGGGATTCTCAGATGTCGTCTGAAGACATGGCGCTGACTGTGGACAATTTGTCCAAGTGCTATCATATTTATGAACAACCTGCCGATCGCTTGAAACAGACGATATCCCCATATCTCGGTAAAGCCTTGTTCCAACAAAATCCCAAGTGTTATTTCACGCAGCACTGGGCTTTAAACGATGTGTCGTTTACTGTGAAAAAGGGAGAAACAACAGGCATAATCGGTGTTAACGGAGCAGGGAAGTCAACATTGCTGCAGCTTATATGCGGAACGCTTTCTCCAACCACGGGCAAGGTAGAAGTGAATGGTCGAGTGGCTGCTCTTCTGGAGTTGGGCTCAGGCTTCAATATGGAGTTCACAGGCGTTGAGAATGTGTATCTCTATGGAGCGATTCTGGGACTGTCCAGGATTGAGATGGACAGACGTCTTCCTGATATCTGCGGGTTTGCCGATATTGGTGACTATGTTTATCAACCGTTGAAAACCTATTCCAGCGGTATGATCATTCGCCTGGCATTTGCGGTGATTGTCCATGTTGATGCCGATATTCTGATCATTGATGAGGCGCTGTCTGTCGGTGATGCCTTTTTTGTTCAGAAGTGCATGCGTTTCCTGCGAAAGTTTATGAAAAAAGGGACAGTGCTTTTTGTCAGTCACGATATCGGTGCTGTCATCAATCTCTGTTCGCACGTCATGTGGCTGGAAGATGGAAGAATAAAGGTTCAGGGCAAACCGAAAGAAGTCTCTGAGCAGTATCTGGGAGGCCTGGGCCTGGCTCAGCACGGACCGGATATCGACAGTCCGTTACAGGTTGTATCTGATACACAAGACTCTCAACAAACAGAAGAAGGGCCAGACAAAGAAGAAGTTGGAGATCTAAGGGATATGCGTCTTTCCTATATCAATAGGACGAATCTAAGAAATGATCTTGAACTGTTTCAATTTCAACCGGATTCTTCGTCGTATGGATCAGGAAAGGCCAGTATTGTCGATGTTCGCATGACGGATGAAGGCCATCGTGTTTGCAATTGGATTGTCGGTGGTGAGAAGGTCGTGCTTGTTATCGAATGTGAGGCCCATGAGAAATGTAACAGACCGATTGTCGGCTTTTATGTAAAAGACAGATTAGGTCAGTACCTGTTTGGAGATAATACCTTTTTAACATATGAGGCTGATCCGATAGTGATCAAAGCCGGACAATACTTTCAAGCCCGGTTCCGTTTTCAGATGCCGCTGTTGCCCAAAGGTAATTACTCGATCGCGACGGCTGTTGCAGAGGGAACCCAGGAAGACCATCTTCAACAGCATTGGCTCCATGACGCCCTTGTTTTCCAATCCCATTCCAGTGCTGTGGTAAACGGTCTGGTCGGTATACCCATGGCTGAAATAAAACTTGTCGTATCTGACAACACATAAAAACACGCGCCTCTTTTCCTGATCGTATTGAATATGTAAGTTACTCCGGGAGGTAAATGGATGGGTGGTACGATGTCATAATATGAAAAAAATTCTCTTTATTTCATCAAACAATCATGTTCCCTGGGGAGGAAGCGAGGTGCTCTGGTCGCAAACTGCTCTGCGTCTGCTCACCTCAAAAAGGGACGTAAAAGTCGGGGTTGGTGTAAAAAAATGGCGGCCCGTTCCCCACCATATCAGGGAAATAGCAGCCGCAGGTGGGCAGATTTTCGATTATGCCGCTCCTCCCCGAACACCCTTTGAATTTTTGAAAATTAAGATTTACGGTTCGATCGATAGAAAGCGGAAAATGCTGCTTAAACGTTTTTCTCCCGATCTGATCGTTCACTCCATGGGCAAAAGCTATGAGGGTGGAAACCTGATGCGATTGGCCGCAAACATGACTATTCCATATGCCAACCTGGTTCATCTTTCTTCCGAACTGCAGTGGCCTGAAGACCAAGAGGTCGATCTCTATCGATCAGGATATGCAAACAGTTGCGGTAACCTGTTTGTCTCCTGGAAGAATAGAGAAATGGTATGCAAACAGTTGGGATTTGACATTCCCAATTCACACGTTGTCAGAAATCCCATCCGGCAGTCGGAGGGAGAACCGGAGTATCCAACTACGGAAAACGGCTATCATCTGGCGATCCCTGCAGCTCTAGTCCCGATCCATAAGGGACAGGATCTGTTGCTTGATGTCTTTGCGCGGTCCAAATGGAAGGACCGGCCGATTCATCTCAACCTCTACGGAAAAGGAGTATACTTCCAATCGCTACGCCGCTACAGTGATTATCTCGATCTGGAAAAGGTCCATTTTCATGGACATGTTCAATCTCTGGATGAAATATGGTCACACAACCACGCACTGCTCATGGGGTCGAGGATGGAGGGGCTGCCATTGACACTTTTTGAGGCCATGTCCTGTGGCCGAACGGCTATTGTCACCGGAGTTGCCGGTATGTCCGAATGTGTTGTCGAAGGAGAGACCGGTTTTATTGCCAGAGCGCCTCATCCGGATTTCATTGATGAAGCCCTGGAAAAGGCGTGGCAGCAGAGGGACCGCTGGCCGGAAATGGGGCGTCTTGCGGCGAAAAGGATTCAAGAACTTGTTCCTTTTGAGCCTGTGGAGGAATTTGCCGAAAGAGTGATGGAGCTTATGAGGGAGTGAAGTTGGCCTGGAAATGCGGATTATCTCACCAGCTACTACAACTTGTCCAGTTTCTGTTCATACATCTTTCGCATGGTTTTACGAATAGTAATGAGGTTCTCACCATGAACGCAGTGGATAAAATATTTCAGCAGACGACTTGGATTACGCTTTTTCATGCCTCTGAGCTGTTTCCAGAATTGGACTCGGTGAGAAGAGAGAATACCCAGTCGCCATATGTGAACAAATACTACTGTGAGAAATAGTATTTTATGACTCACTGATTTTTCACTGCTCTGGGGTTGATTGTCAGGAATCTGCTGGCCGTCTTGGGCGGCTATGGCTCTTCTGGTGGGACGCACAGCAAGGCAATAGTTGTATGTTCGTCGCAAAAAACGCGGAGCGGAGTAGAGATATTCCCACATTGCGATATACTCTTCGACAATGTCCTCCAATGGCCGAGTGGGAATAAAGTTAGGAAGCTGATCCCCGGAGTAGAGATCAGCTTCATTGTCAAGTAGTCTTCCCTCCTTTTCAAGACGTTTATAGAGTGTTGTCCCCGGTATGGCAGTAAGGATGTTCAGCATAACAATCGGGATGTCTGCCTGTTCGACAAATTCACAGATTCGTTTACCGGCACCCTTCTCTTCCTGGTCGAATCCGATCATAAAACTCCCCATTACCGATAAACCATTCCTTTTAATGGTATCAATAGACTCAAACAATGGGTGAGATACATTTTGATTCTTCTGGTGGGCCTTAAGGATGGTTTGGTCCGGTGTTTCGATACCGATGAATACCTCACCGAAATTGGCTGCGGTCATCAGGTCAATCATCTCCAGGTCCTGACCAAGGTTGATAGAGGTCTGAGTATTGAAACCGAACGGTTCTGAGCGGGTTCTGTTCCATTCGATGAGTGCCCGGCAAAGCTCTTTTGCTTTGGTTTTGTTGCCGATGAAGTTGTCGTCTCCAATAAAAACGCTGCCCCGAGCGCCAGCCAGGTAGAGTTGTTCGAGTTCTTCAATAACCTGAGTTGGTGTTTTATGGCGAACCACGTTTCCATACAGGTTGGAGATATCACAGAATTCACAGTTAAAGGGGCAGCCTCGCGTTGTCTGGATAAGAAAATTAAGATAGTTGTCGAGATTTACCAAATCAAAACGGGGAACCGGCGATCGGGTCAGGTCTGGTTTGTCCTGGCATGTGATGATTCGAGGTTGGTTTTCACCAGAAAGGGCTGCCAGCAGGGCATCCATATTCGTTTCCGCCTCTCCGCAGACAACACAGTCACAACCCGCCTGTATCAGTTGCTCGGGCAATATTGTGGCGTATGCTCCTCCGGCTACGGTCAGTTTGCCACGTTTTTTGGCCTCACCAATACGGATGTGCATGTCATGTTTCTGAACTGACATACCGGAGAACATGACAATATCGGACCAGTTCCAGTCCTCTTCGGTTACCTCCTCCACATTGAGATCAACCAGTTTTGCATTCCAGCTTTCCGGGAGAAGCGCAGCCATGGTTATCAGGCCAAGTGGATAATAGGTTGTTTTTGCTGGAACAATTTTGAGCAGTTCTGTCAAGCTCCAGAAAGAGGGGGGGGATTTTGGGATAAAGTAGCAGGCTATTCATTGGCTGGATTTCATTATTGGGTCAGGTTGCTGCTAGCTAAGCCGTTTGTTTTGGTGAACAATAGTTTGCCGATGCTGTTCATATAACATCTTAATATTTTTACTTATAATGTGCATCTCCTGTCCTAAAATACAACATATGATGTATTGGGTGAATCTGCTGGGGTTTTTCTTTATTATTGAAAAAAATTGTTTCCAGAACTGCATCCGATATGGAGAGGCGATTCCAGAAGTTATGAGATACCGGAGAAGGACTTTGATTTCACCAAATTTCTTTTTTATTGGAATTTTTTCTCGTTTTACCTGATGTTCCCGAGCAGTTTCACCTTTACTGATGGCCATGGCTTTACGGGTTGGCCGGACGCCCATGTAATAACGATATGCCCTTTTAAGGTATCTTGGTGGATGATAGAGATATTCCCATATTCCTACAAACTCATCGAGTATCTCCATGATCGGACGGGTTGGAGTGAAATTGGGAACTAAAAGTAAGGTCAACTCTTTACCGGCTTCTATGTCATGGGTTAACAATCGCTCTTCCTGAGCTAAACGATGCCAGAGTTTTGTTTTTGGTATAGCTCCAAGCATGTTGGGCATAATTATCGGGATATCGGCCTGCTCCACAAATTCACAGATCCTTTTACCAGCTCCCTTTTCTTCATTATCAAATCCGATGATAAAACTGCCGATAACCGATAAACCGTTTTCCTTAATATTGGCAATGGATTCCAGAAGCGGATTGGCAACATTCTGATATTTATGGCTTTGGGCTAACAGGGATTCTTCTGGAGATTCAATGCCGATAAACACATCTCCAAAGTTGGCTGCTGTCAGCAAATCAATCATCTCCGGATCCTGGCCGAGATTAATGGATACCTGGGCCGCAAAGTTGAAAGGTTCTCCATAACTCCTATTCCATTGGATAATTTTTTCACAGATGGCTTCTGCATTTTTTCTGACACCGATAAAATTGTCGTCGGCGAAAAACACAAGCCCTCGCCCGCCTTGTTGAAAGAGTGTTTCAAGTTCCATGACTACTTGATCAGGTGTTTTGCAGCGGGGAATAGTACCATGGAGTGCAAAAACATCACAAAATTCGCATTGAAACGGACATCCTCTGGTGGTCTGAATTGTTGAGCAATAATAATTGTCGAGATCAATCAGGTCAAAACGAGGGATGGGAGATGTTGTTAATTCTGAATAGGAAGTGTTTTTTATAATCCGCTGATCGGACTCCTGTTCGATTGCTGCAAGCAGCGGATCGATGCTGTTCTCAGCTTCACCGCAAAATACAAAATCGCTTCCATGTTCGAGTAATTCCTCGGGAAGTAATGTCGGGTACGGGCCACCGACTACCGTTTTCTTTCCTCTTTTTTTAGCCTCTTCTAGAAGAACCCATACTTCTGATTGTTGAGCAAGTGTGCAGGAGATAAGAATAATATCCGACCAATCCCAGTCATTTTCACGAATGTCATCCACGTTGCAGTCGATCAGCCGAAGGTTCCACTGTTTCGGCATGAGTGCGGCAACAGTTAACAGACTAAGTGGGTAATACAGCGCTTTTGCTGACGTGCTGGAAATAGTATGCTGAAGATTCCAGATAGATGGCGGGAATTTGGGGTAGACAAGCAATGCATTCATGATAGAATTCTTTGGCAGTTAGTCCGCATTTCTCAATCCTAAAGCAACTGAAACGTGTTGAAAACAGCTAAGATTGCCTATATCCTCCTTTGGTTTCCAAAATCATCTGAGACGTTTATTTTCAGGGAGATTGTCAATCTGCGCCATCTGGGTCTTAACATCCTTGTTTATACTCTTTATGGATCTTTAGAAAAAGATCTTTCCGCGGAAATGCTGTCTTTTGCTGGAAAAATCAAACGTTTAGGTGTTCCTGCGATAAAAAAAATAACAGTCGATATCTCCTATTGGTGCGGAAGACGACCAAAAACCGCAAGACACCTATTTCGAACCATACCATTTCGCCGTTGGCGATCTCTTGAAGTGGCTGGAGAAAATATCTGGGCTTTTCTAGCCGGTTTTACCCTGGCAAGACAATTCGAAAGGGAAGGAATACAACATATTCATGCTCCCTGGGCTAATGGGCCTGCAACTGCCGCCTGGGTTGCATCCAAGCTGACCAATATCCCATTTAGCTTCACAGGCCGAGCCGTGGATATTCATCCTCCGGATGGCGCCTTGGAAGAAAAAGTCGGAGCCTGCGAGTTTGTTCGAGTCAATACCAAAGCTAATCTGGGGTATATAAAAAATTTCATGACTTCAACGGATAAGCCTATTCACTTAACCTATAACGGGTATCCGATTACAGATTATACGGCTTCTGCTGTAAAAATGGCAGCGCCGTATCGAATTTTGGCGGTGGGACGTTTTGCCCGTTTTAAAGGGTTTCCTACGATTCTAAAAGCGGTTTCACTCTTACGGAGAAAGGGTGTGGATGTCCATTTGACATTGGCCGGCAGCGGCTGGCGTCGGGTTTATTTTCAGTTTCTCTGTTACCGTTTTGGAATTTTTCAATGTGTTTCTTTCCCAGGATTTGTCTCACATGATCATATTTCCGGACTGTATCAGGATGCCGATCTTTTTGTAATGGCAAGTGAAATACATCGAACCGGTGAGAGGGACGGAATACCCAATGTTCTCATGGAAGCGTTGCTCCATCGTTTACCGGTAATCACCTCAGATCTTCCCCAAATGAAAGAGGTTGTTCAAGACGGGATATCCGGCCTGCTGATTCCTCCGGCTGATCCGTCCGCCCTAGCGCAGGCGATTGTAAAACTGGTAAATAATAGAGACCAAGCTTTGAAAATGGCGGAGAAGGGGCACCAGGTAATTCGCAGCCGTTTTGATCCCGGACGAAACCATCGGCTGGTAGCCAAATTGTTTGAAGAAGTGTTAAATGATAATCCAGGTCCAGAAGTTGATTCAGTCGCTCAACAGCACCCTTGTTCGAACCGGGATGCATGAAAACAGTAAAAAAGCCATACCAACTCGTCCTCATCCTGCAGGACCTTGAATTCGGCGGCACACAGCGATACGCCGTTAACCTGTTGCAGCATATCGACAGGAAGCTGTTTTCTCCGGAGTTGTGGGTCCTGCGAGGCGGTATGGATATGGCTCCACTGGCGCAGCAGACCGGAGTGAAAATCATCTGGTTTTCCACGGGCAGGTTGGTCACTCCCCTGGCTTTGTATCGTTTTGCAAGGTACCTTGCCGGAAAAAGGCCATGTTACGTTTATTCGCTGACAACCGTTCCAAATATGTGGTCGACTCTCTTCTGTCGTTTGTTTCGGATCCCGGTGATAATCTGTAGCTGCAGAAACATGGAACCTAAACGGCTGGAGAGACTGCTCTGGCCGTGGACCAGCCATATTGTCTGTAATGCCCGGGCAATCAGGCAAAAGTTGTTACAATCCTATGGTGTTGACTCCAAACGAGTATCAGTTATCGCCAATGGTGTAGATACGGATCTTTTCCGGCCCTATCCTGAAAAACGTGTTTCTCGTCCCACATTACTTTTTTCCGGCCGGCTGGTTGATGTGAAAGATCCTTTGACCACACTCAAGGCTTTTCAAATCGTACGTGAGCACATTCAAACAGCGAGGTTGATCATCACCGGTAACGGACCCCTTGAGCCACAGCTCAAACAATTTATTTTTAATCAGGGTCTGGAAGGTGCTGTGACGAAACAACCCGGCACCGAGAACATTCAAGACTATCTGCAAAAAAGCTGGTTGTTTGTTATCTCTTCACGAATGGAGGGGTCGCCTAATAGTTGTATCGAGGCGATGTCCTGTGGTCTCCCTGTTGTGGCAACACAAGTTGGCGGCATTCCTGAACTCATCGAGGATTGTGTCAACGGTCGTCTGGTTCCACCAGGAAATCATGAACTGCTGGCAGAATCGATCATCGAACTGCTGCAGGATGAGGAACAGCGAATCGAAATGGGGCTCAAGGCACGGCAAAGTGTGAAAAGGAATCATGTTCTCACAGAATGTGTTCGGAAAACCGAGAAAAGGCTTCTTGAGTTGATGAACATTTATAGCTCATACATTCAGGAGTGAGTAACAGAACTGAGCGTACACCTATGTCCAAAATGAAAGTACTTGTCACCATAGATGTCGAAGAGGAAGGACTTTTCTCAGGGCAATATGAGAGTGCTAACTGGTCTGTAGAAAATGTATTGGACCTGTCCCTGCTGGACCCGGTATTTAAAAGGTTCGACATCCGTCCGACCCTTCTTCTCACCTATCAGGTCGCCAGATATAAACCGTATCATGACCATATTCTGAGATTATGTGAAAACTGGAAAGGGGAAATCGGCGCTCACTTGCATCCATGGAGCACACCACCGATTAAGAAGTTACCGCATTCTCCTCCGATTCCCTCGCAGCTCTATCCGAGGCAATTGCTGGAAGCTAAACTTGAGACATTGTTGAGCGCTCTGTCAGTTATGGGGGTGAAGGCAAACTCTTTTAGAATGGGACGTTTCAGCTTGGGACAAAAGATGTTCTCTATTCTTGAGCAATCAGGGATAGGTGTTGATTCCAGTATTGTACCGACCCGAAAACAATATGGCGGCCCGGAATATCTTTTTGCCCCTGCTGATCCTTATTTTCCTGACAGCGAACATCCGGCCGCTCCGGGCAGCTCTCCGCTCCTTGAGGTTCCGGTGACCATTGTTCCGGTTTTTTCGAATCTTCATCTGAGACTCGATCAATTGAGTAAGAAATTTCCTCGTTTAGTTACCGCAGCATCGTGGATTTCCAAATACCTCGGCTCCATACCTGCACAACCCAAGATGGCGCCGCTTAGTGTACTCAAGTCAGCGGTACGTCTTCATCGTCAACGCGGCGGCAAAGTGGTTACCATCTATTTTCATTCTTCGGAATTGATGCCGGGTGGATGCCCTGAACATCCTACAAAGAAAGAGGTCGATCGATTTGTATTAAAGATCGGTGAATTTCTCTCCTGGCTGCGAAATGACTTGGGGGCAGATTCAATGACGTTGACTGATTTCTCAGCGCTCCTTTCCCCCTCTGGCAAGCTGAAAGACCACTGCCGGATGAGTAAATAAGGGTTTGACCAGAGGGAAAAATAACTTGTTTTTACGTAGGAGTGTGAAAGCTTTCCATAACATCCGCTTCTGTTTCCAGAGTCCCTGAAAAGTCTTTCTGAAATCACCGAGACGAAACTGGATGGTGGGTTTGTCGAGCTGACCATCAAATCGGGAAATGAGCCGGCTGCGGGTGTATTTCAACTCTGTCGGTTGACCGTCCTTATGAATTTCATCCCAGAGCTCACTGCCGGGATGAACCATGAGCGGGTTGATTTCACTGAATACGGGTCTTGCCTGCAGGAGCAGATCTTTACTTGCTTCATGGTCCTCAGACGTTTCGTGTCGATAACCGGCAATAAAACTGGCAATGACCAGTATATTGGCTTGTTGAGCACGCCTGATTCCGTCTATGAGTTGGTTACGGGTACCCGGTTTGCGATATCGTTTGAGAATTGCATCGCTGCCGCTCTCAACACCGACGAACATAAAGATGAACCCGGCCCGGTTCATCAGAGCAAGCGTTTCATCCGGCAACAGGTAAGGCATACAGGTGGAGCCGAATTTCATTTGCAGTCTCTGCGAAATGATCAGGCGGCACAGTTTGTTCATATGATCGACATGGGCGGTGAGGTTGTCGTCAAAAAAGATCACAAATTTGTACCCCTGCCTATCCAGTTCGATTAATTCTTCCAGAATATTTTCGGGGCTGCGAACTCTGTATGTTCGGTTCATGACCGAGTTCGAGCAGAACAGACATCTGTGAGGACAGCCTCTGGAAGTGAAGGCTGTGGTCATTTTCGGCAGGGACGGCAACCGGAAGCCGTACCACTGACTTCCATAGCCGTCGTAGGTTAACAGCGAGCGGTCGGGGTGGGCAAGCGTGTCCAGGTTATCTACAATCTGGGGGACACCACGGATAATTGTTCCATTTACTCGTCTTGATAATCCCTTCACCTCACCGGGGTCTGTTCCTGTTATCAGGTGATTCACCAGAGCCCGCAGACTTTCCTCACCCTCTCCCCGCAAAATAAAATCGACCTCGTCGTGCTCCTCTAAAATGAGGTCGTCGAACAGGCTGGCATGAACACCGCCACAGACGGTTAATATATGCGGCTGTTTTTCTTTAACAAGACGAAGCACCTCTAATCCTTCCAGGAAATTGCTGGAAGTGATGGACATGCCGACAAGGTCCGGAGTGGTTTCCAGAATACGCCTACTATTCTCATCAACCGTTAGGCCTTCGCAGAAACCGTCAACGATTTGAACATGAACGTCATCAATATTCTTGAGGCTTGCGGCCAGATATAGGAGGCCAAGCGGCGGAAATGAACCCTGGTTCCATTCCGCCCCTGTTACAATTGGTTGTGAGAGAGTGACATTCATAAAAACCTCAGTGGTTGGCCCAATGAATAGTTGGAGATTCAGCAAAGAAGATAGTGTTACTCGTTACCCCGAAGGATATACTCAACTCGTCCCTTATACCCCTCACGCAGGGTGAGATCATTGTTTGCAGACTCCATTTCCACTGTGTAGTAGGAAGGTTGGTTCGGATCGAGATTGGCCGGGGTCCAGTTGATTGAACTGATTGTTGCTGAAATCTTTTTTTCCTGATCAGAGTCGGGGTAGAAGGTGACGGAATCACCCACTTTCAACTGAGCAGCATCTTGTTCATAAACAAGGGAGCGGATCAACATGGTGTCCATTTGACCGATATGGGCAACAGCCGTCCATTCTGGAAGCAGGGATAGCTTTCTCATTCCGGGATGCAGGGAGAGAACAATCCCTGAGATGGGAGCCTTGAGTTGGACAACCTGCGGGAATTGGCCGGACTGCAGGTTGGAGTTGCCGAGCAGTGTTCGTATGCTGTTCAATTCTTTTTTGGAGAATTGTTCAGCGTACTGCAGCCGTTTTTTCAGTAATGACAGATGGGCACGAGCAAATCGCAATCGGTCTCGCAATGTGTCCAGTGCATGTTGGGGAGACAGCTTTTCCACCGTCAGTTCGGCCAATTCCTTTTCCTTTCGCTGCAATTCACTGATTTTGTCTTTTTCTACTTCAACTTGATATCTCAAGTTGTCGATGTGCCCAAAGAGGATTTTCTGACCAAGTTCAATTGATTTATTTTCTTCCAGATTGTACCTGACAACTGTTTCTCCTTCAGTTACCCGTTGTCCCGGTTTGATCAGTATATCTGTGAAAATACCGGTAAACGGCATGAGAACAGCTCGTTTAAGTGGACAGTATGCTTTTCCCTTAAAAACAATACTGCGGTCTTTTATCTGTCCGGTTGTCGGGGGATTTTCCCCGGCCGTTACAGTTAAAGAAAAGGTAAAGAAAATAATGGCGGCAAAAAAACTACTGATCAGCGGGAGTGATTTGTTCATGGGCGTTGGGATCAAAAGATATGTTCACGGTATTATTGAGCAGGTCACCGGAAAGATACCGGAGGTTCAGTATAGCCTTGTTGAACTCAAGCTTTTTTGAAATTATCTGTATGCGATCTCGATGAAATGATATTTTCTCATTGAGAAGATCCGGCAGCCTGATTGTTCCGTTATCATATTCATACTGTTTCCTTTTTTTCTCTAACAGCCGAACCTTTTCCGCGGATAATGCTATTGCATGCTCGCTCTTTTTAAGGGTTGCCCGTCGCATGGCATCTAGCCATTCCAGGGTATCATCACTTTCAATCTCTTTTTTTTCAAGTTCCATTTTACCAAGTACCATCTTCTGGCGGGTAATGTCACGAGCTCGTTTATTTCCATCCCAGAGGGTCAGGTTTATACCCGCAAACAGGTAATATTCCCGGTCTTCATCATTTGTGTTAAGAATATCGGGACTGCGCAACCCAAGAGAAAAACTGGGCAAATATTTTGCGCGGGCAAGGAGGATTTTCTTCTCCTGAAGGACCAATTTAATAGTAAATATCTTATGGCGAAACGATGGTTCCGGCCTGGGTCCATCAAAGGATCTGTCCGGCTCTCCTGCACCAAGGATCTGGTCAAGGGTTTGTGATGCGTTAAGCTCTATTACATGTGAATCAGGAATATTCATGGCGGTACTCAAACGATGCAGCAGGGTATCACGTCTGACCAGGTTGCCTTTTTTCTCAGCGAGTACCAGTTCGTTTGCCCGCTGTTCATATTCCAACTCAAGCGGTATGGTCTCCGGACTTAAGGCACGATGCCGAACATACTCGAACCGTTTTGAGTAAAGCTGGATTATTTGTTCGTACTCTTTATCAATTTGGTCATAGGCCATAACCTCAAGCAATGTCTCAGCCAAACGGTGAAGTATGTCCGAAGTGGCCTTGATATGATAGAGTTGAACAATCCGAGTGATCAGTTTCTGCGCTTTTATGGAAAAGTATGATTCCCATGGCTTATAGTTGCCGACATTAAGAGAAATGTTGCCGTCGTCTTCAGAAAAGTAGTAAGAGCCGGAGAGAGTAAGGGTTGGAAAATAGGACCAGCGGCTGTCATCCTCATTGAGAAGCTGGAGTTCGATTTCAATGCGACTCCGCTGCAATTGAGGCATGTTTTTTAAACTGATCAGGGCTAACGACTTATAATCGTTAATGAATTGAAGGTTGGCAGGATCCTTCCCCATACCTGCTCCGGCCGATCCTGTTGATGCCCAGATAAGCAAACAGCAGAGCAGGATAGTTGAGATATACTTCGACCGCTTAAATGGTGATTGTTTTTTGGATAAAAGAGTAGGCATAGACTAAATCTTGAGCGAATCTCAGTTAAATGTCAAGGAGCTGTAGTTGTCCATTTTCAATCTGATAGATCCGATCACACACTCTGGCAACTTGTCTGTCGTGGGTCACAATAATCATAGCAGTATCCGTTTGTGTTGAAATAGACCGGAAATAGTCCATGATCTGATGCGAGTTTTCAGCATCAAGCTGGCCGGTCGGCTCATCGGCCAGAATAACTTCGGGCAGATTAACCATGGCCCGTGCAATGGCGACCCGCTGTCGTTCCCCGCCGGATAGTTTGTTTGAGAAATGATTGACTCGATGACTGAGGTTCACCTGGTCGAGTGCCCGGTGGATTTTCTCGGATCTCTCAGAAACTCCAGTATTCGCGTAAATAAGCGGATATTCCATGTTTTCGTAAACGGTGGAGTGCTCAAACATATCAGCTCCCTGAAAGACAAAACCGATGCGCTCTCTTCGAAATTGGGCCTGCTGCTTACGATTCAACTCTAAAACGTTCTGTCCGCCGAAGGTATAGCTTCCGGATGTGGGAGAAAGGAAGAGTCCGAGCAGAAAAAGCAGTGTCGATTTTCCTGAACCGGATGGACCCATAATAGCTATCATCTCTTCATTTTGGATACTCAGGTCTACCCTATCGAGAATAGTAGCCTTTTTTTCATTGACTATGTACTGCTTCGTTATTTCCCGAATATGTATGAGCGTCCTTTTTATCATAACTTATTCATAACTAAGAGCAGAGACAACTTCCATTTTGCTTGCCTTGATCGCAGGGGCGAGACCGGCAACGATTCCGAGAAAAAAACAAAAGATAAAAGCGGAAATGGTGCTGAGCCAAAAAAGATGCTGTGGAGGAGATGTCTCGAGGATTGAGGCCGCTATACGTATTCCCAGCCAGCCTACCAGAAAACCGATGATGGCGGCGCTCAAGCAGAGAACCAGTGACTCGGTTAAGAATTGGAGCAGAATGTCGTGATCTTCAGCCCCGATGGCCTTTTTTAGACCGATTTCTTTGGTCCTTGCAGTAACGGCCATCATCATAATGTTCCAGATTCCGAATCCGCCGAGGAGCAGGGTAGCAATCAGAGCGAGCTGGACAAAGATCTTGACACCCAGGGAGATCGCCCTGATCTTAGCCAGCAGCTCTTTAAATCGTATAATCTCAACTTCATCATAGGGCTGATATTTTTTTAGCAGTTCAGTGGCGGCCACTGCGACTTTTTCAACATCCTCCCACGTATGGCATCGGAGATAGAGGCGATTGACCGGTGAAATCAGATCAAAGCGGTCCTGGGCTGTTGTCAGAGGAATAAAAAGGTCCTTATATTTGTCCGGCATACTCAGCGCATCAAGAACACCGACAACTTTAAGAAGATTGTCGTTAATCGAGAGAAATTGACCGATACCATCCTGATCACCAAAGAGTGTCTGCGCCACCCTCTGGCCAAGGACACAGACAGGGCGCCGTTTTCGGATATCGTCATCGCTAAACAGTGTGCCGGCTTGGGCTGATGAGCCGTGTACTTGCCACATTGAATCATCAACTCCAATCAGTCTCAAAAATTGGGTGTTTTCCTGATGCACTAATTTAACAAATTGCATCCTGATAACAATACCGCTGACCGCCTCAACTCCAGGTATGTTTTTAATTGCCTGTATTGTCTCAGGCCTGAACTCCCGGTTATCAAAAAGATGGCTGCCTGAAGGCAGTGGTTTAAAGCTCACTCTCATTTGAGTAGCATTGCCAATGATCTCTAAATTGCCACCAATGTTCTTTTCAATAGACTGCCCCATGGTGATGATAACCATCAGACCGGCTGTTCCCAAGGTGATTGCAACGGCCACACCAATATTCTTGCGATACTGCCGCCACACCTGCCTGCAGCTTATATGAAGAAGGTCGGTTATTCTCATGAAAAAAGAGCGGTGAAAAACTCAAAACACCCCGTGGACATTTTTTTGTGAATGTACAGTCGTATTTTAATGACCGGGTGTCTCTTTTTGGTGAAAATATAATGCACAAACAGTATGTTACTCTATAGTTAATATATTGAAACGGCAAGAGAAAAGTAAGCGGTCTCAGGCGCCTTGATGAATAAGAGTATTTCAGTCATAATTCCGACAAAGAATGGGGGAGAACAGTTCCGGGAAACACTTGATTCCATATTCTCGCAGGAGATTGATGCGGGGTTTGAAGTAGTCATCGTCGATTCAGGTTCAACCGATCAAACCCTTCAAATCTGTAAAGATTTTCCAGTCAAGCTGATTCAGATTCCTCCCTCTTCTTTTAGTCACGGTTCAACCCGTAATGAGGCAATTTCCAGGTCGTCAGGTGAGTTCTGTGTACTGACTGTTCAGGATGCTGTCCCGGTGAACCGTCAGTGGCTGGCAACACTGGTAACCCCATTGTTTGAAAACAACATGATCGGTGGAGTCTTTGGCCGGCAGATCTCAAAAACGGATGGTTCCAGTTTCAGCAGGTGCTGCAAAGGCCTCTGGTACAGGGAATGGAGAAAAGACTGGCCGATACCGTTTGAGCAATTGCCGGTGAAAATGGCGCTGTGGCACAAAGCGACACCTGAAGAGAAAAGAGCCTTATCCAGATTCGATAACGTCAACAGTTGTCTCCGCCGTTCTGTCTGGGAACAGATCCCTTTCCCCAATGTTGCCTACGCTGAAGATGTGGCCTGGGCAATCAAAGTCATTACATCCGGCTTTTCTCTTTACTGGCAGCCGGAGGCCAAAGTCTATCATTCCCACGAGCGGTCGCTTGGCTATGAGCTTCAGCGCTCGTATGTGGATACAAAAAGTTTGGCTGTTCTTTTTGGCGGCAATGCATCTTTTTTGACCTATCAGATGTCCCGGTCGGTTGTTGACTGGCTGATCAATGAGGCCGCAGAATATCTGCAGACAGTATCAACAGAGCGTAAAACAAAAAAGGAAGGCATAGCATTACTGAGTGAAGCGGACAGAATCTGGCAGTTGATAAGAGAAGAAGAGATTCGGCTTCTGCAAAAAGGTGCATCCGGCAAAGTCTCAAATAACAGGGGGGTAAAAGAGTTTTTCCTGTACCATTACTATGGTGGGCTTGCCGGCCCCAGGTGGTTGAGGAAGGTGTGCCGGGATTTCTTTCGTCGTGGACGTTTCTTTTCAACTGGTACGCCGGAAGGTCCTTCGGGAGCCGGTCCTTCTATAGTTCTTAAATTACAGGGGATCCATCGTTCTTTCTTTAGCCAGCTTTTTCAGGTTCATCTGGCTTATGCCCCATATACTCTCAGCAGTAAACAGTCTATCCGTTTAGCTTCAGCAGTGATGGTTGCCGGATCGTTCTTAGGTCAATATCTTGGGCAACAGAATATTTCTGAGGATAAATGTGAAAAGGGAAAAAATAAAGTCGTAAGAAGTTCGTCTGGCCATCAGGATGTGTGGCAAATTCTTGCCAACTGGTATGGTCAGACTCATGTAGATGATTCTGCAGCTCTGTTCCGTTTAGCAAAGTTGCTGGGAGATGGTGTATGACCGTCAAAGATGGAGCACCTGTGATTGTTTACAAAGTGCCGGAAGGACCCGAAGTCAAAGTTATTATTTAATAATAAAGCGGTAGAGCTAAATATTATTGTATCATATCGATATAGCATCGGCATAAACGGCAATCTTTGTCACGGATGCTGGTTTCACACAAATGAGCACCCTCTTTCATCATCTTCAAAATATTCCGAGATTCTTCAGGTTGTTTTCTGAAGGTCGATTGCCGCCAATCGGTCTCTGCAGCAAACCTGAGTTTGCCCGACCCGTTTTTGACGGCCGACTGCCGCCGCCGGAATTTGTCTCCATCGAAACCACCAAATACTGCAATCTGCGATGCCGTATGTGTATCCAGTATAACGAGGGCAGTACGCAAAAAGGCCCCCATATGGAGATGGATATTTTCAAAAAAATTGCCAAGGCCGTTTTCCCATTTGTCAAACGCTGGCAACCAAGTGTTTCAGGAGAACCGGTATTGACCAAAGGTTTTACCGAGATGCTTGAAATCACCCAAAGCTATGGCGTAAAAAATGAAATGTACACAAATGGCACATTACTAACCGACAAAATGATCAACCGCCTTATTCCAACTCTTGGAGTATTGACCTTCTCTTTCGACGGAGTAGACAAACAGACCTACGAGGCAATTCGTCAAGGAGCGGATTTTGATCAGGTTGTGGCTACCATAAAAAAGGTGATTCGCCGCTGTCGTCAGCAGCTTCCCCCCGACCAGCAGCCGCAGTTCGGCATTAACTGTACGTTGATGGAGATCAATATCAGACAGCTGCCTGAGCTTGTCAGATTTGCTGCCGAAGAGCTGGGTGTCGACTACATGCAGGCCAACCATGTCTTTCCGGTCACTGAAGAAATAAAAAAGATGTCCTTGGCGAATCATGTCGAGCTGGCTATCCGTTGTATTGATGAGGCAATCGAGGTTGCCAGGGAAACCGGTTTTAATCTGGTTGTCCAGCCGCTTGACAAGGTGACGGCGTCAACGGCTGCTGTCGAAGGTTCGGTGCGTGAATGGTCAACAAGCGATGGTCATCTCGATGGTTTAGGTTATCACGAAATTAACCCCGGAATACGCAGGCCTATACCGCAGCTCAACCGTTCCACTCCCGGTTACAAGGGGATTGTAACTAGACGTAAGAAGGCCTACTCCCGCTCCTCTTTTCCAAAGGCGTTCAGCTGTAAGCTTTTTGCGGGCAGACAGGAAGCCATCTGGTATTGTGATTTCTTATGGAATCGAACCTATGTGCCTATCAACGGCAAAGTACATGTCTGCTGTGTCTATGGTTCACCACTTGTCGGCAATATATTTGAAACCGATTTTGATGAGTTATGGAACAACGACAACTACCGCATTTTACGGCAGAGAATGGTCTTGGGAGATCCTGTCCCTGCATGCCGTGGCTGTATGCATATTCGTAAACTGACAAATCCAATTGAAATAGATCTCAGACTGGGTGGAGCCAGACTGCCTGACGGGGCTGATCTTCCGCCATTGCCACCAGTCCTCAATCCTGAAGCCGGCAGATAGCCCATGAAGCATAATGACCATCCCAGGCTATGATCCGGAAGGATTCTTCTGCAGATAGCCATTTCTGCTATGCTGTACATGAGTAGTTAGCCGATCGTATGTGAGACCGCCAAAAAGAAAAATCATCCAGGCAAGCGGCTGCAGATGCCGAATGGTAGTTATGGTGGCAAGTAAAATAACGAGACTAAGCTGAACGAAAAAGATGGCAGCAAGAAGAAGTATGACAAACCGATTCTGCTTAAGACTCAAGAGTAATCCAAAGAGCAGAAACGGAAAGGCCATGATGAACATGTACCATAGTTTGGCTCGTTGAAAATAGTTCCCTGTTAACGTTGTTTCTTTTTGGTATTCTGACGCCTGAATACCATAGTTGTCTTTCAGCAGTGATTTTAAATACTCAGGTCGCGGTCTTCGGTTTCCTCTGTCCCCTGCAGCAGTAATATCGAGATTGTTGAGATCAAAGAACTGTCCATACGTTTTCATACCCAGACCGATCACCGCAAGCGGGTCGTGCAGCAGGAGATAACCTGCGGCCTTGAGCGTGTAGGCATTAGCCGTTTGGTCGTCACTAAAATGTTTGCGCAATCGATCAATCAGACAGTCCTTGGTCCATCGTTGGTTGTTCCTCAGGTTTATATCGCCATGCTCGAATGGCATCTTATCTAACAATGTAGTGAGATCGGGGCCAAAAGGTATGGTGTTGTTCTTCAGGACAGGAGCCCATGAAGAGAGAAGAAAAAAACCTGTTTCTGAGTGGGTAGGCAGTTGACCGTATCGTGTCTGGAACAGTTTTGTCGAACTCTGTAAAAAAAGAAATGAGGTTACAATCAGAAGAGTGGGTAGGAGCTTTTTCAAGAATGACAGGGGAGGGTTGAGGCCATCATCGTTTGTTTTTTGCCTCAGAACAGAAAGAAAAGGAACAGCTGACGCGGCCAGCAGGCACAATACTACCACAGGCAGGTAGGCCATCCTGAATTTGATCATAAAAAAACCAAAGAGAACACTAAGAAGAAGAGCCAGTTTTCTGTTGTCTTTGATAAACGTGAGAATGAAGTAGAGAAAGAGAACAAAGCAGAAAAGGCTCACTGTCTCCGTCATCACATATCTTTCATAGAGAAGCTGGATTGGCTCCACACTGGTCATCAGAGCGGCCATTACTGCTGTTGCGAATCGAACATTGAATGTATTGACGAGGATGACAGCAGTGAAGAATGCACTAAATGTCGAAAGCAACACCTGGGCTAAAACAAGTGAACCCAGTGAACCGCCAATCGACGTCACAAGCCGGATAAACAGCCCGTAATAGTAGGAACGATCCGGTGGTGGCCAACCGCTGACCGATGTTTCGAGATAGCTGTTGGAGTCATCCAGAAAATACATAATATCCGGATCAATGATGTATATGATCAATTTGAGCGTAATAAGGGCTGCGAGTAATTTCAACCAGCGGTGATGATCAACTGTCGTCATCATTACCATGCCACTTTATTATCAAGAAGCTGCCGGTACAAAAATTCTATTTCCCGGCTATTCTCATCTATTGTTTTAACGGCGGGTATTCCCTGCCGCAGGGTATCCAGCAAACTGTCTGATTCGATAAGTTTTTTTATCTTTCCAGCCAGATCTTGGGAGTCACCTGCAGAAAAAAGTAGGCCGTTCACACCATCTGTAACCAGGTCTGCCATTCCGCCAAGGTTGGATGTGATGACAGGAACACCTGCCATGAACGCTTCGTGAATGGTCAAGGGTGAATTCTCAAACCAGACCGATGGGACCACAAGCACATCAATGCTGGTTAACAGCTCGGCGACCGCATTGTTCGGCACCGGCCCTTTAAAGGAAACAAGGGAAGGATCGGCTGCTTTTTCTAGCGAGGAAAAATAATGCGGGAACCAGGTCGCGTCACCATAGATATGCAATTCCGCTTTATTTTGATCGATACGATTGAAAGCCTCTACCAGTACATGAACACCTTTATGGTCACTCAGTGTTCCGATAAAAGCGAAACGAATTTTGGAATGCTTGCTCCTTCTTTTCTTGGAAAATGAGTTTGTATCAAAGCCATAATCCGAGAAGATTATTTTTTTTTCGGGGATGTCGAAAAAGCGTATGAACTCACTGCGGAGAAAAGGGGATGGTGCAATAAAAAGATCGACATTGTCCATAGCGGAACGTGCCAGTTGTTGTCTTCTTTCAAGTGATTTTACCCGGTCTTCAATGGAGTGGGCTTCAGTAAGCCATCTTCGCAGGACGTAGTGGAAATAGGATAGAGAGAAAAAACGGGTGTAGGCCGGTTTTTCATAGAGGCACTCTGCGCACCGGGTCAGATCAACGGCGTGGCACAGTTGAAGATTTCTTCGCATTCTCTGACCCCATCGTGGACAGGTCAGCCAGTAATCATGAAGAGTGAAGAGGGTCGGGATGGACTTTTTCCGTGCTATAGCCGGGTAGTTGAAGGAGTGGTAAAAGAGGTGCTGCAGATGAATAATATCGGGCTGAAAATCACCAACAATCTCTTCAAAGATCTCCTCCATTTTCTTATCATTAAAAGGTTCACCGAGCAGGTCTGTAGTCAGCGGCCTGGTAACTTCGATACACTGCAGGTTATCGTAGGTCCTCTTGGCAACACTATAGGAAAAATTTACCGCGCTGATTTCCGCAAAAAAAATACAGACCTCATGATGCTTCGACATTTCCCTGGCAAGGAGATAGGTATAGATTTCCGCACCGGCCTGGTGATTGGGAAGAAAGTCATGGATGACAAATAGTATTTTCATGGGGCACGTTTTGGCTATTGCCAGGACTCCATTTTATTTCATGGAGCCACCAACCGATTTCGATTTTTCTGTTGGCAACAGGGTGTAGAGCGGTCGGCCGAAAAAACCCAGATGCCAATTGATCACAATAACAGCAGAGAGAATGAATATAAGCGGTGATTTTTTTAATAACCCTTTTGAAGCGATGAACAGCAGGTAGAGAATAATAATGGCCGATAGGGCGGCAAGTAGTAACACCGGGCTGTATACAAGGAGTACAATACTGCCGATAAGGCAGATGAGAAAAATAAACGGCACATAGTGAAGTAGTCTGAAAAAGCCGTAACGAACCAAAAGGTTATATGCAGACACACCATATCGGCGCATCATCCTGGAGAGTTCAGGGATCGACTGTGGTCGATAATGGCCCACAAGGGCTTCCGGATTGCGGATCAGGGTATATCCGCTCTGCATCAGACGATAATCGAGATCGACGTCTTCACCCGGCCATAAGGATTCGTCGAATCCGTCAGCTTCTTCAAAGCACTTCTTTCTGTAAGCTGAGTTACAGCTCGGATTATGTTGGGTTGTTGTCATTGATGAGTAGTGTTTCATATAGGATGTCGCAAAACCGAGAATGGATAGCGTCTCATGGATTGTTTTACCAATATGACTTTCATCCGACGGGCTGACCTGATTACCGCCTACACCACCAACCAGGTCGTCACTAAATCCTCTGTTTAATTCATTTAACCACTGCTCATGCGCAACACAGTCACTGTCTGTAAAGGCGACAATATCTCCTTTTGCCTTTTTAACGCCGATGTTTTTGGCGCGGGAAGGCCCGCCGTTGCTTGTTTGTATCAATCTGATCCGATCATCATATGATCGACAGATATCATATGTGTCATCTGTTGAACCGTCATCAACAATGATGATCTCATAATTTGAATAATTCAGGGCCAGGAGTGACTCGATACATTGAGTGATGGTCTCGGAACAATTATACGCTGGTACAATAACCGAGATGTATGGTGGTTGCTCAACCATCGGTAGCCTCTCGATAGACATTACGGATCAATCCTTTCATTCTGTTCAGATCAAAGAGGTGTTGATTCAATTTGTATCCACGTTTACCCATTTCAACGGCCAGTTTTCGACAATGATAAAGGTGCTGTATCTTATCAGCGAACTGTTCTTCATTCCGGACAAGAAAGCCTGTCTCTGCCTCTCGGATCAGGTCACGATTACCGGGGATGTCGGTGGCGACTATTGGTTTTTTAAAATAGATGGCTTCCAGAAGGGCAAAGGGCATCCCTTCCCACCTGGAGGTAAGAGCAACAATGTGCGATTTTTCCAGCAGCCAGCTGATGTTTGTCTGGTGACCGGCAAGGAACACCGTATCCTGAAGGTTGTGTTCGGTTATCTTGTCCTTCAGTGTTTGCTGCAGCGGGCCTTCACCGACAAGAAGAAAAAGAATGTCCGGATGTTGTCGTTTCAGCAACCGGGCAACTTCTACCAGGAAGAGCGGGTTCTTCTGCCTGTCAAGTCGTCCGATCTGGGTCACAAAAAAAACGTCTGCCGGATGATCATGAGTAAAAGGAAGCGATGGTGGGGGAAGGGCTGAGCTATTTTTAATGTCGCTTTCCAGAAGATGGTTCTCTATAACGGTTATCTTTTTTTCATCGATAATTTTCCAGTTGACCAACCACTTTTTCTGTTGCTGGGTGAGGGCAATAACCGATGAAGTGAAGGGACCAAACAGCCGCCACATTCGTCTGAAAAACCACTGAAAGCGGCCCGCAGGAGTCATGTCAATATGAGGTGTGAAGACGATCTTTGAACTGCCGGCCAATACCGCGCCAAGATAACTCCAGATCATAGTGCCGATGTTATGGATATGGACAATATCGACACCTTTGTTCCGAATGGTTTTCCAGGTTGCCATGAACCCTTTCAGCGAGAAAACAAGGTTAACCGGCACCATGATAATATTCTCGGCTGGAATGACATCCTCAAAGAATGGAGGAATCTTCTCATCGTCACTGGAGCAGATAATGAAGAATGTTATCTCTTCCGACTCTAGAGCCTGTACAAGGGTTCTGATATGTTGACAGATACCGCTTCTAAAGGGCTCGTAGAAGAGAAATAGCACAGTCTTGTCCCGCAGCCGGGGGTCGCTGTGGCCAGCTTCAGCCTCTTTGTCTGTATGGTGCCGGGACATGAGATCGTTATGATTTCGACAGAGGTGTAAAGAGCTTGAATTTCATCAGGTTGATTTTCTGGAGAAGGTACTTTACCAGAACCTGGAGTGTCTGACATCCATACTTCAGTGATCGGTAAAAGTTGATTGATGATGCCTCCGGAAAATATCTGCAGGGAACAGGGATATCTCCTATTCGAAAATCAAAATAGGCGGCCTGAGCAAGAAATTCAGAGTCAAAAACAAAATCGTCCGAATTGTTCTGATACGGGATAGTTTGTAAAACTTTTCTTGAGTAGGCCCGGAAACCGGAATGAAAATCACCGAGGTTCTGGCCCAGAACAATATTTTCAGTGATAGTCAGTATCCGATTGGCAATGTATTTATAAGGAGGCATTCCGCTGTCCAGGGCCTCGGCACGGGACCTTATTCTGCAGCCCAGAACAATGTCGCAGATACCAGTATCGATAATCCCTGCTGCATGCGGTATCAGGCGGGAGTCATATTGGTAATCGGGATGAACCATGACGATAATGTCACATTCCAGTTTCAAGGCTTCTGAGTAGCATCGTTTCTGGTTGGCCCCATAGCCCATATTCTTCGGCTGTCTGTACACAGTCACGCCAAGACTTTCTGCGATTTCAACGGTTCTGTCCATGCTGTTGTCATCAACAACAATGATCTGGTCCACAACCGAGCGCGGTATATCATCGATGGTTCTTGCAAGCGTCTTTTCCGCGTTATAGGCGGGCATAACGACAATAATTTTTTTCGTTGGTGAGATCACTTACTTATCGTTTGGTTTAAGAATATGAATGGCACCATCATTACCGATGGAGCGCGAGAACGGGAATGTCTCAACTACCCGGTATCCATGAAGCGGGCCTAAAGCAACCAGGTATTTCTCTTTCTCCACCCACCACCAACTTAAATTTTTATCAAAGTTTCGTGAATTTTTGTTGGAACAGTAATAGCCGTTAAACTCGAATCCACCATCAATGTCGCATGGATCAATTTTTAAAGTGTTCAGAATATAGTGGTGAGCGGCAGACAGGCTTCTTTTAGTCGTCATGAAGTCTTTTACTCCAAGTACACTGAATGTGGCAAACAGTAAAAGCAGTGAAATAGAAACGAGCAAGGGGCCCAGTGCTCCACGAGGAGCGTCGGTCTTTGATTGAGCTGCCAGCCAGATGATAACCAGGCAGCAAACCGGAATAAGATAACGGTCATGGAAACCGGTGAGAACAATGATCCCTGAATAAATAAGGGCGGCTGTCAGCGCAAAGGCGGAAGTAAAGCGGATTGAGTCTTTTTGGTTGTCCGGATACCGTGTGAACCACCGGTGTATTGATCTGAAAAGCAACCGGAGGAGAACAATCGAGCAGAGAAGCGCGCCAAAAGCAAGCAGGTAAAAAAGAGGCTGGGGCAACGACATTGTTCGTTGGACACCCAACAGGTAAATATCTTTCAACAGGATCGGACCGATACCGAAATTAAACAGGACATTCTGATGAAAACCAACGGGCGGATCGATGAGGCCGGTGATGATACTCATCTCCAAAAAGAAAAACAGACAAACAAGAATGAAAAATAACTTTCTAATCGACTCTGTTTTAAGGATGCGATGTGTACGCAACACAAGCAATGGCGAAACGAGTAATGCAGTGTACAAGATTATGGTAGCTGCCTGGGCAAAGAGGAAGATAACATAACCGGGAAAACCTTTAGCCTGAGGAAAGGTGAAAATCTTGTGAACAACCGGATGGCTGGTGACAGGAGTAGAGCCGCTGAATGACAAAAAGAGTTCGTAGCACAGCCATGGAAAGATCGTGATCAAAACAGTTAACAAAATGACTCTTTTTTTACAGAACGGTTTAACGGTAGGGAGAACCAGGTAGGTAAAGATAAAGGCCAGGGGAATAACCACACCGATTTGCCTGGTCAGAATAGCCAGCAGGGCAAAGAAGAGACCCAAAGCGAGCATCAGCTGACGATTTCTGTCAATGCCTATGTGGAGGAAGAGCAGTGAAACCAGCAGCAGTGACGTGAAAGTTATATCCGTCATAAAAGAGAAGCTTTGCGATAAAAACAGGGGATTGAACAGAAGAACCAATACGACCCAAAGAGCCAGCCAGGGACGACACCCCATTTGATGGAGAAGCAGCAGCAGGGCGGAAGATCCGACAGCGGCAAGAACCAGTACGGACACCCTGAGCGTTGCAGTCGAATAACCGAAGATCGATGAGAACAGCACTCCCCAGCCTATGTGGGAAAATACGGAAGGTCCTCCATCACCCCAGCCGGTGGCGTCAACCTCTTTTCCCTGGAGAATTGCCTCGACAATTGAGGTAAACGACCAGTCATCGTTCACCATGAATTCCCCGGTTGGATCAATGAAAACAATGACGCCTCCCCAGATAACAAGGAGAGTACTGATTGAAAAGAGCAGAGAATATCTTTCCTGATTACCCATAAAAATCAGCCTAACACGAGGTGTTGTCGATTTGCCAGTCTGGCCTCCGGTCAAGGATCGCTTCTTTTTGGATAATAGCACTCAGTATTATGTTGGTATTTCTTGCTTTGCAGCAAGAATTTGGTTGAGATACATGATCCTTAAAATACGTCTGTCAAACCGACAATCATTGGCAATTAGAATTTATTTTGCTAAAGGACATATTTTTGGATAGTGTGGGGTGGCCTTATGTCCATGCAAGACAAAATTCAGAATTCGTGACCAAGATTGTTACTCAACGCAGAGGTTCCTACGGAGGTATACCGATGTGATGAGTGTAAAAGTTATTTTAAATAATTTCAAGCGGTTCGTTGTTGCAACAGAAGGTTTTAATGACAACAGAACAACTTAACAGCAGCTCATACAGACCTCAACTCGACAGCATTCGCGGTCTTGCCATACTGGCTATGGTTGTCTACCATTGGTCTTCGCCCGGCTATCGTTTTGACCCTCTTGCAAATATGGGACTCAAGGCCATATTTATCTTAAGCGGCTTTTTCCTTACCATTACACTTTTTAAAAACTGCAGTGCAACCGCGCCGGTAATCGTTAAAGTAAGAAGTTGCTGCACCTTTTATATTCGCCGCTTTCTGCGCCTTTCTCCACTCTATTATTCAGTGCTTTTATTTGCCGTTTTAGTCGGTATAACATCCGTTCGCAGTTCATGGCCCTGGCATTTTTCCTATCTCTCCAATGGTTATTTTTTTATCATCCAGAGCTGGCATGATGAAACGTCTCATCTCTGGTTTATCGCAATAATCATGCAATTATCCCTGTTTTGGCCGATTCTTATCTGTTTTCTATCACGGGAAGGGTTGATAAAAACGGTCATTGGTCTGGTCTGCTTTTCGGCATTATTCCGCTATGCTGTTCCGCTGCTCGTTCCAGATCTCAAGATGCTGTCTGTTCTGCCCTTCATGCATATGGATAGTTTCGGGCTCGGTTCTCTGCTCGGTTGTGTTCTATCGGATAGAAAACGGCTACAGATGCTGCTGAGAATGGCGTTCTGGTGTATACCGCTCTATGTTGTGCTGGAAGTGGCCTTGTGGTATGGTTCCAAGTCTCACCTGGTCGCTGTCGGCTGTAACGAAACAAAGATATTGGTCTTGACCCTGTTGATTTTCCATGCTTTTAAAGGTTTTGGCGGATTGACCGGAGGGGTGTTGGAAAGCCCAATACTCAGATACCTTGGAAAAATCAGTTATGGTCTCTATCTGTTTCACACCTTCTCAGGTATCCTTGTCAATGCTCTCAAACCGCTTTTGAGCATACCTTTGCCGCAATACAGTCTTACAACATTTTTCATCCGGACCTTCTTTACTTTCAGCATGGCTGTAATTTTCTATCACTTGATAGAAAAGCCGGCTGGAAGGTTAAGGCACTCCTTTCAATATGCGAACAGGCAAAGCAGGTTATCAGAGACCACCGCGAATTGATCATGAAAAAGACACATATCATCGGTGCCGGAATATCAGGTCTCTCAGCGGCCAGAATGCTCATGGACAAGCACCATGTTACTGTCTCAGAGCAGGGGGCGAAGCCGGGCGGATTGATCAGCTGCGAAACCATAGAAGGCAATCTGTATCATCGTGTCGGCGGTCATGTCTTCAACACGAAAAACGATCAAGTCCTGAACTGGTTTCAGGAGCTGTTCGATTTATCATGTGATTTTAATCTTCTTGACAGAAACGCAAAGATCCTCTTCAACGGTAATCTGATCGGCTATCCAATTGAGAATCACATCTATCAGCTCAGTGAACATCAGATAAAGAGGATTATCCACGATATTCTGGCCATTAAACGGGGCAAACAAACAACAGCGTCGAACTTTGGTGACTATCTCAAGGGCCACTTCGGCCGGACACTCTATGAGATCTATTTTCAACCGTATAACAACAAGATCTGGCCAGTTTCTCTGAACGAGATTCCTCTGGAATGGCTGAATGGGAAGCTGCCGATGCCCGATATCGACAAGATAATCGAGGACAATATTTTGAGAAAAGCAGAAGACCAATTTGTCCACGCCCGCTTCTACTATCCGAAATCAGGGGGATCCCAGTTTATAGCCGATACTCTGGCAAAGAATATACGAATCAGATATAACGAGAAAATCACCTCTATTAAACGCTCAGAGAATAGGCTGATTATCAATAACAGGTATCAAGCGGATTATCTGATATATACAGGTGATGTCCGTGAGTTGCACCGTGTACTGGAGGTCGAGGACAGCAAGCTGCTCCGGTTGCTGGAAGATGTGTCTTCTCTGTTATCGACCAGTACGACCAATGTTCTTTGTTTAACCGATCCGGTTCGTCATAGTTGGATGTATATTCCCGATCCCCACCTCAAACCGCATAGGATCATCTATACCGGTAATTTCTCGCCTGCCAACAACAGTGATGTTAACAGACCGTCCTGTGTCGTTGAATTCAGCGGCAACGTGAGTCGGGATGAGATCGACAAGACAATTAAGAAGCTGCCTGGTAACCTGCAGATAATCGATGGCAATTATCAGAACCCGTCATATGTTGTTCGGACCTTCAAGACAGAGGGTTACGTTTCGGCATTACAAACCAGATTGTTGAAGATGAACATATTCCTGGTTGGCCGGTTTGCCGAGTGGAAATATCACAACATGGATAATTGCATGGAGAGTGCGGCCAATGCAGTCAAACAAATCGACAATGCTTGAAGGCATAGACTGGGCAGTGGTTATTCCCCTTGCCAATGAGGCGGAGTCATTCGATTCGTTTATCCGGGAGTTGGCAGGAGTTCTGGACACTACCCGGTCGGGACAGGTTTACCTGGTGGTGGATAAGGCTTCTAAAGATAGCACCTTGGATCTTTGTAAGGGACTGTCAAGCAAAGACAATCGATTTACCACTATCTGGGAGCCAAGGAACACAAATGTTGTAGATGCGTATCTGAGGGGATATCGTGAGGCATTCAAAAACGGCCACCAATTGATTGTGGAGATGGACGGCGGTTTTTCCCATGAACCAAAGGCTCTGCCACTTATCTTAGAAACCCTTTGTAAAGGATATGAGTGTGTGTTTGGTTCTCGCTTCATCACCGGTGGCTCCATGGAGGAAACCAGCCGATACAGACTTTTTTTATCCAAAGGGGGGACACTGGTGGCCAATGCGCTGCTCGGCACGCGGATGAAGGATATGACCTCAGGATTTCAGGGATTCCACAGGAGTATTGTTGGGCAGTTTCTGGACCATGATTTTATCTCGAAGGGTCATTTTTATCAGACAGAGCTTCGGTTTTTATTGCGTAAAAAGCGGTATGTGGAAATACCGATTCATTACAAGGCGACAAGTGGGACGGTATCCGGCTATTCGGTATTCAATTCTCTTTATTGCCTTTTGTATTATTGTTTACATAGAAACACTGGAATATAAGGGCTCACTCAAAAATAACTTGGTATTATGAGTTGGCAATGGGACATAGGTTTCGACAAGCCGTAGTCGGTAAAACCGCAGGAATAGCAGCGCTCTTTTGAGGATTTTTCCGGCTACGGCTTGCCGAAAAATGTGTTGCAGTGGCGTCTTAGAATACCAAGTTATTTTTGAGTGAGCCCTAAGTTGATTAAGGAGATGGGAAATGTCTAAGAGAGTAAAAGAGAGTAAGGCGAGAAGTAAAGGGCTCCCTTGGTCATTTTATCAACGATCGATAGGTGTTTTACTGCAAAATCCCCACATCGTTCAGGCGTGTTTGAAACATGAATTCAAACGAAATATCGGAATGCCGTTGGTACGTCGTTTTAATCCTCGGCGGTCGGTTTCACCCGGGCTTCTATCGCTGAATATTACCCGACGCTGCAATCTCAATTGTCACATGTGCATACAGCATCGCCACGATCGGGGAGATTCCTCTAACCTACCCTGGTATGACGGTAATCAGGACCTTCCTCTGTCTGCCTGGATCGATGTTCTGGATCAGGCGGCTCGTTTTCGTCCGGTTGTCAATGTCATTGGCGGAGAACCGACACTCTATCCCCATTTCAGGGAATTGATCCAGGCCATCGGAGAGCGTAAGCTCTGTTTTGAGGTGACAACCAATGGCCTCCTGCTTACCGGTCTGGCAGAAGAGCTGGTGAGGCAGCGCCCGTTTATTATCTTTGTCTCCATCGATGGTCCTGAAGATGTCCATGACGAGGTGAGGGGACTCAAGGGCTGCTTTCAAAAAGCGACAGAAGGGATCAGGGCTCTTGTTGAGGAGCGAAAAAAGCAGAAAAAAGCCGCCCCATACATTTTCCTGAACTGTACAATCAGCAAGGTCAATCTCGATACAATTGATCAAATGGTTGACCTGGCGGTCGATCTGGGGGTTGATACTCTCCAGTTTCTCCATGTTGTTTTTGATACCAAGTCAAATGTGGACCGGCACAATGATATCTGCACATCCCAGTGGGCCCAGGAACATGGTTTCAACCTCATTGCTCCGTCAATGCCTGAAGGGGAATATTATGAACATCTTCTTACCGAGGAGGATGTGGCTACTCTGACAGAAAAAATAGCACTCATCCGTGAGCAGGCCAGAGGCCGGATGGAGCTCAGGTTCATACCGGAATTGGATTCGGCAAAGATGACACCCTATTACTTTGATCTGGATTACCCTTTTCCCAACAGGTGTAACTCGCTATGGCTGAGCCAGAGAATCATGCCTGATGGATCTTTTTCCCCCTGTTTGCATGTGGTTGCCGGCAATATCAAAGAACAATCTCTACTGGAAATGTGGAATGGTGAACAGATGGGAGGCTTCAGGTCTCTGATCGACAAAGGTCTCTACCCTGCCTGCGTTCGCTGCTGTAGCCGGTCATTTTGAGGGTGTGTCATGAAATAACTGTAACATCTTTCTTGCCCTTTTGCCCATTTTCTGCCTGGCGAAAGAAACCACATAGCACCACTAAGCGATTACTTTCGCCAAGCAGAAAATGGACAAAATTTCGGCGTAATATTGTTACATTAATTTCATGACAGACCCTTAATCCGGTTTTTCAACTAATCGTTACCGCTGCCCCTATTATGGCCCCGAACCGGTTACATCGTTTTTTTCCTTCTCTGGCAGTGACGATCATCAGCCGGTTGGGCCATATTCTTTCCGCTCAGGGTGTCGATTCGATCCTGACTACGCTCTTTCTTCTCTTTCTTGCCTGGACAAATACAACGCTGTACGGCGAGGTCATCTATGGAATTGCCCTAGGCAGCGTGGTGGGAACCATCGTCGAGTTCGGTCTGTACCAGTCCATTGTTGGTCAATTAAGCCGGGTGGAGGAAAAAGAAGTCCCTGATATCATTTCGCGTGCAAGCTACGTAAAAATGGGGCTGCTCATTCCAGCGCTCATCGGTGCGTGGGGTCTTGCCGTCATCGGAGGCCACAATACCGAAATGGCCTGGATTGTTTTTTTGGTCAGTCTGGGATTTGCGCTCGAGGCATTGGCCGAAACATTTTTTGCCGACCTGCGGGTTCGCGGCCGTCAAGATAAAGAATCCCGCATTCGAATGATAAGCGTCATTCTTGGCTATGGATACGGATTTGTCAGTGTTTTCGCCGGATTTCATCCGGTTGCTATCGGTCTGTACAGGGTTGTTGCCGGTACCTCTCGACTGTTGCTTGGGTTGTTTGAGTATGCGAAAAAATACTCTCATCCCTATCGGCGCTGCAACTGGTCGGCTGTTTGGCAGGTGGTTATGGCCGCTTCGGCATTTGCCCTCATCAGTGGACTGGGGAATCTGTATAATCAAACCAATGTGTTTTTCATGGGGAAAATGATCGGAGTACAGAGTGTTGCTCAATACAATGCCGGTTTAAGTCTTGTCGACCCTGTTTCGAAAATCGTCTCACGGTTTCTGCTTGGCCTGGTGCTTTTTCCTCTTCTATCTGTATTGTGGGTAAAAAACAGGGAAAAGGGCAGGTATCTGATACTTCGAACCAGTCAATGGCTACTGGTCTTTGTCTTTCCCATCATGTTTGTTCTTTATTTTTGCAGTGATCTTCTGATGGGATTTATTTATCCTGATGAGTTGAGTGATGCCATATGGATTCAACAGCTCCTGGTTTGGGCCATTCCGTTTGCCTTTGGCTCCAATCTTTTTTCATTTGTCATGATAGCAGCAGGGATGGTGCGGATCCTTCTGGTCTTTTCAGTTCTTGTCACCCTGGCCAATCTCCTGTTGAATGTGATTTTCATACCACTCTGGGGTGTCGGCGGAGGATGTTTTGTTCTTATTCTGACCAAAGCTGCCATGCTGCTGCTTACTCTGGTATTCTGTGTTTGGCGGCTGCAGGTCTTTCGGGTCTCCCAGCTCGGATATCCCCTCTGTCTCTCTCTTTTCTGCCTGGGTTTGTTTTTTCTATCCAGGATGGCTGTCGGTCTCTATCCCGGCATGGTGATCACGCTTGTTATTTATTGTCTTGGTATCTGGAAACCGGGCATGTTGTATATTGGTAGGCTGCCACAGGCAGCGGAGTACGATAAGGAGTTGGAAACGGATACTCAAGGATTCAGGTGAACAAGAGATGCTGAAAAGAAAGGGTGTCCTTATTAGTCTGACTCTGACGCTGATTACAATGGTGGTGGTTTTTATCCTTTCAGAGGTGCTGTTCCGGGCTCTGCTGTTCAGTGAAGTCAAGTTTATGAAGCATCTTCGCAACCCGTCATTGTATGCCGACAGCGATTCAAGCGATGAGTTCTGGAAGCTCAGGGTAGCCCTGGGAGGGCAGCCCCGGAAGTTAAACGATACCCTTGTAGGTCACTTGAGTCCGGAAATAGAGCCAGGGAGCTATCGCCACGTCAATGGTAATCAGCTCGGCTCAAGGAGAGCTGTGCTGCTTTTCGGGGACTCCTTTGCCGACTGCGCGACTTCATCGCAAGAGTGCTTTGAAGGGATACTTGGCGACATGCCTTATTTTTCCGGGAAGTACTTGCTGCTCAACTATGGTGTCGGCGGTTTCGGCCTGGATCAGAGCTATCTTCTCTATCAGAAGGTGATTGATCTGTACGATGATCCAATTGTTATATTCAGTTTCCTCGACGGTGATATGGACAGGTGTGTGTTATCCATGAGAGAGGGGCAAAAACCGTTTTTTGTATTAGAACAGGGACAGCTTCAATTAAAAGGTCTACCAATTGAATTTGATCAGGAGCACTGGTTTGCCAATCATCCTCCCAGGATTACGAGCTATCTTTTCCGATTGATGCTTCATAATGCAGCCGGTGGTATTATCGATGCTAATTCGCCTCTGAACCTGAAAACGGAACAGAAAAAAAAGATTACGGAGACAATCATTATCAAAGCGGCTGAAGACTTGAAAACCCGGGGGCTTCAACATGTGTTCCTCGTATTTGAAGGGTTGCACCGAGTCTGGAGGAGGCCGTTAAACTGGAGAATAACCTTTCTGGAAGAGCTGTTTGCTGGGAACAATATTCCCCACATATGGGCCCGTAAGGCCCATGAAGATGTGATCGAGAAGGGATCGTATGATTATAGGGAGTATATTCTCACCAGCTTGGACCATCACCCGAATCGAAGAAGTAATGAATTGCTCTCCAGGCGAATTCTCAACTGGATTGAAAAGGGTATTACGGATTGAAAACAGAGGTAAAACTCCGATAAAAAGGAAGAAGAGGGAAACTGTTTTCTGGTATTTTGAAGAAAAAGATCACACAAGATAAGTTGTCTTATCCCCAAAGGTTCGTTCGATGGGTCATTTTACCGTTCATTTCGATTTGGGTTGTTCTGTTTCTAGTTGAAATTGCGCTAAGGTTTTTACCAGAGAGCTTGGTGCCAAAGATAAACAGCGTAAAAACCTACAATTATAATCCCGATATTGGCATAATTACAGCTCGACCAAACTCAACAGTTATCCACCAAAACCCATGGGTGTACAGTACAATTACATATAATAGCTTGGGGTTTAGGGGGAATAATTGGGATCCTGATCTCATTGAGGACAAGCTGCGTGTTGTTCTTCTTGGGGATTCGTACATAGAAGGAAAAGAAGTGGAAGAGACGGAACTTATCTCATCAGTTCTTGGAGGCCTGCTGGGAAACAGGGATGTTGTTATGAATTTTGGTTTAAGTGGTTCAAGCCAGGCGGAGCAACTAATAATCTACAAAAACCTCATCAGGAAGTTAAGGCCTCAAATCGTGATACATTTTGTCACAGTCTCAAACGATTTTGAAGACAATCTAATAGAGCTGTCACCAAGGAAAAGCAAAAATTTCCTGGACATTGAGAATGATGAACTGGTGACGGTCCCTTTGCCGATGCACGCTCGAATATTGTGTTCTAAAGGGATTAGTCGTCTTACGGAAAAAATAACCAACCTCAAGGTTTTTAGACTGGTTTACTCCTTCTTAGAGACGAAACACCAGATCAACGGACAGCAAGAGAACAACCTTGATGTCGGACATGCCGTCACTATTGAAGATATTGACCGAAAAAAGAATGAGAATCTCCAAGATATTGAAACAAGAAAAGAAAAGAGGGCCGACAGAACCTTGAGCCAATTCATGACCCCAAAGTATGAAAAAGCAAAAACTGTTATGGAGAAGGCTTTACTTCTTTTAAAGTCAGAGTGTGAAAAAGACGGGGTCCACTTCATCCTCTCTCATGCTACAGCAGGCTGGAATTTTGTACATGGCGGTAATGAGATTCACCAAATGAGAAGTGATAAAATCATGGAGCGCTATCGCTGGCTGGAAGATTTTACCAACAAACATGGTGTTCATTTCTTCGACCTTCAACAGTCACTTATACAACATCAGCAACAAGAGAACCTGGATGCTTCAGATATTCATATACCCTGGGATGGTCATTGGACACCACTTGCCCATCGTCTCGCAGCCGAAAAACTGTACGATTATCTCAACGACACAATTCTTTCACAAATACGGATACGAAATCGAAAGAAAACAGTTGAAATCACCCATTAAAAACAACGGGTGAGTATTGTATACGGTATGCGGGATCTTGATACATGGAAATGATCCGAAAGAATAAAACGCTGTTTCTCGTTCTTGCTGTCACCTTTGTTGTATTTTTTATTGCCCATTGGGACAGTATCCGCTCACCCTATGTGATCAATGATGACGTCCGGCAGCAGATTTACTGGATGCAGTCATGGCAGGATCCGGACCTCTATCAGGATCATTATTTGACCGACTACTCAAGGCAGTATGTCCCTTGGGGCGTTAAAGGGATCTATCGGGCAGCAGCCTATTTCATTAATCCCGTCCAATTCAGCAAGGTGTTGACCGGCCTGCTCTTTGTAGCAACCGCGGGCCTTATATACTTGCTGGCGGCCAGGCTGGGCAACCCGCTGACAGGGGTTGTCACCGTCGGTGTGTTCTATTTCGGACCGTTTCTGGGTGCCATGTCAGGCGGATTGTCCAGGGGGTTCGTTTTTCCCCTGTTGTTGCTGTATCTTCTTTTTCTGGTAAAGAGTGACATCAAGCGGGCCGCTATTGTCCTGATGATACAACCGCTCTTTAATCCCTACCTCTTTGTTTTATGTCTTGGGACCCATTGTCTGTTTGTGATCCACACATGGTGGAAAATGAAATTCTTGAAAACCGGTGATCTATCCCGACCGGGGGAGGATTATCGGTTGGCGCAAAATAACAATCCGTCTTCCATAGGCCACCTGCTTCTTCTCCAGCTTCCCGTTGTTGTCGGCATTCTTTTCATTGTGGCAGTCTATCGGGTTTTTAATGTTGCCGATTTTGGAGAGCTGGTCTCTAAAGCGGATATGATCGGCAAAATCGAGTATAGCGCTGCCGGCAGGTTTGAAATTGTTCCGGTGCCGTCCATCTTCGTCGAATTGATTCGACCTTTTATCATGTACCTGCCCAAGGGAATTCCTGGAATAGGGGCTTACGTAACAGGAGTTGGACTGCTTATCGCTCTTATTGTATGGGGTCGGCGGCAAGGATATATCTACAGAGGCCTGAACCAATTGCATATTCTGTTCTACCTGGCACTAGCATCGGTCTGTCTCTATTGGGTTGCCTATCTGGTCATGCTTGATCTTTTTTTACCCAGACGCTACCTGGAGTATTCGCTGGCCGTAATATATTGTCTGTTGGCCGGACTGTTTGTAAGCTCTGCCATTGAGTCACTGGTGTCCGGTCGCAAGAGGTTATTGCTCGGCCTGGTTGTTGTCGTGCTTGGGGCGCTAAAGCTGCATGGCGCCGGAATCTACGATTACAGAGACCAGACGTCTTTGTATCGTTTTTTTCAGACAACACCTAAAAACAGCATGATTGCCGGACATCCAGAGCTAATAGATAATGTGATGACGTTTGCAAAACGAAAGGGTTTTGTCACCTTTGAACTTTCTCATACGTGGTACGATCAATACTGGCTGATGCTCAAGGAGTGGACGAATGATCTTTTTTACGCCTACTATTCTGATGA
Source organism: uncultured Desulfocapsaceae bacterium (assembly GCA_964623625.1). Lineage (GTDB taxonomy): Bacteria > Desulfobacterota > Desulfobulbia > Desulfobulbales > Desulfocapsaceae > CAZLGM01. The sequence continues at coordinate 84,478 of CAZUUJ010000002.1, forward strand.
TCCGGAGCAGATCAAACAGTTTTGCCGGACCTATCAGATCGATTATGTTGTCGTCAGAGATAGTGATTTCATCAGTCGTGAATCGGGAGGTACGGGCGGCTATTTTGAACCGTTTGATCAAACAATTACATATCTGTTAAAAAGGGGCCAAAATTACGCAGCATTGGATGAGCAACTCTTTACTCCGGTTTATCACCAAAATGGAGTAAGGGTTATTACTCCTTTAAAGTCACCCTGAATCCATGTCTGAGGTTATGATGTATAACTTGATAATATTTTGATATAATAGAAAATTATTGGATTTGGCTGTTCTAACCCAAAATAAAAACTCGCCCTATGGGACATCGATTAGCCCAGCATCTTTGTTTGATTTAAAACTATCGAATGCACTACAAAAGCACTTCCTGCAGGGCGCTCTCGGATTCAAGACCACCTAAATAGATCAATGAACCAGTCTGACAGGAACATATTTTCACAGTTGTTGTCATCAAGAGATAAACGAATATTCAAGTGGTTGTCGGAACTATCCGAAGCGGAACAAGCCCTTTGTGCGGTGTTCTTTATAACCTGCTTCCAGTTGGCGACAAAATTCCCCAATATTGTATTGGTGCCGGGGGAGCGAACCAAGGTGTTCTCCGGGCTACTCTGTGGAGCAACGCTTTTTGCCCTTGTTATCGCAAAGCGGACAAGGATTCGCTTTCGTTCACCGGAGTGGCTTATCTGCCTGGCGCTCTCACTGCTGTGTCTTGTGAGCGGACTTTTCAGTGAGGATATGTCGTCTTCTCTCTGGCGAGCCATTATCCTTATTCTTTCAGGAGTTGGTGGTTACTGGTGCGGCCGGCTGCTGTTCGACCATCCCTTTGCCCGGCTCCTGCTGGCAAGGCTGTGCCTTATCGTCCTGATTCCGCCTATCTGTTTGGGAGCTGCGGGATATCATCTCCATGACAATGTTCTTCATTTTGTCGATATCCATAAACACATACTGAACAACCTCCTTCTGGTCCTCTCTTTTGGTCCACTATACATGCTACTGAATGGGAAGCGCTTTGAAAAGGTGATCGGATTTATTTACCTGGTTGCCGGATATTATGTGTTGTCGTTAAGCTTTGATCCCATGATCTGGTTCCCGCCGTTGTTGCTTGGTGGGGTTCTTCTCTTTCGGTTGAATAAGAGACAGCTTGGCTTGGCTCTTGTTCCTGTTGTCTGTCTGTTTCTTCTGGTAGGCTATTTTCACAATCATAAGCTCCAGAAACGGTTTTTTGACATGGCGGATATTTCGTATTGGGTACGGGCCGAGAATGTGTTCTTTTCGTACCATATCGCCAAAAAGAGACCGCTGACGGGAATTGGTCTGGTGGCGCCTCGTCTGGAATATCTGGACGATTATTCCATGGTTTATCCCTATGTGAAAAAGGAACAATTTGCGGCAATACTCCCCCGTGAGAACAGATCATCTGAAAATCAGTTTTTCACCTTTATGTGCGATCTGGGTTTTCCATTCCTTTTTCTCTACACCTTTTCGGTGCTCATTCTATATATTCGCTTGACTCGTTGGATGTTGTCAAAAAGGAAGGTTAAAGCAATAAACCCGGTCGTCATCTGGGTTCCGGTAACCGCAGCACTTCTCCATTTCCAGTTTTTTGACGGTCTGCTTCATCCCCAGACAAGCTGGTTTTTTCATCTATTTTTAGGCATGATCCCAACCAGGGAAAAACGTAAGCGATCACAGGCACCCCATCTTTGAACGATCGGCAAGGCTTACGTAGCATCAGTACACGGCGCCTTACCGTTTATCCAAAAATGGGGCGCCTGAGACCGCTTACAATTTTTTGTCACAATTACAATCTGGTGCTTGCCCCGTGATTGATTACGAAAAAACTGGCTGGACCTGTCGAGCCAATGAATGGAGAGATGTCGAGTTCGGCTGCTTGATTGAGCCTGAATCAGCGACGGAAGATTCAGGGCTGCTTTTGCGAAGAAGGCGGCGAGTAGTGAGAAATGATGGTTATTTCCAGCAGTCGCTCAAAGACACCGAGGGCCGATAGCTGCATCCCTGCAAGGACAAGGAGAGCGCCGGTTGAGATATAGCCCCAGTGATAGCTGATTTGTTGGGTCGTCAGATAGTCCCGGATCGGTCCTACATTGATGACAATACCCAAAAGGACAAGAACAGGACCGGCAATAATGAGCTTTTTAGTGGAAAAGGCCGAGAGAAGAAAGCGGTCCAGCCAACTGTATTTACGCCTGTTCCCATTGAGCGAGGCAGTAATGCGCTCAGCCACAATACCCACCGAGAAGAGGGTCAGACTGGCAAGTATGAGGGTGTTGATGGTCAGTAAACGATAGATCATTCCACTGGGTATTGCCTGGTGGACGATGAAGGAGTACAGGGGTTTGATACCGTACAGTAGTGAGATAAGGAAGAAAAATATGCCGGTCCAGCCAAAGAGTTTCAAGGGTCGATACATAAGAGCGATATTGATAATTGAAAGCAGAAATCGGATACCGTCTCTGAAAACAGATAATTTTGATAGACCCTGTCGCTCGTGATATGCCATTTCTATTTCACGAAGTGTGATCTGCTGATCAAATAATGCCCGACAGGTCATGGCTGGCGTAAAGTGAAGCCCGTCCGGCAGGAGGTTGAGCTTTGGAAAGAGTTCTCTTCTGATGACCCGCATGCCGCTCGCCGTATCCTTTATCGGACAACCGGACAGAAGGGTCATAAGCTGTGCGAACAGGTAATTACCTATTCGTCTTACAGCAGGCATTTTGCTTTTGTTGTGCATGCGGGAACCGATTGCTATGTCGGCCCCATTATCAATGATCTCTTGGCAAAGGTTGCCGAAAAATCTGGGGTCGCAGGTCCCGTCACCGTCGAGAAAACCTAAAAGGTCTCCGGCAGCCTGGGCAAAACCGATTTTTATGGCCGCGCCATATCCTCTGTTTGTTCCTAGGTCAATCAGAGTGACGTCCGGGAACGATTGAACAATCTCGACCGTCCGATCCGTGCTGCCGTCGTTGACAACAATTATCTCGATAGAGTCAAGACCCGCAAGTTGCAGAATATCCTGCCTGGCGTCAAGACAACGCTGGAGTGTTAGGCCGATCGCATCTTGCTCGTCAAGGACGGGAATAACGATGGATAGACTCTTGGGTCGAGTAGATGACTTCACTTGATAGAGGTTTGTAGGGAGTTTTACTCTTTAGAATATAGGTCATGATAAGCATACTCATGCAAAAAAAATATACTACTCATTGTATTCTTCAATCACAAGAGATAACAGGTGGTAAGGGCGGTTCAATTTATGTATAAGAAATAATGTGTAACAGCAGCTCTATTCGAGTTTTGGTCGATTACAACAGGCTTGTATTCCGGTTGGATGGCAAAAAAACAATGAATGACCTGGATTAAACGAGCAATTTAGGTCACGGATTCAGGAATGAGGCAATAAAAGTTGAGTAAAGGTAAACGTTCCACTGTTTCACTGTCTGCTGTCATCAAGGGGATTCATATCCTCCTTCCCTATCCGGGTATTTGTGCAAAACTTATTCAGCTCCAGGCAGCAAAGCTTCTCTTTCCATTACTCAACCCTAAGAGACGGGAGGGGGTTGCTGGAAAGATCCACCAGCTCTCTATCCGGATTACCGATCTCTGCAACCTCCGCTGCCGCACATGCGGCCAGTGGGGTGAAAGCGGTTTTCTCCACGGCAGTAATCCGGCTGAACTGAAAAACAGGGAGGTGAGCGGGGATCGATATATCGAACTGTTTGATGATCTTGTTGGTAACGGCCATCACCCAAATGTCTATATCTGGGGAGGCGAACCAACCATGTACCGTTCGCTGGTCGATGTGATAGGCGGCGCTGTCAGCCGTGGGCTGCCGACATCTCTTGTGTCCAATGGCCATGGCATCGCTGGTATGGCTGAGAAGTTGACTGCTAGCAACCTCTACCTCTTACAGCTCTCCATTGATGGACATAACGAGGAAATTCATAATAAACTCCGGCCATCGGCAGGTGGCGGCGATGCCTTTGGCAATATTGTTGAGGGGCTTGAGGCGGTTTCTTGCTGTCGAAAGCGAGGAAAAGGGTTGCCGATTGTAGCTTCACTGACTGTTATATCCAGGGAAAACATCAATCACCTGGTTGATATTTTTCACCGTTTCAAGGAGCATGTCGATATCTTTGTCTTTTATCTTTCCTGGTGGATTGATGAAGAGCAGGCCGCAAAACACGAGGAGGATTTTGCACACCGCTTTGGTTTCTCACCTAGGCTTCATCGTGGCTGGATCGGCAGCTGGAGACCGGATGAGTATGAGACTATAACTCAACAGGCAAAAGAGCTAACCGTTCTTTCCCGATCCCTGAAAGCCCCGTCAGTTACATTTATCCCGCAAATCACCGGAACAGAAGAGCTAAAACGCTACTATACGGACCATTCAGCCACATTTGGCTATGATGAATGCGTCTCCATTTTTCAGGCTGTAGAGCTTGATTCAAACGGCGATATGTCTCCCTGCCGGGATTACCATGACTATATTGTCGGTAACATCAAAGAACACACCATTACCGAACTGTGGAATAACGATCGTTACAGGACGTTTCGCGCGAGTCTGCAGCAAAAGGGATTGATGCCGGTTTGTAGGAGGTGTTGCGGGCTGATGGGATATTAAAGCATAAATAAACAGTCACAGGCACCGCATCTTTTCACAGGCAAACCTATTCACATAAGGTGGGGCTATAGTGAACAGGTTAGCCTGTGAAAACCTACAGCACCTGTGACTGTTTATTTATGCTTTAATGTGTTTCGTTAAATCCAGATAGAGTCGTAGTGCAATCATTTTCCGGTTCGTCCGACAGAAGCATACTTCATAAGGACCATATCTATGTCGTTTTACTCCTCGTGACGACGATAAGAAGACCGTCGTCGCGGAGGAGCAAAGCGACTGCGGCGACCTCTTGAGATAATAATTATACCTAATCTTGATGAGCCAAATTTTCTTTCTAAGGGCTCAGGCGAGAAGATAGTTGTTTCCTCAACTGTTTGACCATGCGATCTTTCTTAAGAAGCATCTCATGGCCTTGGATACAGTGGATGACATATTTAGGCAGACGGCTGGGATTGTGTTTATACATTCCGAATAGCTGTTTCCAGAATTGGGAACGGATGGGAGATAGTACACCATACGTCCAAACGTGGAGCAGGAACAGTTTTATATCATACAACTGATGCGTAAATGGTGGAGAAGTGGTTTTGGGGAGCTCTTTACTGTTTTGCTTCCCCTTTTTCCGGGCCGTTGCCTGCCTTGTCGGTCGTACAGCCAGGCAAAACCGATAGATTCGTGCAAAGAAACGCGATGGCTCATAAAGCGTGTTGAGGAGTTCTGTGTGCTCGTCAATAATCTCCTCAATAGGACGGCTTGTGATAAAGTTGGGCAGGAGAATAACGTAATCTTCGATATCACGGCGATTTGGCTCCGGCAGCAGCCGTCCTTCTTTTTTAAGACGTTCCCACAGCTTGGTTTTGGGCATAGCAGTCAGCAGGTTAGGTATAACGGTTGGGATGTCGGTTTGTTCGACAAACTTGCAGATCTGTTTGCCGGCACCAGCTTTTTCATTGTCAAAGCCGAGAATGAAACTACCGATGACCGATAGGCCATTTTTCTTTATGGCTGTAATTGACTCAACAAGAGGATTACGGATATTGTGATGTTTGTTCGTGGCGGTCAGCACCTGATCATCGATTGATTCAATACCGATAAGCACTTCACCAAAGTTTGCTGACGTCATCAGGTCGATCATCTCCAGATCCTGGCCAAGATCGGTTGTTACTTGAGTGATAAATACAAAAGGCTCATTGTGTTTTTTGTTCCAATCGATGATCTTTTTGCAGATAGCTTTGGCGTTGTTTCTATTGCCGATAAAATTGTCGTCGCATATAAACAGGTGTCCAAATCCTCCCAGCTCATAAAGCCGCTGTATCTCACTGATCACCTGGTCCGGGCTTTTCCAGCGAACGGTACGCCCGTAGATTGAGGCAATTTCACAGAATTCGCAATTGTAGGGACAGCCTCTGGTGGTTTGGATTGCGAGAGCTTGGTAATCTTTCAACCTGATGAGTTCAAACCGGGGTATAGGTGAGTTTTTAAGATCACAACGCTTTTCTGTTCGGATAAGTTTCCCGGTCTGCCCTTTGTTTATGGCGGTAAACAGTTCCTTCATGCTGGTTTCAGCCTCACCCCAGACAACATAGTCGCAACCACTATCAAGCAATTCTTCCGGCACCAGTGAGGCATAAGGTCCTCCGCAGATCGTTGTCTTTTGCCGCTTCTTCGCTTCTTTCAGCAGAGCAAAAATGCCATGTTTCTGCACATGCATACCGGAAAGCATAGCGACATCGGCCCATTCCCAGTCCTCCTCGGTCAAATTTCTGACGTTTAAATCAACAAGCCGGAGTTGCCAATCTTCCGGTAGCAGGGTAGCCATTGCCAGGAGCCCGAGCGGGTAATGAAGTGCCTTGGCGATATGATGCTGAATGATGTCAGAAGACGTAAAGAAAGAAGGTGGAAAGCGGGGATAGATCAGGAGACTGTTCATGGACGCTCACGGATTCAGGTGTTGCTGAGGATTGGAAATAGAAGGGAACTTTTGGCTCAACTGTCTGATAACGACATCTCGTAGAAAGATCATTTCATGACCCTGGATGCAGTGGACAATGTATTTTCTCAAACGGCTCGGATTGTGTTTATACATACCGAATAACTGTTTCCAGAATTGGACGCGTATGGGTGAGATAACACCATATGTCCAGACATGATGAACAAGAACCCTCAGATCGGCCAATTGATTCTTTAATGGTATGGGAGCAGCTTGCAGGTGTTTTTCAGCAGTTTGCTGCCCTTTCTCAAGAGCTATTGTCCGCCTTGTCGGTCGTACAGCAAGACAGAACCGATAGCATCGTTCAAAGAATGCAGACGGCTCATAGAGCCTATCCCACATACGGATATATTCCTCAGCGATCTCTTCGATGGGGCGGGCCGTGATAAAGTTGGGCAGCGAAGCGAAAAGTTCGCCGGTTTCGTGTTGATCTGTTTGAGGTGAAATCCTCCCTTCTTCTTCGAGCCGGTTCCAAAGCTCGGTTTGAGGCAATGCATTCAGCATATTGAGCATAACGGTCGGGATATCGGTTTGTTCGACAAACTCACGTATCCGGTTACCGGCGCCTTTTTCTTCATTGTCAAAACCGAGAATGAAACTGCCGATGACCGATAAGCCGTTTTCCTTGATGGCTGCAACCGATTGAGCAAGAGGATTGCGAATATTTTGATGTTTGTTGCTGTTGATCAGCGCCTGTTCATCAAGAGTTTCGATGCCGATAAACACTTCACCGAAATTCGCAGCGGTCATCAGATCAATCATTTCTAGATCCTGGCCGAGATCGGTTGTTACCTGGGTCAAAAAACCAAAGGGTTCGCCGTGATCGCGGTTCCACCGGATGAGTTCCCTGCAGATGGCTTTGGCGTTGTTCCGGTTGGCAATGAAATTGTCATCGGCAATCAGCACAGGCCCCCGTCCTCCCAACCGGTGAAGTCGCTCAAGCTCACCGATTACCTGATCAGGGCTTTTCCACCTGACCGCACGACCATAGAGGGAAGCGATATTGCAAAACTCGCAATTATAGGGACAACCTCTGGTTGTCTGGACCATAAGATTCAGGTAATCTTTCAAGTCGATCAGCTCAAAGCGCGGTATGGGTGAGTGTTTGAGATCACAGCGTTTTTCCGGTCGAATGATCGTGCCGGTCTGTCTCTGGCTCAGGTGACCAAGCAGTTCCAGCATACCGGTTTCCGCTTCTCCGCAGACAACATAGTCGCAGCCGCCGGCGATTAATTTTTCCGGGACCAGCGTTGCGTAAGGTCCTCCGCAAACCGTTGTTTTCCGCCGCTGCTTAGCTTCTGTGAGTAGTGTTAGAATACCGTCCTGATGAATGTGCATACCGGAGAGCATAACCACACCGGCCCAGTCCCAGTCAGCTTCGGAGACGTTTTTAACGTTCAGGTCAATAAGTCGGACCTGCCAGTCTTCAGGCAGCAGAGCCGCCACAGTCAATAGGCCGAGAGGATAATTGACCGTTTTTGCCGAATGATGTCTGAGGGTATTGGTATATGACCAGTAGGAAGGTGGAGAGCACGGATAGATCAGCAGACAGTTCATTAACAGTGAATCATCTCTGGCTGTAGTTCATATTGAATCGTCAACAAATGAATTCGGTATGTTCACATAGTTTCACACGTTCCGACCGTTCAACAGAACTATTTCCTGGCTAATTGGCAGGGGTTGATTCATTCTGCCTATATCCCGTGGTTTCGGGAAGATCATATTCATCGATACCGTTGATGATCTTACCTATGGTTTCTGCAGCCATGATAAGATCTTCTGGTTTATGGGCCGCGGTAAGTGAAGCCCTTAAAATGGCTTTGCCGGCAGGAACGACAGGGGGAACTACAGCGTGAATATAAAGCCCTTGCCCATGGCATGTTTTTGCGGCAACAGCGGCTTTCATCGGGTCACCAACTAAGATCGGCACAATGGAGGTGGCAGAATCGCCTACGGAAATACCTTGTGAGATGAGTGTTTCTTTAAAGATACGGGTGTTGTCCCGTAACCGTTTGAGCAGCACTTTCCGTTCGGCTTCAAAAACGTCCAGTCCGGTGATTGCCGTACCGGCCATTACTGCGGACAGGGCAATTGAGTAGATAAATCCTCGGGATTCGTGTTTGAGGTAGTTGATGATTTTGTCGCTGGCGGCGATATAACCGCCCGCTGCCGGTATCGATTTTGACAGGGTGGCCATGATGATATCGATATCATCCGGGTTGATGTTGAAATAATCGCAAACCCCGCCCCCATTTTCACCCAGGACGAACATGGAGTGACATTCATCGACCATGAGATAGGCGTTGTACTGTTTGCAGAGATCAATAATACTAGGTATGTCGGCCAGTTCACCAGACATACTGAAAATCGCATCAACAACCACAAGCTTTCTCGGTGAAACGGGCAGGTCGGCAAGGATTTTCTCCAACCGGGCAAGGTCGTTATGCGGATATCGTATCAGCTTTGCTCGTGAATATCTGCCGCCGTCAATGAGGGAAGCATGATTGAGCTTGTCACTGATGATATAATCCTTGTGACGGAGCAGGCAGCTGATGGTTGAGGTATTGGCCAGATAGCCGCTGGTATATATAATGGCACCATCTTTCCCATGAAGTGCTGCGATTTTTCGTTCAAGGCGTGAGTGAATTTCGGTTGTTCCAGCCAGAAAACGTGAACCGCTCATGCCAGTGCCAAACTGTTTGACAGTATCAATAGCGGCCTGGCTGATTTGTGGATGCTTGTTCAGGCCGAGGTAGGAGTAGCCGCCAAGCATTAGCATCCTGTCGTTTTCAGAAACAACCCAGCCATTGTCCAGCTCTTCATCGATTTCCTTGAACCAGGCATAAATCCCGGCCGCTTTCACACCCTCAACGTCCCATACGGTATCCGGCGGAAACGGGGGAGGGCTGTTATATTTTTTTGAGTTCATTATAGCCTGATAAAAGGGGGAAATTTTATTGTTTTCCTACAATAACCTCACCAATACGCGACATCAACTCTTTTTCCTTTTCCGGCCCCATCTGGTGGATCTGGACAATATCTTTCAAAAGGCAGATACCAACGGTGCAGGGGCCACAGCCTATATCGTATTCGGCCAGCAGATCATTGAGAGCCGGATACTCCTCAATCAGCTCTTTCATCTGTTTGTTCATAAATTCTTCCATGTCGGTTCCTTCCTATTGTTGCTTCATCTGCTTCATCTGTTCCATCATCTCCGCGGGAAAGTCTCCTGATTCCTGGAGCTGCCGCATCATTTCATCCATACTGGTTCCCTTGGGGCCCTTGCCCTGCAGTTCTTTCTGCATGGAGTTATGCATTTTGTTGACGTCTATAACTTTGTAGTCGGCAGGGACGGTGAACGCACCTTTAGGTAGTTTGGCCCGTTTTTCGATCTTGATGATTTCACTTGAAACGATACCGTTTTTTTCAACGCTTTTCAGTGAAAGTCCTAGTTCCAACGCTTTTTCAGTTAAAACTGTATTGGCCTGAATACAGGGATCATGCTGGATGCTGAGCTGGCGGCTCAATTCCAGCATTTTGGAATTGATGGACTGAATAAAAGCGTAAAGCGGTTCAAGCTTTGCATCTTTCATCGCCTTTTTAGAGTTGTAGAGCGAGCCGCAGAAACGCCCGTCGACGAAAAAATCGTATTTCTTTGTTTTATATCCGGCAATTTCAGGTCCATTACCCTTGTTTTCAATTGCAACTTTGGTCTTGGATGTGCTGCCTTTTCCATCATCGGATAACAGCAGCTTCATTACCTGCCTTTCTGAATCCATCACGGAATAGGCGGTTCTGGTTTCGGGATCAATAATGGTGTAGTTGCCTTTGTCCGCTTCCATTCGGGCCTTTTTGCCATCGGAATAGATGCGGGAAACGGTTCCTTCGCTTTTGATTTCCACCAAAGTAGCCGCCAAAAGTGGAGATGTAAAGAACAGGAAAAGGAATGTCGTAATCAGTAATTTTTTCATAATTGTACCTCTGAATATGTGTAAAATTGAAAGTGGATTTGTACAAGAGGGATAAACAGGAGTTATCGGACCCGGCCCCCGCAAAACTTGCAGAATCTGGCATCCGGAGCATGGTCCATCGATCGACAGACTGAACAGACTCTGACAGCCGGTTCCTTTTTCTCTTCAGGTTTTTCAGCTGTTTTGCTGGAAATCTCAGGCTGGCTCTGTTGGTCGGTTTCTTTTTTTAGAGGTTTCTGGTCTTCCGACGGTTTACCTTTTTTCTCTTCTTCCGAGGCATCCCCTTTTTTCTTGGGTGGGATGACCTCATATTCCCTCAGTTCTGCCAGGTTTTCCTCGGCATTGTGCAGGATCCTAAACATGGATTGGCCGGAACGGGTGCTTAATTCGCTATCTTTTTTATCTTTCGGTTTCCTTGGATAATAGTCCTGCGCAAAAGCCGGTTGCAGGCAGAAAAGCAGCAGGAAACAACAGATGGATATTTTCTTCATAGTAGTCATACCTTTTTGATCTAGTTGAAGGCGATTTTAAACGTACTCGTTACACTTGCAGCAAACCCCGTCAATCTGTTTATTGTGATCGACGGGGTTGTGAGTAACTTTAACCTACCAGACAACAATACTTTTTTCTCGGAAAACCTGAATTCTATTTCATCCAGCTGGCTATCTCATCAACAGGGCTTCTGCTGGTTTTCAGACTGTTGACCGGCGATTCCATATCAGGATAACCGAGTGAAAGACCAAGGACAAGCCGCTTGGTCGTAGGAATTCCCAGGTGTTCCTTGGTCTGTTTGGCATAGTCTGTCGCAAAGGCCTGGGGTACGGTGGCAAGCCCCATGTCATGGGCCGCCAGCATCAGCGTCTGGGCATACAGTCCAAGATCGAAAAGCGACCAGGGGGAAAGAGAATCGTCCTGAAACAGGTAGACGCCATGGGGAGCTCCGTAAAAATTGAAATTGGCCTGTTTCGCCTTTTTGATGACACGGGGATCGCTCAGGTCAACCCCGGTCTTCTCGGCACGCCAGGCGAGAAGAGCATCGATGCGGGCCTGCTCTGCCGAGGGCCATGATCCTGGGGTGGGAAGGTCCGGGGTCGGCTCTTCGCCCGCTTCATAGAGATCTAGCATGAGCCGGGAAACCGATTCTTTCTTTTCACCGGAGAGAATCATAATCTCCCATGGCTGGGTATTTTTATAAGACGGGCTCCACCTGGAGATTTCGATGAGCTTTTCCAGTGTTTCCTGCGGTACCGGTTCCGGTTTGAATTTTCGGATTGACTGACGTGTTGTAATGCATTGAATGGTTTCCATGGAAAACGCTCCTTGTTGTTATGTCCTTCCTGTGTTCTCTGTAATAATAGTCGTTATCTTTCCTGACTGCTTTTTATTTGTTCGAGTTTTATAAAGTGGTTCAAATCTTTTCAGTAGCCCAGCAGGTCATTGCAAGACTGAAAGCCGTGGTAGGTATGGGTAGACTCCCATCTCATGTCATTTTTTCAGCAACTCGTTATACACTTCAACCAGCAGAACAAACTGCTCATGATCGCCCCCTTTGTCCGGATGCAGTTTTTTGGCTTTTTTCCTGAAAAGGCGGATCAGTTCTTTTTGTTCCAGTTTCTTCAGTTCCTTTTTCGATTTGCCGAATAGCGCATTAACCTGCTCATCGCTGACTGTAACTTTTTTCTTCGGCCATCTGAAGGCCCGATGATTGTACATGAACTGCCGGATGTATTCGTTGGCATGAATACCAAGGCCGAATTCATAATCAAAGAACATGATCAGATAGGGAATCAGATGTTCATTTAATGTGCTGCTATCCGTTTGATTTCCCCAGAATCGTTTGTCTTTATTGAGTCAGCAGAGTTCCTTGACGAAAAACTCATCAATCTGATGCTGGTTGAGGCCCTCGGGCATAGAGGATGAGTAGGTCTGGGAAAAGTATCGTTGCAGATCGAAAACGGCAAAAACATATGATTTGAATTCAGCAGGTCGCAGAGAGAGTTCCTGTTTGCGGAAATAGAATTCCCGCTCATCCCGGCACTGGCCGAGCAACGGTCTACAGAGCTTGTCCGGCATCCGGTCGATCCTGGTCTGATCGACAGCCCCTAAACGAAGGTAATAGACCCGTCTTTTATCAAAAAGGTGAACCTGCTTTTCGATCTGTTTCTTTTCTTCCGGGCTAATAGCTGATCGTCTTGAATAGCTTCGGCCCCGAAAAATGGAAAGACGATGCCGAACATCAAAGGGCAAAAAATCCCACAGCAGCTCTTCCAACAGGTCCGACGGATCTTTCTTGGTAAATTTGCCGATATCGCTCTCAAGCTTGCTTGAGAAATAGCAGAACTCATCATCAATCAGATGAACATAGTTGGTTGGGTTGACACCAAGATCAAAAAGGGTGCGATACCGGAAGATATCGGCCGATTCATCGAAAAACGATTGTCTGATTGAGTAATGATTTGATCCGTTGATCAGGGTTCTGGCAAGGTACATAAAGATAAAAAGCAGGCAACGCCGGTGATTGAGAGACTATGGGTTGTTGAATTAGCTGTATTGGGATAGATGAACTGACTCATAAAAAGACATAAGATCACTGTAAACATCCTGAGAAAGATTACCAGAACCGTTTTTAAAAAGACAGAACAAAAGAATCACAGATCCCTGAATCCGTGAGCGCCCCGAAGGGCGAGTAATTCTTTTGGGTTCAAATAGTATAATCTAATAATTTTGTAGGATATCGAGATATTATTAAATAGAATAACGTTTTCCGTCACGGATTCAGGGAATTGATTACATCAAGGGGGTTGGTCAGACGGGAGATGTCTTTGTCCATCACATGGTGTGTTCCTTATTGGTTTATATTTATGACAGAACTATAAGAGATTCATCAAGAAATGACGGGAAGAAGTTATTGCAATGTACATTTAACACATTAAAGGGTGATCATTCGAGAAGGAGAAATAGAGTAGTGAGATCAATCTGTTTCAAACAATGATCCAACAAACGGCTCAAAGGCCGATAGTCAAACAAACTAAATTTCTTTTTAGCGATTCTATATGTTCATGCCATAATTTGTTTGGTCTAAGTGTGGAATAATGCGGTCTTGATGGGTGCAATTGCTGTTGAGATATTAATATTCCTATGTTATCCACATGCTTTAAAAAACGGAGAAAAATGTAGGTTCTTTGCGGCACAAGAAGAAATTTTATTGTTAGGTTTTAGGCGTATGCTATTGAAAATCCTTGCAATTTGATACAATTTTTGTTGAAGGAAAAAGTTTGTTTATTTTGCGGTTAGGAATTAAACGGATGAAATTCTACCGTGAGAAGTGAACTTACAGCTAAAAGGCCTGTAAAATCAACCATGTGGATTTAAAGAAGTTAACTGCCACGAAATGAAACTTTAGATGCATCCTTTTAGGTATGGATTTGATTAGTACACAATTATTGACATTTATTGCCGTCACCCTTGTATTAACTATTACACCAGGCGTTGATACATTTATTATAATGCGTAACGTTCTACGGGGAGGCCAAAAGGACGGTTTTTACACGGCAACTGGAATATGTTCAGGGCTATTTGTACACGCTAGTCTTTCAGCATTAGGAATTTCAGTGCTATTGGTTCGTTCCGCGACACTTTTTAGCTTTGTAAAAATGGCAGGAGCGATATACTTAGTGTGGCTCGGAGCAAGCAGCATTTATGGTGCAATAAGGTATAAAAACTCCCTTGATTCTTCTCAAAGTACTGTAGCTAAAGAAATACTACATCCAGTGAAGTCTTTTCGAGAAGGGCTATTGTCCAATGTATTAAACCCAAAACCAGCAGTGTTTTACTTAGCCTTCTTCCCTCAATTCATCAACCATGGTGACCCTGTATTTATTAAAACCATGTTCCTGGCTTCTATTCAGTTTGCAATAGGAATTAGCTGGCTCCTAGTGTTATCACTTTTTATTTCTAGTATGAAAAACTATGTTGAGAAACCATGTGTGAAGAGGATCTTGGACACATTGAGTGGTGGCATACTAATAGCGTTTGGTATTAAAATTGGATTACAAAATAATTAAAAACAGTTAACAAATCAATACCTTTAGGCTAAAGAAGCCAAGCTTATCCTCAAGATGAATGTACTTTCTC
>CAZUUJ010000003.1:0-25802 GCA_964623625.1 uncultured Desulfocapsaceae bacterium
CCTCTGATTATTTTCCCAAAGAGAGTTTCATCCCAATCAATATCAACGACTACACGAGATCACGAGATATCATCCGCAGCCACATTGCCAATAACGAATACGAGGACCGACTTCCGTATATTAAAGAGGCACGCCGAATCGTTCTCGAAGAACAAAACCTCTTTGCGATTCTTAACTGTCAGATTTCTGAAAAAGAAAAAGAAATAACGACAAAAACAGAAGGTAAAATAATTCGAAACCGTTCAACTATGAGGATACAAGACCCTATGGCAGGAATTCGCAGTCTTTTCCAAAAAGCGATCACAAAAATATATCATAGAGTAACCTTCTCAAAACGAAACTCTCCACAGTGAAATCCTTTAGAGCAACTCTACTTTGTACTCCAGAGAGAATTATATTATTATCCAATAATCAACCCAACACATCAGCGCTGCATTTTACAATTTGCCGACAAAAAATTCACATATCGCTGAGCAATTCTTGAAAAGTGAAAATCATCCACTTTATTTTTACTCATCCGGCTTGTAGAGATTATATCGTTTGTACCGCATCCTCTACGCAATCGGATTCTTGTTTTGTTATCGTGCCTCTTTTCAGGTACATATCAGTCAAATATCTATTTTAAAATGGTTGATATTTATGAACATTAATGAGAGCTATATTCCATATTTAAAAGGTGACCGGTTCTCAAACAGCTTGAAATTTGAGGTAGGAGAGCAAAATGAACCTCTCATGTCAAGAAGCCAGCTGATCACGCAGCTTGTAAAAGATAAGAGTGTGATACATCTTGGATTTCTAGATCACATTGATCTGCTGGAAAAGAAGATATCAAAAGGCAAGTGGCTCCATAATGATATCAGAGAACATGCAAAAAAATGCCTTGGAATCGATATCAATCGAGATGGGGTCGACTATTTAAAAAAGAACTATTCTATCGAAGATGTTTTCAGCGGTGATATTATCAATGAGGATATTGACAAAATTCTGGAAACACAATGGGATTATATGGTAGCCGGTGAAGTTCTCGAGCATATCGATAATCCCTGTCATTTTTTGTCACAGATAAAACGTAAATATGGAGGAGTGATAGACAAACTAATCATAACGGTCCCGAATGGTTTTTGCTTGGCAAACTTTTTGGCAATAAAAAAACAGTATGAATGTATCAATTCAGATCACAGGTATTGGTTTACACCTTACACGCTGAGTAAAATAATAATCTTATCGCAAATGAGGATTTTATACCTTTCATTCTGCACAGCAACTGCTGTTTCAAAAAGAAAAATATTCAGACAATATTATTTAAAAAGATATCCAGGCTTGAGGGAGATCATTGTTGCAGTAGTTAAAATCAACGATCATCATTGATAGAGAGTAGAAAAGGGTGAAGATCCTAGTTATCAGCTGGAACTATTTTAGAGAAGGTTTTAATGAACTTTTTGAAGAATATACTTCTTTTGACTGTATTGATCGGAATAGCGTTTGGAACAAGAAGACGCTCTATTCCAAAATTCGATATGGCTCTTCGTTTGACATCCTTCACTATTTTCCAGGGAAAATTACTTTTTTCGAGGTCCTCTTTTTAAGATTTGCAGGAAAAAAGATTATTCTTCATTTCATCGGTACTGATGTCATGAATGTCATCACTTCAAAAAGAAGATCATGTAGGCTTAAACTGTTTCAATGGCTTGGCTGCCATATTGTTACTGTACATAACCGTTTGATAGAGGAGCTACAGTCGGTCGGCATCAATGCCAAGTTGGTTCCTTTCGTAAATAGGGTGCTGAGTGATCATGAATTCCCTTTGCCAAAACAATTTTCAGTCCTGGCATATGTACCTCAAGGCCGTGAAAAACATTTTTGTCTGGAGCTCATTGAAAAGGCGGCACGAACATTTGATGATGTTCTCTTCACCCTCTTTCCTAATGATTATCACAATAAGGATATTCCCAACATATCTTCTATTCCACATGTCTCTCATAACAAAATAATTCAATTATTTCAAGATCATAGTGTTTTTATAAGGTTGACAGTCCATGACGGGCTTCCCAATACAATCCTGGAAGCATTAAGTTGTGCAAGACCCGTGGTTTGGAGTTTTAAGGAGAAATACTGTTATGTTGTCAAAGACGAAAAACAGTTAATCTCCACCCTTCAGCGGATAAGAGATCAAAACAAGTTGAACAAAGAAGGAAAACAATACGTACTCAAAAGGTATGATGCTGCCAATCTGAGAATGACGTTCCACTCCTTATGGAAAAAAGCCATGAGTTAGGCTTTCAAACGAACTGATAAGCCCCGGATTATAACTCAATTTTCAGGCTTATGCAGATGCCTGACTTTTCGCGGAACCCCGGTCTTATTCGTCAACAATAAAAAAATGATAAGAAGGTCCTGAATGATGGTTTTTTGTATTTTCTATCAACTATCGTTCTTTTGCTTTCAAATGAAAAATATCCTTGGAAGATAAGATGAATATATCGGATGGACAAACTGTTTTGGCTGATTTTCTACCATCCCTCATTGATTTTCAAATCATAAAGGCTGAAAATCAACTATTATGGCTGTTCACTTCATGCCAGATATAGTCACTGGATAGTTTGAGTTCCATGGTCATCTCAACAACATATTGAGTGACCTTCTCAGAAGAAAATTTGTCATGATAAAAAACTCGTCCCTTTGCAGCTACCCTTCTCCTCATTGCATCATCATTCTGATAGTCGACAATCTTCGTTACAAGATCGTCATAATCTTTAAAAAACACCGCCTTGCCATCTAAAAACTTTTGAAGACCGTTCTTTTCGTTTATAAAAGTCAAAATACCGTTCCCCATAAGCTGCGCCAGTCTGGTAGAAGATGAGAGATACTCCCCTTCCTGCCTGTTGAGATTTAAAGCCATTTTTGTTCCTGCAAGAACATCATCATAGGCAGCACCCCAAACCGCAGGTTTTCCAACGGCTCCGTAAGTTTCAAAACGGATATTTTTCAGGTCATTTTTCAGTCGTTTCACCAAAACAATTCTTGGATCTGTTTCCTTACCATTACCGCAAAAAAGAAGATCTCTTGAAAAACACTCATTCGCTGAATTGTCATAGATTTCTATGGCCCTATCAACCGGATTAGGGATATAAGAGACCTTTGTTTTATTGGTGGCAAATTGTTTGATCTGTTCCCCGGCGATTGAAAGAAAAATATGATCGACACAATCCTGCCTATGCTTTATCCTTTTCACGGTTTTCGTAAGATAGAGAGCGTCAAAATTTCGGTAGGCGACACGGACAGACGGAAGCTTCTTCTTTATTTGAAAAATCGTTTTATTTTCAATAGCATCGCAATGCCCGATCATCAACAAATCGGGTCTGAATTTATCACAGCCTTCAATAAGTTTTTTATTAACGATTTTTCTGCCGATGGGTCTGATACCTAATGGAGCATAGAAGGCACTCATGTCACGGTCACTGTAATGAAAGGTGTCATGATTATTGCGCACGAATCCATAATGGAATTTATGCTCATTGCGCACTCGCGCCTCACCCAGTCGCCGTAATTGATTATGTCCGACTTGTATAATCTTCAAATCAAGTATCTCCCGATACAAAACCAGAGTCTGTTTACATATCGATTTGAGGCATGTTGATGATTTCCTCCCTCATGGGTCTTACATCAATTACCAGTATTTTAAAGATGCCGGATTGGAGATGAAACCATCCAACCTTGACCAATATCCACAAAATGCCTATGGGTGTTGATGAAAATACTGTTTGACACATATACGTCTTGGAGAAATCAGCGGCCGTTAATCGAACCACTTTACTGAAGAATTAATCTGTCAAACATGGTAAAATTTACTGAATATAAACAGTCCTCTCTGTCCTGAAGGCTGTTTTCGGAACTTACAAGATCATGAAAATACATGAGATATTTTTTAAAAACAAGTTTGGTTAATTCAGCGACAAGGAATCTTTACACTAGTTGATCAGTTCTCTGTAAACATCAACGGTTTTTTTACACATGGATTCAAGGGTAAAATTATCATTTACTCGTTGTTGTCCTGCATTGCCAAACTGTATTCTTTTTTCTTTTTCTCCAAGCGCCTCTTTGATCGTTAAAGCCATTGCCTTTGGATCGGAGGGCGGTACCAGCCAGCCTGTTTTTCCGTCAACAACGGTTTCCAGACTACCGCCATGGGCCGTGGCAATAACCGGTTTTCCCATTGCCATAGCCTCAACGGTGGTTCGACCGAAAGCTTCCGGCTCGGCTGAAGTCGCCGAAACAACAAGATCGGCCAATTGATAGGCGGCAGGCATGTCAGCGCAATGACCGACAAATTTAACCTTATCGTTGAGGTTATATAAACCGATCTGCTCTTTGAGTTCTTCATAGTACCCGGGGTTGGACTCAACATCGCCAACCAGTATCGCTTGAAATTCCATATTGGCTAGCAACTTTAGACTTTCAAGAAAGACCCTTTGCCCTTTGAGCCTGGTTAGCCTTCCTGGAAGCATGATAACGGGAGAATGAGAGCTCAATCTCCATTCGTTTCGCAATTTTTCGATACGGTGTTGATCGATTCTCTCAGGGTTGAAAACCTGATCATCAACCCCCCGATAGATAAGTTTTATTTTATCATCAACGCCATAATGTTGTTTGATATGCGAGCGAATTCCTTCCGAAACGGCGATAACCCGCCCCCCTTTTGTCATAATCTCACTATAACTGTTAATTGAATAGAAGCCGTGGAAGGTTGTCACCAGAGCCGGGCGTTTATTTTTCGGCAAACTCATCCAGGCAACATAGCCGATCCAGGCCGGCATTCTGGATCGCATATGCAGGATATCGACCTGCTCGTTGATCATCAATTGCCTCAAGGGCATGATATACCGAAGAGCGCTGGGTGATTTCTCACCTATTTTCCAAGGGATATGGACGGAACCTTCGACTTCGAGTTGCTGGACCATCCGGCCTCCACCTGAAATAACCAGGGACCGATGGCCCTGTTCCGCCAAAAACCTGCCCATTTCCAGCGTTCCTCTCTCGACTCCGCCCCCTTCAAGTTCGGGCAACAGTTGAAGAACAGTGAGCTTTTCTTTCCTTTTTCTCCTTTTCTTGTCAACAAGCAGATTCACATAAAGTGCAAGAGTTTTTTCACACATGATGCAGGCGGTGAAAAAGTCGTGGACCCTTTTCTTTCCTTTTTCGCCTACAATCTTCAACTTCCCAGGATCAAGGAGTACCTTTTTTACGGTCTTGGCGAGATCGTCACTGTTTTTCGGTTCTACCAGCCATCCGGTTTCCCCATCCTTAACCGTCTCCAGACTGCCGCCATGCCTGGTGGCGATGACCGGTTTTGCCATTGCCATAGCCTCAATGGCAACCTTGCCAAATGCCTCCGGCTGGGTTGAGGAAGCTGACACCACAATGTCGGCAACCAGCATGGCGGCCGCCATATCGGAACAGTGCCCTACCAACCTGACATGCTCATGCAAGCCAAAATTATCGATCTTCTCCTGAAGTCGTTTTGTAAACGATGGATTATCTTCCTTATCTCCAACAAGAAGGGCAACAAACGGAACATCTTTAATCTTTGCCATGGCATCAATAAAGACATCCTGACCCTTCCATCTGGTCAAACGGCCGGGAAGCATGATGACAGGCTGTGAATTATCGGCAACATCCCATTTCTTTTTGAGTTGCCAAACTCTTTCCTGTTCGATCTTGTCAGGGTCAAAGGTTCGTGCATCAAAACCGCCGTGAACCAGTTCGACTTTATCGGAGTGAACCGGATAGTTCTCGAAGATATGGTCTCTGATAGTTTCCGATACGGCGATGACCTTTTCACCTTTGGTCATTATCGTTGAGTAGCTGTTGATCGAGTAGAACCCGTGGAAACTGGTGATTAGACCAGGCCGCTGATCGATCGGGATTGATCTCCATGCCAGATACCCAAGCCAGGCGGGAAGACGGGACCTGAGGTGGACGATATCAATACGTTCATCGATAAAGAACTGTCGTAATTTGTTCTTATATTTTAGACAACGAAGGCTTTTTGCACCAATATGCGGCCAGCACAGATGGGTAGCACCACCCTTTTCCAGTTGCTTAACAAGCCGGCCTCCACCTGAGATAACAAAAGATTTATGTCCATGTTCCGCAAGATAGACTGAGAAATCAAGGGTTTCACCTTCAACACCGCCCTCTTCCATCTCGGGTACAACCTGAACGACTCGTAGTTTATTGGCTATCATATCACCAGCCTGCTTAAAAAATAGATACGGAATCAGAAACGACCTGTTGCTGATTCTTCAAATAAACCTTTTAATTATTTCCTGAGCACATCGATCAGCCTCATTGAGCCCGCCTTTCGATGGCCATTTTTTCCCTTTATCGGAAATCCATGCATCAAATGCAATAACATAACCTTGGTCAATGAGAAAATTTTCACTGCGCCTGAACTTGCTCTTCTCTTTTCTCCATTTTACAGGCAGAAGCCCCACATGACAGCCTGCAGAAAGCGCTTCATACACCATGGACATGGAATCGGCAGTCACCCAGATATATTTATTGAGGTTATACTGCTGCTCTATCCAACCTTTTTCAGTTGTTTCAAAGGGGAAAAAACTCACATTTTGATTGTTGCCGGCAACAATTTCAACCATCTCACATGTCTGTTTGGGCGTTCTTGGCGAGGAAGCGACCGTCCACTGGCGAACGGTTGGATCGTTGAACAGGTTAAGGAGCTGTTTCTTTAAGATATCACTGTTCCAATAATGACTTTTTTCATCAATACCGCCGATTAAAATAAGCCCTTTATCACTATCATGATGGTCTCCGACTGTCGATACATTGGGCGGACCAATGGTTTGGCAAACGTTCGTTCTATCTGACAAACCGTCATGAACAGGAACAAAGCAGAGATCAAAACGATTAAGCAGTAACGGTGATGGACTCATGGCTGTTATCACCGGAATACCATACTTTTTTTTCAACTCCAGCATAGGTATATGCGTTCGAGAACCGGTCCCGATCAGTAAGTCGAACTTTTGCTCTTGTTTGTCTAATGAACGTTGGGGGATGAGAAAATAAAGCAGCCAGTTCACGGCTTCATTGATCATCGATTTTCGCTCAATTATGAATTCGGTCGTAAAAATTGGAATACGTTTACTCAAAGAATCAAGGATGCCCTGGGTCTGTTTCTCATGGCCCGGCCTGCCGTCATAAAATACTCCGATCCACAAAGCTATTTTACTCTTTTCATCCATGATTCAATATTTAAACCAACCGTTTGCAAAACATCATATATTCTCATCGATATCTACAGGCAACATCGTGGATACGCTCCATTAACCGGCAATACCCCTGTTCAGCTATTCATCTCGGTTACCTGGCTTCAGACCTTTACAAATCTACAGACAAAAGGGACTTCTTTGGCATATGTTGAGTGTCTAGTGTCTGAACAGAAAGTGGCTATGATAATGCGGATACGCTGGAAGTGAAACAAGAAATCTTACTTTGCTCAATCAATTACTCTATTCATTTGACAACTGCTATTTGCAGCGGGACGGTCATCGGCTTTTTTCTTAAAAAAGATACCAGAGCAACTATTGAGGGCGATTCTTCCTTGCCTGGGAGCCGGCCAGTTTGAGGATAATGCTGTTTGATCTTTTTAGCCGTACAGCCATAGTTTTAAATATTTTTTCAGCTATTTCAGGATATTTGTTGATGATCTCAAATATTTTTTCTCCTGGAAAACGTTTGACAACCGATTTACCCTGAGAAACAATGGAAGCTGATCGTACCTCCTCGGTAATCGCGGCAACTTCACCGAAGAACTCACCGCTGCTTGAAAGCTCTCCGATTTTCTTGCCGTTTTTTATCACAGTCAGGTGACCTCTGATGAGATTAAAAAAATCCGTATCTCTACTTCCTTCCTTAATGATATACTCACCACTTTCATACTCTTCAACATCCGGATTCACAAGATATGCCGGCAGGCTTTCTTCATGGGCGACAGTCCGTCGAACAACCTCTTCGAGACTGGTTATACCCATTCTCACCTTCTCCAGAGCAGCGTCACGTAGAGGAGTCATCCCTTCTCTGATTGCTATTTTTCTCAACAGATCCTCTTCCAACTCGGCACTGATCGCCTTTCTTAAATCATCGGTAATCTCCATCAGCTCAAAGAAGCCGACCCGACCCTTATAACCAAGTCCGTTGCATTCAGTACACCCCTGTGGACCATAGGTAACCAGAGAATTAATCTCTTCTTTATCAAAACCGGCTCTGAGCAGTTCTTTCTCCGGATACTCGACCCGTTTCTTACACTTCTGGCAAAGCATTCGTCCCAATCGTTGAGACAGAACCATGGTTATGGAGGAAGCCAGGAGGTATGAGGGCACACCAAGATCTACCATTCGGCTGATGGTTGCAGCACTATCATTGGTATGCAGGGTGGAAAAGACCAAATGGCCGGTCATCGCTGATTTGATGCAGATATCGGCCGTTTCAAGATCTCGGATCTCACCCACCATGATGATATCCGGATCCTGACGGAGAAAGGCTTTCAAGGCCGCAGCAAATGTCATCCCTACATCGGTATTAACATTGACCTGATTAATCCCTTTGAAGTTGAATTCAACCGGGTCTTCCGCGGTGAGTATTTTTATTTCCTCACTGTTCAACGAGTTCAAGGAAGAATATAGGGTAACTGTCTTGCCGGAACCGGTCGGACCGGTGACAAGCAGCAGTCCCTGGGGTCTTGAGAGACACCGCTTAAGCATTTCAAACGTTTCCTGATCAAACCCGAGTTTTGTCAGATCGACGTTAAGGGAGCCCTTGTCAAGTATCCGCATGACAACCGATTCGCCAAAAAGAGTCGGTAACGATGACACCCGAAAATCCACCGACCTGTTCTTCCCCAGACGCATTTTAATTCGACCATCCTGGGGAACACGCCTCTCTGTAATGTCCAGACCGGAGAGTATCTTTGCCCTGGCAACAAGAGCGTTTTTAATCGACAGCGGCAGGTTCATTGATTTATACAGGGTGCCATCTTTTCGATATCTGACCTGCATACTTTTTTCATACGGTTCGATATGAATATCGGACACATCATCCTGAATGGCCTTGATCAGAATTCCGTTAAGCAGCTTGATAATCGGCGCGTCGGATGCAGCGAACTGATCCAGTTCCTCATCATCTTCCAGGCTTTCAATTTCAAAATTATCGGCTGCCTCAGCCACGATGGAGCCGAAGTCATCGACCTCAGTAACCGTAATTTCGCCGACAGAGTCCTCTATGGTTCCAAGGTATGATTTTGCCTCTTCTTCATCAATATTGTAATACTTGACATAGGCATCGACGATGTCTTTTTCCGTTGATACACAGACCGACAGCTCTTTGCCTAATTTGTCCTGGAGTTCTTCAACCGCAGCGGCATCCGTTGGTTCGGCCATGGTGATCTGCAGTACATTGCCGGCCATCTGCAACGGAAATGCCATATATTCTTTTGCCAATTCATAGTTGAAAAACTTAATGACATCGGCCGAAGGCGATTCATCTTTAATAACAACACCGGTATAGTTGTGTTGCCTGCTGAGAAAATTATAAATCGTTTCATCATCGATATACTCAAGCTTTCTTAAAATGGCTCCGAGACGCTCACCCGATTTCTTCTGTTCTTTTTTAGCCGTTTGCAGCATGGCCGGAGTGATATACCCGGCTTTACTTAACAGTTCACCAACCTTGATTTTCCCTGCACCCGAACGGTCTTTTACAGTCCGTTTTATTGATGTTCTTTTTTTGGCGATACTCTTTGTGGCCATCTATGAAATTCCTTACAATGTATATACAGGCGGGAAGCCAATATCCGATTAATTCTTCTTTCTCGGCAGCGTGAATGTATTTCCCTGTCCCAGTTTATATCAAGCGTGACCATAACACCATATTTTTTATGAAAAAAGACGGAATGATAATGACATGCTATCAGTTAAAACCATCATTATTTTTGGGTCAAGATAACATTATCGATAAACGGAATTCCGACCAGCAAACCATGTCGTCAAGTGCTGTTCCTGTTAACCGACAGGGTTCATGGGAGAGTAAGAATTTCTTTCCGGACCCGGACAGAACCCTGGATCCGAGGGACAACCTACACGGATGCGCTCATAAAAACCTGTTTATTTAGCTGGCTATGACTCGACTTTTGAGACCATAAAAAAACACCGGTCAAAGGAAACATCCCCTGACCGGTGTTGGATAAAGATTGTCTGATTGGTTTTAGAACAGACCGGTTACCTTACCGGTATCCGTTTCAACGTCAACACGTCTAAAAGCCGGATTGGAACTGGTACCAGGCATCAGACTGATTGTCCCAGCGCATGGGCACAGGAATTTAGCACCGGAATAGATCAAGATATCCCGAACAGGCAGACGCCATCCTTTGGGTACACCTTTCTTGGTCGGATCATGACTCAAGCTCAGGTGGCTCTTGACCATCATGGTGGCATAGTCAGCATACTGAGGATCATTTTCCAGCATCTCCGCCTTGGCATTTGCCTCTGGCGACCAATCAACACCGTCACCACCATATACTTCCTTGGTGATCACTTCGACACGGTCGCGAAGCTTCATTTCCAGAGGATAGAGGAACTTAAATTCATTTTCTTCATTGCAGGCATCAATAACGGCATCGGCAAATTCCAGGGCACCATCACCGCCCATTTCCCAATGCTTGGACTCGGCACAACGGGCACCGGCAGCCTCGGCAATCCTGCGAACAATATTACACTCTGCATCGGTATCGGTATAGAAACGGTTGATGCAGACAACCGGGTTGATACCAGCCTTACGGATCACTTCGATCAGGTGGACCATGTTTTCACAACCCTTTTCGACCAGTTCGAGGTTCTCTTTGGTATAGGCATCATCCATTGGTTTTCCGGCAACAACTTGTGGTCCGCCGCCATGCATCTTCAATGCGCGGATGGTAGCGGTGAGAACAGAGACATGAGGTGTAAGCCCGGAGTAGCGGCACTTAACATTCCAGAATTTCTCAAAACCGATATCTGCCGCAAAGCCTGATTCTGTGATATTGTAATCAAACAGTTTCAAAGCTACTCGATCGGCAATGATTGAAGACTGACCAACAGCGATGTTGGCAAAAGGACCGGCATGAACCAGACATGGGTTGTATTCTGCAGTACACATCATGGTAGGGTTGATTGTGTTACGCATGAAAGCAGCCATGGCGTTACCGACTTCCAGGTCACGGCAGGTTACCGGATTGCCTCTTTTGTCAAAAGCAACGGTGATATTGTTGATTCGCTCTTTCAAATCAGCAAGATCAGTGGCAATGGAAAGAATAGCCATCAGCTCGGAACCTACGGCAATACCAAACTTGGACTGCATGGTGAAACCATCAAAACGGCCTCCGAGACCGATAACGATATTTCTTAACGCCTGGGCGCAAAAATCGATGATCCAGCCCATCTCGACTCTTGTAGGATCAATATCGAGCCGTCGCATGGCGGTCAATCTCTCCAATTGCTCATCATTATAGTTTCGTTCATGCTGCATACGGGAGGTCATTGCTACCATGGCCAGGTTATGGGCATTCATGATATCGTTGATGTCACCGGTCAGGCCCAGGGAAAACTCGGTCATGGGGATCAGCAGGGAGTTTCCACCGCCGGCCGCCGTTCCTTTGACGTTCATTGTCGGGCCGCCGCTTGGCTGGCGCAGTGCACCACCGACATTCACACCTCTCTTGCCCATACCTTCCATCAGGCCACAGGCGGTAGTAGACTTCCCCTCTCCAAGTGGTGTTGGGGTGATCGCGGTAACTTCGATGTATTTCCCGTCTGGTTTATCCTTGAGCCGATTAATAATCTTTAGAAAATCCAGCTTGGCCAATCTGCCCATGGGCAGAATTTCATCCTTCTCAAGCCCGAGCTTATCCCGCCACTCCTCCGGGGTAGGCATGTTTTTCTCAGCGGCTTCAGATATTTGCCAATCTGCCATTTCCACTGCATTGTAAGCCATAATTTTCTCCCTTTTGCTATAATTATTGTAAACTGCCTCACAGAACATCAATCGAGACTAAGATATCGCCATAATAATAAGTTCTTTTTTATAGTTGATTTCTCTATCTGTGTCAAGATTCCGGTGTGACAATGCAGAAAAATATAGCCTGTCGGCTCCCAATCCAAGCTATTAATATAACAGTGATTATTTGAATCAATTATATTGATACAAGTCAAGAACACCTCAACTAAGGGAAAGAAGGAGGAAGGAATTGAATGTACAAAAAACGGGTATGTTTTTCCTGCGTAAGTTGCTGTTCAATTACAGGAAACCTAACCGCTTTCAAGTCAAGTAATTTCTATAAAAATGCTGCTTTTAAATTACTCTTCTTTCCAGAATGGGGAGAGTTGACGTAGAAGAGCGATAATGCCGGGCATTTTTTCAAGGATAACATCAACCTCTTCTTCAGTATTGTACATACTCAACGAAAACCGGATAGAACCGTGAGCGGCGGTAAACGGCACACCCATCGCTCTTAAGACATGGGACGGTTCAAGCGAGCCTGATGTACAGGCCGAACCTGAAGAGGCACAGATATTATGCTCGTTCATATGCAGTAAAATGGCCTCTCCTTCGACATATTCGAAACTGATATTCGTGGTATTCGGCAACCGCGCAGTTTTATGACCATTCAGCATTGACTTAGGGATAGAAGCCAACAGTCCCTCTTCGAGTTTATCGCGAAGTTTTTTTACTCTTGTGTTTTCAACTTCGATTGTCTCTGCGGCAAGCTCACAGGCACGTCCAAGTCCAACGATGGATGCCACATTCTCGGTACCGCCTCGTCTCCCTTTCTCCTGATGACCACCAGCCAGAAAAGGAACAAAAGGTGTACCCCGCCGTACATAAAGAATCCCGATTCCTTTTGGAGCATGCAGTTTATGCCCGGACATTGAAAGAAAATCGATCTCAAGCTCCCTCATATCGATAGGCACCTTGCCGACTGCCTGGACAGCATCGGTATGAAAAAGGATGTTTCTCTCTTTTGCCATCCTGGCCATCTCGGCGATGGGAAAGATCACTCCAGTTTCGTTATTGGCCCACATGACCGAAACTATAGCGGTATCTTCAGAGAGCGCTTTTTCATATTCAGCCAGATCAAGTGTACCATCAGAGGCAACTTTGAGTTTTGTTATCCGATGCTTATGACCGGTGAGCCTGTCGAGATTTTCGCACAAATGCTTCACAGCTGGATGTTCCACCCGGGTGGTCACAATATGCCGTTTTTCGGGAAATGCCTGCAACGCTGAGAGAATCGCAGTCGAATCACTCTCGGTTCCGCAACTGGTAAACACGATCTCATCACTGACCGCGCCGATAAGAGCGGCAACTTTTTCCCGTGCCTCGGTCACACAGCGGCCAACCTGACCACCAAAATTATGCATGGATGAGGGATTGCCGTAACACCCTGTTAAAAAAGGCATCATGGCTTCAACAACTTCGGGAGCAACCTTGGTTGTTGCGTTATTATCCATATAAATAACGTTTTTTTCGTTACAGTTCATTATTAGGCTTCCTCCACTATCAACGTTTCGAGTACCTGTTCGCGCAGTTTTTTCTCCACATGCTCCTTCAGTGTAGTCTGTGATTTAGAGCAGCTGGTACAAGCACCCCGCAATGAGACCATAACAAAATCGCCATCTACATCGATCAACTCTATATCACCGCCGTCTTTACGAAGCGCCGGCCGAACTTCTCTTTCGAGGACCTCTTCAATTTTTTTGATCTTCTGCAGCACGGTCATTTTAAGCGGTTTCTCAACAGGTATGACGAGTTCTGCCAGGCCCTTGTCGGCCCTTGCTTCAGCCAGCAGGTCTCTGAGTTTATCTTCACATTTACCGCAGCCGCCGCCAGCTTTAGTGAAATTAGTGATTTCTTCCACCGATTTCAAGTCTGATTCTTTGACAGTGCGAATCACTTCGAGATCAGTTACACCAAAACACTCGCAAACCACATCACCTTCGGCCATTGGTAAAGTAATACCACGATAATCGGCAATAGCTGCTTCCAATGCCTCTCTCCCCATAACCGAGCAGTGCATCTTTTCTTTGGGAAGACCACCCAAAGCTTCAGCTATATCTTCATTGGTGATTTTTTCAGCATCGTCTACTGTCATTCCCTTGACCATTTCCGTTAACACCGAAGAAGAAGCAATGGCCGAAGCGCAGCCAAAGGTCTTGAACTTGGCATCGGTGATAATTTCCTCCTCATTGATTTTCAATGTCAGTTTCAAGGCGTCTCCGCACGCTAGTGATCCTACGTCTCCAGTTCCATCCGCTTTGTCTATTTCGCCGACATTCAAAGGATTGAGAAAATGTTGTTGAACTTTATCTGTATATTCCCACATATCACTCTCCAGAATAATTATATATTGTTAATTTGTTATAATAATAATACGGTCTATATCCGGCTTGTCGTCTAGCAAAAATCATTGGATCAAAAAAGCCTTCAGAAAAAATAATCCCTCTTAAACAAATTGCAAGACTTTTGAGAACAATTCTCAAAAAACTACTATCATTCTATAATTGTTATATAATTTTATTAACCGATCACACCAATCTCTTTCAACATGCCTTTTGCTGTTTGAACCAAATCCGCTTTACCGGTTTCTGTTCGTGCTTCGACATAAAATCGTACCTTGGGTTCCGTACCTGACGGTCTGATCATCAGCCAGGATCCGTCCTTAAAGATCATTTTTCGACCATCAATGGTGATGAGTTGTGAAATGATTTTTTCTGTTTCTCCTACTACCACAGATGCACCGACACCATAACGTTCAAGAGCCGTTAAAGCTGTTGTCAATTGCTCGCCCTTCAGACTGACCTCAATGCCGTCACGATCCGGATAAAATGCACCATATTTTTCTTCTATCTCCAGGAGATAGGCACCGAGTGTTTTATCGAGGGTCAGCATCATATCAATGGCCAGCATCAAGCCAATATAGGCGTCCTTTTCAGGAGTATGTCCAATAATGGAGATACCATCCGATTCTTCAAAGAAAACCAGAGCTTTGCCCATTACCGGTTTGAATTCCTTAAAGCCAACCTTCGGCTCAAACAGCTCTTCATTAAATTGATCGGCAAGCTGGTTGGCCAGATTGGAAGTGGCGACAGTCTTGGCAACCATTCCCTGCTTACCTTTGACCTCATGAATAAAATGATAGGCCATGGCACCGAACTGATTCATGCTGATTTCAGTCTCTCCATCGGTAAATCGGATTCGATCACCATCCGGGTCAATGATCGCTCCAAGTTTCAGTCGCTCCGTACGCCCAGCCAAAGTATCAACCACGCCGGTCAAATTAACCGTTGAGGGCTCAGGAGCAATACCCCCAAAGGTCTTATCGTCATTTGCCCGCATGTGAATCAGTCTATCGCTTGTACTGTTATTAAAAAGAGCAGACACATGGAGCCTTGATGCGCCATGGACAGAGTCAATGACAATAACCATATCGGATTGCTGTTCAAATCCATCGATTACTCGATCGAGATCGATTCCGTGAGTATTTGTATTTTTACGAACAAGGCTTTTCCACAGTTCCAATGAATCAAAGGGTAAAATAAGC
The DNA here is from genome assembly GCA_964623625.1 of uncultured Desulfocapsaceae bacterium. Classification (GTDB taxonomy): domain Bacteria; phylum Desulfobacterota; class Desulfobulbia; order Desulfobulbales; family Desulfocapsaceae; genus CAZLGM01. The sequence continues at coordinate 15,647 of CAZUUJ010000003.1, forward strand.
GGATTGGTCTCAAGAGCGCCATGTTCTTGGAAAGAGACCAGTTCCGAGCGGTTTTGCTGGATAATTCTCCTACCGTTCTCGGTGATTCTCGATGTTAATTCAGCCTGGGCAGGTCCACCATCGGCGGCATTATATTTAAATCCGCCATATTGCATTGGGTTGTGTGAAGGCGTGAGATTAATGGAAAATGCAGCACCCAGCTCAAGCAAAGCCGCAGACAGAACACCCGTTGTTGACTCACCTGCATAATGGACGGTGAAACCGTTGCCGGTCAACACATCCACAACCGCTTTTCCAAGGACCTTACCGCCAAAACGATTGTCGAAACCGACGACGCCTCCACGTTTCTTCGCATCAGCAACAGATGTAACGCCAAGTTCTTTTTTCAGCTTTTCATCGTTTTCACAACCGAGATACAGTTCAACGATGGCAGCCGTCACAAAGGAGACAGAACGAATATTGATGTCTTTACCCAAGATTCCCCTCCAGCCGGAAGTCCCGAATTTCATTCGGTTGATGGGTGGATTTGAGTTGGTCAGGATTTCATCAAGTATGAGTGTGTAAACATCATCAATCTTTTGCTGCCATATTCCTCCCGCTTTGTTTCTTTCGGTAACCAGTTTTGTCAGCAAACCGAAATAATCGCTTCTCTCGTGACTGCCCTTTGTAATGAACTGTGAATAGAGCTCTTTGAAATCATTTACTTCGGTCATTGCCATCACCTCGCTGACATCATTGAAAAAAAGGGTCTATTACCCCTTTACCATATTTTTCTGGTCAGATGTCGGATTTTCTTTTTAATGACTGAAAATTTGGCGACGACACTGACAAGGGTTGACGAATTTTAATAAATAATTGTAGAATGATAAATTTTTACTGATTACATCAATGTCATTGATAGAAATAAAATATACATTACCGTTTAAATTTTAATCAAAGTGGGAGAAGAAAAATGGCTACAGGTCATGAGAAAGAATTAATTCTATGGTTCGACGATATTGGAATTGAAGATGTAGCGAATGTTGGTGGCAAAAATGCATCTCTAGGTGAAATGTATCAGCATCTCACCTCAAAAGGTGTTGCCGTTCCTCACGGTTTTGCCGTTACGGCGTATGCCTATCAATATCTCATCAAATCAGCTGGTATTGAAGATGATGTGAAAAACGCCCTGGCAGGTCTTGATACCCACGACCTGAAGAACCTTCAAGAACGAGGTGAAAAAGTCAGAAACATCATTCGTGGTGCAGAGTTCCCTCAGGACCTCAAAGACGCCATCATTGATGCCTATAAAAAGATGGAAGCCGAGTATGGTGAGAACGTTGACGTGGCTGTCCGCTCTTCCGCTACAGCCGAAGACCTTCCGGATGCCTCATTTGCCGGCCAGCAGGAAACGTATCTGAATGTTCGCGGCTATGACGCCATCCTCGATTATTGCAGCCAATGTTTTGCAAGTCTGTTTACAAACAGAGCCATTTCATATCGCCATGATAAAGGTTTTGGTCAGTTTGATGTCTATCTTTCTATCGTTGTTCAAAAGATGGCGCGTTCAGACAAGGCTTCCTCCGGTGTTATTTTCTCCATTGATACCGAATCCGGATTTAAAGATGCTGTTTTTCTGACCGCCTCCTGGGGACTTGGTGAAACAGTGGTCCAGGGTGCGGTGAATCCTGATGAGTATTACGTTTTTAAGCCAACACTGAAAGAAGGTAAACGCCCCATCGTTTCCAAGAGAGTCGGCTCCAAAATGATCAAGATGATCTACGACAACGACTCGAATACTGAAGAGCCGGTAAAAACCATTGATACAACACCGGAAGAAAGAGATAATTACGTCTTATCCGATGATGAAATTCTCAAGCTTTCCGAATGGGCCTGCATCATTGAAGACCATTACGGCAAAGCAATGGATATCGAGTGGGCCAAAGATGGTGATGGTGAAACCGCCGGTACGGGCGAATTATTTATTGTCCAGGCAAGACCTGAGACGGTTCATTCCCAGATCGCTGCCGGAACCATGGAGACCTATAAGCTCAAAGAGCCAGGTAAAGTACTGGTTGAAGGTCTTGCAGTCGGCACCAAAATCGGTCAGGGTGAAGCCAACGTCATTGAAGATGTCGAAGGGATCCACGGCTTTAAGGAAGGCCAGGTTCTGGTTACAGATATGACCGATCCCGACTGGGAACCGATCATGAAAATTGCCGGTGCCATTGTCACCAATCGCGGTGGACGTACCTGTCATGCGGCTATCATTTCCCGTGAGCTTGGCATCCCCTGCGTCATCGGTACAGGGAATGCCTCCCATATCGTTAAAGGAGGCCAGGACATCACTGTTTCTTCAGCCGAAGGTGAGACCGGCTACATATACGAAGGACTTCTCGCTTTTGAAATTGAAAAAGTAGATCTTGGCGACATGCCGACAACCAAGACCAAGATTATGATGAACCTGGCCATTCCGGAAAAAGCATTTACCGAGTGCCAGATTCCCAACGACGGTGTCGGTCTTGCACGTGAGGAATTTATTATCAACTCTCATATCGGCCTGCATCCATTGGCCCTCGTTAACTATGAAGAGCTGAAGCAATCTAACGATCCTGAGAAACAGCGGATTGTCGAAATTATCGACTCCAAAACCGGTGCCTATAAAGATAAAAAACAGTTTTTTATCGATAAGGTTGCCGAAGGTGTCGGCCGTATCGCTGCTGGTTTCTATCCCAACGATGTTATTGTCCGTCTCTCTGATTTCAAGAGCAACGAATATGCAAACCTGGCAGGCGGCACCCTCTATGAGCCGGAAGAAGAGAACCCGATGATCGGCTGGCGTGGAGCCTCAAGATACTATGATCCCAATTATCGTCCCGCGTTTGAGCTGGAGTGTAAAGGTCTTCAAAAGGCAAGGAATGAAATGGGATTGAACAACATCAAGCTGATGGTTCCATTCTGCCGTACGCCGGAAGAAGGCAAAAAAGTCATTGAGGTTATGAAGGACTGCGGCCTTGTACAAGGTGAAAACGGGTTGGAACTGTATGTGATGTGTGAAATTCCAAGTAATGTTATTTCCGCGGACGCCTTTGCTGATATTTTTGACGGTTTCTCCATCGGCTCCAACGATCTCACCCAACTGTGCTACGGCCTTGACCGTGATTCCGGACTGATTGCAGGTATCGCCGACGAACGTGACGAGTCGGTGAAAGAGATGATCAGAATGGTCATCAAGACCGCCCAGAGAAGAGGCAAGAAAATCGGTATCTGCGGACAGGGTCCGTCCGATTTTCCTGAATTTGCCACTTTCCTGGTTGAACTGGGTATCGACTCCATGAGTCTTATTCCTGATACGGTTATCAAAACCCGGCTTGCCGTCCATGAAAAAGAGAAGGAGATGGGAATCAATCCGTAAGCGATTAAATCCCATAAACATAAAAAAGGCCTGATCCCCTGGGATCCGGCCTTTTTTTATTTATTCTCAAATGTATCTACCGTCACACTATCTGTGGACGATTACACCACACAATGGTATTATCGTGTGTCTGTAAGACAGTAGACTTCCAACTCCAGATAAATGTAACTAATGCTGAGGTAAGCAACTTACTTAATCTTGAAAAAAAATTGTAAACGGTCATAAGGTGTGCCTGATGTGGACAAACGGCAAGACGTTGTGTACTTGTTCTACATAAGGCTTGCCGATCGCCCGCAGCAGGTGTGACCTGTGATCGCTTACAGATAAACGGATAGAATCATGACTCAAAAAATCGGTTTCATCGGCGGTGGCCAGATGGGCGAGGCGTTGATAAAAGGAATTATCGGTGCCAAACTGTACAAAGCCGAACACATACTGGTTGCCGAGCCGAACTCTTCCCGGGCGCACTATCTTCAAGAGCGCTATTCAATAGCTGTTTTTGATAATAGTACATCGATCTGGGCAGAATGTTCCATTATCATCCTTGCGGTCAAACCGCAGATTATGAAACCGGTGCTTGCCGACTCCAAAAACCAAATCAAAGAACATCACCTGGTGATCACTATTGCAGCCGGTCTGCCTATTTCCTTTTATGAAGAACAAATCGGTCTTGATTCATGCAAGCTTGTTCGTGTCATGCCGAACACCCCTGCTCTTGTTATGGAGGGAGCTTCGGCTGTCTGCAGAAATGGTGCGGTTACAGACGAGGAACTCAAACAGGCAACTGAGATTCTCAATGGCGTAGGCCTGTCAATTGTTCTAGAGGAAAAACATCTTGACGCGGTCACCGGTCTCAGCGGCTCCGGGCCCGCTTATGTTTTCTCGTTTATAGAAGCGATGATCGACGGTGGGGTGAAGATGGGTCTTACAAGAGAGACGGCGCAACAATTAACCACCCAGACCATTCTCGGCTCGGTCAAACTTCTTGAGCAATCGCAAGAACATCCTGCCGTTCTGCGTTCCAAAGTGACATCACCCGGTGGCACAACCATTGCCGGTCTCCATATCCTTGAAAAACTGGGTTTTTCCGGAATCATTATGGAGGCCATCCAAGCTGCCACCAATCGTTCCATCGAGCTTGGCAGGAAAAAATGATGATACACCCTCCTTTTCTTGAGCAGACGCGCTTTACTGTTAAAGCAACCGGAATTATAACCAAAAAAGATGATCCGGCGATCGAAGAATTCGCGCAGAAACTGACTGGCTGGCTTCAGGCTGAGAACATCGATGTTCGGCTCAACAGGATCGATGCGGATCTTGACATCATCATCATTCTTGGTGGAGACGGCACCCTGCTTCATATTGCCGAAGAGGCTGCCTTAAATAGTATTCCCATACTCGGTATTAACCTGGGGAACCTTGGTTTCTTAACCGAACTTGCTCAGCATGAAACCCGAAGAGCACTTGATGAAATCCTCAATGGTCCGGTCATTGTCGAGAACAGAATGATGCTGAAAGCCAGGATTATCAAACAAGAGAAAGCTGAACCCTATCGTTTGAGTCTCAACGAAATAGTGATCTCAAAGGATACAATCGACAGGATACTCAACCTTTCTACCAACGCCGATCATAACCACATCACCACCTATAAAGCCGATGGGCTTATCTTTTCAACGCCGACCGGATCCACTGCCTACAATCTGTCCGCCGGCGGGCCGCTGGTCTATCCCGGAATGAATTCGATCCTGGTCACCCCCATCTGTCCGTTTATGCTCGGTTCACGACCCATTCTGCTGCCGCCGTCTATGAAGTTGACTACCCGGTTGATCGAGCCCAACAGCACTCTTTACGCTCAGGTAATTATCGACGGCCAGTCGATATGGTCGATGAACAATGAGGATATCCTGGAAGTGGTAACGGCCAAGAGTTATCTGCAACTCATTGTCTCCAAAAAGAAAGACTACTTCTCCATTCTACGCAACAAACTGCATTGGGGAAATCAGGGGTGTTAGGCATTAGGTGTTGACGGTTAGCTAAATGCCAATGGCTAACAGCTAATAAGCTGCTCCTACTTCTTCTTAATCCTGTATTTCTTCATCTTATACTGGAGAAGACTCTTGGTGATCCCCAGTTTTTCCGCTGCCCTTGCCTGAACGTAATCGGTGTCATCCAAAGCCTGCAGCAGCATCTTTTCTTCAATGGAATACAGTACATCGTTAAGTCCCACAGAGTCGGGTATCATCTGGGTTAAATCAATTTCATTACTCCAGCTGGATGAGGCTGCTTCATCGGTATGCTCAGGCTGTACATCTTCCGGCTCTATTCGATCATCGTCACACAATATTGCCGCCCTCTCGATGGTATTCTCCAGCTCTCTGATATTCCCATCCCAGGGAAGAGTCAACAGCAGCCGCAAGGCATCGGTTGACAGCTCAAGTTTTTCTTTCTCTAGATTTTTAGCAGATTTTTTCACAAAATAATTGGCAATGGCCGGCAGATCATCCACTCTCTCCCGCAAGGGTGGCAGAACCACATGAATGAAGTTAAGGTGATAGTAAAGGTCTTCTATAAAGGTTCCCTTGGCGACTTCCTCCTTCAGGTCTTTGCTGGATGACGATATGATCCTTACATTAACATGCAGCGTGCTAGTCCCTCCAAGACGCTCGAATCTCTGGTCATGTAAAACTCTTAGTAATTTGGTCTGGATCTGCAAAGGGATTTGACTTATTTTATCCAGATAGATGGTACCGCCGTCCGCCGCCTCGAACCGCCCCTTCCGCATAATATTGGCTCCATCGAACGCTCCCTTCTCATGGCCGAACAGTTCACTGTCCAATAAATTTCCGGATAGAGCGGCGCAGTTGACGGTAATGAAGGTGTTGTCCTTTCTCGGGCTATTGAGATGGATCGCCTTGGCCACCAATTCTTTACCGGTTCCAGGTTCACCACTGATGAGAACGGAGGCTGAAGTCGGGGAAACCTTTTCAATCAGGTCATAGACCGCCAGCATTTTAGGGTTCTTGCCGACCATGTCGCCAAAGCCTACCCGTGACTGCATCGCCCTTTTGAGTTCGACATTTTCCCGGAATAACGAATAATGTTTAATCGCTTTGTTGATGTTGACCAGGAGCTCATCATTAGAGAATGGCTTGGCCAGATAATTGAACGCTCCGGCCTGCATGGCCATCACAGCTTTCTCGATTTCAGCGAATGCCGTAATCATGATCACCGGTAATTCGGGATAGATTTCCTTAGTGGCCTGAAGAAACTCCAACCCGTCCATACCGGGCATCTGCATATCGGTGATCACCAGGTCAAGATCGGTGTCCCGGATAATCTCAAGCCCCTGGACTCCTCCCGGAGCCGTAAAGACCTCATACCCCTCATCTTTTAGCAGCTCGGAGAGAACAACCAGATAGTTAGGTTCATCATCAACTATAAGAATAGAGTACATTATATTTCTCCCTGAATCCGTGACGAAGATTGTTGTTTGAGTCAATAATACCTTGATATGATAAATTTTATTGAGTCCTGTTTTTTAACCTAAAAAAAAAGCAATTCGCCCTCCGGGGCCTCCGCTAGCACTGCATCTTTACTTGATTGAACTAACCGATATAGTACACTATTATCGATCAATTCAATCAAGTAAAGCTACAGCACTATCGGATGCACCCCAAGAGTACTTCCTACGGGCGCTCACGGATTCAGGTTCTCTTCTTTTCGGTTTCTTTTTCTATTTAAGGAATGAATGATTTCTTTGCCCTGCTCTTTACTCATGCCAATTCCTACTGTGGAACGATACTGATTTTCACCATGATAATCGCTTCCACCGGTAAAGATCAAATCGTATTGCGATGCTATCTTGATGAGTTTTTTTCTAAACGAAACGGATTGAGTGGGGTAGTACAGTTCAACTCCATCCAAACCCTCCGGAATCAGTGAATCAAAGAGTTGTGGCAACTCCTTTAATGACGGGCTGAATTGAATGGGATGGGCAAGTACCGCAATACCTCCGGCCTGCCGGACAAGCTGGACAGCCTCATCAGCAGGGAATTCACGTCTCGATACATAACCGCAAGCATCTTTCTTTAAATAGAGTTTGAAGGCCTGATCAATTGTTTTAACCACTCCCTTATTGACCAGCAGAGCAGCAATATGCGGCCGGCCCGTCTGCCCCTGAGCCGATATCAGCTCAAGCTCTTCAGTTGTTATAGTAATGCCGAGACCGTCAAGTTTCTCAAGAATCAAGTTATTCCTCTTTATCCTGGCGCGCTGAATCCTTGCCAACCCCGATTGCAATTTTTCATTTTCAGCATCGAGATAATATCCAAGAATGTGCAGCGGCTTTCCCCGGTGAACCACACTCAGCTCCAGACCCGGTATTGCCTTGATACCGGCTTTTTCTGCAGCCTCCATGATTTCAGCGGTACCGTCCATAGTATCATGATCAGTCAAGGCGATAGTTGACAGACCACTTTCAACCGACAACCTCACAATTTCACTCGGACTTTTGGAACCGTCGGAAAAGGTTGAATGAATATGAAGATCAATTGTCATAATCCGACTTGTGTTCAGTTAGATAAATATATATAGGTGTCTTGAGTAGAACAGAAAATCAGGGTACCTTCAAGCCTCAAACAATGTTAACCGCCAAAAGCTGCTGACAGCAGAATCTATATGGCTCTGATCAATAAAGACAGTGTATTAAAAGATTGCCTTCAGGCTCTGAAAAAGGTCGGGATTCAACAGGGTGTAGAGCTTCTCTCCTATAAACGTAACAGGACCATCGCTATCCTCCGGTTGGATGACGACAGTTTTCTGGTAAAAGAGAACGGCTATGTTGTTGAAGAGATGACAGCACCTTACAATAAATTATCAAAACTCCTTAAAGTACGGATCAAGCGTGAGTTTCCACGGAGCCGTAAAGTTCGGTTGTATCGTTTTTGTTGCCCGGAAGAACTCGATAGAGAACGTCAGAAAATTTAACTTGATCGAAATGGCAAACTTGACCCACAATTGTGTTCACACTACTATTGATCAGTCGAGCAAAACAGCTCATTTAGTTACCTAAATAAAGACCGAATTTCTCCCATGTTGATTATTAAGTGCAGCGGCTGCCGCAAAAAAATCTGGCGCTATGACAAGATAGGCCAGGGTGAAGTATTGCGCTGCCACAAAGATCGCATCAAAAAGATATACAATCAGCAAATGGATGGCCACAAAGTTACATGTTCCTGCGGCAGGCAAATCGGCATCGACAAAGGTTCTTTTTTTAAAATGATCGCATCCGGCTTTACATACAGAGGAACAAAGAGAAACAGTTGAGATGATGAATCTACGAATCAATCACTCTATTATTGTATTCTTGTTCGTTCTCTTGATGAGTTTTCCCGTTCATTGTTCCGGTAATGAGATGGTTGTTCCGGAAAGTGACATTTCAATCGATGTATATTCAACTATCGTCCCTGCCCTTAAAAGTGAACTATCGGCCAGAGGCTTGAAGCTGGGCGATCCCATCTATATTCAGATTTTCAAAAAGTCTTCCGAGCTTCAGTTATGGATACGGAAAGAAAAACGATTCATTCTTTTTCGAACATACCGAATCTGCGATTATTCCGGGTATTTGGGACCAAAATTGCGTGAAGGGGATAAACAGAGCCCTGAGGGCTTTTATACCGTCGGGATCGATCAACTCAATCCGTGGTCAAACTTTCATCTCTCCTTCAATCTTGGGTTTCCCAACGAATACGACAGAGCGCATAGCCGGACTGGCAGTGCCCTGATGATACATGGCCGCTGCTCCTCGGCCGGCTGTTATGCCATGACCGATTCCAGAATGGGTGAAATCTACACAATAGCCACCCATGCAATCAGCTCTGGTCAGCAGTTCTTCTCTGTCCATGTCTTTCCCTTCGAGATGACATGGGAAAATCTTGCCCGCTATAATAAATCCGAATGGATCTTCTTCTGGGAAAATCTAAAAGAGGGATACGACTTTTTCCAGGAACACGGCTTTCCACCGTTTGTTGGTGTTGCAGAGAAGCGGTATGTTTTTTCAAAAAAACCGGCTGCCGTACCTGTGTTGAGCCGCCAAACAATAGAAGAGGTTAAACGGGCTACCCTGATTCGCAAAAAGAATCTGGCCTTTATTAAGAAAATCAAGCAGAAGTGATAAGGATTTTGCTCACCAATCCTTACATCCCGGCCAACCGATCTCTGTCTACAATTCTAATTGTTCTTCCCTGTACATCAATCAACCCTTCCTTGCTCATCTTAGTTAGTATTCTCGAGAGAGTCTCAGGAATGGTGCCAAGTAGACTTGCCAATTGGCCCTTTGAGATGCCCAGTTCAATTGTATTTCCTCCACCCTGCTCTTCAGCGGAATAGATCAGGTAACCGGCCAACCTGGAAGGTACTTCCTTTAGTGAGAGGTTTTCGATCTGAGTGGCAAACCGCCGCAGACGCATGGACAGCAAACCGAGCATATTAATGGCAATCGACGGTGTTTTATGGACCAGCTTGACAAACTTGTCCCTCGGGAAATAGAGTAATTTCGTTTTTTCAAGGGTCTCGGCGTTGGCCGGAAAAGAATGACCGTGGAAGACAGGGGCTTCGGCTATCATCTCTCCAGGATTGCAGATATGAAGAATATACTCCTTTCCACTGTCAGATATTTTGAAGATCTTTACCTTTCCGGACAGAACCATGTAAAAACCCTCACCTTCATCACCTTCAAAAGTAAGAAGTGAAAAATCAGGTTCT
>CAZUUJ010000003.1:25812-89522 GCA_964623625.1 uncultured Desulfocapsaceae bacterium
ACTCTTTTCCTGTTTCTTTTATTTTTAATATTTTTACCTTGCCGGACATAACCATTTAAAACCCCTCACCTTCATCACGTAAAAAAAAAAGCGACTCACCCTTTTCAAATAGTTTTTCACTGGCAATCCGCTCGATCTCATCCAATTGCTCTTCCGGCAATCCCTGGAAAAGCCCGCTCTCAGAAACAAGTTTTGCACAATCCATATTCACCAAATCTTCTTAAACTGTCAGAGGAGTTTCGTTTTCTTTTCGACCTGAGAGAACTTACTCGTCTTCCATCATTTTTTCAATCTGATGTCTGAAAGGATATGGAATGGCCCCATCCTGCTCTGAGAGAGTTTGTTTGTCTGAAGCTGTTGTCTTCAGGTTAGTGAAGTCGGACAGCAGCGGATTTGACTTTTTTAGTATTTTTTTAATTGTTATCGGACCGACCCAAAGCATGTACTGCTCATTATACTCCGCCTCAACCGAAGCAGATTGTGGCGGCATGACAAGGCTCCCACTATTCTTTTCTACAGCAAGGATTTCGATGGCGGTTTTTGCCCGCAAGATCTCATTATTGGCTAAGAACCATTCAACCCTTGTTCGTACAGTTCCAAAAACATCTACTGTTACATAGACATCAACCTCCGCCTCAGAAGGAGGCACTACATGGACCCCTTTCAAGAACAGGTAGGTCTGGAGCAATCCTGAAAGGTATTGTATATCATTGGATGTAATCTCTTCCGACCCCTTATAGGCTCCCAAGCCTTTGTACTCAAGCCCGAGCTGCGCTTGGCTGCCGCTTCCTTCCTGGCTCGTTTGTTTCCAGTCAGGTGAAGCCAGAGTCGACTCTGTTTTACTGCTTGTTGTACTTGAAGTTGAATTGGAACTTGTTGTAGAGTCAGATTTTGTCGATCCTGATGTAATTGTCCTGCTGGTAGTTTTTGAGGTGTATCTGGGATAAGTCGCCTTTTCGGTCGTTGCCGGTGTTTGGACATAATCCCCCCGAATCTGTGAAACAAGCGATAGACGCCCTCCCTGCAGATTGCCGGTCCCTTTATCGCCTATAGCATTTATAAAGAGATTAACCTTTTTCCCTCGAATTGTTGAAAGATCAATTTTTTTAATCGTTGCTCTAGTAGCAGCAGCAACCAGTTCCTGCTCTACGGCAAAACGCTTACCACCGCCATGGCCGGGAATACCGGTCAAAGATCCACAACCATTTAGAATCAAAAGTATTATTACTAGTCCAAGCAACTGATTTGTTTTCATTATTTCCCCTTATTATTTTTACCAAATCTAGACACACCGATTTAATTTTTACGGTTCTCGAAAACTCTCATCCAAAGCCCGGATTATGGGATAGAGAAAATAGGAAATCACTTTCCGTTTACCGACCTTTATTTCAGCTCTTACTTTCATCCCCGGCATCAATCGAAACCCAGTAGGGACATTTTTAAGCTGTTGGGATAATAGACGGATACGCGTACGATAGAATCCGCTTTGTTCTTCTGTTTGTGTCGTATTATTTGGCTGTTGTATATTATCCTTCTGAAATGAATCTTCGCTAATCACCCTTACCTCACCCGATAACGTGTCATGTCGCTGGAAGGGAAAAGCATCAAGCTTTACACGCACAGAATCGGATATTCGAATTCTTGCAATGTCCTTGGATGAAATATTGACTTCCGCCTCTATCTCACTGTTGAAAGGAACAAGGGTGATAAATGGTTCTGCCTGCTGCACAATGGATCCCACAGACCGTTTGGCCATGTTGAGAACGATACCTTTCTGTAATGCACGTAAAGAGACAAGTTCATGCAATCGTTTTGCCTTGTTGATTTCTTCAGTTATCTTCTCATGCTCACTTCGAAGCTGAACCTGCTGCTCCATCAACTCGCCTTTTCGGTCCTCAATAAAGTGGAGCCATTCAGACTCAACCTGTTTCAGCTCGCCTAAAATCAGTTTTTCCTCTGCATCAAGATTTTCAATATCATTACCAATGAGCGTCCTTGATTTTTGCGCCTCCAGCAATTTCAATCTATAATCAACTCCGTTCTGAGGAAGTCTGGCAGTGACCCCTTCCACATCACGGAGCAGTTTGTGCTGTTTCTGCTTTCCCGCTTTCTTAACACTGATTAATGAACGTTTTGCCTGAAGCGCCCCAATCTTTTCATCCTTCATCTGTTTGTTTCGCTGAAAGATTTTCTTTCTTTGATTAAAAAGATTCTCCTGCAATATGCCATCCTCACCGTCAGTGGGCTGAGAATTAAAGGATCTATTCTCCAACTCCGCTCGGATTCTTCTAAGCTGGACGCCAAGGGTCTGGTGCTGTCTGCTCAATCTGGTTAAATCAGCGCTGGCAAAAGTCGAATCAAGGGTGGCAAGCAATTGTCCCTCTTCGACAATATCGCCAACCCGGACTTCAATTGATCGTATTATCGCCGTATTCAATGGCTGAATGACAATTGTCGGAGCCGTTGTAATCAATTTGCCCTGAGCAACTACAATTCGGTCAACTCGAAAAAATATAGCACCAACAACTACTGCAACGAGTGTTGCCAGAATAAGATAAAGAACCCAGCGTACTTTTCCCGATACTGGCCGTTCCTCTATTTCAACGGCATCAGGTTGATACTTGAGAACCTCATGATTGGTTTTCTTTCCATTATCTTTCAATGCTTTCACTTCCTTTTCCCCGTCATTCCAGCATGCACTTAAATTGAACAGCCGGAATCCAGCCATTCAACAAGCCCTAACAGCTTTTCACACCAACTCCATCTGTTGTTCCCAAAGGTTTTTATACAACAGGCAATGATCAAGCAGATATTGGTGGTTGCCATGCTCTACCAATTTCCCATCTTCCAGTACAATGATGCTGTCTGCATCTTTCAGCATCGACAATCTATGTGAAACAATAATAACGGTGCGATCTTGACCGATTTTAGCGAGGTTATTTCGAACAATTCTTTCACTTTCAGGATCAAGTGAACTGGTTGCTTCATCCAGTATCAGGATCTGAGGATGGGTCAGTAAAGCCCGTGCGATGGCCAACCGTTGCCGCTGTCCACCCGACATATTGGTTGCCCCTTCCTCCAATAGTGTGTCATAGCCATGAATCATCTCAACGATAAATTCATCAGCTCCTGCAAGGATTGCAGCATTGATGATTTCCTGTCGCGATGCTCCTGTTTGTCCAGATCTTATGTTTTCGGCAACGGATGTGCGAAAAAGAAAATTCTCCTGCAATACCACACCTGTATTTCTTCGCAAATGAGCCGTATCTATCTCTCCCATATAACAATCGTTGATACGGATTGTGCCATTTGTCGGAAAGTAAGCTTTTTGCAGCAGCCGTGTAAGAGTGGTTTTCCCGGAACCGCTCGGCCCGACAATGCCCAAAGTAGAACCGGCAGGAATCGTAAAAGAAATATCTTTTAAAGCTTCCGATAGCCCGACCCCATAGCGAAAACTCACGCGGTCAAAAACTATATCGCCAAGCAATGACGGTCTGGTGCCATGCCTGTCGGCTCCCCACTCTGTTTTTGCGTTCATTACGGTACCAAGTTTTTCAACGGAAAGGGCCGCTTCCTGATACTGATGAATAAGACCGACCAGCCGTACGAGCGGTGAAGTAACCCTGCTGGCCAGCATCTGGAAAGCAATCAAAGCACCTACTGTTATAACTCCGCTAAATACCTGACTGGCTCCAAGCCAGATCAGCAGAACTATCATTAATCGCTCCAATAGCTGAGTGATTGATTTTGCCGTAATCGAGATTTTTCCGACCCGGAACTGCATACTGATTGCCTGGGCCACTTTATTCTCCCACCGATTTCTCAGCAGTGGTTCAATCGCCATTGCCTTAACCGTCGACATGCCGTTAATCGTTTCCACCAGCATGGCCTGCCTTTTGCCTTCCGCTTCATAAAGCTCGTCTAGTCGACGTTTAAACGGCGACATCAGAAGGAAGATAACGGTTGCAATCAGAAGAGTGAAAACAAGAACAATAACGGTCAGTTTAAAACTGTAGAAAAAAAGAAATGGCAAAAAGATGAAAAGAGACGTTGCTTCAAGGAAAGTGAGAAAAACACTGCCTGTCAAAAATCCTCGGATATTGGAGGTCTGCTGCATATGTTTTGTCAACACCCCAGCAGTCATCTTCTCAAAAAAATCAAGAGGAAGATTCAACATATGCCTAAACGTTCTGGCGGTAACCCGCAGATCAATCTTGTTCGTTGCATTGAGCAACAGGTAATCTCTTAGATAATCCAGACAGCCGTTGACGATAAGCATCACTGTCATCCCTATGCCCAACACATGCAAGGTTGTGAAGGCCTGGTTCACCAGAACCTTGTCGATAACGATCTGAAAGAAAAGAGGAGTGATAAGAGCAATCGCATTGATAAAGAGAACGGCGAGACCGATATCAAAGAAAGTTATTTTCTGCCGAAGAATTTCCGGCATAAACCAACGCAGACTAAACGGCTGATTCTCGTCGGAAAGCTTATACTTTTTCTTGAAAATATAAATATCTCCATCCCATAACTCCGCAATCTCGCTCCGGGTCATGTTTGTAAATTGTTCTTTCTCAGAAGCAATCGGATTCCAGATGCCGATCGACACATCATTAGATCCATCACTCGACGAAACAACGCCGGTAGCAACTACATGAGTTCCATTTCCAAGCTTCAGAATGGCGGGATATGCCTTATTCAGATTGATCAGGCCTTCCCATTCCATCTTCATCAACTTCCCCTTCATACCGAAATCTTTTCCCATTCGCAAAAGGGTGTTTTGAGTGATCTCATCCTTACTTAACCCATACTCATGTTGTAAACGTTCCTGGGTCAGTTCGACTTTATGCTCACCTGCAACGACTGAGAAACAGGCAAGAGCTGTATTTATTTTTTCAAAAAATAAAACAGCACCGGTCCAGAGATTTTGAAAATCTGCTGAAATAATAGTATCGCCAGGGCTTTCTCCCGGTTTCAATATGGTCACACTAGCCGGTTCACTCTTTCCTTCATCTTCTATTTCTCCGATAATCTGATAACTCCCATCCACCATTTCAACAATGATAGGAAGTTTGGATGCCAGTTGAGCCAGCTGTTTTGGCGACTGGTGATAAATAACTGTCTTCAAACCATATATATTGGCCATTTGGATAATACGTTCCAACCCCCTTTCACCGTCTTGATCTGCTGGTAGATCATCTTTCGCATCAAGTGAATCGGAAAAGCCAGTCCAGCCATTATGATCGGCCAGATAGCGGCAACAATCTAAAAGACTCAAATCTTGAAGAGGACGTTCGGTTTCCATAGAATTTGTTATTGTTTTCTTGTCAAAAAATCAGATTTTTAATCCCCTCTACCATGCTGATATGACAATGAGATGACGAAATGAAAAAAACCGCGATTTTTTTAGACTTTGGGGTTTTTGAAACTGGTGATCTTAAAAAGATCTTACAATTTAAACATTTTATTCAAGGACTAGGATCATTTTAAAAACAGTCACTTGAGGATAAACTCCGTATATTTGGCTTGTGTGAGCATTTTATTCTTTGCTGTGACACTGTATCTGGGCAGGCAAGTGCGGTTACGAGACTCCGAAATAGAAATTCTTCAAAATGGCCTTTAAACGAATCCGTTATTATTGAACTGTTTTGTCAGGTATCTTCAGAGTACCATAACCATTACTATGAGACTTATACAGTCAACAGCGCATTCTTTAACTCGCTTTCACGGTCAGCGCTGGTTCCAAGAAAACCCGTAAGGGAAGATTGCACTGACAAATTTGATTGCAGACTGATACTATCTGTCTGCCTTCTATAATTATCATAGTGGTTATTGACTATTGATATGGTTGAACTACCTGTAGATGATTCCATTTGAGATGTAGCTCTGTTCTTTGTCAGTTGCGCTAGAAGGGAACCGGCTTCCTTTTCTTCTGATTTCCCCTTGCCAGATTGGATCTTGGAAACTCCACTTTTTATGGGAATCTCCCGCAGCAGATCAAGGCTTTTCCGATTATTCTGCCATGGTCTTTTAAAGCCCTCAGAAGGTGTTAATTGCAGGATTCGTTGTTGTATATCGTGTGTTTCAAGATATTTTTTTAGAATAGATGTATTTGCGGGTGTTTCCTGCTTATCTTTTTCGGTTGGCGTTGAGGTCTCAGTTGACTGTTTCCCTGATGAGGACGTCTGCAGCTTCTCAGCATTATTGTTTTCAACATTGGTTTGTTGAACCGGGCCTGCCGTTTTTTGTGGCAAAACAGAAGCCATCTTCAGTATCACCTGTTCGGTTATCTGTTCATCTTGAGAACTCTCACTTTTCACATTGCTAAATGTAAGCGTTGTTGTTGTGATACCACCTTTACCGTCATCAATGGTGATTACGGCAAATTCATCACCAGCATATTCCTCCCCGGTTTCGTATCTCCAATTGCCGTTTTCATCAATAGTCAATGTACCATTCTCCGGCCCGACACTGATGGTGAAGGTCACCGTATCTCCATCAACATCGGTTGCCGGCACCGTACCTGTTGCAACAACAGTGTCCTGGAGAACCGTGGTCAGCCTTTCAGGCGCCTCGGGAGTATCGTTTACCGGCAAAACCGTTATTGAAAGTGTCGCCTTGGTTGAAAGACTGTATTCATTTGCTATTGTTATGAGGACTGCATCACTGCCAAAAAAGTTTTCTTTGGGTTTGTAGCTGAATTTGCCGTCTTCATCCAGTTGGAACTCACCGAACTCACTGTCTTTGTTGATACTGTATGTAAGAGTTCCACCAACCGGATTATCGACCTCCAGCCTGCTTTCAAGACGACTGTCTTCGTCCAAGCTTAATTCGTTCTTTTTTAAGCTCGGTTTGCTGACCATAACTTCAAAGAGCAAATCAATCGACCGGCTTCCGCCCTTGTCATCTTCAACTAGAACCGTTGCTTTATCTTCTCCTACAAAACCTCTTGCAGCCTCATAACTCCAGCTTCCATCTGCTTCAACAGCAAATGTTCCGGATGGCTGTTCACCGGTAATAGTAAATGACAGATTATCTTCATCAATATCACTTGCTTCTAGCTGTCCTGTTGCAAGACGAACATCTTGAAGGATGTTTTTCTCTGGTATTCTAATTACAGGTAAATCATTGACCGGTAGAACCGAAAAGAGAATTGTAGCTTCTGCAGGCATCCAATACTTGTTTCTAACAGTTAAGCTTACTCGATCTTCACCGTTGAAATCATTTAAAGGTTTATAGGTATACCAACCTTCTTCATCTATTTGAAAAACACCATATTCACTGTCATCATCAATAGAAAAAGTCAGCCTGCCGCCTACAGAATTCTCCACAGATAAGTTCCCAGAAAATATTGAATCCTCGTTAAGAACAACACTATCTTTTTTAACCAAAGGAGGGGAAACCTGAACGTAAAAAGACAAATCAACCTCTTTATTCCCGCCATTTCCATCTTCAACTAAAACTATAACCTTATCATTGCCGATAAATCCTTCAGCCGCTTCATACTCCCAACTGCCATTCTCTTTTATGCGTAAATTACCGACAGGCGGCTCACCGACTATCGAATAGCTCAGTTCATCTCCGTCGATATCATGGGCAACAAGTTGACCCTCATAAGACCTAATATCCTGAAGATGATATTGTTCAACCGGTTCTATAACAGGCGCGTCGTTCACCGGTTTGATGGTGAGATCGATGGTCGAAATAGCTTCTCCACCGGCGTCATTTTTTATTTTAACCTTTACCTGATCGCTACCATTAAAGTTCTCGTCGGGTGTATAGTACCATGAACCGTCATCCTCAAGGTCAAACTCACCGCTGGCAGCCTCCTGCCAGATAGAAAATCCCGGTTCGTCACCACCATTTTCCACTTCGATCTGTCCATCGATATCGCTATCTTCATCAAGACTCTTTTCATAGTTTGCGACTTGCAGGAGTAGAGGATCGGCGGCGTCATCGTCGTCATAGCCATCATCGTCATATCCGTCTTCTCCTCCGTCATCAGCTAGTGATTGAATGATCTCTTCCGGGCTTTTTGTGGTTCCACCCTGTATTTTAAAAGTCTCGACACTGTTTCCTGCTATAAGTAAATAGTGTTGCAGTTCCTTTCCGTAACGAACATGCAAGTCTTCATCTTCAAGCTCGAACGATATATTCTCCCAATCGATATCCCTATTAAACACGACACAATCATTTCCATCGTCATCATACAGATAATCGTTCACTATCAGATCATCATCGTAAAGGCTGGCCTCATCATCTGCTGATAAATAATAGTGATCATTGCCCCTACCACCTGCTAGAATATTGCTGCCATACCCCCCGTCCAACTGGTCATCACCATCTTCAGCATTTAAATAGTCATCCCCGGAATTGCCGAATAATTGATCTTGTCCCTCTCCTCCTTCCAACATGTCATCACCGGCACCGGCTTCAATTAAATCATTCCCTCTTTTTGCATTTAAATAATCATCACTATCATCCCCTCTAAGTATGTCATCTCCATCGGTTCCACTTATATATTTTTCGTACCCACCAGTATCATCATCATAGCTGCCGAGGTCGTCATCATATCCATCTTCTCCTCCATCATCGGTTAATGACTGAATAATATCTTCTCTGCTTTTTACGCCTCCGCCCTCTATTTTAAAAGTCTCGACACTGTTTCCTTCTACGAACAAACTATGTTGCAGTTCCTCTCCGTAACGAACGTGCAAGTCTTCATCTTCAAGCTCAAACTGTATATCCTCCCAATTCAGGCTATTGTTAAAAATTACACTGTCATTGCCACCCTCGTCATATATATAATCCTCTGCAATATAATCATCATCATAGAGACCATCCTCTACATCCGACGACAACAGATATGTATCATCTCCATGACCGCCGAAAAGTCTGTTTGAACCGTATCCGCCGTCAATATAATTATCACCGGAGTTCCCATGTAATTCATCGTCGCTATCACTACCTTTCAGGATCAATTTTTCATCAATCTGACTATGTGATGAATTGTTATCATCGTTATCTTCCCCATGGCTGTCTTCTGAAAGGCGGATAGGAAGAGTTGTGCCATCGATTAATTGAAAGGATTCAATACAGTATCTCGATGCCATCAGGCTATGTTGAAGCTGTTTACCATAACGGACGAGTAAACCTTCATTTTTTAAGGTAAAGGAGACTTCTTCACTACCGACATTCGAACTAAAAACGACCCGATCAAAACCGCCGGTATCGAAGATATGATCATCATTTATTACGTTTTCATCATTCCCATCGATCAAGAGCAAATATGTATCATTTCCACCACGTCCATGCAGTATATTTGATCCGGTACCGCCGCATAGAAAATCGTTTTCATTCCCTCCTTCGAGGTAATCGTTTCCCTCCCCACCTTCCAAACTGTTGCTAAAATTGGAAAACCCGTAGACATAATCATTATATTTGGAACCTATCACTCCAACAATTTCTTCAAATTCATCACCTTCAGCATCACCACCCTCTGCAGATCCATAATCGAGGTTAATCGTCACCGCTGAAGACGAATCAGAATAATCAGCAGTTCCACCAGTTAAAAAATCACTACCGGGTCCGCCTATCAGCAATGTGTCCCTGAAAGAAAAACTGCCTCCGTTGAGATTATCGTTACCATCACCGCCATGGAGGACATCATTACCTCCCCAGCTAACCAAATAATCGTCTCCCTCTCCCCCATATAGGGTGTCGGTTCCGATTCCCCCGTCTAAAGTATCGTCACTACCGAGACCTTTTATTACATCATCGCCACTCTCACCATATATATAGTCATCTTCTGGACTACCTGATAACTGATCATTGCCTGGACCACCGGTAACGGTTTTCCCCCGATTTCTATTGAATGTGACACTGGATGTGAAATTGCTGCTAACAGTAGAAGGTATTTTCTCTTTTTCTCGTAGTTGCCAGTAATGATCATATGAAATGGCACCGTTATCAAACGAGCCGAAACCGTTTATTATTCTATTGATTTCATTTATTTTGTATTCATCAATATCCCCGGAACTACCAGGCGTTCTGGGAGGATAGTAGAGCTCGACAGGATTTTTAATTTCTCCTTTATTCTGACTATTTGAAGAACCTCCGCCTGAGGTTGTTGAGCCACTGCTGTAATCTGTTACCAGGCGAGCTATATCTAAATCCCACCGGGAATAAATATCGATATTGTTCTCAGACGTGTTTTCTTCCGGAAAAAGCGTATGATAGATTTCTTCGATACTGAGTTGGCGTTGATTTGAGTCAGACGTTTCACTGCCGGGTGATGGACTTTCATCAGTGCTGTCTGAGTTGTTTCCCTCTTGCATTACTACTTGAGATAAAACAGCATCATGTCCATATCTGCTGCCATCCGCTAAATTATATTGGAAAGAAAAATTTGACTTTCCGCCTTTAATAATAACTCTATCGTCAGCTGAATATTCAATCCAAAGATCAGCTCCATCTTCATTCCTGGCAACTTGCCCGCCGCTTGTTGTCGCGTAATAGACGGACAACTGGGAAATATCCGTTATGGTATTGAAATGGATTGAATTGTTGCCTTGGGTATCAATGAGATAGTCGGTGCCGTCGCCGAAAGAAAATACGTAGGTATCATCGCCTGCTTCACCTTGCAGCGAGTCGTTTCCCCTGCTTCCGGCCAGCGTATCATTCCCTTTCCCGCCAAAAAGAAGATCGTCTCCCTCATTGCCATCCAGTGCGTCTTCTCCATCACCGCCTATGAGCTGGTCCTGTCCTTGACCGCCGAAGAGTTGGTCATCATCACCATAACCAAACAACATGTCATCGCCAGTTTGGCCATAAAGTACATCATCTCCACCATGCCCTTGCAGTTCATCATTCCCCGGACCACCGTAAAGAAAATCATTTCCGCTTCCTGACTTGTCTTCGTTATCTCCAAACAGTACATCGTCATCTTCACCGCCTGATAGGATATCATCACCGTCATTGCCGTAGAGATTGTCAATGCCTGATTCTCCAATCAGGATATCAGCCCCGCCAAGGCCGTAAAGATCATCGTCTCCTTCACCGCCGAACAGGACATCGGCCCCGTCACCGGAACCATCCCCATTATCACCTACTAAAAGATCGTTCTTGTTGCCGCCAAAGAGGAGGTCGTTGTCTAATCCTCCAATGAGTGTATCCTCATCCTCGTTACCGTTGAGGATATCATTGCCGCCATTGCCCTCTAAATAATCAACTCCGGCTCCACCTGAAAGAAAATCATCATTTCCTTCTGATACAGTCGTGATAGGAAAATTCGATTTATAATCAGTTATATAGCCTTTAGGGGAGAAAACCGGTTGTATATCAAGAGAGGGAAGTTGATCCAGGTCAAAAAAGACACTTTTCTTAAAACCTCCGTTAAGTTCATTCCCGTGCTGATCTATTTCGGATAAATACCCATCTCCAAAAAGAAAATCCATGTCTTCCATTCCGTACAGGATATCATTATCATACCCACCTGCCAGAACGTCAGTACCTTCACCGCCCGATATGATATCATCTCCCTTAAAACCGGCTAAAAAATCATTATCGCTGTTCCCATCAATAGTATCATCACCCTCGGAGCCTTTAATAAAATCAATGCCGGCTCCTCCATAAAGAATGTCGCCACCTGTCTCTTCGGGTTCTGAAAAAAACGGAATTGTTTCTTTTGCATCAACATAACTGATGGATTGGCCTAAGATAAAATCGTTTCCCGGTCCTCCGTCAAAAAAATCGCTGTTTGATAAACCGGATATCGCGTCATCACCATCTTTGCTCGATATTGAAAAAGTCGGTGGATCGGATTTTCTTTTCAACCAGATACTGGAACCATGTTCATCACCACTAAATAACCACCCGGAATCATATACAATAACATGTCTATATTCAGCCGTTACAGACCGCCTCTCGTCTCCATGAAAAGTAAACCAGGCGCCAAAAGACTCATTACCGGAATAATATTTACCGCGATAAACGTTCCCCTCTATGTCTAATCCGGAAAAAGAATAATCATACTCTTTTTCTTCTTCCTCCCAATTCTCTAAAGTGATACCAAAATCCTTTGATGAAAATGAGTCGAGAGTAAAAAAGAAGTTATCAGCTTTTCGAAAAATGTTTAATGATCCATCATTATTTAAAACTGCCGAATATGTTTGATCTTCATCCTGATAAAAATTGATATTGTTTCCCTGTTGCTTGAGGGTTAGAGCTGGTAATTTTTTATCGCCTAGGTAGACCGTGCCTTCTTTATCCACATCAGAGATGACATCCCCAATTCCGATATAATAGGTATCATCACCTTCTCCGCCTTCCAGCCGATCTGTGGCAAAATCATCACCATCTGAGTGAAGAATGCCGTAAAGGGTATCGTTACCCTCCTTTCCATCAATGATATCGGAAGACAAACCACCATAGATGATATCCGCGTCGGATGAGCCTGTAATTGTATCCTGACCACCTTCACCATGAATCGACTCGATACTCACAAGGGTGGTTTCACTTAGATCGATAATGTTGTCATCATTTGTGCCTGCGATTGTGTTTTCCTTACCTTTTCCGTCGATCACTTCTATAGAGTTGGTTTTATCCAATTGGTTGACCCGGATTATGTCGTCTTCGTCAGATCCCTCAATGGTATCGTGCCCGTCTCCTCCCCAAAAGTCATCATAGGCCGAATCTTCACCCATGATAAAGAACGTGTCATTATTGTCACCGCCATGCAGCTCATCGGGTCCTTTGCCGCCGATGATATCATCATCACCATCTCCGCCATAAAGCTTGTCAGATCCGCTACCACCTTCGAGATAGTCCTCACCACCATGGCCGAACAGAGTATCGTTGCCATCCATGCCGTAGAGATGGTCGTCGCCCTGGTTGCTGTACGTTCCGTAAGTATTGTTGCCGGAATCACCAAAGATGAAATGTTGAGTTGTTTGACCGTTTGATCCGCCCCGTTCCAAGGTAATATTCAGCTCTTTATCTGAGAATTTTATTGGCTCTTGATTTCCATTTTTATTGGCGCCTTGGACGATGAACAAGCCCCTGTCTGTGATGAACTGGTCAGTATAGTCTACTTCCAATTCGGAGAATTGATCGTAGAGCGAACTCTTGCCCTCTATGGTAAACGGCATCAGCCTGAGCAGGGCGTAGAGATCAGCTTTTTGTTCTTTATCAAGATTGTCTATTTTTGATTGTGTTTCATGGGCAATTAAGCTTAAGTTGGAAATACCTGAGTTTTTAAGTCTCTCGGAAAACGGCTCATGATCATTTTCAGAGGTGGTTTCACCAACTCCGGTCAATTCTCCAAGGATGTTGAGAAAACGCTCTACCTTGTTTTTATCAGGACCATAGATATTAGTAAGCTCTGCACTCTCCTCATTTGGAAGAATATAGAGCAATTTCTTTGTTAATGAGTTGTAATCTTCATCGGGAATTATTTCGAGGAGGTTGTTGTAAATAGAAATACTCTGATTAAAAACTTCAATACTATGAGTATTGTTCGGTTCTCCACCTGGAGCTCCGGTGTGATTTAGAACAAAATGAGTTTGCCCAACTTGGCCTGATAGAATATTAGTTGCAATACCACCAACTAGATCGTCTCTTGCATGACCGATCTGGATGATATTGGTGATATTCTCAGTCGATTTTTGGTTTTGAACACCTAAATCTTCGAGATGCTCGCCAAGAGAGTGGTATTGAACTATCAACTCAAGTTGCAATGGATCCTGAATAATTGGGATATCTGTGACATACGTGTCATTAGCATCCCACAGCATATTCTTAATACCGAACCCATTATAGGTAAAAGCTTGAAAACCATAGACATAGCTGGCCATCCCGGCTATCGAACCACCTAGAGAATGGCCGGTGATTGTGGTGTTGGAGGTCTTGATTTTTCCTTTCTCTTTTTTCTTCATTTCCTCAATAAAGGACATAGCGTCCTTCATCTGCTGAGGAACACGGCCGGTACCCATATAGGCGATGTCAGTGATAATCAGGTCTTTCATGAACTGGCCAGGAAACTCAGTGCCACGGAAGGCGAAAACGTACTTATCTCCAGTTTTCAACAGCATGCCCTGGAAGCCTGAGGGTTGGGTGTCTGTGTCGATGACAGTATATTGGGGGAGTTTTTTGATGTAGTCTGTTTTGGAATAGCTATTATAGGCTTCTTCAGACAGATTACCCATATCTTTTACTATTCTTTTATCCATTATTTCTCACTCCTTCCATAACTGCTTTTCCAATATAGTGTGCTTGATTTGTACGAACCTCGTTTTAAATAGTTTCTGTCCCAATCTGGTGATCGTATATCCGCATACCTGAACAAGACCTGATCATCAAATTCATTTACTCGTTCATCCCCCAACTTGTAGTCAAACTCAGGTTGCTGACCGCTGAACTGTGTAATCAAAGCCGCATACGCCATATACCGCCTTGAATAAGCAATTTCTTTGTTCTTTCTATTATCACTAATGGTAATCTTGTCGGCATGAAGTAGTTTGTTCAGCGGCCAGACGATCTTGATCGAATTAAATCTTACCGTGTAAACGATCGGTGGAAGATCTGTGGTTGACACATAGACTTCTGCCCTGGACATGATAGCTTGAACGTCTTTTTTGCGTTGATCTCTATATTTTTCTTTTAGCTTATTTAATTGAGAATCTTGGTCCAATATATACTTTCCATATGGACTTTCCCAAAATTCTTCAGTTACCTTGCTATATTCGTCACCCTTTAAGTGTTCAGCATGTTGTAATCTTTTTGAAACTTCTTTATCTGATTCCTCTGTTTTTCTTTGTTGTTTATTAATTTCAGGAAGAAAAATTTTGCTCTGTTTGTAATCTTGTTCCTCTGCCCGATACAGATAAATCCTACCATCCTCCCCGTTTAAGGCTAATACCTTCAGGTTGATGCCATCCAAATAACTGGAGATCATCCAGAACCTGCCGTATTCATCATACCCCGGCCAAACGTTGTCTTCCCAATAAACGGAACCAGGGCTTTTAACGGTATCATGTATCTCCTGCAAAGGAGATAATGAATAGAAAAAGAATAGGGTTTTAAAAAGAATCAAGCGCCTTAAGGGATAAAGGATGAGAATAACTATCACAAAAATAACGGTCTTCTTTGATTTGGCATATTTGATAGTCAGACTTAGGATAATAATATAACCTATCGTCCATAGCAAAACGTATCCAAGAAGTACAAAACCCATATGATTTTCTCACAAACTATTTTTATTGTAGTTCCAGCATGTTAAAAACAGCATCCCTAATCATCATACAGTGACTTACTAAACTGATATGATAACGAGATGACGAAATCCAAAATTTTGGTAAATAAATGGTAATATTTTCACTTTTCTCTGATAAAATGTTCAAAATGGAAATAAGACTTGATCTTATTATCTTCCAGGCATCAATCTTTTAGTCTAACCTATCATACCCTCAACATCTGACATTTTTCTGACATTGTAATTGAAAAATGGAAAATGGTGAATGAAAATGGGGTCGGGCCACGATAACCGGTTAAATTTCAAAATGTTTACTCCCAGAAATAACGATTTCCATCCCCTATATCCTCTTTTTCACTACCAGAAACAGCATTATAGGTGAGTGACTTTTCTCTTAATTGAAATCTTCCCTGATTTTCAATAATCTTCCTTCCTCTCGCAAGCGATCTTAGTCTCTGTTTGATCTCTTCAATAAAACGTTCGCTTCCAACTGCTATGCTTTCTGTCCATTCAGGTTGACGGTTAACTTTACCAATCAATAAGGACTCATCTATGAGGACACGATGAGCCTTTTGAAATGATTTATAACTTTTATATCCTGTTAGCTCTGCTAATTTCTGATATGAAATCAGCACATTCTTTCTTCGAGGTTTTTGAATTTCATTATACCCGCTATGAACCCATTCAGATGGGTGAGAAACAACACCTGTACGAACCATATTCAAATCAATGTAAATAAGACATCTCAACAAATGATGTTCGGATTCAACTGCTGTTGCGTGATAACGATCTTCCCAGAAAGCTCCCTTGCGTTTCTTCCTAAGATTGTATTCCTGCCCAATACGACCCTAATTGTTAATTGTTGTCGCTATTGCTCACTGTTTAGAAGTCTATCAATCTCCTTCAAACATTTAAGGTAAATATCTTCATTCTTTTGACAAACCACCCCATACTCTCTCAATATCTTTCTAACGCCTTCCTCACCTTTCTTGTTTGCAATATCCTGCACCTGCGCTAGATACATCGCATTAAATATCCTGTTTGCTTTGGATATTGCCTCCTCTAACCTGTCCAGCTCTTCCACATTTTTTGCCATGCCATCACCCTTTGTGTTTTTATTTTATCAGGTATTATAATAAAGGTATCTGACATTTCGCTGACATATTGCTGATATTTTGGTTTTGGTACAGCTTTTCAATTATGATCTTCCTGTTTTTACTGTTTTTATCCGATTCAAACAAATCCTGTATATTCAATATATTATTAGGTTTCGATCTCTTTATTTTGTCCTACAACTATGTTATGAAACGAGATGACGAAACCCAATAAATTCCATTTTTTTCGGTTTCCCAAAAATAATACTGTCAAAAACGCTGTTGATGATCCAGATAGTCAGGCAATAAATGTTTAATCAGACCAATAATACACTCGATTTCTGACATTTTTCTGACATTACGTTTATTATTTATGAATTTATTTGTGAATTCGGTGTGATAATAGATTTAAGGTCTAAGCTAGATTTGCCCTGGGAGATAATGTCTTTTCGCTCTTGTCGTATTTTACTGTTTCTACATTTGCGTTTTTGACGACAAAAACAACATTATGGGTGGTTAAATGAGGTTATTTACAAGTTAATTGCTGTATTTCCAGATCGTTATCGTGGCCCGACCCCATTTGCATTCATATTTGCTCATTTGCCGTTCAAAAATAAACGGTAAAGTTCAAATTATTGTCTATAAACTCCTATGAGGTGCTCTACCTGCAGGCTCTAAGCGGCGGGAAGATGAGCCGCCCGAACCTGGAGTACCGACTGGATGTCCGGCCGGTCCTGGGTGTCCGGAAGAGGATGATCCAGGAGTTATCTTTGGTGTTTTCTTTTTGACTTTAGCTTTAGCCACTTTAAAAGTAAAATCGCATGACTTTTTCAGGCTCGAGGAGGCAATATTGTGCGAATCAAGCGTTATGGTCACTTTGTATTTCCCTTCCTTTGTGACTTTAAAGGGTTTTTTAATAGTCATGGTCTTTTTTGAGCCTGGATTGATTGTCGGTACAGTTTTGTTTGAAACAACTTCTTTGTATTTACCCCCCCCGATTGGTTTATAGTTTATTCTAAACGTCATTTTTTGTGATAAGTCGTACTTCGTTCTGCCGATATTTTTTACTCCAATAGCAAGGTCGAAAGCTTTTCCCAGTTTTGGGCTTGTTTTTGGTTTACAGTGCTCCAACCGGATAGAGGGCTTTGTTTTTAATTGTACTGACTCCTTGGCTCCATGCGTCGATCCTCTTCCAATCACCTCAAATTCCACAGGCTTGAACTTGTCGAAACCGGCCAGCGTCCACCGGTATTTACCCGGAGTTAGAATTCTAAATTTGGCTGTTGTTACAACCTGATCCTTGCCGTCTGAGGTCTTGCTTTTTAACAGTTTCGGCTCTTTTGTTTCTTTCCACTGTTTTGTTCTAATATCCCATTGTTCGAACTTGAAAATCAAATCGGTTTGGCCAATGTCATGTTTAATCTTTGCAGAGAATGGGTTGCCGAGAACTGTCTTACCGAAGGTTCCAAATGGTATTGGCAGACCCAGCTTTTCGGTCGCTACAAGGCCTACTCCAGGCATGTTTTGAACGGTGAAGTATACCGTGACTTTTTGATCTAAATCTAAGGGTAGTGGGCCTGATAAAACCGATAGAGAGTAGTTAGCAGACGGTAACTCTTTATTTGCGATCCAAATGTAAGAATCGCCGGATTGCTGAAGCTCGGATTTACCGATCTGATAAAAGAAGGGAACACCGACACCGGTCGGTTGCCAATTTTCATCTCTCTGAATAAGTTCAAAAAATAAATTTTCTCGCTTAGTCTGGGAAATAATAAAAGAAATAGCTTGCTTATACGTTCCATAGTTTGTTGGACTGATAATTGAGAGTTCTGGCGGGATATCAACCCTGAAGCTAATAGAAACCTTTTTATTAGGTTCCGACGCATAGCTGAATGACAACACGTAATCGCCGGCAGTGTAAAAAGTCTTTTTCTCCTCGTACAAATAATATTGCCCTAGAATCGAACGTTCGAGTTGATCAGCAAAAATCCTAGTGCTACCGGAGCTACCTGGCCTATCAATACTAAGGTTCAAGTCTTCTTTTTTATCAGCATGGCAGATAATATTAATGTTATTACCATCGTTTACTTCACCATTAACCGGGCTGATAATTTTGATTCCAACATATTGTGCAATCTGTTCCTGTTCCTGAAACTGGAGTTTGTTCTGAGGATGACTCCGGCTATTCTGTACGGTTTCTTGTGGAGTGTGTTTTTCTTGCGAGGGATTTGTAGCTTTTTCAGCCCCAAAAGCAGAGTAAAACGGAAGAAAAAGAAGTATTGTAAACAGAAATAATACAGAGATAAAGGATGTCGAGAGACGTGGAGATATGTGTTTCATTGTTCCCTCCTTATCGTGTGATACAGGCCGGATTTTTTCTTTTGCTGCTGTGATGATTCTATTATTATGTTCTTCAATCCATAAAAAATGTTCAAATATTTTTCTGATTACCCAGAATTCTCAGCTTAATTTTAACAGGTACCCACTATATAAGCACCCAAGTATAAAATAATCCTCAAAAACAAGTTACAATTTCAGCGAGGATTAAGCTTGCCCCTATTCTTTATACATTATGGGACAGAGGAACAGTGTCGAAAAGCACGCTGCCAGCAACGTTGGCCTCATGGCCTTACCTGCACACAATGCCGCCATGATACTTGTTACAAGCCCAAAACAAGGAACATAGCAGTGCAAGCATTGTCGACATCAGTGCTCAGTTACCAATGCGAGTCAGTGAACGCCACGTAAACATTTTTCTCCAAAACCAACCCAGATAAATGCAATGTTGCTTCATTTTGTTGACAACAACTCTGGCCCCCATTAACTGTTAAACACCCTGATTACGAACTTTAATGGGGGCTCCATTCCACGAATTCAAGTGAGTGACAATTATTGAGGTTAAGCAAAAATTGAATCCCTAGATTCATTTGAAAAACTTGTCTATTTCTCGCTATGATTACTGCAAAAGGCCATATGAAATAGAGTCGCTAAACTGACCCGAATGAGCGATATATTACTTTATTCGATTCTTAGGTAAGGAGATCGGGAATAAGTATGAATATCGGTATGGGTGAACATATTCCAAAGACGATTGATTTTAATAGACTTCAACAATTTTCTTGGCAAGATCTTTCTTAATCTGGTTATGGAGGTATCTTTGCTTCAAAAGAACAAAACACCCTCATTTTCTACCAAAGTCAAAAAAACACATGTGTTTTATTGACTGAAGTGGAATATCTTAAAACTTTTGCTGTGTTACGTTGATGACTAAAACCTTAGAATGATCAAATTTAACGGTTTTGTTATTACACGATTACTGTGAAAGGCTTTGTTTTTTCAACCGTATCACTTATCATAATCAGCTTAGACTCACATTATTTCTGAAATAGCGTTCTCAGATATTCATCGATCATATACTTATGTTACAAGCCTCTTCTCCCAGATATCGAATATACACAAAGCCTGAGAATTACCTGAAGATCATTTCCGCTGTATTGACTTCCAGGATGCGTTCCGGCAAGGATTGTCATGGCCTTGAAAGCGATATAAGCACGCTTCAAAATGTTGAGTTTGCCCTGTGCACACCAAAGGCCCGGGTGGCAATATTTCTTGCTGTTCGTGCTCTTTTGAAGCGGAAACGCAAGGTCATCCTATCCTCCTATACCATCTCCGATGTGATCAATATGGTGATTTGCGCAGGTGGCATACCTGTTTTTGCCGACCTTAAAGAGGGGACCTGCAATATCGATCCTGAAGAGATAGGGAAATTGATTGATGATCAGACAGGAGCTGTCC
Source organism: uncultured Desulfocapsaceae bacterium (assembly GCA_964623625.1). Taxonomy (GTDB): domain Bacteria; phylum Desulfobacterota; class Desulfobulbia; order Desulfobulbales; family Desulfocapsaceae; genus CAZLGM01. Next base: position 45,952 of record CAZUUJ010000003.1, read on the forward strand.
TGGTGACTCACCTGCATGGATTGAGCTGCGAGATGGACAGCATACAGGAGATCTGCAAGCAGCACGATATTGCCCTGATTGAGGATGCCGCCCAGGCCTTTGGGGCCAAGTATAATGGACAACCGCTTGGCACCTTTGGTGAGGCTGGTATTTACAGTTTTGGCATGTACAAGAATGTGAACAGCTTTTTCGGTGGTATGCTGGTGACCCCCGAACAAGGCGTGTATAATCGTGTGAAACTCGAACTTGGCAGCTATCCCTATCAGGAGACAGGCTACTACTGTGCGAAAGTGGTCAGTGGACTGCTGACAGATATTGCCACCTGGCCGCCGCTGTTCAAGTTGATCACTTTCTGGATATTTCGTTTCGGATTTCTCCATGACATCAGTCTTCTTAATAAACATGTCACATTTGATCAGAACCCCGCGCTCAAAACCGATCTGCCTGAGAGCTATCTTCGCCGGCTGACGCCTCTGCAGGCTCGTGTTGTCAGAAGCCAATTGTCTGAAGCCTGGCCGAACAATCAAAAGCGGATCGATAATGCGGCCAGATATCATGACGGTTTGCAGGATATCCGGCAGATTTCACTCCCGCCAATGAGATATGACGGCTCCCACATTTACACCTATTTTCCCATCATTGTAAAAGATCGAGACGGATTGCTGAAACATCTCATGAAAAACGGCTGTGATATCGCAGCACAACACCTGAAGAACTGTGCTGACATGGATTGTTTCCGTGATTACGCACGAGACTGCCCGGTTGCCAGAGCCACTTGCCGACAGGTTGTCCTGCTGCCGACCTATCCGCGTTATCGACAGCATGATATTCAAAAAAATATTGAAATGATCCGTCAGTATTTTAAACCTGAAACCGTAAGCAATTCAGGTTAAAGGATAACCAGTAAACCATGTCTGATATCGGTATTATCGGTTCCGGACCTTCTGGTATGGCAGCTGCATACCAACTGATACAAAAAGGCTTCAGTGTTGAAGTTCTCGATGTGGGTCGTGTTCCGGAACCGTGGTCCGTCCAGCTTGCCGAGCGAATAGCCAAACGGCTCAAACAGGGTTTTCCTCCATCACAAGACGATCTCTTACTTTTAAGAAGTGGTAACAATCACGAAAAACAAACACTGTGGAAGAGTTTTACCACCCTGTTCCGATCCAATATCGCTTCCGAAAAAGTCCAGAAGAAAATACTCGGCTCCCCTTTTGTTTTTAAAAACGTTGAACAGCTTATGCCGATGGACGGCGCTGACATTCCGCTATCGCTGGCGCGCGGCGGATTGTCGAATCTCTGGGGCGCCGCCTGTTACGGCCTGACCAAACAGGATATGGGTGAGTGGCCGATTGACTCCTCTGAACTCGACCCTTTTTATGAACAGAGCGGCCAGGCCCTCAACCTCTGGCAATATGCGGATAATCTTGGCAGTGTCTATCCACTGTTTGGTAAAATAAAGCAAAACACTGATATAAAACGCAATCCCAATTCTCCGTTCAATTTTTTAACGGATCAATGGGAAAAACGTAAAGAACAATTGTCTAAACTTGGGATATATGCCGGAAAATCCAGACTGGCCGTACAATCACCAGATTTCAACAATAACAAAACGGGTGGTTGCCTACAATGCGGTCTCTGTTTTTACGGATGCCCGTGTAGAGCCATCTTTACTTCCAGCAGCCTTATAACAACACTTGAAAAAACAGGTAACTTCAATTATCAACCGGAGTTTCTTGCATCAAAATTTACCGAAACCGACTCTGGTGTCGCGGTCCATGGGCTCAACCCTTCAACTCAGGACTACCGAGGAAGGGAATATAAAACGCTTCTTTTAGCCGGAGGGCCAATATCGACTTTTAAGCTGGTAGCGGATTCAATGGATCAGTACCAGGAATCTATTCCACTTATTGATAATGATCTCTATATTGTTCCTTTTCTTGTGAGAAAAATGGACAACAACCTTAAACCTAAAGGCAAGTCGCAATTCTCACTCAGTGAAGCTGTTTTTTATTTACAGCCAGGTATCATCGGCTCCAAAGGGGTTCATATCCAATTTTACACATTCAATGACTACTTTCTAGGGTCATTGTTTGATCTGCTCGAAAAACTGCCCAAATTCGTACAGCGACAGGTGCAGGCCTTTTCGAACAGGTTAGTCATCGGATTCGTTTACTTTCACAGTGACGAATCGAGACAGGCGACGATCTCCTGTAGTCAGGAATCATCAACCAAATCGACCATCCATATCCAAGTTGATGAAAATCCCCATTCCCGTGAGCTGATGAAGAAGACCCTGGATTATCTTAAAAAACACAGTAAATTGACATCACTGTTGCCGATAGCCCCCGTTGCTAAAGAAACCCCCTTTGGCTTTTCCGGACATGTAGGGGGCTCTCTGGCCATGAAACAACAGCCGAAAACTATGCAAACCGACCCCTCAGGCAGAATACATGGATATGGTAGCGTTTATTGCGTCGACTCATCGACCTTTCCGACAATGTCTGCCCAGAACCCGACTTTCACCATTATGAGTAATGCTATGAGGATTGCTTCGGAGATACGACCAGGAAGCATAAAAAAACAAACATGACTCCCGCAAAACCGCCCGAACACGCAGGCTGTGAACTCTCAATTGTGATGCCCTGTCTCAATGAATTTGACACTGTGGGAATATGTATCTCAAAAGCAAAGGCTTTTTTAACTAAAAATACCATTTCCGGTGAAATTATTGTCGCAGACAACGGCAGCAGCGATGGTTCACAGGAACTTGCAGAAAAAATGGGGGCCAAAGTGGTTCCGGTGGCTGTTAAAGGCTATGGGAGTGCATTAATGGGAGGAATTGCGGTCGCTAAAGGGAAATATATAATCATGGCCGATGCCGATGACAGTTACGATTTCTATGATCTGATGCCTATTTTGGCAAAACTTCGTCAAGGCTATGAACTGGTCATGGGAAATCGTTTTGGCGGCACTATCATGCCCGGCGCTATGCCGTTTTTACACCGGTATCTGGGCAATCCTGTCCTCAGCTCTCTTGGCCGGTTATTTTACTCTGCCGATATTTGTGATTTCCACTGTGGCTTACGTGGTTTTCATAGAAAATCGATTGAAAAACTTGGCTTATGTACTCTTGGGATGGAGTTTGCCAGTGAGATGGTTGTCAAGGCCGGTCTGCATAAACTATCAATCACAGAGGTGCCGATCACTCTGTATCCTGATGGCCGTAATCGTCCGCCTCATTTAAAAAGCTGGCGTGACGGATGGCGGCACCTGCGTTTTTTACTGATGCTCAGTCCCCGCTGGTTGTTTCTCTATCCGGGCATCTTCTTAATCCTGATCGGCCTGATCGGCATGGCATTTCTTACAAAAGGACCTTTACAGTTCGGTAATATCTCTATTGGCGTCCATACTTTGCTTTTGTCGGGTGGTGCAATCCTTTCGGGAACCCAATCGGTCAGCTTCGCCTTTCTTACAAAACAGTATGCAATCAATTCCGGTTTTCTTCCCAAGGATCGTTCTGTGGAGAGAATATTGAACTTTTTCTCGCTGGAATTTTTACTGATCTTTGGATGTATAATTATTGTAACAGGACTGATCACTATTTTTTACTCAATTTTTTTATGGAGCCAGGTGCAGTTCGGCGATCTTATCCCGGAGAAAATGATGCGCCTTCTGGTGCCGGCAGTTACAATGGTTGTTGTCGGTATTCAGATCGTTCTCACCGCTTTTTTTAAAAGCATACTGGGGCTTGAACGAAAATCGATGTAACTCTTGTATGAGATCGATAATTCCTTCGAATTCTTCCCATAGTTCTGTTTTATGAAAAAACTGTTCTGGCTGTTGGTCATCCTTCTATCGATTATCAAGATATCACTTGACCAGGCTATTCCTCTTTCCGCTGTCGGCTATAATCTTCATGACGATGCTCTCTTCATACGGCAGGCCGGTGGTTTCGGCTTATGGTTGAGTGATCTGCTGGGCCGTGATACCTCTTCTGTTATCCTGGCCCATGAACTGCCGAGAGGTGGCTGGCTCGGGTCCTACAATGAACTTATCCTCAGTAAGGGTCCCGTATATGGCCTGTGGATAGCGTTCTGCTTTATTATCGGGCTTCCTTTGCTTACTGCCCAGCATTTACTGTATGCGGCATCAGGAATAATTCTTCTTTTCAGCATAAAAAAAGAGGTCCCACAATACTTCCTTCTCCTTGCTCTTTTCGCTCTTTTTCTCTTCAATCCGGAGTTTGTTTCACGGGTTGTTCGCTCCGGAATCTACCCGGCGCTATCGGTACTGATTATGGCATGCCTGTTTGGGCTCTATTCCCATCGGCAAACACATTGGCAAAAATCCCTGCCCTGGGTTGTATTGTTTAGCTGTGTATTACCGTTATTCTGGATGACCAGAGAGGAAGGAATCTGGCTTATCCCTTCAATTGGTCTGGTCCTGGCAGGGATACTCTATGGTTTTTATAAGAAACACGGCTTTTGCAGACAGTTCCTCACTCGGATTATTGTCATCAGTTTTCCGCTGTTCTTCCTTTTTTGTGCCACTCAGTTAGTCTCAACTCTCAACTTCCTCCATTATGGCACAAAGAGTGTTGTTGAATTGAAATCAGACTCATTTCGTAGCGCTTATGGCAGCCTCCTGCGGGTGAAGGATCAGAAACGTCCGTATGTTGTTGTTCCGAGTTCTGTGCGTAAGAATATCTATCATGTTAGCCCATCATTTCGTGAACTGGAACCGTACTTGGAAGGGGAAGTGGGCCAAATGTGGCAAAAATTCGGCTGCGATGTTTATCCTGAGACCTGTGGAGAAATAGCCAGTGGCTGGTTTGTCTGGGCTTTTCGGGACGCTGTCGCCCATGCCGGATATCATTCAAGTGGGAAAAAAGCAGCTGGCTACTATTTAAAACTGGCAACAGAAATAAACCACGCCTGCAAAGCGGAGAAACTCGAATGCCTTCCGGAAAGGAACTCGCTTGTTCCGCCCCTCTCTATGGATGAATATAAAAAAACCATCCGGAATATACCAAATGGCCTCACATTTCTTCTGGGTTTTGAGAGCCTTATTATAAGGCTGACTATGCCTTTTTACAGTCAGGGTAGTTCTGAAACTCTTGACTATTTTCGGGATATGACTCGTGAAGAGTTGGCGCCAACCAAACAGGATTCGACCAAACCCGGTTCCCGGTTAGCAGGGCAAACAATTACAAACGATTTAAAACTCTCTATTTTAAAAGAAATAGCTGTGAAATATCAGTCTGTTACACCTTCTCTTTTTTATATTGCCCTATTTTCCTATACAATCATAGTCGTTGTTAGCGTTTGGAAAAAACAGTTAAGCAACCTGACGGTTTTTTCATCGGCGCTTCTCCTGGCCATTTTCTGTCGGCTTGTCATTCTCTCGTTGATTGACGTGACGTCATTTCACGGTTTCAATCACTATTACCTGTCACCGTTGTACAACTTTGTCCTTCTATTTATTTCATTGGTTCTGATTGATGTGTTCCGGCAAATTTTTCGGAAAAACCAAACCAAAACAGCTTCAAGGAAATAAGGGAAGAAGTGCAATAAAACTATTCAATAAAAGAATGAATTTTGTGTCTTCTTCTGACCAGACATCAATTTCCTTAATAACAAATTTCTTTACCAAAAATTTAATTTCTTTTTTCACTTTTTCTGGTAACCTATAATACATCAATAGGATAGAAGATTCCTTCACTGATAGACAGGTAAATCGACATTCCAGCAAGTTGAAACTTTCTTTGTGACGGGGAATAGCCATTCAGGTGATTATGACCCAAATCGGAAAATTGCGAAAACGGGTGCAATACTGGAGAGACCTCAACAGCACCATCAAACTGATAGGTTCGTTGTGCATTATTTCAGGTATTCTCCTCTTTTTTCAATTCTTTTCGGAAACAACAACGCAAGATTTCCACGATGACAACGGTCGGTTCAGCATCAACCGTTTATTTGAGCTCTCTTTCCTCTTGATTCCCCTACTGTCTGTTGTTTTAGGCTTTGTGATGGTCAAGTTCAAACACTACCCGGACGACCTAAAGAGGCAGTGCAAAAAGTTGAATATGGAACTGTAGATCCGCCAGGTTGCCTATTCGATATTCCTTCTTCCCTGTTTTTGTTTCACGGAAGCAGTTCCCCATGCCACATATCACGGTAACTGTATGCTGCCGGTTTAATCGGGAACCACTGAGCCTTATATTTCCTGATGGTATCCAGTTTGAGGTTATGTTTATTTCGTCGTTCACACTCGGTAACATTCCAGCGCCATGGTGTGTTGGGCTCTTTGATTATGATCATAGCCTGATACATATAAGCGATCATAAAATAAGGAAGAAGAGTACGCAGAGTGGCGGAAGTGTTGGAAACGACAACCGCTCCCTGGTATTTCAATGCATCGACAGCACTTCTTTTGCACCAGCGGTGGGCAGCTTTGAGTTTGTTTTTGTTAAATCTGTAGTTACCATGGGAATCCGACATGAACATATCAACTTCCACATGGGCACATTGCTTTTTTGCAGCGATTTGAGCACCAAGCGTACTCTTACCGCTGCCCGGCAAACCTCGTACGATATAGAGCGTTCTTCTCATTGACTTACCTTTCTTTTTTAGCAACAAGGATGTAGGGAAATAATGATTTATCTAAACAAATATTCAAACACCTCTTTCTGATAACATATTCATGCATCAAATCACAAGATGTTCATCCAAAGTCCAATTCTGATCTTAAAAAAAAGCTGGTTGAAAAAACGACTATCAAACCAATGGATTTTTTTCTGTAAGGAAAAAGCAAATAGCGAAAAGGGAATAAATTTATTGAGTGTGGTACAGTCACTCCAATGGATACAAGCCGTAAAATAATTCATATCGATATGGATGCCTTTTACGCCTCCGTTGAACAGCTTGACAACCCGGAACTGAAAAAAAAGCCGGTAATTGTCGGTGGCGATCCAAACGGACGGGGTGTTGTTGCCGCCTGCTCCTATGAAGCCAGGCATTTTGGCATTCATTCCGCTATGCCATGTGCAAAAGCCGTCAAGCTGTGCCCGCAGGCCGTGTTCATCAGGCCCAATATGGCACGATATAAAGAAATCTCCATGGAGATCATGTCGATTTTCAGGCAATTTACCGATCTTGTAGAACCCCTGTCCCTGGATGAGGCCTTTCTGGATATCACCAAAAATAAAAAAAATATCATCTCAGCAACCTGGGCTGCTGAAATGGTCAGAAAACAAATCCATGATCAAACCGGTCTGACCGCCTCGGCAGGAGTTTCTTTCAATAAATTCCTGGCTAAAATTGCCTCTGATCTGAACAAACCCAACGGTATCAGTGTCATCACTCCTCAGGAAGCTAAAGGGTTTATTGCCAAATTGCCTATCGGTAAATTCTTCGGCGTTGGAAAAGTAACCGGAAAAAAGATGCTCAAACTCGGCATTCATACCGGTGGTGATTTGTTGAAATATGATAAAGCGTTACTTATCCACCACTTCGGTAAAGCAGGAGCACATTTTTACAATATCGTTCGCGGTATAGATGATCGCCCGGTAAAGGTATCCAGAAAAAGGAAGTCGATCGGTACTGAGACAACTTTGCGTCATGATATAGATAATTTACAGGAAATCAGATCCATTCTCGATCGTCTGGCTGACAAAGTTGAAAAGTCTCTTGCCAGAAAAGAGTGCGGTGGGTCAACACTGACTATAAAGGTCCGTTATGGTGATTTCACAACTGTTACCAGATCAATAACTTTGTCGTCACCACTCTACACAAGGGAGGAGATAAAATCCCATATCCCGAGGCTTCTACAATCCACCGAAGCAGGGATACAGAAAGTCAGGCTGCTTGGAATTACCGTTTCAAAATTGACAACCGAAAAACAGACCAACCCCATCCAGCTCAAACTCCCGTTTCCTGCACCCGCCGGCAAATGATTCATGGACAGTGAAAAACTCCGTTCTTTATTTATCTGGCTAATCCCTGTGGTCATAAGCTTATATGTTGTTTTCACTGTTCATAATCGGTTGTCTAATCAGTCGTCAACTGATCAGCGGTTATCATTTGATCCGATATTCACCCTGCTTCTACCTCTGCTGCTCTGGTATATAAGTCACCCCTTGCTGTTTTGTTTTTTTGTCAAAAAAAAGAAAGACTCATCAGAAGGAGCAATACGATCAGCTATTTTACTCCTCAATATACATCTGGTTCTTTTTATCATATTCTGTCTGCTACACAGAATGGCCAACTCAGCTCCAGATCTTTTTGAAACCTTCTCTTACTGGACCAGAGCCGGGCTTTTTTTCAACCTGACAATGGCCATGATTCAGTTGCTTCCCTGGCCTCCGTTTCTTACAGGTTGTTTGCTCTTTTCTAACAGAAGGATTCCTGGAGCCTACTGGACCGGCTTTGCTTTCACCTTCTTTTTATTGGTTTTTATTCCGCCGGACACAGGCTTTGGGCGTATACTATTTCCGGTCTATCACTTTGTCATCAACACTCTTATTCAGTGATCCTTCAAGCGAGGGACTTGGTTTTTCTTCATCTTTTGCCACTTTACATCCTCGGATTCAATTACTATTGTTTGATCCGTAAACCCAACAATCATTTCACCTTTTATCTCGTTATCAAATTGACATGGCTACTTTTATTTCGTTTCTTTCCGCTCCCTTTCGCTGGCTAGGCAAAAGCATAACCTTTCTGAGAAACCTCATCTTCAATCTGTTATTCATTCTTTTAGTTCTGTTTATCATCGGATCACTTTTCATTGACAAGGCCCCACTAATTAAAACCAACAGTGCCCTCGTCCTTTCCATTAACGGTGACGTGGTCGAAGAGAAAGAGGAACTCAAACCATTTGAAGACATATTATTTGACAGTCTTGATATCGAGGATATACCCGCAGAAGTCCTACTCCAGGATATTCTCGATGTCATTAACAGCTCTTCTAAAGATCCCAGGATCAGCTGTCTTGTTCTCAAGCTGAAAAAAATGGGAAATATAGGACTCGATCAGCTCCAGGTTATCGGCAGTACCCTTGAACAATTCAAACAAAGCGGTAAAAAGATCATTGCCATAGATGACATGTACAGGCAGAAGAACTATTATCTTGCCTCTTTTGCCGACAAGATTTTTCTTAACCCTGCTGGCTCTGTTGAAATTACCGGTTTCGGTCTCTATCGGCTTTACCTGCGCGATGCCATCGAAAAGTTGCGGGTCAATTTCCACATCTTTCGGGTGGGCGAGTACAAGTCGGCTGTCGAAGTTATTACCCGTAATTCCATGTCGTCCATTGTCCGTCAGCAACACAGGATCTGGTTGACTTCTCTGTGGAACGATTATACCGACACCATCACAACTCAGCGTTCACTTGCTCCCAGGGCCCTTGACTCATACACCAATAATTTGTCAACTAATTTAGCAGTTGAAGATGGCGATCGAGCCCAACTGGCGCTTAAAACAGGGCTCGTCGATGAGATCAAGCAACGACCTCAAATCAGATCTTATCTGGCGACCTTATCGGCCCCTGACAAAATTCACGGCTTCAGGCAGATCTCATTTCGAAATTATCTTAAAACGATCAATCGATCCTACCAAAACAGCGATACAACCAAAGACAAAGTCGGTATCATTATCGCCAGCGGAACTATTCTCAACGGCAGACAATCCGCGGGAAGAATTGGCGGGGATTCCCTTTCCGATGCCATCCGCAAAGCAAAACGGGATAAATCCATCAAGGCTGTAGTTTTGCGGGTGCGTTCCGGCGGCGGTTCGCTGTTTGCCTCTGAAATCATCCGGCAGGAACTTCTTTCCCTGAAAGAAAGTGGGAAACCACTAGTCATCTCGATGGGTTCTGTTGCCGCTTCAGGCGGATATTTCATTGCCGCCGACGGTAATGAAATCTGGGCATCACCTTCAACCATCACCGGATCGATCGGCATCTTTGCTGCTATTCCGACATTTGAAAACAGCCTGGCGAAGATGGGAATCACCAGCGATGGTCTTGGTACAACCAATATCGCCTCAGCCCGTAATCTTACCAAACCGCTTTCCCCTTCGGTTAAGGAGGCTATCCAACTATCGGTTAATCACGGTTACAGCCGGTTCCTCGATGCCGTTTCCAAAGGGAGAAATATTGATCGAGACTCGCTCAATCAGATGGCACAGGGCAGACTCTTTACCGGTAAAAAGGCTCTGGAACTTGGCCTGGTCGACAAACTCGGCACCTTGCAGGATGCTATCAAGAGCAGTGCTCAGCAGGCGGGCCTTACCGACTTCTCTGCCGAGTACGTTTCAAGAGCAGTATCTCTAACAGAAAAACTGGTCAACCACTTTTCAGCATCCATAGCGGCAATTGTCAAAGCATGTTCACCCCTGCATCCCTATTTAAAAGAGATTATGCAGATGATCCAACCATTGGACAATCATATCTTTTTCAATGATCCCCATGGTATTTATGCTCATTGTATGATCGAAGAATTCTAACCTAACTATCGATACTGAAATGATAATCAATGAACCTGATTACCCCTCATTTAGCTGAACTTTAACCATAATCTGGTCAATGAATATACGAATAAAAAAAAACCGAGACCAAGCATGTCTCGGTTGATTGGAAAGCCAATAGGAGAAAGGGGTTAATTGACCGTTTCGGGGACGTTATGGTAGATAAACTCGGACCACTCCCAGGACGAATCAATAATCTTAAAACCTACATCCATGGAGTTGGTCTTTTCATCCCGTTGGGACCAGCGTGGTTGAATAAGAACTCTGAAGTGCTTGTTATTGCCTGAGATAACAGCGACATAGTGCTTTTTCTCAGCCGAAAAGCTATCGGGAACTTTGCTCATTTTCAAACCATTGGAAGAAACGTTTCTAACAACTCCTTCCAGAACCTGTTTTCCGTCGGCAATATCTCCCCAAAAGCCTTCAACATCGACTCTCTCGTGCTTTCTCTTAGATGAAACCTTCTGCGGTTGGTGTTGTGCGAGCATTTTCTTTTCCTTCCCGGTCCTCCCGGTACAGCAACTCATTGGGTTTGAATCCTGCCGAAAACGCACCTTTTGTCAATTTATATATATCAAACTCTAACACACTACACAACCTCTTTTTTCTCTAACTATTTGATTCTCCGAGAGACATATCCGTTTTCAAACTAATTTGGCTTTAATATCAGGGAGGTCGGGATCAGCAAATATATATTCTTTGTAAAAAATCATTTTTTTTTCTATCTTCGATTCATTGAACATTTGGTGACCAACTAGAATTTGGCAACGTTGTTCACTCTCATATTAAAGGTTGATTACCAATAATTCTCAGCCTGGATAAAAAAAGAGATGTTGTCGGTTTGATAGAGGAATTTCAAGGATCATGTATCCCAACCAAGTATTTGCCGCAGACCAAGAAATGCTAATATAACACTGAGCGTTATTCTCCAAAAAGGAGTGATCCTTGACCGGATGTGAGACTGGCAAATTGATAACACCTCGTGTTAGACTGAGCTCTATGGATAATCTGGTAATAAAGTATAATCATCTCTACTGCTTAGTATAAACCAGGCAAACCAACTGTTATTGTAGACAGACAAGTCGAAAAGAAAAAAGGATGTTTGTGAGCAATGACTGTGGACTGACTATCTGAACTCTTGATCCGATGAAATCTTCAATACTCATTCTCTTGCTGTCTATCCTTCTTGTTATCGTTGTTATAGGAGCGACAGGACTTGGTTTTCTAGCCATTCATCCCGGCGAGGTGTTGAAGATAATCGGCTCCAAACTGTTTTCCCTCAATCCCGCCGAGACTGTAAACCCGACCTTTTCCTTTGTTGTTCTCGAAGTCAGATTGCCCCGTATTCTGACCGCCGCTCTTGTGGGAGGGGGGTTGAGTGTTGCCGGCGCAGTTTTTCAGGCAATTCTGCTTAATCCCTTAGCCGATCCGTACACCCTTGGCATTTCACCGGGAGCCGCCTTCGGCGCGTCACTTGCTATCATTTTTACAATCATTGGTCTTCATGTCCCAGCCTGGTTTTCGATTCCCGTACTCGCCTTTATCGGTGCGATTGCAACCCTGGGCGTTGTCTTTTCACTTTCCTCACCCGATTCGCAGTTTTCTTCGAACACTCTTATTCTCTCAGGGGTGATTGTTTCAGCCATTCTGTCTGCCGGGATCGGTTTTATTAAATATCTGGCGGATGAGCAGGTCGGCGTTATCATTTTCTGGCTGATGGGGTCTTTTGTCGGTAAAACATGGGGAGATGTCGCCCTGGTCCTGATACTCATTTTACCCAGCCTGCTTTGCATTCTTTTTTATTCACGTGACCTCAACATCCTGGCTCTTGGAACAAGAACAGCCGATACTTTAGGAATTAACAGCACCAAAATACGGAAACTGATGCTTATTTGCGGCTCTATCATGACAGCAGGCTGCGTCTGTGTGTCGGGAATCATCGGCTTTGTCGGTCTGATTGTCCCCCACCTGCTCAGAACAGTCATGGGACCGGACAACCGGTTCTTAGTGCCCGCCTGCTTCTTGGGGGGAGCAGTCCTGCTGCTCATTGCCGACACTGTTACTCGGGCCGTTCTACCTACAGAATTGCCCATTGGTGTCCTTACTTCACTTATCGGTGGCCCGTTTTTCTGCTATATTTTTCGCAAAAAATTGGCAGGGGTGAAATAGATTATGGCAAAAGACAACAGAGCTGTGTTCCAACTTGAGAACGTGTCGTTCTCCCATGGTGACAAAAAAATTCTGGAACGGATCAACCTGACCATTGAACAGGGAAAAATCTACGGTCTTGTCGGTCCCAACGGCAGCGGAAAAACCACCCTGCTTGATCTGTTGTCACGGGGACTGCAACCACAAACAGGAACGATCGAGTTCCACGGCCAATCGCTTGCGAACTATTCCAGTATCCAGCTCTCCAGACAACTGGCCTATGTGCCCCAGGAGTTTCATCTCGGTTTTGATTTCAGTGTCTTGAATGTGGTCCTTATGGGACGCCATCCGTATATTCCACGGTTTGCCAACCCGACTAAGAACGACTTGAATCTTGTTGAGCAAGCCCTTGAACTGATGGATATTGTTCACTTGAAAAACAGGCTGGTGACCGAGCTTTCAGGTGGAGAAAAACAGCGGGTCATCGTAGCACGTGCCCTTGCTCAGAATACCGATGTCCTCATACTTGATGAAGCGACATCCAATCTGGACATTCAACATACAATCCGGATCATGAAAGTAATCCGCGACAAGACCAGGACACATCATCTGACGGCTGTTACCGCTATTCATGATCTCAATCTGGCAGCCGGCTTCTGCGACGAAATCATTGTGCTGAAAGATAAAACAATATTCAAACAGGGAAATGTTACCGATATCATTAGCCAGCAGCTCCTTCGTCATGTCTTTTCAGTTGAGGCCGATGTTGTTAACGACCCTGCACAAACCACACCTCGCATATTTTTTGATCTTCAATAGATAGGCGTTTGGTCGCGTTATAAACTACGCCGTCGCAAGCAGTGGTATATTCAGCCTGAGCTACACAATTAACCTCGGTTGATTGGTTGTATTTGAAAAAAAAGCTGCCATCGGCACCTCTGGACAAAATGATTTAATCGGGTACAATGTATTAAAGAAAAATCTTAATCTCTTGTTTTCTTATAGCCAATCATCCAAGTAGCCTATTACAACCTAGATAACAGATGGAAAAGAAAATCATTCTATCTCTCGATAATTCAATTTACAGCAGCCATTCTCTTGACTATGTCGCTCTGTTGTTCGCCAATCAGCCGGATGTGCATTTTCATTTATTAACCTGTGTCCAATCAACTACGGTGATCCCGGAATCAGCCGACACCAAGAACTCTCTGTTTCCGGAGAGCCTCAGTCACCTGAAGAAACTGGGGTCCAGCAAGCGAATCTTTCAAAAAGCTTCCCGAAAACTGAACGATCTCGGGATCGACAGCGATCGGGTGACCAGTTCAATCATCAATACCGGCACCAATATCGGCGCTGCCATCCAGCATGAAGGAGAAAAGTTACTTGCCGACAGTATTGTTATCGGCCGTCGAGGCATCGGTTTCGTCGGTGAAATGTTCATGGGTTCCGTGTCGGCAACCCTCTTCAGACGCTGTCATACCGTACCGTTATGGATTATCGATGGTGAAATCGAATCCAACAGGATTTTTGTTCCACTGGACCGGACCATTCCTTCGTTGATGGCTATTGATTATCTTTGCCATATTTTTTCAAACAGAGACGATATTACTTTTTACCTGTTTCACTGCCACAGATTGTTCGGCAGCTCAAAAAAACCGGCCCCTGAAAAATTCTCCGATCAACTTGACAGCGGTTATTTTGATCGATTGCAGAATGAAAAGGATTTCGTACTTAAAGGTCCTGCTCAACTTCTAAAAAAGGCGGGGATAACTGAGGGCAACATCAAGCTGCTGCCGGAAACAACTGATATTGAAGAGAGTCATTCGATTATTCGAGAAGCCTCCCATAATGGGTGCGGTACCATTGTCATCGGCCGCCGCGGTGCCGGTTTGGCCAAAGGACTGCTTGGCGGTGTCTCAGACCGTACTTTGTATAAGACTCAAGATATGGCACTATGGATTGTCGGTTAGTTGGATGCTGCAGTTTACCGAGCACACACAGTCACTCTTGCTTTTTCCAAGCTGTTATTGCCACAGTAAAACAAGCAACAGTGAAAGCCGATCGCTGACTGCTGACAACCGGGTTACGGTAATTTTCCATAATAGCATTTTAAAGGGCGTTCCTCTCCGATTAAGGCGCAAAAGTTGCACTTGATGCACTTTGATTCTGTCTGTATGCCATTTTGAAACTTTTTGACAATATTCGGTTCGATTATGAAAGGACGGGACATTGAAACAAAGGGAATTGCCTTCTCAGTGATGATCGAATTGATATCTGCGATATTATCTATGCCACCTACCGCAATCACAGGGGTGGACACCCTGGCCTGAATCGCAAGGGCTGCCTCAAGATTGTACCTTCTCAAAGGTTTGGGCTGTGGAATCAGGATTTTTAACAGAGGTGCCATACATGTTTTCACCAATGAAGGCAGCTTTTTATATTTAAAATTATAAAACATTGCCGCCTCTGCCGGCAGCTTCTGTCCGCGTATGCTAAACAATCCGTCTTCAATCACTCCACAGGAAATTTCAATTGCAGCACAACCCGATCTCTCTAGTTTTTCTGCAATAATTGCTGCCTCTTCAACCGTCATCCCGTTTTTCCGTCCGTCATAAGCGTTCATCTTGACCAGAATGGGAAAATCACCCACAACCGTTTTTGCCCGTTTAAATATTTCACCGACAATTCTATATTTGTTTTCCACCGATCCACCCCATTTGTCCTTCCTATGGTTGAAGTATGACGACAGAAATTCACAGAGCAGGTATCCATGGGCAAGGTGGAGTTGCACACCGTCAAACCCGGATTTTTGGGCTCGAACGATGGCTGAGACAAAATTATTGATAATATTCTCTATTTCCAGTTCGGTCAATTCTGCCGGCAGATCTTCATTGTAGAACCCATCCCTGATCGATGATGGAGCAACAGTCGACAGCCCTGTTATTTTAGACCGCGTCTGCCTTCCGCAATGGGCGATCTGCAAAATGATCGAGGTTCCATTCTCATGGACCGAATTAACCACATCTTTCCAAGGGCTTATGCAATCATCTCCATCGATCATGGTCATTCGATGCATTGGACTTTTTCCATCCTGTTGAACACCTGCATAACCGGTAATTATGGCCCCGACCCCACCCCTGGCCAGTCGGACATAGAGTTTTTTCAACTGATCAGTGGGAAGGCCCCTGTCATCCGCCATTCCTTCATGGGTGGCTGATCTGATAATTCTGTTTCTCAGATTGATGGTTTGAATTCTAGATTGTTCATAAACGGTATGGTTCATCTGTCCTGTCTCCAAATTCATGTTCAATGTTTGTTCACGTTACCATTTCATCATCGGCAACGGTTTAAGAGGATGATGTATAAATGCTTTTATTGTCAACGCTGTCAGTCGCCGATGAAATCCTGCATTTGGATATCGACTCTTTACCTCTTTAATCTCAACCGAAGGAAGACCGAAGCTCAGCATACCCAGGCTCACATCAATCCAATCTGCCTTTCTGAAAAGTTCGACAAGGGAACTTGTTTCCCGGTGAAAGGATGTCACTCTATGATGATTTTCTATCATTGCTGCTATTTCATTTTGCCATCCCTCCAGGCCTCGACTTTTCAGATAATCATTAGCGAGTGAGACCGATGGCATAAGATAATCAAATGTTCTGTGTGTCCATATCCCAAGGTCATGAAAACAACCGGCAATGATTATTTTTTCTTTCTGGTGGCTGCTAACAGATGCAGACAATTTGAAAGAGAAAGAAACCACCCGGCAGACATGATTGCGGTACATTCTGAATTGGTTGCCAAGGCTTTGTGAAAACTGTCCTAAAATCTGATCAATATATGAAATGCTGAATTGTTCCATTGATCCATCTTTCAAGTTTTGACGTGAGAATTATTGCGCAAACGACCATTGATTATTTCGATCAACTAATTGATTTTATTTTGTATAAATGGTGTGCCCTTCTACCATTTCAACCTTAAATCCGACCAGCACGACCATCAACTCTTTTTTAGTAATAGTCGTCTTATACCTCTGTTTTCTAATCGTTGCTTCCCAATTCAAAACTATGTGAAAGCCACTTTTTACGCTTGTCTTCGGTGGACATTTTCACCGAACCGTAATAGGTCCGTTTTACCGGTTTAACACCGCAAAAGGTGAGGATATCTTTCATCATCTTATATCCTGGATCACCTACTAGAAATCGATAGTAGAGAGGGGGCGAATCCATGGTACTTATAATTCTGGCCGTTTTTCCTGTAAGATAGCTGTCCCAGGCAACTATTTTTTTGCTCTTCTTATATTTAAAGGCAAAACCGGGAACCAATGTCCGCTCAATAAAGGCTTTCATCAGTGCCGGAGGTGTCGCCCACCAGGTCGGATAAATAAACACAAGGTGATCCGCCCATTTAATATATTTTTGAGCTGCCAGAATATCATCCTCAACATGCTGTTCTTCTGAGTATCCGTTTTGTAAAAAAGGCGAAAAATCCAATTCATTGAGGTTAATTTGTTTCACTGTTTTTCCTGCAGAAATACAGCCATCATTATATTGATCGCTAAGATGCGATGAGAAACTCTGTTTGGATGGATGACCGACAATAATGAGTGTTTTATTCATGCTTTCCGGGACTGATCCCTTTCAGGTAGATTTTAATGATATAATCAAGATACGCCTCATCATAGCTTTCGGGGTCCTCGGTTAAGCCGCATTGAGGCAGAAATTGATCACGCGACTGAAACCAATAAGCAACAAGAGAGAGAAATCCAAGGATGACAAATTCAGGCTCGATATCATCGCGTATGATACCGTTTTTCTGCGCATCGTTAATTGCAGCAATACCCTTCTGTTTCAAGTCGAAACACTGAAAGTTGTCTTCTTCCTCCAGACCCTCCACCTGGGCCCTTGCCAGTAGTTTAACGAATCTAGGGTTTTCTTTGAAAAATGAGAAATAGACACGAATTGAAGCTTCCAACCGCTGTCTGTCTTTCAACATAGGATTGTCGAGTGTCGCTGATTGAACATCATAATATTCGGAAAACCTGCGATCGAATACCGCCTCCCAAAGTTTACGCTTTGTTCCGAAATGGTAATGAATCTGGCTTTGGGAGACACCTGCCGCTTTTGCTATTCCGGATGTTGAGACTTCTCCAAATCCTTTTTCGGCAAACAATATTTCACCAGCATCAAGGATATCCTGCCTTGTCTCATCTGAATTATACCGTCTTTTCATGATATTATGATTTTTTTAATTCGATTGATCGATTTAATTATAGTGCTGATCGTTTCAAAGTCAAGTCCAATGATAAAAGAATCATTGCCGAGGTCGCTGAAAAACTTAAGTACGATCAGGCTATAATACGTGGATATTTTTGTTTATGGAGAAATTACGGATCGATTTCCATCAACTTGAGCAAAGATCTCTTTTAAATACCTCACTATCGCTTCGGTGTGACAATTGCTGTGGCACTCTTGCTGTTGTTAAAATATTCTTTCGCCATTTCAGTCAGTTCCTCTTTGGTAATCGCCGCAAACTCTGCAAGTATGGTTGTCGGCCAATCAAGCTGCTCGGGATGTCTTGAAGACAGCGAAAGGACCGAGTTCAGCCAATATGAATTGGTCCGTTTCATGTCCTTGATCGAGGTCAATGAGGGGGCTTTGGCCCGTTTCAGTTCTTCTACACTGACGCCTCCCTGTCGCAACTCATCTGCCAGTTTTAATACCTCATTTTTGAGCTGCTCCACCTTTTGGGGTTCTACCACCAACATCACTTTCAAGGCGCCATAGCCGTCAAAGACCCGGCTGGAATGGTTGTAAACCACCGGTGAATAGATAGCGCCCAGTTTCTCTCTGATCACCTTGCGTAAACGATCTCGAAAGACGGAGGCCAGGGTGTGCAACCGTCTTGTCCGATTAATATCCCAGAAATCATCTGTTGGCCAACCGATGACTAGCAAAGCCTTGTCAATCTTGGTATCCACCTCCGTGGTAAGCAGCTGACCTGAAGGAAATTCGATTTTTTCAAAATTCTTTTTAAATAGTTTTCTCTCAGGTAGATTACCGAAATAATCAGCCGCCAGTCTCTTCATCCTTTCAGGATCAAAATCACCGACTATTGATATTTCAAGGGATCCACGCTTGAACTGTGGCAAGACCCAATTACCGATCTGCTCCAAAGTGACATTTGAGATTTTATCCCATGGATCCAGACCGAAAAAACGGTGATTACCGCCAAAAAACCGATCAACTTTCAACTGGGTCGCTCCGTTTATATCCCGCTGAAGGCCCAGGTAGATCTGTTTGACTTTCTGTTTTGCCACTTCAAATACATCTTCACGCAGACCCGGATCAAGCAGATAGGTACACAGCAACTGAAACAACTGTTCGCTATCCTTGGTCACGCTTTTGCCCATCCACTGGAAACTTGTTGGTCTCACCTTGAAGTTGAGATTGGCAGTTGATCCGGCTAGGGCTGATTTAATCTCGGATTTTTTCATCTTCCCTGTTCCGGAACCGTTGAGAACCGATTCTGCCAGCAGTCGCATACCGGCAACCGGCTCGCTGACTTTTCCACGGCCCACATCGGCAACCACAGAGATAGAATTCTTCTTAAAATCGGTCTGTTTCAAATTAACAATTACACCGTTTGGATATACTATCTTTTGAGTTTTGATTTCTTGAAACCGACTGACCTTGGCAGGCTCTACCTTGTCTGCAATCAGGTTGAGATAGGGAAAATTCAGTGATTTTGAGTAGACCGGTTTAATAACCTGTTGCTGTAACGATTTTGAATAAAGAGCCTTGATTGTTTTAAGCTGATTCTGGTTGTCACCAGCAATAACCGCGTTACCGGTTACGGAAATCAGTCTTTGGTCTCCGCTCCAGGTTTTTTTAAGTGTTTCATGGAGATCGGCAGCCGTCATCGCTTGAATAACCGGTAAATACAGCTCTTTCTCCTGTTTCGGTGATTGAAAAACACGATGATCATTGATGTGGTAAATAATCGAGTTGGCAAGCTGCTTTGAACTTCTGGTATTGGCGGTCAACACTGCTGATTCGAACTTGGCCCCAAGCTCCTTTTTTACCCGGTTTACCTCTTGATCGGAAAAACCATACAACAGCGCCTGTCTTAGAGTCTGTTCAAGCACTGACATGGCCCGCTGCCAGTTTTCTGCGTTGCTCTTAGCATGGATTGAACCGTAACCGATCCTCCCCATATAGATACCACCATAATAGCTGCCGCTGGAAAAGGGTGAGTCACCCGATTCAATCAGTTTCTGCAGTCTGTGGCGCATTACGAGCGCAACACCATATCTTCTCAGATTTTCCTGTTGCAGCCCGAATGAATCGTTTTTCATAGGCTCATTCCAGACGCGCTCTATGGAAATTTCCGTGTGTCCTTCTTCCGGTTCATGGTGATAAAAGTAATCGGTGCTTCTATGATTGATCCTACCTAAATTTGGGCAGAGCGGTTGTGATGCTCCAGCAGTGAGGCGATTAAAATGTTTTTCCAATAACAATCTTGCCCGTTCCGGCTCAAAATCTCCCACCATGACCAGAACACTGTTTTCCGGTCGATACCAGTCGTTGTAATAATCAAGCAGTCGCTTTCTGTTCGCTCCCTTTATCGTCTTTTCAGTACCAATCGGCATACGATGAGGCAACAGTGTCCCCTTCATAGTGAATTGAGTCGTCGCCACATGGGTTCTGTATGAGGCTGAGTCCCGAGAACGTTTTTCTGAAAGGATCACACCCCGTTCACGCTCTACTTCACTCTCAGGGAGCAGAGCCCCTCTGGCATAATCGCTCATAACCAAAAGACCCTTGTCGATTTCATCATCTGAATTTCCCGGCAGTAGAATATGATAGACCGTTTCATCATAGGTTGTACGGGCATTGGTATCGCCGCCAAAACTCATGCCGATCGATTGAAAATATTCAACCAACTTGCCTGCCGGGAAATGGGTCGTTCCGTTGAACAGCATATGTTCAAGAAAATGGGCAAGACCCTGCTGTTCATCGGTCTCATGGAGTGAACCGGCCTGCACGTTGAGATAGATGGCTACCCTGTTCTTGGGCTCCTGGTTTTTCATCAACACATATCTGAGACCGTTGTTTAGTTTTCCGAAACGAAGCGCCGGGTCAGGTTTAAGGTCGCTTTGCTCATGGGGCCATACGGTTGACAGACAGTCCCATTGTTTGTTCTGCTCTGCTTCCCCCCATGCGGGAAAAGGCAGAACTTTAAAGAAAACGACTACCAGTATTATTGCTATTCGAATTTTCATGATTTTTATATACGTTTGAGAAAATAACAACGCGTAAACGCGTGGCTTTGTTTGGTGGCTCCATATACTCTTATAGGCACTTACACCATAAATCGCATTGGCCGGATTTCAAGAGCAAACGGTCCAGGTGAAACCGCAAGAATACAAATTGCATTCACCCTCTATTACAGCTATTCTGATAACCTCCAGTCAATACTCAGTTAAACTGGATTGAAGAAGATGGTTTCCACCAGACAGAATTCGTTATTTATACCTGTCATGGAGGCCAACCGGAGCTATGTGTGTGAAGTGCTGCGCCCCAAGAGACCTGAAAATCTCGACAAACTATTCGATCCGTTTTTGACAGCAAAGAAGACGGGTGAAGGTACAGGCCTCGGCCAGTCGTTCAGCTATGGAATTATCCAGGACCACCTGGGAGACATTCAGGTCAGCGCACCTCAGCCGGTATGACCCGGTTTACCATCAACATCCACTGCAAGGGTCTCTTCGGAAAATTTAAATCAACGGTATCATGCAATTACAAGGAAAAACAGCACTTGTCCCAGGAGCAGCAAGACCCATCGGTCGGGCCATTGCAACCAGGCTGGCAGAACAGGGGATGAACCTGGTCCTGCCCTGTTTCGACTGGCCCGAATCCAATCTTGAGATGCAGAAGGAATTTGACCTGAAAGGGTTCAGCTATCACTGTACTGAAACTGACCTTCGAGACCCTACCCAAGTCAAGAAACTTGTACGGGAGATCAAAGACAGGTTCGGCAGACTCCATATTCTTATAAATAATATCGAACGTGGCGGTATGCCGGTGCTCCATGGTTCTTATGAGCATGAGTTGAATCAGGACCAATGGCAGCTTGAATTATCAACCAGCCTCAAGGCCAAATGGCTGCTGTTTACCAACTGCCTGCCACTTTTAAAAAAATCGGGTGAAGGAGCGGTGGTCAATATTTCTTCAATAGCCGGAGTTGTCGGCAGGAGTGGTCCGGCAGCTGTTTTCTTCAGCGACGGCTATTCGGCCGCCAATCGAGCAATCTCGACCTTTACACGGACATGGGCAAAGGAAGGGGCACCGGAGGTTCGGGTTAATGAACTGATGCTCGGTCTTATCGATTGCCGTCACGGCAGGTTTACCCGTGGCTGGTCTTTGTTGACAGACGATGAGAAGAAACGGATAGTTGACCATCTTCCCCTGGGCAGGCTTGGAAGTCCACAAGATGTAGCTGCAACGGTATTGTTTATAGTCAGCCAGGCCGATTATATGACCGGTGCGACAATCAGACTTGATGGAGGTTACACCATTGGCAGTGATGGGGTGGTACCCATTCCTGAGACAAAACTGGACAGTGAGTAAACAACCACAAAAAAAACGTGTACCATTGAATCATGGCGTAGCCAGGGAGCAAATGTGCGAAGTACTCTGTTTAAATGAGCAGCTTTATCCGTCAGCGTAGCCGGCGGTTTTTCCAGCTTGAGGTAAAACCGCTACGCTATAATAACAAAGCTGTAGCTTATCATTTGATGTCAACAAATTTTATCAGCGCTCTACGCGCGAACTCACCCACCGTCGACTCAATAAATCGCCCGTCGTAATAGAACGTCACTTCACGCGAATCTTCAGTGCAGGATTTGATTGTCTCTTTCTCCTCTTTTCTGCCAAGCTGTCCAAGGCACCAGATTGCCATGCTGCGAATAACCGGATCGTTAGAGAGCAGGTATTGACCAATATCCACTCCAACGCCAAGGTTTATTAACATTTCCGCTCTTGTGGAAGCCGCCCGACCCAGTCCCCAGAGAAGTCCTCTCTGAAGCTCCGGGAGTTCCAGATAGTTTCCGTCCTGAAACAGTTCCGGACCATCGTCCCGGGTATAGGAAATCAACATGTGCAGGTACTCTTTGGCAAGTTTTGTCTGTTTACACATGATCTCCCCCAAGGATTCCGGGGCTCCCCAGCCTATGCCTCCCGATTCATCGTTCAAGCTCCATAAGAAACGACGCATGATCACTCTGGCATCTTCCATTTCGTCTTCCGCCATTTTTGAGACAACCTGGCCGAAAGCAGAAATACCATGCCAGCGTATCCGATTTTCTGTCCGGCAGATCGCTGAGAAAAGAGGATTGATCAGATCTCTTGGCCTAAACAGTTTGAGTTCTTCCGATATTTCTTCCCAGTCATTATGTTGGAGCAGGGAAATAACCTCTTTTTTTATTTTTCGACTGTTCATAGACTGTTATAGTAAGAGTTGTTTTTTACTTCATAGGTGAATAGCAGAGGAATCTGTATAATTATACGCCAGACTTTTTGAAAATAATTACTATTTTTGATTAATCAAACAGAAAACAGGTTCACATCATTCAATTAGCTTGAGCTATAAGAAAATAAAAGAGCGAATGAAAGACAGCAAGATGGATATCCGGTTCATGCAACAGGCTATTGACCTGTCGAGGGAGAAAATGCTTGCCGGTGAGGGAGGACCGTTTGGTGCGGTAATCGTGCTTGATGGTGAAATAATAGGAAAAGGCTGGAACCGGGTTTCATCCACCAATGATCCCACGGCCCATGCTGAAATTGTCGCTATCAGAAACAGCTGCGAGACACTTAACACCTTCGAATTGAATGGATGTGTCCTCTACTCGAGCTGTGAACCCTGTCCCATGTGTCTCGGAGCTGCCTATTGGGCCGGAATCAGAAAAGTGGTCTACGGCGCAGACCGGTTTGACGCTGAAAAAGCGGGATTTAGAGATAATTTCATTTACCTTGAACTGACACGCCAGAACCACCAGCGGATTATTGAAATGGAACAGATTCTCAAAGAAGAATCGATTAACTCGTTTAAACTGTGGGAAGAATTCGAAGATAAAATCGAATATTAAAGAACAGCTGAAAGATACGCTATTGAACCGTTAACAAGGTGAGAAAATTACTCAATCTCATTTTTATCATCAAGCCGTTTCATACCCTCCATCAACAGCCCCATAAATCCCCCGATGATTTCTTGTTCCTGCTCTTTCTTGGTCAACCCCTGGACAAACTTAAAGCGGCCGGAATTGTGGGTCAAGATATCATAAAAAGCTTCTTCACCGGTTTTATTGGCCAATCTGGCATCGACCACTTCTCCTTCATGAAACAGGACCACAGCCTTTTGATCATAAAAATCGAGCTGCAGATGGCCGCTTCTCATATTGGCGTTCAACATCTGGCAGAGCTCCACCGTAGGAATGTCCGATATGTGGCCAACCATCCCGGAAGCCAACTCTTCCGCCCGCTTGAGATTCATCTCGGTAATTCGTTTGGCCTGGAGTTTGTAGAAAAAGACCTGAAGGACAGGATACAGCTTTAAAATATGCTGAAAGTTCTTCCTACTGAGCAAACCCAGCCGGCTTTGATCTTTGGCAATCACGGTTGATGTGACCCGGTCGTCAGAAAGCAGGCTGACCTCCCCGAATATCTCACCCTTTCCGATTTCACTTAACGTCACACCATCATCATCGACTACCGCTACACGACCGGCAAGGATTATACACAGATTTTCACCCCGATTTCCTTTTTGCAGGATTGTGACACCCTGGTTATAACTCTTGATATCAAGCAGTTTGGCGAGATCCAACAGGTCGTCATCGGAAAGATTCTTGAACGTTTCGTTTGATTTGAGGGTGTTGATTATGCCGGCAACAGGTTTGAATTTTTCCCTTTTTTTGGCGGCAACCAGCAGTTTCATCTGCTGGGTGGCAAATTCTTTCTCTACTTTAAACTCGAACCGTATTAAACCGGAACAGCCGCCACACTCGAATTTACTCCTTTTTTCCTCCCCATCTTTGAAATGCTCAAAGGCAACTCGTTGAGAAATTATCTCGAGCAAGTCCCGGGCCACAAGAAGGCAGGTCGATTTCCCCTTCTGCAGGGATAGGATACCGTCTTCAATCTGCAGTTCTTCACCTACATTATAAAGAGGGCAGCGTTTTTCCTCTGTTATGATGAAGACAACATCTCTTGATTGCATGATGGTTGTTGACAGATTCTCCTAAGCTATCAAGGGACCGATAGCGAGTAAACAGCCACGCGTCAAACGCGCGGCTTTAATTCCCGGCATAGCCGGGGAGCAAATGTGCGAAGCGCTATGATTTAATAAGCAGCGTTATTCGCCGGCGCAGCCGGCGGTTTTACAGCTTGTAGTAAAACCGCTGGGCAATAATAAAACAATCATAGTGAAACAATCTCTTTTCAATCCCTGTTGAGAAGCAGATAAATAATGATAATCAACGCGACCGTGCCACCGAATACTACCGGCAGAATTTTACCGATTTGGATCTCTCCTCCCACGACCAGAGAGGACATATAGGCGGTGCCAGAAAATAACCAGATAACTACCGCAATAGCGGTAATAGCCAAAATGTTGAATTCTTTTTTGTAGAGCAGATAGAGAACGGTCAAAGCGGCTGGCACAATAAACCAGGGATTGTTCAACAAGCCGCTGTAATCAACATTTTTTAACTGTTCCGGAATCTGTGTGGAGCGAATGAACTCCACGCCCTTTTTAAAATACTCAACCATGATGTTCGCATTCGGTTTGATTTCCGTCTCCGGCCATGTTTTCCTGTGATCGATTGAACACCTTTATGGCGCAGAATGAGCCGCACATCGAGCAAGCATCGGTTTTGTCACCGCCGCCCTTATGCCGGTAAAGCGCTGCTTTCTCCGAATCGATCGATTGCTCGATCTGCCCTTTCCAATCCAGATTGTTTCTTTTTACCGCCATATCGTTATCCATCTCCATGGCTCCGGGGATGCCTTTCACGATATCCGCTGCGTGGGCTGCGATCTTCGAAGCAATAACTCCTTCATGAACATCCTGGCTGTCCGGCAGCTTCAGATGTTCGGCAGGCGTGACATAGCAAAGATAATCGGCCCCGGCGGAAGCGGCAATGGCACCACCGATGGCGCTGGTAATATGATCGTATCCCGGTGCAATATCGGTGACCAGCGGACCAAGAACATAAAAAGGTGCACCTTTGCACAGTTTCTTTTGCAGGAGCACATTAGCCTCAATCTGATTCAAGGGCATATGGCCGGGTCCTTCAATGATAACCTGGACGCCGGCATCCCAGGCACGCTCCGTCAATTCACCCAGAGTAATCAGTTCCTGCACCTGGTTTCTATCGGTGGCATCTGCCAGACAGCCGGGCCGGATACCGTCACCAAGGCTCAAGGTCACCTCATGCTCTTTGAGAATGGCAAGCAGATCGTCGAAATGTTCATACATTGGATTTTCTTTCTTGTTATAACTCATCCATTCCAGAGTGAACGATCCACCTCTGCTGACCACCCCCATGATCCGTTGCTGCCTTGATAGCCGCTCTTGGAGATGGCGATTAATGCCGCAATGAATAGTCATAAAGTCAACACCATCCGTGGCCTGTTTTTCGATGACATGAAACATCTCATCAACGGTCACATCGACAATTTGCTTATTCTGTTTTTCTACGGCTTCGGCTACGGACTGATAGATCGGAACGGTTCCCAGGGGAACAGGACAATCTTTCAAGATGCCCCGTCGTACTTCATCCAGATCTCCTCCCATGGAGAGGTCCATGACCGTATCGGCTCCGGCGCGTACGGCAACGCCAAGCTTATCCAACTCATCGTCAAGGTCTGCCAGATCAGTGGATGAGCCGATATTGGCGTTTACCTTTGTTTTGGTGTTCTTACCTATACCTATAATTTTTGAGAAATCATGATGAACATTTTTTGCTATGGCAAGGGTTCCCTGACGAACACTCTCCATGAGTTCTTCAACCGGTATATTTTCATTCTCAGCGCATTGTTGAAAAATCGGTGTTATTTTAGCTTGAAGTGCATCTTCTCGTATGGACATTCATTACTCCTTGATCATAATAATGGACGCGACTCTCATGATTGCATTCATTTCCGGAAAGCCCCGATAGTCTTTTTCTTTGGTTTTTCAGTTTCAGACAATCTGAACGTCTATAAACAACTTCCCTTTTCGGCGGGTGATTCAGATGGTTGCGGACAACATCATGTGAAATATCGAAGTTTATTTTCTATAAAAAACAGATTACATATAATACCGTAAATTCAGATCGAAAACAATAAACCATGCATCCATCGTTGTAAACCTGAACCTGTACGCGTAATAGAGATTATTACCAGATGAAGAATCCTCACTGCCCTGAATCATCTTCGAAAGACAAGCAGGACATTCACCCTCGAATGAGTCGTGAGAGAAAGACGATGAAGGCGATGATCACTATTTACTGTCGCGCTCATCACAACACCACCAATACGCTTTGCGATGACTGTCAACAACTCTACGGCTATGCCAAATCTCGTCTCGGTCTATGTCCATTTCAAGAAAAAAAACCGACCTGCGGTAACTGTACCATTCACTGTTACAAACCGGATATGCGTGAACAAGCCAGGCAGGTGATGCGGTTCGCCGGTCCCCGTATGACATGGCGTCATCCGATTATGGCCCTGTTTCATCTGTTGGACGGTTTTCGCAAACCCCCTGAGCTTCCAAAAAAGAAAAAAGCTACCAAGTAAACCTACTACCTTGGGAGAGTAACAATGAACACTCTTTTCCAATCAACAACCATTAACCGTCTTCAGCTGAAAAACCGCTTTGTCCGTTCGGCCACATGGGAAGGGATGTGTGATAAAAACGGATGTCCGACCCAAAAGCTGACGGATCTTTTTGTCCAGCTGGCAAAAGGTGGAGTCGGACTCATTATTACCGGTTATGCCATTGTCAGGGAAGATGGAAAACAGTTGCCGGCCACCCTTGGGCTGCATCGAGACGATTTCCGGAAGGAAATGATGGAAATGACCGGCCAGATTCATTCGGCTGGCGGCAAAATATGTGCGCAGATCGTTCATGCCGGCGGTCAGGCCACTTCAGCCAACTGCGGCTCAACCCCCATTGCCCCATCTGCAGTAAAGGTTGACCAGTATCCGGAAGAAGTTCAGGAAATGAGTATTGAAGAAATAGGCGATGTGATTTCCTGTTTCGCCCAGGCAGCCAAACGTGCCAAAGAATACGGTTTTGATGCTGTTCAGTTGCATGGAGCCCATGGCTATCTGATCAATCAGTTCCTTTCACCGTTAACCAACAGACGGTTTGATGAGTATGGCGGCAATGATGACAATCGATGTCGCTTTGCCCTTGAAGTCTATCGGGCAGTGCGAAAACAGGTCGGTGACGATTTCCCGGTGATGATCAAACTGAGCTGCAACGATTTTCTCGATGAAGGCTTGAGCCTGGCACAGGCAGCTACAGCCGCACGGTTGTTAAACGGTGAAGGTATTGACTGCATTGAGGTGAGTGGCGGTACTCCGGCATCAGGCAAGAAGACGCCCGCACGAATGAAAATCGAAAAAAAGGAACAGGAAGCCTACCATTTGGGGCTGGCAGAAGAAATAAAAAAACATGTCGATTGCCCCATCATGGTCGTCGGCGGCATAAGAAGTCTTGAGATCATGGAACAGGCTGTTGTTTCGGGAAAAACGGACTACATATCAATGGCCCGGCCATTCATCCGACAGCCCGATCTGGCCAACCGGTTCAAGCAAGGATTAATGACACGAGTCGATTGTATCTCATGCAATGGCTGCTTTCTGCCGGGAATAAAATATGGCGGTATAAAATGTGTTATTTTAGAAAAAGAGAAGAAAAAGAAGGCCTCCACCCAAGAGTAGGTGAAGACCTTCGTTTACTTCTTAAAACCGACAAAACCTTCAGGATGTAATTTTCTTCAGCGCCTCCTCATAACGCAGTCGGCTCTTTTCGAGAATCTCCTCCGGCAAGACCGGTGGAGGGGGTGTCTTATCCCAATCCAAAGAAGAGAGATAATCACGTAAAAACTGCTTGTCGAAACTCGGCTGCCCTTTTCCCGGCTTATATTCATCAAGAGGCCAGAAACGTGATGAGTCGGGTGTCAAAACCTCATCAATCAGGATCAGTTTGCCATCGATTTCCCCCAGTTCAAATTTGGTGTCGGCAATGATTATTCCTTTCTCTCTGGCAAAATCGGCTGCACGGGAATAGAGCTCGACACTTATTTGGGATATCTTTTCGGTTTTCTGTTTGCCGTATATCTTCTCCATAGCCTCTATGGAGATGTTCTCATCATGATCTCCCTGTTCCGCCTTGGTTGAAGGGGTAAACAAGGCTTCTTCAAACTTATCAGACTCTTTCATCCCATCGGGAAGTGCAAAACCGCAAACCGTGGTGTCTTTTTGATATGCCTTCCAGAACGAACCGGAGATATAGCCGCGAACAATACACTCAACAGTCAACGGCTTGGTCTTCTTGACCAACATTGATCGGCCCTGCAGCACATCTTTGTACTGGCTGCAGATTTCAGGATACTCGTCCACATTGGCGGTAATCAGGTGGTTTTCCACTACATCCCCAAGCAGATCAAACCAGAACAGAGACAACTGGGTCAGCACCCTTCCCTTTCCCGGAATTGGATCATTCATCACAACATCGTAGGCGGAAATCCTATCGGTGGCCACCATCAGAAGTTTGTCATCGTGTTCCGGTATGGCATACATATCCCGAACCTTGCCCCGATGCATGAGGTTCAATTCGGAGAAATCGGTAGTAATTACTGCTTCACTCATAATCTTTCGCTCCTTCTCTATTTATCTCGTTCAAGACAACTTTAACTGGTCCAATTTGACTGCTGATCTGCTGACCTATTCATATGGAATAATCAACATGACAGACTCGCTACAAGACTGACTGCTCCGATGCCGTGTGTCACCAGAACAGCTTTGTTTGTAGAGAATGAAAGGGAAATATACAGTATTTTCCTTTTACTTCCTCCTGTTTTTGGAACTTTTCCGCTCCACCTTGTCATACCTGGAACAAGTAGGGCTTACCCATCCAACCAGGTCGGATGTCAGAGAGCCTAGGATGATTTTGGAGTTGATTTTAACCGGCACCCGGCATTCATCATCCGTGAACCAGATCACCGTATCACCCCGCTTATCATAGAGCCCCTCAAATTTCATGATCGGCATGACTTCAATGGTATTAACAGTACCGAGGACGGTATCCTCAAGCCGGGATTTGGCCATGACTTCAACGACAACCTCGTTTCGTCTGTGATCGGCAAAAGTGGGCACGATAAATGGCCGGTCTAATTGAAGCTCCATTACCCTTGTGGCCAGAAACGACGAAAATTCGTTATGAACGAATCCATCAACATGATAAACGACCAGAGGATTTTCATTGTGCCGGTACCAGACCTGTTTCAACCGTTGCCGATATCTGGTAACCCGGTGGGCCTCGTAGTTCCACCCCTCCTTTTGCCATACCTCGTACCGAAAGGGCAGCCTTTTCTTTCCATAGACTTTGGTTATATGCCTGTCCCTTACCGGATAAATCCGTTCGATAACACTGTTTTCCGTTGTTGCCAGAACATGGATTTCCAGCACCTTGTCCATCTCTTTGGATTGTTTGATTTCAATGTGCAGCTCCCCGATTTTAATGCCCCCTGTCCAGGAAATATTATAAACAAATTTTTCTCCAGGGTGATACGCCGTCTTGAGTAGTTCAGATTGCTGTTTGCCATATGGAATTATCCGGGTTGCAAAACTCTTGGTTCCAGGCAACAAAGTCAGAACAGCAACCAGAAAAAGAGAGATGGCCGGAAAAAACGGTGCGCATCGAACAGCAGCGCCCTTTGTACAGATTGAAACTGAAAATGACATATTGTTCAACCGCCTGGTGTCCCCTTCTTCTTATAGTCTGTCCAGCAGTAAGGAAAGCCAGGTTGCCAGAAAAATGGTCATAGAAATAATACCGTTCATCGAAAAAAAGGATGCATGAATATGGGACAGATCTCCTGGTCGTACGATTCGATGCTGGTTAAACAAAGCACCACCGGTCACGAGCAGACCGACATAGTAGACCCAGTTCAACTGTTGAACATACCCGGTCAGACCAAAAAAGAGAAAGGCAAGTATATGAAAACCACCGGCCAGTTGAAAGGCCTTGCGCTGGCCGAGTCTGGCCGAGAGCGAATAAAGATTCTCCTTCTGGTCAAAATCGCTGTCAAGACAACTGTATATAGTATCGAAACCGGCAACCCAGAAAAGCACCCCAATGGAGAGTACCCATGGATATTCGGACAATGAACCGGCAACGGCTACCCAACCGCCCATAGGGGCGCAACCCAGGGCAAACCCAAGTACAATATGACAGAGTGAAGTGAATCGTTTTGTCAGGGAATAGATAAGGGTCAGGGCCAGCACAAACGGTGAAATTAAAAATGTCAACCTGTTGAGCTGATAACAGCTCAGGAAAAAAAGCGCGCTGAAAGCAATGACCATAAACCAGGCTTCAACCAGTTTGACTTCACCCGCCGGAATGGCCCGCTCTGCTGTTCTTGGATTTTTGCGGTCAAATTTCCTGTCGACAATCCTGTTGAAACTCATGGCACTGGTTCGTGCTCCAACCATGGCAACAATGATCCAGAACAGCGCTACAATCCCTACCTTTCCTTGCCCGGCAAGAAAAGCACCGGTCAGACCAAAGGGCATGGCGAAGATGGTCAGTTTGAACTTGATCATCTCCAACAGAGTAGCGATCTTCTTCATGAATTGACCATTCATACCCAGCGTCTTCTCTTCTCGATTTGCAGATCAAGCTGGTCGGCGAGCCTCCAGCAATAAGTCATGGCCGCGTCATATAAGGTTTCCGGCTTAAGATAGTAGCTGGGAAACGGGGGACAGATGATCCCCCCTCCTTCGTGTACTTTAATCATATTTGTTAAATGAGTACGATTAAACGGTGTTTCCCGCACGGCCAGAATGAGCTTCTTTCTCTCCTTGAGCATCACATCGGCGGCCCGATGAATCAGGTTTGATGACAGTCCCCCGGCTATCGCCCCAAGGGTTCCCATCGTACAGGGTAGAATAACCATCCCATGATATCCGCTGGAACCGGAAGATGGCGCGGCAGCAAAATCATTTGAATCGAACCAGCGCCTGACACCCGGCAGCTCGTTTTCGCTGCATCCCAGTTCCAGGTCGATGACCTGCCGGCCTGCAGTTGAACA
This sequence comes from uncultured Desulfocapsaceae bacterium, assembly GCA_964623625.1. Lineage (GTDB taxonomy): Bacteria > Desulfobacterota > Desulfobulbia > Desulfobulbales > Desulfocapsaceae > CAZLGM01. The sequence continues at coordinate 77,992 of CAZUUJ010000003.1, forward strand.
GATACCGTGAATCTCTACCTGGCTGTTGTCCGTCATCATCTCCAGAAATGTCTGGAGAAAGATCATTCCGCTGGCTCCGGTGACGCCAACAACAATTTTTTTAGGGTGCTCCATAACGTTGTGTGATTTATGGAATAAGTGGTCCGCTGACTGCGGCTATAGAGACTGGATTTTCAACGGCAGCGCGTTGGACGAGGCTTCACCGCGCTTAATCAGATAGGAAAAAAAACGGTTCAATGCTTCCTGTTTTTCCAAATCCAGGTCATACTCTATTCCGCTGAGATAGTTTTGACAATCCTTTCTGTCCATCACCAATCTTGAGGCTACCGTTTTACAGATCCAGTCAAGATTCTGTTGACCTTGCTTGCGGCAACGGACCAACTGGCGATGAACATCTTTGATGTTTTGCAGCCGGCTGACACACAGCTCTTCCTGTACACAACATAGAGCAAAGACGAAAGGCAGACCTGTGTGGTGTTTCCACACCTCACCCAGATCCATCCTATATGGAAAATCTGTCTGCCTGGCCATGGTAAGGGCCTGGTCGCCGATCGCCAGCACACCGTCAAAATTACCACCGTCATACTCATTAACACTGCCGCTTGTGTAGCCCGGCTTGACACCGTAGAATTCTTCCAAAATGATCTTCAGCAGGCCGACCGAGGTCTCCGACTGTCTGCTGAGCAGCAGCCGGCACCCGTTTAGAGCTTGCGGCTTGATCCTGGAAAACAGAAATACAGAGCCGACCGAACCGTTGGCGCTGATGGAGAGATCCGAGAGAATTCGATACTGCTCCGGCCTGACGCAATATTCATACGAGGAGACAAAGCCTAAGTCTATTTCTCTTGCGGCCAGCATTCTATTGAGTTTTGACGGCACCGCCTCAATGAGACGGTATGAAGAGGGTTGGACAGTGCTTTTCCACGTTTCATGAATGGGAGCGGTATTAATAAAATTGACCATTCCAATCCTGAGCGGTGATAAACTCTTCTCTTTCATTATCGCACCGGCGGCTGTTGCACAATTATATATAATCAAGAAGTTATAGCCAAAGAGGCCGTTTCCTTCATTTGCGGACAAACTATAACCCAGCAGCAAAACAAATCCTGGCAGCCACCTCTGGAAACAGAGGTGAGTTTACTTATAGAACAATTATTGAACAATAGAATAATCCATCCTGCGCTGCCTGGGAACAAAGCCAGCACCTTCTACCAACTTTCGAATCTCTTTCTCAGAAAGTCTGAAACTAACGCCGGCAGCGGCAACCACATTCTCTTCAATCATAGTGGAGCCGAAATCATTGGCCCCGAAAAAAAGAGAAAGTTGGGCAATTTTCGGACCCTGAGTTACCCATGATGCTTGCAGATTATCAAAATTATCCAGATATATCCTGGAAAGAGCAAGCATTTTCAAGTAGTTCATGCTGCTTGTCTTATTAATTTTGGAATTGTCAGCCAGTACCGTGTTGTCAGGCTGAAAAGGCCAGGGAATAAAGGCGGTAAATCCACTGGTACGATCCTGCAGGTCTCTGAGTCTTCGAAGATGTTCCAACCGTTCTTCCATGGTCTCGATATGGCCGAACATCATAGTTGCTGTTGTCCGTAATCCCAGATTGTGCGCCTCCTCCATCACTTCAATCCACTGATCCGCACTGCACTTTCGCGGAGCAATGGTCTGCCTCACCCGATCGGACAGTATTTCGGCCCCTCCTCCGGGTATCGAATCCAGGCCCGCCTCAATCAGTCTTTTCAGCACATCTTTGATATGTAAACCTGAAAGATCCGAAAAATGATAGACCTCCGGCGGTGAAAAACCATGGATATGGATATCCAGGCTCTTCATGAAACGAAGCATATCCTCATAATATTCAAGCGGTTTGTCTGGATGAAGCCCTCCCTGGAGTAGAATCTGAGTTCCACCGAGCCGCTTGGTCTCCTCGATCTTTTTTTGGAGCTGTTCTTTGGAAAGCAGATAGCCGCTTTGATTTTCCGGGGCTTTAAAAAAAGCACAGAACTGACAGGCGGAAATGCAGATATCGGTATAATTGATGTTCCTGTCAATCACATAGGTGACCCCATTATCGGGATGAAACCGCTTCCGTATAGAGTCGGCCAGGAAACCAAGTTGGTACAGATCTCCTTCTTGGGCCAGAGCAAGAAACTCCTGGTCACTGATCCTTGCGCCCTCCTGAACTTTTGCAATAATTAACTCGATCATGAATAGGTGTGCAGGACGTTATATAGTGTATCTCTCTCAATGGGCGTCCGGCCGGCTTCCCTGATGAGGCGTACAAGGGTATCTGAACCTATGGCCTGCTTGGTGTCGGCACCAGCCATGTGAGTGATCACCTCTTCCTTAACCGTGCCGTCCATATCGTCAGCACCGAAGGAAAGTGCAATCTGGGCCATTTTCGGGCCGATCATGATCCAGTAGGCCTTAATGTGGGGGAAGTTGTCCAGCATCAGTCTGCTGATACTGATATTCTTCAGGTCATCCATGCCGGTTGTCCGGGAAAGATTATCCAGTTCAGTGTTTTTCGGATGAAAGGCAAGCGGTATGAAAGCCAGAAACCCATTGGTCTTGTCTTGGGCCTCACGGAGAGCAATCAGATGCTCAAGCCGTTCATGGGTGGTCTCTATATGACCGTACAGCATGGTTGCATTGGTGTGTAAGCCGTGCCGATGGGCTGTCTTTGCCACTTCAAGCCAGTCGCTGCCTGGCAGCTTATCCTTGCAGGTCAGCTCACGGATACGAGGGCTGAATACTTCCGCCCCTCCTCCTGGAATGGAACCAAGACCAGCCTCTTTTAAAATCTCTAGGGTATCACCAACGGATTTACCGGCAAGCTGCGCCAGGTGCGCAATCTCGACACAGGTAAAGGCCTGGATATGTACATTTGGCCGTACCTCCTTTATACCACGAAGCAATTCAAGGTAATACTCAAACGGTAAGTCAGGGTGGATGCCGCCGACCATGTGAATCTCAGTGATCGGCTCATCAATCCGTTCCCGAACCTTTTTCCTTACCTCGTCAACACTCATCTCATAGGCGAGATCATGGCCCTTTTCTTTGCCAAAAGCGCAGAACTTGCACAGATTTGTGCAGATATTGGAATAATTGATATGCTGATTATAAATAAAATAGGCCTTATCGCCGTTCAAACGATTCCTGACCAGATTGGCAAGATAACCGATAGCCAATATTTCATTCGATTGATAGAGGGCGTCACCGTCTTCGAAGCTAAGACGTTCACCGTTTTTCACTTTCTCCAGGATCGACTGGAAACCGGCGTGCTTGATTAACTCTTCCATATTCAGTAAACAACCACGCGTAAAACGCGCGACTTTAATTCCCGGCGTTGCCGGGTGGCATATGTGCGAAGTACTAATGTTTTAATGCGTTGCATTAATAAAAAAGCCGGACAGCACTGTCCGGCTTTTAGTTCCATATATTTATTTATCAGTCGATAAAGAACTTTAGTTTTTCCCTTCTTGAGGAATGACGCAATCTGTTCAGCGCCTTTTTCTCGATCTGCCGTATTCTCTCACGGGAAACATTAAAGCGCTTGCCGATCTCTTCAAGGGTGTATTCCGCTTTTTCGCCTATACCGAATCGGAGGCGAATGATCTTTTCCTCACGCTCACTCAATGTCCCCAGTATTTCGGTCACCCGGCTGGCCAGTTCCCTTGTACGTACGGCATCATAAGGCGACTGGGACTCCTGGTTTTCCAGGAAATCCCCCAGGGTCGAATCGTCATCTCCCACCGGAGTCTCCAGGGAAATCGGTTCTCTGGATGCTTCCAGAATGGAAAGGATCTTATCCATGGACAGGTTTGTCGTTTTCGAAATTTCAAGCGGTGTCGGCTCCCGGCCAAGTTCCTTAAACAGTGCGTAAAAAGCCTTAAAGAACTGGCTTCGCAACTCGAGGAAATGAACCGGCAGTCGGATTGTACGGGTTTTATCCAGAATAGCCCTTGTTATGGCCTGCCTGATCCACCAACTGGCATAGGTTGAGAATTTGTTCCCCTTGGTATAATCAAAGCGAAAAACCGCCCTCATAAGTCCCAGATTCCCTTCTTGAATGAGATCGGCGAGAGTGAGTCCCTGATGCATATACCGCTTGGCAATGGAGACGACCAATCTGAGATTGGCACGAATCATGATGTCCTTGGCTGTCTCGATGGACCGACTGTACGCTTCAAGAATAGCCTGTAACTCGAAGAGATAACGTTTGTCCGGATACTTCTTTGCAGTACTGATGATGGAATATCTCATCAGATTAAGCTGCTGCTTTTTGGGTTTAAGGGTCGGGTCCCTCTTCTCCCAGAGATCAATTCGATTCTTTAGAAGCTCAATTTCCGGAAGCCCGGAATTAATGATTCGGATGGCATGAATGATTGAGTCGAAACCTTCCCGAATCGTTTTTGAGTATTTGGCTTCCTCTTCGGGAGTCAGCAAGTCGAAGCGCCCCATTTCACGGAGATACGTTGTTGTGGTTTCCTCCGCCTCGTGGGTTTCGTCACTAATGAGGGTGTCATCGATCAGATCATCCTGCCCGTCGTCATCCTGGGTCTGCTCTTTCCAGGCCTCCCCGGACAGGGTCTTTCTCTTTCCGGTTTTATCGGCAATGACAACTTCGATACTATGAATACCGAGAAAATCAAAAATCTTTTCTATAACATCGGTATCGATTATTTCATCAGGAATCAACTCATTGAGCTGATCAAATGAGATACACCCTTCAATCTCACCAATTTTTAAAAGATTTTCCTTTAATTCCGTAAGCACTTTTAAACAACTCCGCCAATCTTTTGATATAACATCGGTCTGAGAAATAGCTTGTAACTAACCGAAAATAAGCAAATTTCTGACTCCAGAGCTGAAGCGTTAACAGCTGCCCAGCAAAAATCTGTAATTATAATTTAAATTAATAGTAATGGCAAACAAATAATAACATCCTTCACCCTGACATAATGGAACCAAGCAAACTGTATCGGTAGAGAATGATGAGTAGGACATATATTGATATGATACAGTAGTAATGTTTGCGGGAGAATCAACCATCTGAAAACCTGAATGGCTGAAAAACTGCTTCTGATAAGCATCGAGGTTTAAATAACTCAAAATCTACGATACATTATTCTCCTGGAAACAGGTTATCACCTAAAACTTTTCATTTCAAATCGGAACGACGTATTTATGAAATCTTTTTTAATTGATGAACGGGCAAGCGGTATCCTGGCCCATATCACCTCCCTCCCATCTTCGTTTGGCATCGGAGACATCGGCCACGCGAGCTACCGTTTTCTCGACTTTCTCGAACAGGCCGGACAGCGATTCTGGCAGTTTCTGCCCGTTGGCCCCACCTATTCGTTCTTTGACAATTCACCATATATGAGCTGTTCGGCTTTTGCAGGCTCACCGCTTTTAATATCCTGCGAACTGCTTATCGAACAGGGGTACATCAAACCAAACAGGATAGACAATCTGCCTGAATTTGATACCCATCGTATCCGATATGACCAAATCACCTCTTTTAAGGGAACAATAATTGAGGAGGCGTTTGCACTCTGCAAACATAAGAAGGAGGAGGCCTTTTTTCAGTTTATCGACAACAACGACTGGTTGGACGACTACAGTCTTTTCATGGCCCTGAAGAAAAAATATTCTCATCAGGGATGGTTCGACTGGCCAAAAGAGATCGCCGAGCGTGCCCCTGCGGCTATGAAGTCGATTCGGCATGAACTTCAACCCGAGATTGATTATTTCCGCTTCGAACAATACCTCTTTTTCAGCCAATGGGATCTTTTAAGGAAGAAAGCCGAAGAAAAAGATATCAAACTCATTGGAGATATTCCAATCTATGTGGGTGCCGACAGTGCGGACGTGTGGGCCAATCGCGATCTCTTTCAGATTGATCCCGATACCAACAGGCCAACCCATATAGCTGGTGTTCCGCCGGATTACTTCTCTGCAACCGGACAACGATGGGGCAACCCGCTCTACCGCTGGCAATCGAAAAGCAAAGCCGTTCAGGATAAATTGTTCGTCTGGTGGAAAAAGCGGTTTCAGATAAACTTCAAACTGACCGATATTGTACGGATCGATCATTTCAGAGGCTTTGCCGATTACTGGTCAATTCCGGCTGAGGAAGAAACCGCTATTAACGGTGAATGGCTCAACGGCCCTGGAGAACGTTTTTTCAAGGATCTTTACCGGGAGCTGGGAGATATTCCCATTATCGCCGAAGATCTCGGCCTCATAACCAAAGAAGTAGAACAACTGCGTGACAAATTAGGATTTCCCGGGATGAAAATCCTGCAGTTCGCCTTTGACGACAACGCGGACAACAGCTTTCTTCCTCACAATTTCACTACCCGCAACTGCGTGATTTACACCGGTACCCATGATAACGACACCACACTCGGTTGGTTTCTCAGCGACAATATATCCGAAGACGATCGCAAAAGGATCAAAATGTATGCTAACCGGGTCCAACATGACTCTTCCCCGATCCACCACGATCTGATTCACCTGGCCTTTGGCTCAATCGCTGCCCTTGCTATTGTTCCACTGCAGGATGTTCTTGGTTACGGGAGCGACTGTAGAATGAATATTCCCTCAACCAGCACTGGAAACTGGCGATGGCGATGCGGGTCGGAAGCATTGAACAAAGAGGCTGCCGCCTGGCTCAAGGTGAAAACCGAGCTTTTCGGACGGAATGCTGCCGTTCAATCATCGGAGAATGGAAATGAGACTTGACAAGCATCAGGTAGTCAAGTAATAAGTTCACGAATCCAGATTGTATCCCAATGGCCCCATCGTCTAGCGGTCAGGACGTCGGCCTCTCACGCCGAAAACAGGGGTTCGATTCCCCTTGGGGTCACCAACCAATAATAACAAGGGTTCAGGTTTGCTCTTGAGCTCTTGTTTTTTCTCCAGATATTTGCTCGTCTACCACTCTGTCTACCACAACAGCATAATTCTTATAAATAGTAATACTATTTCTCTTCCACATCCTGATAGAAAAGATATCGAAATATTTCAAATTTCTTGCAGAAAAAAGGTTGAGACTATGTTAAGCCGCTTGACTACGCCTCCCCTTTTTTTACTCGTTGATATGTTAGACCTTGAAACAAATCAACTATAGAAAATGTGCATCAGGTTAGAAAATCTGATGCCGAAGGCGAGATTAGCTAGAGACTTGTAACTAGTTGAAATTATTAGGGGTAACTTTCATTAAGTTATCCCTATTTTGCTTTATTCTGCAACCTATACGCAACCAATTTCTTTACTTAGCATGCTGAATCCATTTAACGTTTTGCATAAGCTGCCGGCCCCGGACTAGCCGCGATTAGCGCCGCGCAGCCTCTCCCGGTCAGTTCGATACGATGGTTAGGGCAGGACTTATTCATTCTCTCCGTTCACCAGCAACATAGTTAGGTATCTTGCCTGTTTCAAGTCTATCAATTAACAACCCTGCTCGTTGCTGTAGCCTGTGATCGGCATATTTTTCAGCAACTCCTAGTGCTTCTTTTGTCAATTCCATGGCTATTTTCTCTTCCCCAAAAAATCTAATTTGATTCGCCAAATTATATAATGCATTTGCTGAAGCAAGCTCATCATTGAAGGCATCGTATATTTCTTTAGCAGTTTGGAAAGCTCGCCTAAATATGGCTTTTTCAGATGCAACCCGTTCTTTTACATTCAAATTTTGCAAATACAATGCGCGTTGCCCAGCTGCATTACCAATGAAAATGAGGACAGAGGCCAAAGCATAATAATCGTTATTAGATTTAGAAAGGTTTATCGCATCACGAAAAGCGCTATCATAATCTTTCTTCAGTGCTGCTAGACGATTATTTACTTCTTGCCGATACTCTTCTGTAAGGGTTTGAAATCCTATCGCGTTATCTGCCATAATCTGAAATGCTGTATTCATATCTAGTTGAGAATATATGAAGGAAATAAAATAACCTTTCTGTGAAAGAATGTGCGCCATTGCAGATGATGCATTGAGATTTTTGGAAATAGCTATGCCCTCATGGCATAACTGCACCATATCTTCAGCAGAATCTTCTATCGGATCATAAAAATCTAGCAATCCAAGAAGTGCGTTCAACTTAACGGTTAGATCTTTTGTTTTATAATAAATTGTTTTTAGTTTAGGCTTCGTGTTTTCATTTTTTGGATCTCTTCTGATTTTTAATACTTGATCCATTTCTTCCTGATTTTCTATTTTCCCTTTGTATACGTGCTCGTTATCTATTTCTTCCTCTGCTTGCTCATCTTGGATGTTTTTTGACTTGAGAAGTTCAAGTATTTCATCAAGCTTATTATCAATCCCAAAAATGTGAAGGTCTGGGAATTCATTTATTAGATGTTTATTTTTTGTTAACTCTGAAGCTAAAAATGTGGATTCTTGATGGTTGGCATGTAGTCCAGCTGAATCTGCTAGTTGGCGCATTTCAACGATAACCTTGTTGCTTAATTTTCGTGGGGTGAGAAACGTCCATTTCTCTACCTCATATGCTCCTGAATCCCTAAGTTTTTGTGCCTTCTCTAGGTCTCTTCGGATTTTTTTTAGGTAATCAGCATCAGTTTTGCGTTCAGGCTTGATTGGGCAATGCATTGCAATAATTCTCTTTTCTGAGTTCACATACCCATCATTACCATCATCCGACCTAGTACCATCTATCACCTGGAATTCATTGCCGTATCTTTCCGTCAAGATAGTATTACATAGCCTTGTGAACTCCTGAGGATTAGTGATTTGGGATATTTGATCTTCAAGTGTCATATTTATTTTCGTGGCCCTAACGTCACATTTAGCGGCTCGTCCGCTGCAATACTTTGTTAAATTTCCGGCAGCACTTTATATGTAATTCCGACACAATCATCGACATCACCGCATCTATGCCAACCCTTATTAGAAACTACTTTGCAATAAATTGTGAAATCAACCCTAACATTTTCATCTCTCAAAGATAAAACCACCCTTCTATTAGAGTTGTACTTTTGTACATTTATCCCTTCAGGGGTAATCCAGTCGACACTATATTCTTCAACAGGAAAGCTAGGATCAATTTCCACTTCTACTCCCACTGTATCACCAGACCTCAAATAAGTGGATTGGTCACCAGTTAAATCAATACCTCCACGACCAGTGTTATTTCTTCTAATCTGTGAATCATGAAAAACAAATCCCCTAGAGTCAGAAACCTTGATTATGGTAGGAGCATTATATTCTCTTTCCAAGTTTCTCTCCCTTAGTCTATCTTTAATTGAATCAATAATGTCATGTGAATAACAAATTACTTGCTCAGCTTGTCGAACACTAATCGGATTGGCATGGGAAAGATTATTCCTGGGCTCCAGAACCTTGCGCAAACAATTCCTTATTTGTTCATTCCCTAGCGGAAATGAATTCTCAAAATATCCTTTGAAGAAACTTCTGTACAAATCGGGATGACAGATAATGTCGATCTCTTCGTCGAGCAGCATGGCATCGACCATTCGCGGGTATCGTCTTGGGTCAGATGATGCACGACTTTGAATGCTATCCCTTATAGACTTTTTGATTATATGCTGATCATTTATACCAGATTTTGCATTGATGTAGTCGGGACCAAACTCTGGAGCTAATGTAATATCTATTACTCTCCTCAACCAGAATTCAAGAGCTTCCACAGCTTCCTTGCAATGCTGCCTCAGTTCAATCTCGGTTAAATTGTGTAGCGGCATGGTTCCTTTATAAATTTAACGGTTGAACTCAGTGGTAAAAAGGGTGCGTTGCACAAGGGATAGAATCCAGGTAAAGCTTCAAACGGAAGTATAATCTATCCGTTTCCTAGGCCGATTTTTTCCACTGGAGTGATTTATTATCTTTTTTTATTATGATTTTAGATACTTTTCTGCTCCCTGCACCCAAGCAAAACTCAAATTTATTTCATTGGGTATTGCTACAGAAACTGCTCTATCAACTTCACCCTCTAAACCGAATAGAGATAAAAAATAATTATAATCTTCAACCCACTCATTTGACCTGCTAAAGGTATGCACTACCATTACAGCCTCATTAGTCCTGAAACGTTTTGCTTCTATTACAGCTGATACAGTACGATGCAGAAGTTGATAACGGAGTTTTGGAGGAGGTGGAACTGACAACCCAAGTTCTGTGCATAAAAAGCGTAATCTTTTTTCTTTTCCTAACGTCTTGGTCTGGTACCATTCACCAACCGTAGGGCCAAAAGTCTCAGATACCTTACCTTCCACCGCAATAGAAATTAAAGTTTCTTTGGTTTCAGCCAACACCCATACATCATTCTGTGATGCTGCCGATCCACCACGTAGAGGCACCTTGTATTCAGGAATTGCAAATATTGTCTTTAGATTTTTCAAAGACGAAACTTGTGATAAAACTTCGATAATATCTGGAGGAATACCATCTGCTTCTTGCCAGCAATAAGCGAGAGAACGAGCAGAATACCCTGTCTTCCAATGTTTTTTAGGCTCAGCAAGAAACTGTTTCCAGTCTTCAGGACTCTGGGCAGGTATAAGAATTTTGCTCATACAATTTCCTTGGTAAAGATAACGACAAGCTCCGCCGATGCCCGCTGAGCGAGAGCGAAGCGGGCGGCTGGAAGCGACTTGTTAGACGACCACATTAGATTAATACACAACACCATGGTTTCTTTCAGCACATCCCTGGCAGATGCACTCATCATGCATCCAACCAATAGGATTTCGGTTACCACATTCAGTACATCGACGGAAGTACGAAGGATCATCAAGCATTCCAGCTAAAGCATCTTGGATGTCCGCTTCTGATACCGTTGGGGATAAACTTGCACCGTTCTTCCATCTTGAAATAGGTGTATGAGGGCCATCCCAGCTAATTTCCCGGACGAGGATACGAATTTCAGCTAGTGTCTTTTCAACGCGAATGAAGTCATTAATAAGCTCAGAATCCGTCATTTGCAGCTACTCAATAAGGACTTATATCTTCAATCCACTTCCATTTATCTTCAACCACTCCTTCCTGTCAGTATAATCTGGAATAATACTCTCAACAAACTTCCAAAATTTCTTACTATGATTACCATAAACTAAGTGAGAGAGTTCATGGATAACCACGTAATCCACGATCGAGTGAGGAGCGATGATTATCCTCCAGTTGTAATAGATTCGTCCATCGGAGTGGCAACTCCCCCATCTGCTTTTATAACTCTTCACTCCTACTGACACAGGAGCAACATTCATCTGTCTGGCATAGCGCCTTGTCTTGTCCCGCAATCGGACAACCGCATGTTCCCTGTACCATTCAGTCAACTTGTCCTTTATCGCCTGGTCATTTTCTCTTTGAGATAGTTCGGGCTGCACATTGACATAAAATCTGCCATTAACCAGTTTTACAGGAGCATTAACGTTGTTGAAGTCGACCTTTAAACGGTAATTTCTGCCGAGATAAGTGAATGACTCACCAGATACATACTCTTTTGGTTTGTGATTTCTTTTGATCTCTCGGAAAT
>CAZUUJ010000004.1:0-83817 GCA_964623625.1 uncultured Desulfocapsaceae bacterium
GTAACGACCTGGCTGAAGGGAAGATCACACTTCCCTTGATCTATGCCTTGAACAGAGTGTCCAGCGATGAAAAAAAGCATTTCATGGAGATATTGGCCTCGAAGGAAAAACGGAAAAAGGCGTTTTATGATATTTATGAGTTGATTTCCAGCCGGAACGGGTTTGTCGATAGCAGAAAGAAGGCCCAAAAACTCATTGATCAGGCCTTAGGCCATCTTTCCCCATATAAGTCGCGTTGTGACAGCCATGCTTTTTCTATCCTGGAAGAACTGGCCCTCTATGTCTTGACCAGGGAAAAGTAACATTCCTGCAGCGACTTACAACAACAAAAAAATATAGGGTGTAATTACCGATCCTCTTAGAGATACCATAGAGGAAAACGGCTTGATATCACCGTGCGGAAAGGATCGGGTAATGGCGAAAAAAAAGAAGAGACGGATAACAAAGCGCTCGAATGAGTTGCTATCCGGGAGATTTAAGCGATGGCTGACAACCCTTGCGGTAGTCTGCTTTTGTGTTTTTACTCTCCTGGTGACCGGCTATGTTATTTTTTTTCGAACAGTATTGGCTGAGGAAGTGAAGCAACAGAAGCAGTATTCCATAATCTTTGAAGAGCCGTTTTCTCCTGTTTCTCCGGCAGTAGTAGAGGCCGTTAACAAGAAGGCAAATCTCCAGAAAGGCAAGCCACTGGTTGCCATTATCATCGACGATATGGGCCACGATAAAGAATTGGGGCAAAAGTTTCTGGCGCTGGATATGGAGTTGTCTTTTTCGTTTCTCCCCCTTGCCCCTTTTACTCGACTGTTAGATGACATAGCCTATAAGGCTGGGCGAACAATACTTCTTCATCTGCCGCTGCAGCCTAGAGGCAAAGAGTGGAACCCAGGACCGGGAGCGTTGTACCTGGGTGAAGAACAGACAAAAGTCAGAGAGCTGTTTGAAAAAAACCTGGCTAGCGTCCCCCATGCCATCGGTGTCAACAATCATATGGGCTCATTGTATACAGAGAATCGTGAGGCGATGATAAATCTGCTAACGCTGATTAAGGAAAAAAAGCTCTTCTATGTGGATTCCTTTACCACGTCAAAAAGCGTTGGCCATCTCCTGGCAAAGGAAATGGGTGTTGAGTCGGCCAGAAGGCATGTTTTTCTTGATAATTTCCTGGAAGAAGAGAAAGTGTGCAACCAACTTGATAAGTTGGTTGCAGTTGCTGAGAAACAAGGATTTGCCGTGGGCATAGGTCATCCAAACAAGGAAACCCTTCAAGCTCTTTCCGGTTGTATGCCGCAATTGAACTCCCGAATACAGTTAGTTGAGATAACAAAACTGCTTCGCTGAGTAACCCACCGGCTTTCACATGTGGCTGTTTGCTTGTTTAAGGGGTAAGTGAGTAAAAAGATGGATTTATTTACTTGTAACGTGTAAACTGCCTGCCTCTGTATGAGCTTCCAGGCGGCTGGTCGGTAGCTGGAGAAAAGAAGCGGCTTTTATACAGGGCTCTGTTGTCCTACCCAATCCGTTATTGCACTACAAGCTTCGTCATACTGTAAATAATGATTGTTGATAGTTGAGTTGGACAGCCAAAAAAAAAGGGTGCAGGGAATGATCCCTGCACCCTTTTCTAATACAAGAGGGATGTGAGAGGTATAAGGAGGATCTACTTCTTCTTTCGTCTTCTGATAGAGCTGCCTGCCAATCCGGCAAGCCCGACACCGAAGAGCATCATGGTAGCCGGTTCGGGAATTTCATCGCCACCCTCGACAATGTCGTTGGCGCATGTCATTGTCACATGGATTCCCATATCATCATCCAAGCCAAGATATCCCCAGTAGTAGTACATGGTAAGAGTTAAATAATCATCGCTTGCATCAGGGGTATCCCAGTTGTACCATGTCCAGTTACCTTGCTGCCAAGACCGGTAATTTAAACGTTGCTGGCCGGTTATGTCGTACTGTACCTCCTGACCAGCACGAATACCAATCGATGGATCAAGTAGATCATCAGAATTAAGAATCATGTTTTCATCTACTGCGTACAGATCGAATGTTCCAGAAGTAGTAGAAAATGTATGATCATCAAGAACCAGTACATATTCCCAATCTTCCCCATTAAGTGGTGTGTCAAATTCATGATTCACACCGGTTGTGTCTGGGTTCCAACCATCATTACTTAAGAAAACATCTCCGAATTCGACAGGGGAGGACGGATTATTGTTTAAATAGCTCATAAAAACCGAGTGAATGTCAATTTGTAAATGATAATATTGGCGATAATACTGTGAGATATTGACATCTACCTGGCTTATTTCAAATTGCTCTGGGGTACCAACCAGGTCACCACCTCCAGAGTAACTATTTCCACTAAAAGCGTGGCCACCCCAGTAAATACCGTTTTGGTCGTATCTGTCATCTATTGTGAAATTTGCTGCCATTGCCCCTGTGGTAAAAAACAGGGCAACCGTTAATACCATAAAAATCTGAATTTTAGCCTTCATCACATCTCCTCCTTAATATGTTTAAACAGGTAAATCGTTTATTGCTCTCCACGGGTATGTATCCTTGCTCATTTTGTTGCAACAAATATGCCAAGTACGATTGTTTTGCAATACGTTAATATTTCTCGAAATATTGTGTCTAAATTGTAAATAACATGGCGGATGTGTGGTTTTCCGGAAAACAAATACGGTTTTCCGGAAAATTGAAAACACTTGTATCTCTTAGTGTGTGGACGTGTTGATGTTTCATGAGTCACTTGACTTTCGGCAACAGTGTCTCATCAACAAAAAGCCGCCAGGGTGGTTTGATTTGCCATTCTCGCAATTTATAGTTGTATTGGCCAATTACTCGGCCCCTTACCATCAGTTTAAGTCTTGATGGAAAGAGTCGTTGTTTGAACTCAAAGATTTGTGGATGAAAAGATCTTGGAATCGGTTTGTTTAGAAGTGTACTAGTGGTAAACTGCCTGTATGCTTTTCGTAAAAAGAGGGCAAAAGAGTGATATATCCGGTGACGAAACCAGCAGTAATAAGCAATCAATGTTCCTTTGTAACCGCAGGAAATATTTCGGGGTTTGCTGTGCCGCCATCTTATGGTTACTTTACCTAGAATATAATCCTTTTTTATTAGATATGGGTCATTGGTAATATTGTTGTCACCCCGTGTTACTATGCCGGTTTGAGTTATTTTCGCAATGCGGTGAACTATTTTAGTACCACCTGTTGGAGGTTGGAAGTAGATTATATCCCCTTGTTTTATAGGGTGTTCTTTGTAAGGTTTTATTTTAAGTAAGTCTGAGTGTTGCAGAGTTGGATGCATGCTGGATCCCATAAAGCTAATTATAAAAGCTCCATTCGCAATTTCCTTGTCCTGCAAACTATTGTTCTTTGGTTTGGCAACAGTTGGGGAAGGTGAGATTGGCTTGACGATGGTTTGGTAAGCAAAGGTCTCTTCAATTCTTTTCCAGAAAGTGCCGTTGAGGCTAATATTGAGTTTGTATATAGGTGTTACTTGAATAAGTGATTCTATGTTGTTAAGCATCCTTTTATGAAGGGAGTGGGCTTGCTTATTGGAGAGGCCCCAGCTCATTAGCCGAGAAACATGACGTACGGCTTCAAGAAGACACGTCCATGCATATGTGGAAGGAAGGGGGGTCACGTGATCTTTTGCTGATTGAGTTAAGAAAAAAATGGCTCGAAGTGGAAGGCCGCGTTGAACATCCCATGTGTCATTTGGGGAATAATCGCCTGTTGTGTTGCGAAAGCGGCTCCAGGTCGGCCACGGGTGAGCATGATATTGGCCTTTTTTGTCGAGCAAGATCAGGGAGGCGTCATCGCTTGCAGAGCGCCATGGTAATGGTAGACGGTTGCTGGCGGTTGTCTTGCCAACGGAGCAGGGTCCAGCGAGCAGGATACCGCCCCCGCCTGAACGTGCGGGAACTTCTGCTAAGGCTCCATGGATAAGCAACGCTCCATCAAATAATTCGGTCCGGGCAATAGTTAATGCAACCTGTGACATTGCGTCGGTGAGCATGTCGTTGCTGGAAGGTGGGCCTGTAATACAGAGTTCCGGAGTCAATAGATAAGTCGTTGTGGAAGATTCTTTCAATTCAGAATCTGTAAATACCATCAGCTTATGCTTTACCAACTTTGATGATGGTTGTGTAGGAGAAAGGGGGCTGGCTTTTGATGCCATTATGATACTTGCAAGAGTAGCCACAATGCCGGATGCGCCATCATTACCTGCCCAAACCTGCCATTGGTGGTTGTTGAGTTGAAGGCTTATATGCTGCTTGCCAGCCTTCCGGTCAGAAGACAACATCGACAACGGATTTCCTCTTAATTGACAGCGCTATTCGCCACCATAACCGCAAATTTGTATTGTCGGAGAGTTACCACCAGGACATTCTGCACCAACACTGATATGCATTTCATCCACCTCCATTTCCGACTGGACAAGATCCAGCTCCACCACCATAACCGCAACTAGCGCTAACTGGAGAGTTGCCACCAGGACATTCTGCACCAACACCGATATGCATATCATCCAGACGCATAATTTTTGGGGGAATGTATATGGGGCGGTCGTCATTCTTTTGTTCGGGTTTCTTTTTGTCTGTCATCGTCCCTCTCCTATATAATGTTTGAATAATCGATCAATTCGTTTCTGTTACTTTACTGTTTTTTCTGGTTTCAGGGAAGTGGTTTAGTTGCTGTGCTTTTTCGCAAAGTAAATCTGCCGAAACCAGCTTTTTGTTGTCTAAATAATTCTGAGCGACGCAGCCTGTCCGACAGAGCCTTGCAAGTTTGCATTCCCCACAAATCCCAGGGTAGTTATTAATATCATTTAGATTCTTGCGTAATTGTAAAATGGTTGGATGGTTCAGCCAGATGTCACGTATGGAGTGTTGGCCTAAATATCCATATGTTAACTCCGGTATGTGGAGGCCAATTCCGCATAGTGCAATTTCACCGCTGCCAAGGATACCAAGAATATTCAGCACGCCGCAATTGCCGGTTTGTCCTTTATGGTGAAATAATTCGTTGATAGGGGACAAGGCCGGCGGATTATAAAGTATTAGGTTAATTTGTACCCGATCACCTTGCAATTTGATTGCTAAGTCTTCAGAAATATACTTGGACAACTCCATTCTTTCGTGAAATTTCAGGGTTTCGTTGTGCCGTTCCATTTCTATACCGCGACCACTCTTCAGTACCGGGTTGAACTTGACAGACGCTGCCCCATGGTTGGCGGCAAGACGAACTACATTTTCTATCTGTTCTAAGTTTGATCGATGAACGGACATGATAACCTGAACATTATCGTAACCGGCGGCAACTAAATGGTCAATACCTTGTATTGCTCTATCAAACGCACCATCTACACCCCGAAAGCTGTCGTGGGTGAAGCTGTCTTTCCCATCAATGGAGATACTGATATGCTCCATGTTGGATTTATTTTTCAGGAAGCGGGCAATTTGACGTGTGATGAGAGTGCCGTTGGTCTCCATGAATAACGAGAGATCCTGATGTGTAATGAAACTGACAATTTTTTTGAAATCCGGATGAAGCAGTGGCTCACCGCCCGTTAATTTTATACGGTTTAGACCTAAGGGTTTGGCCTCTATGATAGCATCTTGCAGATGGTTGAAATCAATTGTGTCGCCTGGGTCGGGTTGACCATCAATAAAACGGGGTACTATCCAGCAGTGTCGACAGGCAAGATTGCAACTGTTGGAGAGATAGAGGTAAAAGGTATTCAGCTGCGGTACTCCTTCAGGCAGGTCGTCCAGGTCTTTTGTTTTATTTTTGTGAACCTCGTTGGAATCACAAACGCTCATTGAGTTTCTCCTTTGCAATATTCACGATAGCAGTATGCAAGATCGATGCCGTGGAGTTGCCCTGTTTTTGCCATTACGGTGGCAGGGCAGCCTCCATGGCAGAAGCCCGTATATTCGCAACCTTCACAATTCGATACTTTGTTAATCGATATGAACTGTCGATTACGCACGACGTTAATGGAGGGATGGTGCAGCCAGGTCTCCTGAACAGAGGTTTTTCCTATTTTGCCCATTGTCAATGTGGGTAGCATATTGCAAGGGACCATGGTGCCGTCGTGGAGAATTGCCATCTTATTAAAAACCCCACCACAGCAATTTAAGGTACCTCTGCCTGAAAGCGAAGTGTCACCGTTTGATAGAGCTGTTTCTATTTCTATGAAATGATTTTCGATGGCTAGTGGTCCGGCATTGGCAGTGATACGATTGTTATATTTTTTTTTCAGTGTAATTAATGTATTGCTGGCCTGTTTACGCTCCGTTTTCGTCAAAGTTATATTTTGACCATAACAGCGTGCAGTTCCCATAGTATCGGCTTCGTTGGTGCTGAAGCCGGCCAATCCGATATCATCCAATAAAAAAGCAGCGATGTTTTCCAGGTCATCCACGTTGTGGCGATTGATTGTTACTCGGACGGTAGCCGGAAAGCCAGCTTCTACTAGTAACCGTAAACCTTGAACAGCTTTGTGAAAGCTCTCTGGTGGTCGACTCTTATTGTGTATGTCGGCTGTTGAGCCGTCAATGGAGACTTGGATGGAGTCCAGGCGTAGACGACGTTTGCCTGTGTCAAAAGCCGTAACTGTTTTCTCAGTAATCAGCGTACCATTTGTCAAAATAGAATACCGCATCTTATTGGCAATCAGTCCATCGATGAGTTCAAATAAGTCCGGACGGGTGAATACCTCTCCACCACTAAGGATCGCACTTTGGACGGCAAGTTCGCCAAGCTCTTGAAAAAATGAAAGCCAACGATCGGTCGACAGATCGTCTAAGGCAACCATTTCATCGTTATAAAAGCAGTACCTGCATCGCAAATTACAACGACCTGTTAGCGAAAGGTCTATCGACTGCGGCCGAAGAGGCAATTTAGCCGGAGGAACAACCGGGTCTGGAATTGGTGAATGCTGTTCAGTTGTCATTTTGCTTTTTCAAAAGAAAATCAGGACCTAAAGCTTCGATGAACGATTCGGCATCTTCAGTGGCCTGTTCAACGGTAACATCTTTGTATGTCCGAACGATATGATCAGCAATTTCATGGATGGTGTGGGGTGTCTCGAGGAAGGTCCAGAGTTCAACACCGGTCAGGTTGACTATTGAACTGACATTGGTATCCGGGTTGAAGAGTATGGCACCATCTTCTTCGTTTCCACAGGAGACGACCGGGTTGGTCTGATATACTGTTCTAGTACTCATAGCTGCTGTTAACTCATGCTGATTGAATGGAAATACTTATGCAAGTTCTAGTCCTGTTTTTAGCTCAAAACCAACAAAACCATCTTCACTTAGCAGTTCAAGAAGATCAATAATATCGTCTGTAATTGTGTCGGGAATAGTTTCAAAATGGGATTCAATTGCCTTGATAATATCTTTTATGCTCCTTCTTCCATCCACCAGTTTCCAGGTAATGAGTGCGGTCTCGTTCGTTAATGCTAATGAGACCGCAGTGTCACCATTCATCAAAATCATCTCTCCTTCAACGATCTGACGTTCGTGGACTGAAGGATTCTGTATAGGTTTTGACATCAGATCCATTATTGATGTTTTCTCAACTCTCTGAAGAAAAAAAGAGGCAGCGAAGTAGATGACTCCACATATTAGTACTAACTCCTATAAAATATAAACACTTATCTAACCATCGTCAACGATGAAACCCTTACCAGGAAATTGGTCCGACAGGGATGGGGTGATTGGTTTGATGAATCATACATGTAATGATTGCCGAAGTGTAAAGTGAGAAAGAGGAATCGATCTGCAAGGGGAACTCTTGTGATTTTCAATCTAAGTTGTTGGACGATGTGCTCCATAGAGAATATGGGAATTGCGTTGGAGGAAATGGACGGTTTCTCCTGGTTCAGTGGTGTTTTGGGGTTGGAAGACTCTAATAAGTGGGGTTTTGTTTAATAGAGCAGAACAGTTGCTGAAGTGAGATGTGAAACATCCTAAATTTTTAACCATAAAGTAACGGTAAGTATTCATCATTAGCTGGATAAACTTATCATAACCAGTAAGAATTTCGTATGAAAACGAATTCCTTTTGTGCTTCTCCAAGATGAAAATAGCGGCAAGAGGTAATGGGCTGTGCTGAAATCGGCTATGGATAGGCAGTCGATAGCGGTCGTCACTTGAAGAAATATGACGAAGCTGTGATGTGTTTATCCGTAGAGCCTCAGCGCTGGCATTGCTGATTTTCAATTGCGGATAGGCCGGGTAAACAAGTGGTCTTTCTTTGTCGGATATAGATAGTACACTGACATCATCGGCTAAAACCTTATATCCCGCATTGTGATAAGCTCCGGCAAGGGTAGATTTGCCGGTCCCAACGGGACCTGAAAAAAGAACTGCTCCCCCTTCTACGGCAACACTACTGCTATGAAGTGGCAGTAGACCTCTTTGGTGGAAAAGGACACCAAAACAGGTACCGAGGAGATAGGTCCTTACGATGTCGAGATCTACGCCTTGTTGGATCTCGACGATTATTCTCTTCCCATTCCGAACTGTAAAACGACCAATTTTATCAGCCAAAAGCACAAAGCGGTCAGGTGTTATATCCCAACCCTGGCTGTTTTCTCTGGTTTCTTTATGGTATTGCCGGGATGTGGAAACAGCTATTTGCACATCAAATGTATGGTCATCTGTGTTTACTAAAAGTTCCGGTAACTCTATCTCGGATAGGATATGGAGGCCGAATGCTAAGTAGTGAAATCGTCTTTTGTTGTGATTTGTGGTCATCGAAAAAACGAGTTGGTCTTTTTTATCCGTTGACCAAGTGTCAGTCGGATTGCAGTTGGTTATTTTTATATAACACAAACGGCAACACTTTTTGATAAAAGCGTATTATTGCGACGGTATAATGCAAAAAAAAGAACCCGAGAGCGACGGGGAAAGGTATTTACAATGCTGAGATATAAATAGGGATGATAATAATCGGCTGAATAACACGTATTTTTATTCTGGCATCTGAGTAAGAGTCATTGATCAGTTTTTGATATCAATTAACTTTTCGCTGTCGAGACTGTTAATAAAAAAAAGCACGTCTTTTTGACAATCGCTTTCAGCCACGCCGAACTCTTCTGTAATCCGTTGGATAATTTCGCCGATTGATATCGGTTTATTGAGGAGTTCCCATATGCGACTGCCTGTAGGGTTCAGTCCGTATGATTGACTGTTTTGAGTGGAAAGAAGGATTATTTCATTGTCAACCGAGCTTTCCAGCAACGCATCTTTTTTTACAACTGTTGAAGAGAGTGAGAGCATTTCTATATTTTATTTCAGCCTCAGTCCATGACGAAACAGGTTATTTTTGCAAACAACCTATTGATATGTCGAGGAAATATCCAGCAATATTGTGCTATCGAATACTCATGGATTCAGATTCTAGACCAAACAACTTAGGACCTGGAAAGTGAGCATCTCCAGGTCCTACGCAGCTGACAATCAGTGTTTAAATGACCGTTGCCCTGTGAACATCATGGCAACTTTGGGATCAGCCTCATTGCAGGCCTGGATGACCTCGAAATCCCGCATAGAGCCGCCTGCCTGAAGGATGGCCGAGACGCCTTGGTTGATACCGACATCAGCGCCGTCTCTGAATGGGAAGAAGGCGTCCGAGATCATGACAGATCCGGGCAGCCCGGCACGGTCTTCAACCACTTGGGCATCTATTTCCTCTTTGTCTGATTGGTCTCGCTTGCCTTGGGCAATTTCCAGTGCCATGTCGGCATAGGGAATACCATGCTTATCAAAACAGAGGATGTCTGCATACTTGATATAGGCTTTGTGTACGGCGATCTCAGCAACACCGACCCTGTCCTGTTCGCCGGTACCGATACCGACGGTGCAGCCGTCTTTAATATACAGTACGGAATTGGAGGTGACGCCATGTTCAACCGCCCAGCCGAATATCATATCATCAATCTCTCTTTGTGTCGGCTCTCGGTCGCAGTTGAATTCTTTGCCTTTCCATGTAGCGGTTGCCGGTTGTAAATCGTTAATTGAGCGAATGGAATTAACAGCGGACTGCTGGACGATGATACCCCCGTCGATCAGGCTCTTGAAATCGACAAATCTGTATTTCTCGAAATCAGCCAACCGGTCGATAGCAGCCATACGAATGACCCGCAGGTTTTTCCTGGAAGCGAGAATCTCAAGGCTGCCATCCTCAAAGTCGGGAGCGCAGACGACTTCGAGATAATTGTCAGCCATCAGCTTGGCGGTCTCATTATCGATGGCCCGACTGGCGATCACAGCACCGCCGAAGGCGGCAATGCGGTCGGTCCTGTTTGCCTTGTTATAGGCATCGGCAAGATTGTCGCCGATGGCAGCGCCGCATGGATTATTGTGTTTGAGAATAACGGCGGCCGGTTGATTGACCATGTATTTGATGATGTTCAGACCGTTGTCGACATCGGTGAGGTTGATTTTGCCCGGGTGTTTTCCGACCTGCAGCATATCTTCAGCGGTGATGGCGGATACCAGGCCGTTCCCTGGTTCAATAAAGGAACAATCACCAAGGGCCAGATTGCCGTTAACCAATTCGTAAAGGGCCGCTTCCTGGTCGGGATTCTCGCCGTAGCGAACACCCCGCTCATCGACAGTGTCGTCTTCCATGGTAATTTTCCATGTTCTTTTCCGATAAACAAGAGTCTGATCATCAAAAGAAATGGTCATCTCCATGGGAAAACGATCACCGAGAATTGTACTGTACATCTTTTTAATGTCGCTCATTTTATAACCTGTTTGGAAATTTTGTTGTTGAACCGCTACTAATCTATTCAAGGCGTTGAAAAGTCACAGATGGTGCGGAAAAAAAGCACTGTAACACAATCAACTTGACCTTACATTACTATAACGTCGTTGTGTTTTCAAAAAGGTAGAACAGAAAATGTATTCTTGTTGATAAATTTAAAGTCAATACTGCAGTGAGATGTTTGTCAGTCAAGTGTCAGAGCCGTTTGAAATTCTCTATCCCAATCTTTATAGACCGGATCAAATCCTTTTTGACGTATCATCTCGCTCACCTCCTGAATTGACCGGTGGTCACCAACACTGAACTGTTCACCTTCAAGTTCCGGGTTGGCGTATCCACCAGGTACGGTACAGGAGCCCGCTGAAAACCGAGTAGGACCGAGTCCCAGCATGCCGTCCCGATATCGCTCTTCCTCTCTGGTGGACAGGATGAGTCCGACGTCATGGTCAAAGAGCCGCAACGCGAAGATCAGCTGGCTTAATTTGCTTTCATTTACCTGAAAACGGGGAGCAAATTCACCGGCGGCAGGCCGGATCCTGGGAAAGGAAACGGTCAGGCCGGTACGCCAGAATTTTTTCCTCAGCCATCTCAAATGCAGCCCGAGAGCCAATCCTTCACACCGCCAGTCGGACAGCCCGAGTAGTGCGCCAATGCCGATTTCTCGCATTCCAGCCATACCCACCCGGTTTGGCGTGTCCAGCCGATAATCGTAATCTTTCTTTTTACCGGCCAAGTGGAGTTTACCATAGAGATCCCGATCGTATGTTTCCTGGTACACGGCAACACTTGTGATACCGTTTTTAAACAGCTGTCGATACTCTTCGGTTGACAGCGGTTGAACCTCAATGGAGATGGAGGCGAAAGAGTCTCGAAGCTTAAGAACGATTTCCGAAAGATAGTCGACACCGAGTATTTTTTCCGCTTCACCGGAAACAAGAAGGATGTGTTGGAATCCTCTTTTTTGCAGAATTTCTGCTTCCTGAACCGCTTCCTCAATGGTCAGACATCTCCTGGCTATTTTGTTTTCGGCCGAAAAGCCGCAGTATAAACATCTGTTTGTGCAGAAATTGGAAAGATAGATCGGGCCATAAAGCTGGGTCGTTTTTCCAAAACGCTCAAGGGTGATCTGTTTCGATCGGGCGGCCATCTCGGGCAGATGCGGTTCGGCAGCGGGTGACAGCAGAGCTGCCAAGTGATCCGGGCTGCACTTGGCAGCACAAAGGGCCGATTGCACATCTTCTGCTGTGGCTGAGAGGATTTGTTTATTCAGCTCTGGAAAGGTTGGAATTGATAGGGTCATTTGGTTAAAAATCCGAGATCTTCAGTCAACTGGCCATCCTGGGGTGAAGAGGCGCTGGCTGTCATTGATGGTGTGCCAAGACCGGCTTCAAATGCCAGTCGGCCGGCTATCACTCCCTGCATAAATGCTGCTGCCATGATGATCGGATCCCGAGCTACTGAGATCGCGGTGTTGACAAGAACAGCGTCGGCACCGATTTCCATGGCTAAGGCGGCATGAGATGGAGCGCCGATACCGGCATCCACCACAACCGGTACCAACGCCTGCTCTATGATGATTTCAATCTGGTACCGGGTAAGCAGTCCCTGGTTGGTACCGATAGGCGCACCGAGTGGCATGACAGCGGCTGCGCCGACGTCCTGGAGTCGAAGAGCAAGGATTGGGTCTGCATTCATATAGGGTAAGACGATAAATCCATCCTTGACAAGCTGTCGGGTAGCTTCCAATGTCTCACAAGGATCGGGCAGCAGCGTTCTCGGGTCCGGAGTCACTTCAAGTTTCAGCCAGCTGGAACCGGATGCAGCTCTTGCGAGATGGGCCAGCCGGATGGCTTCCTGTGCGTCACGCGCACCGGAGGTATTGGGTAAAAAAGTGTACCTGTCCCTGTCGAGAGCGGACATGATATCATCCTGAGGATTTTCAAGATCCACACGGCGCAGGGCAACAGTAACCATCTCGGTTCCGGATGCATCAATCGCCTTCTTCATCACTTGTGAGGATGAAAACTTACCGGTCCCCAGAAACAGCCTGGAACCAAAGGTTTTTCCACCTATTGTCAGCATATCAGCCACCTCCTACAAAACGAATCAACTCGAGAGAATCACCTTCTTGTATCGTCTGTTCGGTTAAATCGTCCGACCGGAGAATGGTCTTGTTTAACTCAACGACAACGGAGACCGGATCAAGCTGCAACTGATCGAGCAGCTCCTTGATCGTCATCCCGGTCGAAATCTCTTTTTGTTTACCATTTATTTGAACGAGCATGTCAACGTACAGTATTTTTTTTGAATCTCAAGAAAAAAACGGTGGCAGGGTTTTGATCCGTATTCAGGGACTATTCATTCCTCGTGGATGTGTATGGTCCCAGTGCCGAATTATCAGAGATAACCGCACCGTCAAGGCAGCTGTACGCACCGATTCGTACATTATTACCGATACTGCAGTTATTGAGAATGACGCCGTTTCCAAGTTCGCAGCCGCTGCCGATCCGGCTTGGACCGCTAATATGGACTCCAGGATGGACAGTGGTGTCGACACCTACAACAGTCTGAGGGTCAATACTGATGGATTCAGGGGCTATCATGGTAACACCACTGAACATCAGCTGGGTATTCCGGCGCATCAACAATTCCTTGTGGGCCTGGGACATTTCCAGCCGTGAGTTGACGCCGAGGACATCATCAACATACGGATTGACGAATTTTTCCACTTTGTGCGAACCTGAGACGGCCAGTGAAATAATATCGGTCAGGTATACCTCTCCCTGGCTGTTGTCTGTGCCGACCTGTTTGAGGGTGTCGAACAGAAATTGCTTTTCCACGCAGTAGATCCCGGTATTGATCTCGTTGATCTTCTTCTGGTTTTCATCGGCATCTTTTTCTTCCACAATGGCCAGAACATTGCCTGAATCGTCGCACACAATCCGTCCATAATTTATCGGATCGTCAAGCAGGGTCGTCATGACAGTAACGGTTGCCGAACTCCAGTTATGGGTACGGATCATGTCTTCAAGTGATTTCGCACGGATAAGCGGAGTATCGCCGCAGAGGATCATAACGGTGTCAATGTCCGGTTTCACATGATCTTCAGCGCACAATACGGCATGACCGGTACCGAGTTGTTGGGCCTGATAGCCGAATTCAACATCAAACCCGTTTAAAGCGGCCATAACTTCCTGGTGCTGATGACCGACGACGACAACTGTTTGTTGAGGCCCAAGAGTGGTCACACTGTTTAACACATGATGGATCATCGGGGCATAAAAAAGCTCATGGAGAACTTTTGCCTTGTCCGACTTCATCCTCGTGCCTTTTCCCGCACCAAGTATGATGACAGCTAAAGGGCTTTGTTCTTGCATATCTTTGATATTATGTATTTTTATGATTTTTACAAATAGTTTAGCTGAACTGATACGATATAAAAATAAAGTAAAAATGAAAAGGAAAAACCACCCGGTTCCTTCATTGTCCCCTGAATCTGTTACGAAATGTGTGGCTTTTACTAATAAGCTCTTGATATATTAGAGATTAATTGAACAAAGATGCAGTGCTAGCGGATGCATTCCAAGAGCACTTCCTGCGGGGCGCTCACGGATTCAGGTGCTCCACAGAGAGGATCGTGAATCTATTGTGAACAGTCTACCGTCTTCCAGCCGATAAATTGTATCGGCCAGAGCCAGACTGGCTGGCCGGTGACTGATGATGATCACCGTCTTCTTCTGTAATAATTGTTTACATTCCTCGATAAAGGCCGTCTCACCGGCCGGATCAAACATGGCGGTTGCTTCGTCGAGTATCAGTACCGCAGGATCCTTCAACAGCACCCTGGCCAATGCCAGCCTCTGTTTTTGCCCTCCTGAGAGTTTGACTCCCAGATCACCGATAACAGTATCATAACCGTTTGGCAGCTCCCTGATAAAATCTAAGGCGTGCGCCTGTCTGGCAGCCTGCTCGATTTCATCAGAAGAGGCATCCGCTTTACCGAACAGAATGTTTTCGGCAACCGTAGTATTTTGTAAAAAAACCTGTTGTTGAACCAGACCGATCTGCTGTCTGAGGCTGGATAGTGATAGTTCCTGAATGTTGTAACTGTCAAAACGTATGACACCTTGCTGTGGCTCAATAAAGCGCATGAGCAGGTGGATCAGGGTAGATTTGCCGGCCCCGTTTTTGCCTGTTATGGCAACTGTTTCTCCTGCTTCGACCTTGAGATTGAGTTGCGTCAGTGTATTCTCACGACCCGGATAACGAAAAGCGATATCGGAAAATTTTATTTCTCCTCGACCTTTTGAAAACACCACGCCTGCTTCCGTTTCTTCAGTGATGTTAGAAAAGAGCTGATTCAATCGCTCAGTGGCGCCGATGGTATGTTGAATTTGACCATACAGGTTGGCCAGACCGCTTATGGGTTGGGTAATCAACATACCGTACAGGACCAGTGAGACCATTTCGGCAGCCTGTAATTCTCCAGTAGCCAACTGATTTGAAAGGAACCAGAGAATAATAAAAATAATAAGAGTTGCCAGAAACCGGGTAAGTGGTGCCAGAAAAGACTGAATCTTCAAATAATCGGTGGTCAGTTTTAGAAGCCGGTTGTTGCTGTCGGCAAATTTTCTGGATTGGCTTTCTTCTCTGGTAAATGATTTGATCAGGGGAAGAGTGGCCAGGTTCTCATCGGCGATAGCCAGGGTCTTTGAATACTGCTCAATCATCGATTTAGACAAGCCTCGAATGGAACGACCAAGCAGTTTGCTGATGATGTAAAAGATGGGTATCAATAATGCCGCTAGAATAGCAGCTACCGGACTGATAAAATAGATGCAGACAAGAGCACCGCAGATTGTGATGATGATCGGGATCAACCGAACCAGAGTGGAGGTAACGAAGGTGCTGATGATTCCTGCGTCGTTAGTTAGAAAGGCCAGTATTTTACCATGCTTCTTATCGTGGTAATAACTGATCGGCAGCATTTGCAAATGATCGTATAGCTTCATCCTCATTTTAGTCAACATTTTGTGGGATGTCTTTCCGGTGATGTAGCTGTTGAAGAAATTTAAAATTCCCTTAATGGCTAAAATGAACAACCAGATAATAAGAAGATGTTGAGGTGAGAACTTCAAAGCTGGCGATGGTGACAGCAGGGAATCGGTAAAACGGCCCGCAAGCCAGGGGGAGGCAAGTGAAATGGCTGTTTCAAGAACCATCAACATGACGATGATCATCAGAGTCCCCGCCTGGGGAGTCACATCACCAAACAGTTTTTTATATGTGTGCCAGGGATTACTGGAAAACATGGAACCGGATATTGTGTAAAATTGTAACTATTTCAAATAACGATGAATAAAGCCCAATACCTCAGCACTCCAACAAATTGACAGTATGTTTAGGAGAAGTGCAGGCTAGCACTGGTCTGTCTGGATCAAGAATTACCATATCGAACCACATAAAAATAGAAAGAAATAATTCAACAGCCAGGGTTGCCAACAAAACGGCTAGAAACAGGATAACCAAAGGGGTATCGGAGTTTATTGAAAGTCTGGATGGATCAGAAAAGATACGTATATTTGCTTTTTTAGGAATCATTCTTACTTTTTTACTTGCAATGTTACCACAATGTGGTACTCTGTAACTGCAGTTAGACTCCTTCTATCTGTAAACGGTGGAACAGCCATATGGCCATTTCTATTCTCAATGCGTTTTTCATACTGTCTTCTTTTCATATTCTCCTTTGCCCTAACATGTGGTTGTTCCGCCACCTTCCCAACAGGGCTTCTCATTCGCGATAATAACACTTTTGTTGATACCGACCAGAATCTCATCTGGCAGCGTCAGAAAAGCGGGTTGATCAGAAAACCTGAGGAAGCGCAGAGATATGTGAACGACCTGAATGCATCCGGAGAAAAAGGGTGGCGATTGCCGACAACTGCCGAGTTTCACAATCTTTATTTTTCCTTTGATTTTGGCAAAAAGAACAGTTCAAAGGCCAGTTTTGGATTGACAGGCAAGTTCTGGGTGAAAAACGAGCAGGGAAATCTGGTTACCGGGGCCTGGGAAGACGGCGGCGGCGGTTGCTGTATCATCAGAAGGTTTCTTCCCGCAGAATACGGTTCTGTAAAAGCGGTACGAAACTCTTCTGCCAACTAGGTTTTATCTCTCACTGAAATTTCATAACAGCTGGAGATGGATTTTTAGTCCAACTTGAAGCAGTAGGGGTCGACATCGGTGAACACATCTTTCCCCATTCCATAAGCAACGGCCATACATCCCCGACAGGCTGCGTTAATATCACAGTTATTGCATGCTGAAGGGCCATTGCGATATCTCTCTCCTTGACTACCGTGATAGATTTCCGACAGACTCTTGTCAAAGATATTTCCCATAGGTGAATCAAATTTCCGGCAGGCGTCGATCCGACCGTCGGGAAGCAGAGAGACGAAGTTAAAGGCGGCTCCGCAGCCATGACCGGCGCAGCCACCATAAAACTCTGTTTTATTGTTTTGATGTTGAATCAGATTGAAAAAGTTGTCTTTGAGTCCCATGATCGGGTTATTTTTTGCCGCCTGCAGGTACTCTTCAAGAAAGTCACGATAGGTTTCGATATCCACAGAGACCAGGGCAGCCCCTTCGCCAACCATTGATAGCCGGTTGAAGTTGAATCGGTCGACTTTATCACGGAGAAAATCAGCCAGTTCCAGAACCTGGTTCTGATTTTCCCGGGTTAATGTCAGCATGACCATGGAGTAGATATTCAGTTCTTTGAGCAATTGCAGAAAGGATATGACCCTGTCAAAGAGATTCTCACCCCGGATATAGTCATTATGGGTTTGCATGCCTTCCAGACTGACCTGATAAAATTGAGGTTTGCGTATATTGAGGATTGCTTCCATTTGTGCGCGCGGGGCAGGGTTGCCGAGTATGGCGGTCAGAAACCCCCTGTCGACGGCTTCTTGGTAGAGTTCTAAAAAGTCCGGATAGAGTAACGGGTTGCCTCCGGTAAAACTCACCTGACCATAGACAAACTTCTCTCGGCAGAACTCATAAAGATCATCGAGTACCTTTATTCCTTCTTCCAGATGCATTTCCCGTCTGTGGCTCCTGTCATAACAGTGACGGCAGTGTAAATCGCACCTCTGGGTGATATGCCATTGGAGGGTAAACACCTTTGAGGAAAAAAAACTCGGATCTTTGACGCAGCCACCTTCAAAATGTTTTCCCCTTTGGATTCCAGATGGTGGACTGATCAGAAGACCTTTCTGGATTCCCGCATAGACAATATCATCGACCTGCCCAAGAGTCGTGCCGGCCTCCCGGGCCACCTCACGATAATCGAGTCCTTCGGTAATAATCTTCAGGCAGAGCAGATCATGGTGCCCGGCCTTTTTCACTCTGATTTCATGTGTGTCTGGAGTCTGATAGACACATAGAAAGCTATGTTCTTCTACAGGAGAAAAATCTTGCTTGTTGAACGGTTTTTCCAGGCCGCTGTATCCGACAGAAACAAGTTCTAATTCAGGATTGACAATAATTTGGGAGGTGGAAGTTGTGGTGCTTTGAGGTCTTGATTTGAGTTTGAGCAGCGTTTCTTCGATTTTAATCAGATCGGGCAGAAAGGGATATTTGCGAAGAAGAGCAGGGTCCGTACAACAGTAATGGATATACTCTTCCTTTCTATCAAAAGAAACGGTTTCACTTTCACCGACCTGGTTGATGAAGGTACTGCTGACGGGAAAACCGTTTACCGGATCAAACGGAATTGTCGGGATATCGGCTGGAGACATGTATTAAAGATGGAAAGAAAAAGCCGGTGATCTGATGATCACCGGCTTTTTAAAATAGTATTTAATATTGTGCAAACTGCACGGCGGCATCAGCTTCAGCCGCTTTTCCCGGACATATCCTTTTCGGCCTGGTCTTCTTTCTCTTCTGAGTCGGTGCTACCTGCACCGGGTTTGTCACCTCAGCCGCTTTTCCCGGGATCTTTTTTAGGTTGTTCTTCAGAAGTTTGCTGTCCTTCACCTGTAGTCGATTGATCGGTGCCACCTGCACCGGGTTTATCGCCTCAGCCACTACCCGAAGCTTCTTTTTTCGAGTCGGCACCACCTGTGCCGGTTTTGTCGCCTCAGCCGCTTGGACCGGTCGCTTGCACGTTGTGCATACCAACTCCGCCAACGCTCAGCAGACTGGCGACGCTCAGTCCGGCGAGAATTTTTTTCAACTTTTTACTTGTCATTGTTGCCTCCGCAGAATGTAGACAGTTGAAGGGAAAACTACCAGTTATTCCTCTACTCTTACATATTCATATGCCATTATCCATAGGTGTGTCAAGGGAAATGAGGTGAGGTGATTTTCTGCTATTACATAGTGGTATTATCCGGTTGAAATGATCTGAGCAAAGAGCTGTCTATCCATGAAAACAGCAGGTTTGCAGTGAAACGAACCTGGAAACGTATTGTGTTTATCAGTCTGATCATGTTTCTGATCAGTAGTCATACCCTGCCGACAATTGGTGGTGAGTGTGTCTATTCTCTCTTTATTCCGTCCTTGAATAGTACCATGTTGATTAAGATAAAAAGGATAACAAAGAAACTCGTAGGGGCAGAAGACCTATAACCCGATACCAATAGAAAAAAACTCATTGTTACAATTGATCACGGAATCAGGAGAAAATGAGCATCTACATGCTAAGGGCCTCTGCAATTTTATCTGCGATCTTCACAAGATTTGAACCGACATCTTCGGCAAGAGGATCGAGGGGAACAACCTGTCCGTTAATGGCCGAGGCGATGGCCAAAGCACTATTCCGGTCAAATTGAGGTTGAACAAAAATAATTTTAGCTCCTTCACTCCTTGCCTTTTGGATAAGGGCTTGCAGTTGTCTGGGTGTCGGGCTTTTCCCCTCCGTCTCGATCGCTTCCTGCTTCAAACGGTATGTGTTGGTAAAATAACCAAATGATGGATGAAAGACATAAAAGGATGAACCCGCAAATGGAGAAAGCTTCTTTTTAATTGCTGTGTGCAGGTTGTCAAGTTTTTTGCTGAGTTTGTCAAGGTTGTTTTGATACTGTTTACGATTGCCCGGGTCTTCTTTCATTAAAACATCAGCGATTGTCTCTCCCATGTGCTTGAGAAGGTCGGGTGAGAGCCAGATATGGGGGTCGAGTGTCTCGGTTGCTTCGTGCTCATGATGGTCTTCTTTCTCATGAACCTCATGGTCCTGTTCATCCTCTTTCTGTTTGTGACCTGATTTGGATTCTCCATGCTCGTGATGGTCTTCCTTCTGATGGAGGTCATGGTCTTTGTGATCCCTTTTCTGGTCGTGATCAGCATGGGATTCTCCATGCTCATGGTGGTCTTCTTTCTGATGAAGTTCATGGTCCTGTTCATCCCCTTTCTTCTCGTGATCTGAATGGGGTTCCCCATGCTCATGATGCTCTTCTGTCTGATGGTGTCCATGTTGACGATCGTGGTCACTGATGGGGATCTTGTGAATATTTTGTGAAATATCAATAATTTTTGGGCCTGTTTTTAAGTGGGAGACTTTCTTCGCAATGACTTTTTCAAAAGGCATATCGACGGTGAAATAAATCCGGGCCTTAGACAGATCTGCGATCTGTTTCGGTCTCGGTTGGAAAGAGTGGGGATCTTGGCCTTTGCCAATGAGAATAGAGGTGGAAACCAGGTTGCCGCCAATCTGTTCAACCAGCCACTTCTGTGGTGCAATGGAGACCACAACATCAATTGGACTGCCGAAAACATGACCGGCAAAAAGGAGAATAAAAAACATCTGCAGGGAGAAAAAAGAGAACTTATTTTTCATTATTACCTCCTAATATATTGGAATCAAAAGTTTATTTTTTAGGTAATACATATTAATACTTTCGGTACTATAACGCAATACTCAATTGCTTTTCAGCAAAAATCCGTATACCATTTCTCAGGTGTCCGCCAATTCTAAAACATACCAGCAAGGAGAGGCTAGACGATGCGATCAAAAAATGGTGCGATTATTCTCATAGTGCTTGGAGTCATTTTTCTTTTATCAAATCTGGATATTCTGCCTCTTGGTGATATCAAATCACTGTTAAGACAGTGGTGGCCTTTGATATTGATCATTGTCGGAGTGATCCATTTGCGAAAATAAACGGTTGATCCGGAGGGGATTGTCTTATGCCGATTTATGAATTTTACTGCCGAGACTGCCATACAATCTACTCGTTCCTCTCCCGGCGGGTAAATCCGGCTGCAAGCCCTGCTTGTCCAGTTTGTGGAAAAGCCGAATTGCCGAAAATGATGTCTGTTTTTGCCACTATCGGTAAAAAAGAGAAAGAAGATGGAGATGATCCACTGGGAGGTCTTGATGAAACCAGGATGGAGGAGGCATTTGAAGGGCTGATGAAGCAGGCTGATCATTTCAACGAAGATGATCCGAAACAGATGGCCTCGCTGATGCGGAAATTTACCGATAAGGCGGGAATTGGTATGGGAGAGAAGATGGAAGAGGCAATATCCAGGCTTGAAGCCGGGGAAGACCCGAATCAGGTTGAGAAGGATATGGGTGAGCTGCTCGACTCCGATGATATGTTCTCGCTTAAACAGGGCAAGAAGAAGGGGACGGTACGTCACCAGAAGCCCAAAAAAGATGAAAAACTTTACTTCCTCAAGTAAGCAGATTCTTCTGTGTACGTTTTACATATTTCTTACTACATCGGCGAGTATTTCCAAACCTCGGCGAACATCATCCTCATTCTGGGAATAGGTCAGGCGAACACACTCATCCGTATGTTTCCATCCAGGTTCCAGTCCAGGAAAGAAATAATGTCCTGAAACGACCAGCACACCCCTTTCTTTCAATCGTCTATAGAGCTCTTCGGAGCTGATGGGCAGATCTTTAAACCACAGCCAGAGGAACATGGCGCCTTCAGGAGTATGAATCATATAGTCCAGGCCGGAAAACGAATCATGCAGAGCGTCTACCGCTTTTTCCATACGCCGACGGTAAAAGGGACGAATAACTTCACGGCTCAGCCGTAGAATTTCACCACTCTCGACGATATCAGTGGCAAGCATGGCCCCAAAGCTCACAGGAGCCAGGTTACAGATAGAGTTAATAGAGGACAATGCTGTGATGATTTCCCTGGCGGCGATTACGATGCCGGTACGGGTAGCCGGCAATCCGAATTTGGAAAGGCTCATGCAGACAATAAGGTTATCGTTCCACACCGGAGTTGCATCCGTATAAATGATACCAGGGAACGGTACGCCATAGGCATTGTCGATTATCAGCGGTATATTATTTTCTGCAGCTAGCTTTCCTAGGCGATCCAGTTCTTCATCGGTCAGCACATTTCCTGTGGGATTGGTCGGGCGGGAGACACAGATTGCCCCGATATCAGGGGTGATCTCAATGGATTCAAAGTCGACCCTGTATTTGAAGGTATGTTGATCAAGGTGCTCTATTCGGGGTTTAACAGTGATGAAAAAATCGTCGCACAGTCCCAGATCACCGTAGCCGATATACTCGGGAGCCATAGGTAGCAGGATCTTTTTGCGTATTCCGTTGCCAAAGTGACCGCCGAACATATTGAAAAGGAAAAAGAACGAACCCTGGGAGCCGGTTGTCAGGCAGATATTTTCAGGTCCCAGCTGCCAGCCGTACTCACGGTGAAGCAAATCGGCGAGCGCGCGGAGAAAGGGCCTGTCTCCCCTGGGTGGATCGTAGATGCCGATCAGTTTCTGAAACGAGGCGGGGTCGGCAGCAAGTTGCTGCAACCTGTTTCGCAGAACAGCCTGGACCTCAGGTACATGACCCGGGTTGCCGCCACCCATCATGATCATATTGCCTTCGGCAAGAGCGTTTCCGAGATCATCCATGAGTGAGAGGATGCCGCAGCCTCCACTGAAACGAGTTCCAAATTCGGAAAGTTTCATAGTTAAACCCGGTGAACGAGGTCCTGAGGACCAGCCTGAGTGGTTGTGATTGCTAAGTGTTTCAGGAATTGATGATACGGTATTTCAATTGTTTTTGCATTCTTTTCACTCAACGAACGGTGTGTAACTTCAAACTCTCTGGAGTCAGTACTGTTCGATCAATGGTTGCAATGACTGCCACCTTTGCAGGCCTGGTCGTCGCGGATACGAGGGAAAGAACCGGCGAGCATACCTCTGACCACTGCCTCAACGGTCGGCGCCGATGATACCTTGGCAAAGTAAACAGCAATGTTGGCCAGATTGAATCCCTGAAGCGGTTTCGCTCCAATTCCTCCGACAACGACCGCATTCACACCGTTATCCCTTAAATGCTGTACCGGTACCATGCAGCCGTCTGAACCGTGACTTGGATTGTCCATAATCGCAACCTCGGCCACACTGCTATCGATTATTTCCACCAATGTAAAAAGATCGCAATGACCAAAATGGTCCGATCTGGCTGCATCCATTCCACCCGGTTGAACTGTCGGAATAGCAAGGCGTAATGTGTTGCTCATGTGTAATCCTCCGTGAATAATAGTCGTTTGGTGATTTGAGCATATGCACACAAATAACCGCAAATGGTAATACTGTCAAGTTTAAAAATTGTTTATTGGATCAAATAGATGTTGTCGTCACGGAGTTCGACGACATTTTCGTCAAGCAGTTTCTGCAGGATTTCATCACCAATGATCTGATGATTTTTCTTTCCTGAACGGACAAGTGATTGGATAAAGACAAAGTAGCTGCCAGTCGAGACTACTCCATTGTTTTTTCGAATAAATTTCAGTGTGGATAGAGTAAAGAAAATCGCAGAAAATCTACGACCGATCAGAAACGTTGTCAGGTAGAGGAGGATGCACAGTACTGCAATAATGAAGTATTTCTTTTCATTTAAAAAATAGACGATGCCAAGCGCAAAGGCGGCCAGCAGAACCAGAATAAGAAACAGGAAGGTTGCATATCGAAACTTGAGTGACATGAGAAAGTTATGAAACGATTAAAACAGCTTAGAGCGATTAATAAAAAACATTGGAATGATCAGGCGGTGGCTCAATAAAAGCGAGAATACCGAAACTATCCTGATATCTCAAATACAAAAGGTTGTCATGGATAGACGGATTTATATCTCTGTTTTATTTTCCTGAATCCGTTACGAAGATAGTGGTTTTCGTCATTAACCTATTGATAAATAGTATGACTAAAGGGTTATCCAATTTAAATAGGTTACTGATACAATCTTTCACATGTGGCCATGCTACAGTGGCAGGCTAGTAACGAGCTATGAATAAAAAGGTTCAATTACTCGCCGGTGTCGGCCATAGCCGTTTTTCGATTCCGGCCTGATAACAGAAACGGTTCCAGGTAAATTCTCTTTTACTGATAGGACATTGCAGAGTTACCTTTCGGTCATCACAGTTAGTGACCAGCCAATCCCCTTTTCGGGGACCATCACTGATATGAATTTTCTGATCGGGTTGGAAATCAAATGGGGTAAAAACCGTTATTTCTTCTTTCATCATGTTCCTTTTGTTTTGCTCAACAAAGAAGCTGCACCAAGGGAATTGCCAACTTCACAGTGAGGAGTAAATGTTACCGTAGTTCCCAGTCGTTTGGCTACTCCTGGAAAAAAAGAGTCTGTTGCGGCCCCGTTACTGATGATGGGCATTTTAAGGGAGAATCGCACTCCAAGTTCCGGGTGATTATTCCGCTCGGTAATATATGTGGTGAGGGATTTGGCCCAGTTTCTGGAGACAATATAATTAATAATGAGGTCTTCTATCTTCTCTTCTGTTTGTCGAATTACTTGAAGGCAGAATTGTTCTACCTCCATACCGAGTAATTTTGCCAGCACTCTGGCACCGGCTGTTGCCGCCCTTCCCTGCATATCGGCATGAACGAAACCCGGTGAGAGCAAAATACCGGTTTTTGATCGAGCATGGCTATAGCTTTTTCAGCCACCAGTTCATGGCTCGGGTTTTCCATGGACATTGCTCCGCAGACGGCGAAGGCATCGACATCCTTTTTCAGGCCATTGATGGTATCAATGATACTCTCAATATCCAGCGGTTCTTCTTCCTCTCCAGTAATTGTGTGACCGCCTTTAATAAAACGTTGGCAACAACCGGCAGACGAAAGTGTTTAACATAGCCGATGACCAATAAGCCGACCCTAACCCCTTTTCTTTCGACAACAGCATTGGTCGCAAGTGTAGTGGCAACAGCCAGTTGATGTATCTGAATCCGGTCGACAGATTTCCTGGCAATAAGGCTTTGCAAAACCTCTACGGTGCCCACAGCATGGTTCTGATGGGTGGTCGATCTCCTTACAGAATCAATGAACTCACCGTGTTCCATGCCGATGATCACACCATCGGTATACGTCCCACTGGTGTCAATGCCGAGTATATATTTACCCATAATATTGTGTGAAATACACACTTATATAAATATTTTCACTGGTGTGGTCACAAAAAAATGGATTCGGAATACAGACAAAGCAACCGTCTTACCTATGAGAAATCCGGGCTAGAGTTGTAACATGACCATGCTGAAATGACAATGGTAGGCGTCTGCCATGGTTATATTATAGTGGAGCATTGTTCGGCTAATTGTTGAGTTTGTTGAGAAAAATTACAGGTGCGACAATATGCCGCACCTGTTTTTGCGAAGAGTGTGATAATATATCTTTTCCATTCTTGGAGGATAGGGCCACTACTCCTGCTCTCCTAGCGTCCAGTCAATGATGAACTGTTATATAATCCACAGGCGAGTAAAAGGACAAGTAGTATGCGACAGTTCAGCATTGATATGACACTTGTTTGGCACATCGGTTGGACCGGTTCTTTTCGACAACTGGTCAATTCTATTTTTTTTGTACTGATATTTTTGGAGGATGATGATGAAGGAAGAAAAGACAATAACACGGCGTAAAGCCCTTAAACTCATGGCGTTCACTTCCGCGGCCGGATTTGTTGGATTCTACAGCGGTAATGCTGCCGCCAAAAGCGTCGGTGCTATGCTGCCGGGCAAGGGATGGCTTAAGCAGGGTGACAAATGCGATGGAGACGGCACACCGCTGCAGTTTATTCCTAAGACTGCTCCCGACGCTGAGCCGTTGAAGGATGACCTGAAAAAATACCAGAGATGTCCCTATTGCGGAATGGTGAGAAAAATGTGGAGTCACAGTCGGCATCTTGTCCACTACAGTGATAATCTGGTTGACGGCACCTGCTCTATCCATTGTTTAGCTATTAGTCTTTCCCTTAACCTTGATCGTGGAGTAAAAGAAATCTATGTTGGCGATTTTGGGGCAGAGGGCAAGATCAAACCTCTTGTGAATGTGAATAAAGCGACCTATCTGATCGGCTCAAAGCTTCCAGGCACCATGTCGGCTAAATCGAAAATGGCTTTTTCTAATGCAGATGCGGCCAAAAAGGCCATGGCAGAACAGGGAGGGAAGCTCGGAACCTTTGATGAGGCCTTGAAAGAAGCCTACCTGGGAATGGCCAAGGACACCATGATGATTCGAAAGCGACGGGCTGAAAAGAGAAAAATGATGATGAAGAAAATGAAGATGAACAAATAGAAATCTGATTACCCAGACAACTCAGCCTAACACGAGGTGTTGTCAATTTGCCAGTCAAGGCTGAGAATCATTGGTAGTCAGAAATTAAAAACAGATAGCTGAATCGATGATCAGGGCTGCTGACCACGTCGGTGTCCAGCACCTTGAATTGAGGAAGAGTAAAAGAGAGTTATCCCAGCCCCGTGA
The DNA here is from genome assembly GCA_964623625.1 of uncultured Desulfocapsaceae bacterium. GTDB lineage: Bacteria > Desulfobacterota > Desulfobulbia > Desulfobulbales > Desulfocapsaceae > CAZLGM01. The sequence continues at coordinate 26,558 of CAZUUJ010000004.1, forward strand.
CGGTTTGCTGCCAGATCGGGGTTGATTCATTTTTAAGGAATAAAATACAGTTATTCGACGCGTATCAAGATAAAATTATCCCTCCTGCTTTCAACACGACAGATTTCCTCTACCTAAAAAATCGATGTGGCTGTTTCAAGAAAATCGTAATGGTTAAAGTCGTCGATAAAGATATAACCGTCTTTCATTCGATCTTTTAGTAGAAGATAGGCAAAATTCCTGCCGTTCCCATGGGGGCCGTCTACGATGGCCAGATTATGGTCCTTTCGCAGGGTTGTCTCATCAATGAGATAAGAACAATTTTTCTGACTTGTTTTCGGGCTCCAGAACCGTTTTCTAAATAGCGTCCAATCGATCGCCTTGTCCTGAAACATCCTGGTATTGCCGTATTTTTCTAAGTTTAGTTTCATCTTCAAGACTCTTATCGCTCTGCTTTTTATTGGAAGAGTAACTTAGCTTTGGAAAAGAGAAGACGGACATTGTACCTTCATTTCTTATCATAGATGCAATTGGATGAGAAGAACCATCAGGTTAATTGCAGGTACCCTTTGTTAAAGGTTAGCAAGTAGGTAAAATGTGTTAGAATAATGAGTAGGATGGAAAAATGTATGTTGCCTGTTTATTGCTGTAGATTTGAACAATTTCGCTGGTACAGGTACATATTAGTAGAGTGAGGGTTTGTTTCATGAAGTATGATTAAATGAAGGAAAACAACCATGAAGACAACAAGACTGTTTTGAATAATAGTCTATGTAACGATTTTTTTTGCTCCGATTTTTCTTATTCTTATTTTGGCTAGATCCAACCAAGCTATTACGGTTCTCAAAAGAAACAAACCTCATCGGCTAAACAGGAAAATGGCGTATTCCCACCCATTAAGATGCAAGCACCTGTCAAGAAAGGATATTACTGTCGAAACGGCGAGTTTCTCTCAGACAGGATGACTGAGGCTGATTGCGGCAAATAGTATTGAAGACGGAAATTGGTAGAATGTACGGATTTCCAAAGGGCTGGATATTCTGTTTTAAATATAAAGTTAGGTGACAAATGTCACACCAGGGGTAATAGAACCATTGAGAAATGTGGGGCACAATTTATCAATATGAAGCAGGAAAACCAGGATGGACTTCTGTGTGGTGCTAATTGTCTCTAAGTTACGGGTATTTGCGTCTGGTATAGTAGATAAGGAGTGGACAGTGGTCAGTTCTGGAGGCACTTTCTGTTCACCCAAGAATCACTGGGGGTTTGTTATGATATTGGTTTCTGTTGATAATGGAGAGCCCCATTGGAATTGGACCAGAGATGAAAGTCCTAATCCTCCTCCAGGCCATATTATGATGGACTCACATTCAGTGTCATGTTTTGCTGATTGGCTCCTGTTAGTTGAAAACAGTTCTATTGTTTACACTCTGAAAGTTGTAAGGTGTCCGTGGTTTTTGTAGAGTTTTATAAGAGTTCTTTTTAAAGTAGGATAAAGTTGATTCTAAATTAAAAGTAGAAATTCATTGCTTTTAAAATTGAAAGTAAGCACCAGAGCCGGTGCATACTTAAAATGTAAATTTCAGGTTGGACTGAAAACTTATGTATACTGGCAGGCAACTAATCCGGGAGATAGACTTGATACCGTCACAATCTGCCCGTTCGTTACCTGTATCGGAAGAGCAGCATGGACAGCGTCTAATACGGGTGCTGCATGTCTACAAAACCTGCTGGTCAGAAGGATATGGAGGTATCGAGCAGGCTATCCGGCAATTGTGCCTGGCTACTCGACGAAAAGGAAAGGTACGTAACTACGTCTTCACTCTCAGTCGGAACGGCACACCCCATGTAAGCCGCAACCATCAGGCTGCTATCATTCGTTTCCCCCTGATGTTCGAAGTTGCTTCCACCGGTGTATCCTGGCAGGCGATGTTCAGTTTCAGACGAATTGCCAGTGAGATGGATATCATCCACTATCACTTTCCATGGCCGTTTGCCGATCTGTTGCATCTGCTTAATGGTGTGAATAAACCCACCGTGTTGACCTATCATTCGGATATTATCCGTCAGCGGCGATGGCTACCGTTCTATAAACCATTTCTGAAGCGATTTTTAGGTTGTATCGATCGGATTATTGCCACATCGCCCAACTACTTTAACACCAGTCAAACGCTGAACAACTTCTGCGATAAAACATCGGTTATTCCGTTTGGTCTCGATGAATCCTCCTACTCGAAGGTGAACAAAGAGAGACTGGATTTCTGGCGAAAGCGGATCGGTTCCGGCTTCTTTCTCTTCATCGGAGTACTTCGGTATTACAAAGGACTGCACAAACTGCTGGATGCCTGCTCAGGATCAGATATACGAGTTGTCATAGGTGGTACCGGTCCTATGGAAGAGTCACTGCAGTCAAGGTTCAGCGGATCTGCGCTTGAAAATGTTCACCTGCTGGGTAGCCTTTCCGAGGAAGATAAGGTGGCATTGATCTATCATTGTCGGTCACTGGTTCTGCCATCTCATCTTCGTTCTGAAGCCTTTGGATTCTCTCTACTGGAGGCAGCAATGTTTGGTAAGCCGATGATCTCATCTGAAATAGGAACAGGAACCAGCTATATCAATATCCATAACCAGACAGGTATAGTCGTCCCTCCCAATGATACCAGTGCATTGCGTAAAGCCATGGTATATCTGAGTAAAAAACCGGAGATTGCCGAAAAGATGGGATTGCAGGCGAGAAAGCGCTATCAGGAATTGTTCACAGCTCCAAAGATGGCCTCCTCATATCTTGATGTCTATCATACTGTATTGAATGAACGGGTGAACAACAAATAGATGCAGTGCTAGCGGTTGATTGCAGATTCAGGGATCCTGTTTCCCTTTGCAGTGATCTCAGATAAAACTCTATCGTACACCGTAGCCGAAAAAAACGGCGACCAGGCAGGCTGCCAATGTGTATCTGGTGATATGGAGCAACTGACTGTTGTCCCATATCATTTTGGTGGAACTACAGCGAGCTACAAGCAGGGAAAGAAACATACAGTACATTAGAACAACATCAGCCTGCCAGATGCTGTAACTCAGAGAAAAGAGAACCGCGGCTGAGGCCAAGATCGCAAGTGCTGCCGGCTCCTGTTTTTGACTATCCATGGAGTGGGAAACATACTGCATAAACCAGAATAGAATAACAGCCAGGAAAAGTAAGCCGACCAGTCCGTATTCCAGCAGAAAGAGAAACCCCAGATTGTGGGGGTGCCCGCCGGGCAGGAGATTGCCCGGCCAGCTCTGAAGCGTTCCCACAGGTGTCTGTATGGAGATCGTACTGCCGCTTCCATATCCAAAAAAGAGCTGTTGCCGCACAAGTTGGGCGCAGGCATCCATGGTTTCCACACGGATAGTAATGGAAAAACCGATCTCACCGCCTATTTTGTGAAGGAGATGATTGAACCCCGGTTGAACCGGAGCGACAATCAACCATATCAATGGCCCAAAGATGAGCAGGCAAAAAATAGAGGAATAAAGAAGGGTACGGAATGATTTTTGTTGAATATGACCGAGCAAAAAAAAGATTAAACCTGTTCCCATTGCCAGAATAGCGGATTCAGCAAGAAGTGATTGTATGGGAGATTGAAAAAGAGCAAAACCTGAAAGAAAAAAAACAAAAATCACAAGAACAGTTTTTAAAGTTGATTTCCTCCAGAAAAAGGCGGCAACACCCCAAGTGAGAAACACCTGCCAGAAGGCATAATTCTTCCAGTGCCATTGATGATTGGGAGAGGCTGCCGATAATGGTGAAAACGATGCCAGGAACTTGTGTACATCAATGCCATGCGATTGCATGATGTACAGTGAGGCTGATACAAGGGAGCTCGCAAACAGGCCCCAACCCAATAGCGTCGATTCTTTCTCTGTCATCTGCTCAAATGACAACACAATGATGGCACCAAAAATAAAGCTTGGTAAAACACCGATAGTCCAATCCGGTCGTATATACTCTGAAGCCTTGAAGAAAAAGCTTGCCAGGGCCAGACAGGTGTAGATTGTAAAAAAGAACCAAAGCAAATGCTGTTTCGTTGGCTCCCTTTGACGCAAGAAAAATCGTGGCAATGCCAGCACCAACAGAAGAAGCAACATGAGATTGCCGGCCTTGTCTTCCATTCTTGCATTTACAAAAACATACAAGGTGTAAAGAACAATCAGCAATGATGGTAGCAGGCGGCTGCTCTTTTGAACGATCAAGTTGTGAATTTGGCCTTTTTGCTCAAGCTGGCTGTCCATGTCTCATTCGTTCTTGAGTTGAGTGCGTAGGGGTGATCAAAGGGCATGTTGAAAGGGCTTTTCTATGTCAACTTCACCATCAGGACCATGGGTCGTCATTTTTCCTTATCGCCACATATACACCGTGTTGAGCGCAAATAAATTCCTCAAATGACAGAGCGTTGGACACGTTGATTGACCCATCCGTATTGATTTTCGGAAGAAGTTGTCTGATCCCGAATTGATTGTCCTGGAGAAAATCCCACATTTCACGAACGATATTTCTGTAGTCCGTAGAGCCTTGTTCATAGGCATAGCCTGCCCATTCAAAGATTAATTTGCATTCTTTTGAACGTTCAATAATCTTTTGACCACCCAAAATGACATGAGGTTCAGCCAGTTCCACATCACACAGGATGAGATCCACCTGGTCCTCAACAATAGTATGATCTAGTGTTGTCGTTGTTGTTTCAAAGAAGTTATAAAGGGCATGCGTGTCTACCCATTTACCTTTATCGTCCAATAAATACGGAATAGATTTTGTGTCCCAGAAAGGGTTTTTTTGCTGTTCAAACCGGGAGTCTCCTTCACGCTTAATGTGACCACCACCGATAAATTGGTAATCAAACGCAAACTCCAATTTTTGATCAACACTATTATAAACAGCTCTTTGGTACGCTTCTGTTTGATGTGGTATTCCAGAGTAGAATATTGTTTTCATCAGGTAGGTAAAAACAGTCGGGTTTGCCTCATACGAGTAGATTTTTCCTTTTTCACCCACTATCTTTCCGCCTAAAGCTGTGAAGTAGCCGAAGTTGGCACCGACATTGACATAGGTGCCTGCCGGTTTTAACAGTTCCTGGACCAATCTTGTGGTCCAGGGTTCAATGACACCGTCTCGTATAATACCAATCGCCACATCAATGTTATAACCCGGCACCACAACATAGCCATCCCACGCCGTACGACAGAGGAGTTGATCATTGCCGAGATAGACTACCCGGCTCTGAATCGGTTTGTCAGCAGAACTCCCGTGGCTACTTGAACACAAGCGTGTGATATAATTTTGCACGTGTTTCAACATTATAGGTTTTGCCGTAATGTTCAGTGGTTGTGTATACGGTACTCAAGCTCTCAGATAGGGATTCTACTTTATGGGCAAACTCCAGAGCATTGGAAATTTCAAAAAAGGTAATCCCATCTTTAGTGTACTTGGCCAATTCGAGAAAGCAGCTGTTGCGGGCACACAATATGGTTTTATGTAAATCAAGTGCCATCCCAGCAGCGCCTGATGATGTCTGGTGCTCTTCAGAATAGGGAAATGCAACAATGTCGACAGCATTCATCAACCGAACAAATGTGTCATTATCAACAGCCCCAACAAAGCGAATCCGTATATCATCCAGTCTGGCTTTGATGATTAATCGGTTCATTTCCTCTATATAGGGTTGATTGACCTCACCCTTGACGATTCCTTCCGGATGAAGCCCCCCGACAATGATTAATGAATAGTCTTCGGGCATGTGGGGCAGGGCTTTAATTGCCGTCTCGATGCCTTTTCCTTTGTGCAGGAAGCCAAAGAGCCCTACCAGTTTCCGGTTCTTCATGGATGAGCCGAATAACTGTTCTCTTTCAGTTTCCAAATCCAGAGACATTATTTTTTTCTTTTCTACCTGCGAAAGAAAAGAAAGGGGATGATCGAAAATCTTCGATTCATCAATCCCTAAAAACAGTTTCATATTGTTTTTTTCCCGTATGGTATGGACAATGTGAAACGCGTTACTCTTTTTATTACACAATCCCACAAGCTTCTTAATAACCCAGTTTCGACGAAAATGGGCAACAGCGGAATGAAGACTGCCGAAGCTGAAGTTAAGCGGTACGGAAGAGACATCAAGAGACGTGTGGTGAGTAACAATAATTCTTTTGGATGGTTGGGTGATCTTCTTAAGGTTCTTCCATATCGTGGAAGGGAGTTTCCCATACAATCCATGTTCGAACTGGATGTTGACAACATCTGCTTGCGCACATTTTTTAGCAATATCATCAACCATTGTCTGGGATTTCTTCCGCGCGATTGACGAGTTACTTCTCAACAGGTTAACAGGTAGCGGGGCGACTTCAATATCCAGGTCATTGTAACACTTCAGAGTCTCAAGCAGGTATTCGACATATTGGGCGATTCCGCACGGTCTGCCAAAACTCGAGACGATTAACAGTTTGCGTTTATTGAATGGCATCTACCTTTCCCTTTTTCAATACGATAATTCTGTTGCAATACTGATCCAACAATGCTTGAGAGTGGCTGGCAAACACAAGGATGTTTGACGACTGAACAAGATTGGTAATTCGTTCAGCAGCTTGTGCTGAAAGGCCTCATCTCCTGCTCCAATACCTTCATCTATCAATAATATCTCTGGTTGAATTGAGGTTGTTATCGAAAAAGCCAGCCTGGTGTGCATCCCTTGTGAATAGTTTTTGACCGGCAGATGGATAAAGTCTGCAAGCTCGCTGAACTCAATGATCTCTTGTTCCCGGGCAGCGATTTGTTCTCCGGTCATACCGAGCATGGCGCCACGAAGGTAAATGTTTTCCAACCCAGTGGCATCAGACTGCATGCCACTGACCATGTCCAGTAAAGGAGCAGTCTTTCCGTCAATATCAACGCTGCCGGTGGTAGGATAGTAGATACCTGCCATCAATCGTAACAGTGTACTCTTACCGGAACCATTGTGCCCGAGTAATCCCACACGCTCACCATCTTTTATTTCCAAGGACAGATTGTCAAACACTGATACCCTCAACTGACCGGACGTGTTTCTTCCTAATGTACCGCCGACCACTCCACTGAAAAGAAGTTTGTTTTTCAGCGATCTGTCACCCTCCATGATCACATAGTCGAACGACATATTCTTACATGAGATATACGCCATTTTATAACCACCTGCGAATTCTTCTGAAAGTCGAAGTGTAAACGTGCAGCATAAATAAAATACCCAGAACAGCACCACTTGTTGTCAAGCACCATGACATTATTAACGGCGCTTCACCTAGCAACGGAGAACGGACAATTTCAAGCATATGATAGAGTGGGTTTGAATTGACGAATAAAGGCAGCTTTTCCTTGCTTGGCAGCCAGAAAACTGGAGTAAAAAAGAAAGCGACCTGGGTAAAGCTGTTCACTATCTTTGGTACATCCCTGAAACGAAGAGAGAGTAAGGACAGAGCAACAGCCAGCCAGAACAGGTTCAGCAGAAGGATTATCAGGCCCGGAAAAAACAGAAAAATAACTGGCTCAAATCCCGATTTTGATATGACAAGAGCCAATGCGAGAGGGCACAAGATCAGGTTAAACAGCAGAACAATAACATTCTGTGAAAAGTAATTCAGGACATAACACATTGGGCTTACAGGCAGATTTCGTAAATACCCTTCAGACTCAATAAGTGAAAGACTGCACTCATTTAAAACCGAGGTTATGAGTGTCCAGAAGATCATACCAATGATCAGGTGAGGCAGGCTGTTAAGCACAGGCGTATTGAACAGGTGGGAATTTACCAAAGACAGCATGGCAATCCATATTAAAAGGGAAACAGTGATCCATAGTGGACCGATAACGGTTCTTCTAAATCTTGATTTAATGGCGATTGTCGAGAATACCCACCAAACCCGGTGGTCTGACACTCCATGGAGAAAATCCTGAAGGGCTTCTGCCTTTTCATTGCGGATATCTATGCCGCCTGTATGACTTTTTTTATCCATAAAGCTGTCGTTTGATCGACCATCACAATCTGTTGCCTGGCAACATTTTTTATATAACAAGGACAGATTCGTCTTTTTATCATACAGGAAGATATATAGCAATTTCCCAATGTTTACGAATAACTCTGCCTAGTTGATTGGTTAAATCTGAGCTTTTTATGATTATTGAAGGATTCGGCCGACGTAAAATATGTTTATCAATGGAGAAAACGTACGCCCTATCCCTATGAAATGGAATCATTACCATGATCACTCAACAGATGATCCAAAATAATAACGGATCGAATGAGAATTTCATTCATCTGTAGTGTCCTGGTTTTGAATATGTTAGAAAGTTTGGTGTGTGGCAGCAACAGACCAATAATTTAGAGGTAACTGATGCAAAAGCAAAATGAACCTAACAATGACGGTCAACTTCTATCTGTTATCGTTCCCTGTTACAACGAAGAAGACGTTATAGCCGAGATGGTTGTCAGGCTGCAAGGGTTCTGCTCGCAACTCGAACTGTTCAAGGTTGAGTTGATCTTTATCGATGACGGAAGCCAGGATAATACTCGTGAAATCCTGAAGAGTTTTGCAGCTAAAGACAGTCGAATAAAAATAATCGGCTTTGCCCGAAATTTTGGGCATCAAATCGCTGTAACCGCTGGGATTGACGCGGCCAATGGGGATGCAGTGGTATTGATTGATGCCGACCTGCAGGACCCTCCTGAAGTCATTCATCAAATGATAAAAAAGTGGCGCCAAGGCTTTGATGTCGTTTATGGAACTCGAACGCAAAGAGAGGGTGAATCGACGTATAAACTGGCAACAGCAAGGGCATTTTATCGACTTTTAAACTGGCTGTCCGATGTCCCTATTCCGTTGGATACGGGTGATTTCCGATTGATGAGCCGTTCGGTTGTGGATACCTTGCGGTCCATGCCTGAACGGGATCGATTTATACGGGGCATGGTGAGCTGGGTAGGATTCAGGCAGACATCGTTGCCCTACAAGAGGGAAAAACGTTTTGCCGGCAAAAGCAAGTATCCGTTGCGGAAGATGTTGTACTTTGCAACAGACGGCATTTTCTCATTTTCCAAAAAACCATTGCGGCTGTCCATTGGTTTAGGATTTGCATCTGCTGCATTAGCATTAATTGGAATTGTCTATGTAGTTATCGGCCGTCTGACATCCGATTGGGTTCGAGGCTGGGCTGGAATCATGTTTACAGTACTCTTTATTGGAGGTGTTCAGTTAATTTCAATAGGCATCCTGGGAGAATACATCGGCCGGATCTACAACGAAATTAAGCATAGACCGTTGTATGTTGCGGATGAATATTATGGCTTTCAGAACAGCCCGCCACACAGATCAAGAAGCCCGGTGTTGGATGTCAACAGCGAGGTGTCTGATTTTCCACCCGAGAATCTTAACTGACTCAAAATCTAAGGATTATATCCAGCCTTCTATGCATGTGCGCAATACTTCTTCAGGTAGAATTTTGGTTTTTAAAAGAGGAACGAGTAAGAGATGAAACTGATGCTTGATAGATTGAATTCTTCATCAGTATTTCTTTTTCTGGCAATCCTAACAGGATTTGTTATCGGATATATTCATCATACCTGGTCTTATCCGCTGAATTTTCATGGTGATTCCTCTGCAATGCAGATCTTGGCCCAGGCGATGCTGGATGAAAAAAGCTTTATACCAAAAGACTTCAGCAATGGTAATCAACTAATCCTTTTTCGCTCCAGTCCATTTATTGCGGCTGCATTGGCTATGGGGGCAACTGGATATGATGCATTCATTCTGGGTTCATCTGTCAGTATAGCTTTTTGGTTCGCTGTCTTGTATTTGTCCCTGTTCCGGTTCACGGGTGATAAAATAGGCGCACTGATTTTGTCTACTGTATTTTTCATTCCAATGGGGATTTGGGAGCAGGATTTTATGCTGGGACAGCAGTCGCATCTCTCCAATGCTGTTATGTCCATTTGTATTGGAGTGTTCACCTGGCTGTATTTCTCAACAGGCAAAATATATTCGGCAATCCTTGCCGCCTTCTTTATCTTTCTTATGGTTGTCGAGGCGCCTATTCGGGCTCTTCTTGTCTTTTTACCATTATTCATCTTGGTTTTTGTTCTCTTTAATGATCGCAGGGGATTGAAATTTATAGCGCTTCTGTCTTCCGTGCTTGTTGTTGGTTTCCTTCTCAACAGAGGATTAATATTAATAAATCCACCTGAAGTAGACCATTTTCAAATTGCACATTTCCGTGGTACCGATGAGATATTTCGTAACCTGGTAAAAATAGTTCTGGAGATGATTGCCAATATTTCATCGACTAATATGTTGGCGTCAAAAAAGATATCCTTAATTGGGATGGTTCTTTTAGCAAGCGGCCTTACCTATTTGATATTGCTGATTGGTTTTTTTCTTTATGAATCCAGGTTGTTAGTCTCTAGGTTCACCCTCTTTTTCACCAGGAATCAGGCGTCTGATGTTCGACCGGACCATCATTTTTTGCCTTTTTTAGCGGTTTTTGGGTTAGTCAGTGGAGCTTTAGTAATTGCTACCTTACACCCTGACTCGGCACGCCACTCCAATTGGGCTTACTCAATTCTCAAACTGAGTTTGATTCTATCGGTGTATAAATATTTACAGGTGTTGCTAAAAGGGAAATTAAAAGCCGGGTTTGTAATAATATCACTGTTTCTCATTGCCTCATTCTGGTCGACAACCCTATTTCAGCATGGGTCGAGTTTACGTCAAAAGATATCTTCCAGGCTGAATCCGGATATCGCTCATGATATTGCCAGGATCTCCCAGAAGTATGGTATTTATTCTATTTATGGAGAAGATTTTTGGAGAATGATGCCTTTGAATACAATGATTCCCGGTATTGCTGCAGGTACTTTACTGATTGAGGGCATCGGTAAAATTGTCCCGTATCACTGGTTATCAAGAAAAAGTTGGTTCGATTACCAAAAAAAGGTGCTGTATTATTTAAAAGATGGCCGTGTGGATAATGAAATCAGGGTGAGGCTCAGTGAATCGGGCGGCAAGAGACTGTTACACTCTGATGACGGCACCATCTGGATAGGACCGCCGGTATGGAATTTTGGGGGACAAAAGATTGCCAGTAGTGTTGGAAAATCATTTAAATGGGCTGCTTGTGATTTACCAACGAAAATTGGAGTAAAAACAGGTGACTGTGAGATGCAGAAAAATGATCTGTCTTTGTCCGGGCATCTAACCTATGGGCCTTATGTGAAGTTGTCGACAGGGAGATATACGTTTGAGATTGCATACTCAAGTTCTAAATCATCAAAGGAGATAGTTGGCCGTTGGGATGTGCACCTTTCCCTGCCTGAGAGTGGGGAAATAATAGATAGAGGCGAAATCTACGGCTCCGATAACGAATTAAAACATATAACAAAGAGTTTTAGGATAAACCCAAAAAGAAATATGGAGATGGTTGAAATTCGAACCCTTGCCCATTCGAATGTTCCACTCAAAATCATCAGTTTACAAATTACCCAAAACGAATGATTGGTTAGAGCTGTAGCTGATATCTCTTTTACTTTCACCATTGGCTCTATTCTGCTAATGGAAACGACCAAGAGCTCCAGTTCAGCAGATAAACACTTCTATTGTATTCAAAGAAAGTTAAGTGATTCGATCAATTCTCAGTTCGACACATCTATATGCCTTCTATCAAAGACTGGTTGGTGGCATTCATGCCCGTAAGAAGACTGTCGAAGAGTACATTCCCATTAAAGAGAATATACGAATTTTGGATATCGGTTGCGGACCTGGATATATCGTCACTGAATTTGTGAACTGTGACTATTTTGGTTACGACGTCAATTCTTCGTATATTCAATATGCGAAGAAAAAGTATGGAGAGAGGGGAACGTTTGTTTGTAAAGAATTAAAGACCGAGGATATTGAAGTGATGGAACATTTTGATCTCGTTATGTTGCATGGCGTGCTCCATCATATAAACGATGATGCGGTAGAAAATTTATTTATTCTTGCAAAGAGGATTCTTCACAAAGATGGGTACGTCTTGACCCAGGATGGTTGTATTATTGACGGGCAATCGTATTTCGACAAAATGCTCCAGAAGAATGACAGAGGAGAATTTGTAAGACGGCCGGAAGAGTATGAAAAATTAGCTGGGAAAGTATTTGAAAACGTTCAAGTTGATATCCGAGATGATCTCTTCTATGTGCCGTACACTGCTGTTGTTATGAAATGTTTTTAAACAATACGAATTATTTAATTCCAATTAATCTTTTTAGAAAAACTCGGATAACCCTTTCACTTTTTAATTCATCTCGGCCAAATAGAACATTGGTACCGGAGCGAAAAATTTTCAGTGGATGGAAGATCAATTTATAGAACATAAATTTGAAATAGCCTTTCATGCGCATGCGCGCAAGTTCTTGATCAGTGATATGCTCAGTCCAGCTAACACCTTTGGACAGGTCTCCCATGGCAACTAAGTCGAGAAGAAATTTCTTTGTGATCTTGATACCGTTCTTCTTCTGGTAGTCGAAGAAAAGATCGCAGCCGGGAATCATGGCAAAAATGCCGATAACGACTTCATCCAGTCCTCTTTTTCCCAGTGAAGCAGCATAGTCAACCGATTCTAACGCCTCTTCTTTGGTTTCACCCGGAAGACCAATTATAAAGTAGCAGGTACTTTTGATGCCAACTTTTTTGATAACAGGAAGAACAGAGTCGAGACTTTCCAGTTTGAGTGATTTCTTAATGATTTGATTTCGTACTCTTTCTGAAGCTGCTTCAACTGTAAAAATAATCAGAGAGCAGCCCGATTGTTTCATTTTCTCCAGCAATCCTTTCTGGTTTAGGTTTTCAACCCGTAGCCCGTTACTGGGTTGCCAGGAGATGGGAAGGTTTTTTTCTATGAGCAGATCACAGAATGTATTCATCCAGGCTTTGCTCACTCCCATATTTTCATCTTCAAAATGAAATTCTGAAACACCATAATTGTTGTATAGCTCAACCATCTCCTTGACAACCTGCTCCGGATCTCTGGTGTACCACTTTCGAGTCCAGATTTTAGGTGTAGTGCAAAACGTACAACAGTAGGGACAACCGCGACTTGCCAATAGAGTAGTCCATCTTTTATGGGTAGCGGCTCCGTGGGGTTCATTGGCCTTAAAATAGTTTTCCATACTAATGAGGCTACGATCGGGAATAGGAATACTATTTATATCTTTTATTCGTTCCCTTGGTCCTGTGGTGACAATGTCACCGTTTCTTTTAAAGACGATACCTGCGACTTGGGAATAATCATCCAGGTTATTGATCAGCTCAACTAAGGTTTCCTCTCCCTCTCCCTTAACAATGATATCTGCGTCGGTGGTCTCCAGCATGAAATCAGAAAGAACAGTAGCATGTGCCCCACCCAGGACAATGGTCACCTTTGGAAATTTTTCTCTTACTCTTCTAACGAGTTCAGTGATAATAAAATGTGCCGAAGAGAAGAGACAGGAGATACCGACAATCGTAGTTTTGCTGGGAATTCTTTCAATTATTTCACCAAAGGTAAGACCTCTTAAGGTCATTTCACAATACTCCGTAAACTGATTGTATTTCTCACCGGGAGCGTCAATCAGGCTAACAGTATGTCCCTCTTCTTTACAAGTTGTGGCCAGGTACATAGGTCCTAGTGGAGGAACAATACCGGCGGTCACCTGTGACTTGGTAAAAAGCTGAGGAGGTGCTATCAAAGCTACAAGCATATATTCATACCTGGTTTAGTTTTTTAACTAACTTGGAACGGTGTTTCGAACCACTCGTTTTGGATGATTTCGTTATGGCAATTGAAAATCTGGCTGAGCAATATATATAAACAATTGAATAGTAAAGAAAGTCAACAGCAGAAGTCCATTACAAACAGAATAAGGTGCGGAATCAAAAAGATCATTTCCCGGCTGCCTAGCTCTATTTATTACACACAACCACACCTGACTTATCAACACTGTAAGTCTGAAGATAAAGCAAAAATAGTAGGTTTTCGAGGAAAGACTATGTTTTTTAAAAATGGCCACCTAAAATAAATCTATCCCGACCCTTCAATTCTTATTAGAATCACTCTCTTTCTAGATTAAAGTCTGAAGATACAAATCAATACAAGGCAAGTAAATCGCCTGCTCCCGTAAAAGAGAGACAGCACCGATAGGTCTCCAAGGTCTTCATCTTGACAGTGTATGAAAAAACATCTTCCCGTCATTTCACACCGCAATTGAACAGAATATATTTAAACAACCTGTTGACATACCGTATCATAAGGCTGTTCTGTGCGATATTTTCAGGAATTCTCCTGATAATTATCTTCCCCAATGCCCACCTATGGTTCCTTGCATGGGTGGCGTTTGTCCCTCTCATTCTAGCTGTTTCAAATCGCCCGCCCTGGGAACGATGTCTGCTCGGATTTATTACGGGTGCTATCGCTTTATTTGGAATCCACTACTGGTTACTGGACATAGCTGGGTTTGGCTGGATTCAGGCCCTGGTGCTGCTCCTTTTCTATGGTAGTTTTTTTATAGTATGGTCACTGAGTCTTTCCTCTCTTGATAAAAAACCATGTTCTTTATATTTCGCTCCCTTTTTCTGGGTAGTTTTAGAGTATATACGAGCAAATGTGGGTTTCATGGCAAATCCTTTTGCTCAACTGGCCCAAAGTCAAAGTAGTAACTTACTTCTCTTACAATTGGCATCCATCACCGGGGAATACGGCATCAGCTTTTTAATCATTCTGTTCAATGTTGCTCTGGCGCAATGGATCCTGGATTCAAGCTATGGTCGTCACCTTGCCGGTGTGCTGCTCTTGATTCTATTGGTCCATCTATGGGGCTGGCATGTGATAGAGAAAAATCCGGATCATATAAAAACGGTAAAAATCGGAGTGGTTCAACCGTGTCTGAGCAGAGCCGAGATACAACAGATCAATGGTGATGAGCTACGCTTGCTTCGATTGCAGAAATTGACACTTTCGATCACAAACAAAGATCCGGATATTATTGTCTGGCCGGAATCGGCCATGAAGAACCTCCATACCAATCTCAAGCAAAAAGAGATACTCAAATCATTCGCCCAATATCTCAATAAACCGATTATCACCGGTGTCTCGGCCTATAACTATAAGGATAGAAACAGAAAGGGACAGCCAGTTCAGAATTTTAATGCAGCGTACTATGTAACTCCTGACAGAGACTATTCTCCTCCATATTTTAAAAATATTCTCCTTCCATTTTCTGAATATTTGCCGCTTGAAACAGTAGTCGATTGGCCGGACTGGCTTCTTCTTGATGACTTTGGAATCTCAGCGGGCACTAAGCTGTCCCGTTTCCCTATTAAAGATGATGTGTATTTTTCTGTTATTATTTGTTGGGAAAACCTGTTTGCTGAATTTGTGCGTCAGGTTGTCCGGCAGGATGTGGATATGGTTGTTCATCTTGTAAACGATAATTGGTTTGGAAAAACCGCGGCTTCCAGGCAGCATAATCTGGCTTCGATATTTAGAGCGGTTGAAAACGGTGTGCCGGTTATCGTTGCTTCCAATACAGGGCCGTCAAGCATCATTGACAGGTATGGACGTGTTGTTTCAAGTCTGCCGACCTTATTTAAACAGGGGGCTATGTTTGCAAAAGTTCAGGTTTCCAGGCAAATAACAGTGTATAGTAAATATGGTGACTGGTTTGTTATTTTTGCCACCTCCATTATCTTTTTATTTTGTCTATGGAAGAGAGGTTCCTTAATAAAGAAAAGAAAAAGCAAATAAGTGTGAACATTTCCTGTTTTGCAGGAACATATAACTGGAAAAGATCGGTTTGTTAACGGATAGAAATGGTATTGCCAACAAAACTCTATTTTAGGAGGAAAGGATATGAAACCATTAAGAATCAGTATCTTTCTGTTTTCGCTCTTGCTGTCTGTAAACATTGTCTATGGTAATGTCCTTGACAGATCAGGGACAGGACCTGAGCCCCTGCCACCCGCCAATTATACCTGCATAAATGTGAATATCAGCGGAAACGGCGCAAAGTTTCATGACGAATTCTTCAGCATTGAAATGTCTGGACACTGCTTTCCGGAAACCGGGGCAACGGTATTGACCGGAAGCCATATAAAGAATATCGGGGCAACCGGTAACTATTATTTTGAGTCAAAAATAGCTACTGAGAAAGTGTATAATCAGAACGGAACCAGGATTTTTGAGGTTCGTCTATCCTGCAATGGTAATCCCTGGGCCTATGGCGTTGAGCAGGCAAATTGCACCCCTA
The DNA here is from genome assembly GCA_964623625.1 of uncultured Desulfocapsaceae bacterium. Taxonomy (GTDB): domain Bacteria; phylum Desulfobacterota; class Desulfobulbia; order Desulfobulbales; family Desulfocapsaceae; genus CAZLGM01. Next base: position 42,853 of record CAZUUJ010000004.1, read on the forward strand.
TGGAACCCCCAACGAATAAATTGGAAGATATAGCCATTCAACCCCCATATCCTCTCACTGCAAAACATATGGATCCTGCCACTCAGGCTGCAATTTTAGCAGCCAAGAACTGGAAGTCTCCCGAAGAGATCCTGGCAGACTGGAATCCCTATGAACGGACCGGTGGATCAACAGCGCTGAGCTTTATTGCGCCTCAAAATCTTGAGATGATCAATCAAAGTGTGGGCTTCTACCCCTTTCAACTCGAACAGATTTATTTTAACAACTCTATTCCGGATACCATTAATTACCAGGTAGAGACTCTTGAAGATACCCCGGAGTATATTGGGGATATCAAAATGCCGGACACCCATGAGCAGTGGTGGCAGCCATTTTTACTTGATGGTATGTCCATCTCCGAAACAGATCCTATTATTCTCAACATCGGTATTGCCAGCGGCGCCTTTAGCGGCAAACCGGGTTCCTATCGCATCCGGGCTCGTGCGTATAATGGCCAGGTGGGGCACATCGGCGGCTGGACCTCCTGGCAGTACTTCTGTGTTGGCCAACCGGGAGACTCCTGCATGACATCCTATATGACCAGCGGTGAGCTTCCTGCAAAAAGTCTGGGTTTGAAAAAGCTTGATCAGATGACAAAAGTACTTAAAACGATGCAGGCCGCTGATATCTTTTTCAGTAAAAACACCAAGGAGAGCAAGGCTGTCATATTGAAGAAGAAACAGAGATTGTTTGATCAGTTAATGAGTAAAAACAAGGAGATGGCTGTTGTCTCTCCATTATCGATTGTTCGCTATAAAGATACCGATAATGTATTGACGATCTGGCTGAGAAACAACCAAAAGAAGCCGCTCAAAGCTCAACAGGTCGAGATTCAAAGTACGCAAAATGACAAGGTCATCTGGTCCAAATCCATAACGTTTTCAACAGGAATGACAGAATTGAAGATCGATCATAAAAAAATGGTTTTGACATCTCAACCCAAAGGGAAACGGGCCTATGATTTCAATCTATCAGTGAATAAGCTCAAGATAGGTACCATATTTATTACTCATGGCGCTCAGGTCCGACGGGGGAAAGCTGCTGTATCCGGTAAGCAGCCCAGTAATAAGATGCAGAAAACCACCGCAATGTTTAAGCCGAAGCTGAACATCAAACTGGCCATGAGAGATAAAAATATTCAGAGTGGAGAGAAGGCTATTATTGCGGTTTCGGTAAAAAATATCGGTAAAGGAACTCTGAAAAAAACGGAAACCTATTCGCTGCAATGCTCTTCAACGTGCCCGTTCAATAAAACATCTAATAAGCTGAACAAAGAGCTTGCTTCCAATAAGTCATTTAGCTTTAAATTAACCAGTAAAGCTCTTAAGGCAGGCAATTACGATCTGATTGTAAAAACGAAATTCGGTATAAGTAATAAACTCACATTCAGTGTCAAATCGTCGAAAAGTGTAAAACGCGGTTCCGCAAGCACAAAAAGAGACTCCTCAGGCAGGAGGCAGACGCGGAAGGCGCCGTCATCTCCACCGATAATTAAATAGAGACGTTCCTGTTGCGGCTATGTACGAGGACGATGGTATCACACCTGCCACCCTGAACAAGTAAAAAAGGGGGATTTTACTTGATCAGGATGGGCAGGGGATACTCATCCTGTTTTGTCTCTTCCAGGTTGAAGCCGGTTACTTCTCTTCAGCTTGTTCCTTCATTTCGGCATAGTAGGTCGTTGAACTGATTTTTTGCGATTCAATTTGTTCAATATCTGAACGTCTCAGATGAAAGAGACCGCAACTGGGGCACCTGCCGTCAAATTGCTCTCCAACTGAGAGGGATTTTAATTCATCGATTGTCATGTGATCGATGTTGCCGCAGGCTCCCCGTGGATTCTCTGCACGAACTGTCGGACGGTTTGATCGTTGTTTTTTTTGTGACATACGACAACTCCAATCTGGCGCAATGCAGCGCTTGCATAGACTAGCCATTTCTAGCACTCTCTACCTGTTTTGGTTACCCTTCAGTGAATAGATGAGCAGGTGAAGGGGTGAGTCAGTTTGTTAACGTTTCAATCAGCTTTCCTTTTGCATCAACAATATCAAGAGCAAGGGGGATACCGCCATCCAGACGGTGAGTAGCACAGGACATTCAGGGATCATAGGCCCGAACCGCCATCTCCACCTTGTTCAAAATTGCTTCGTTGTATTTGCCCTCTTTTATGAGCATGTCTGCGGCCTGTTTAACACTCATGTTCATCGGCCCGATATTATGGGTTGTCCCAACAATCAGGTTGGCATCTTTAATGCAGCCGTTATCATCTGTGGTGTAATCATGAATGAGGGTTCCCCGAGGTGCCTCAACGACTCCCACACCCCTGCCGGCTTTCGGTTTCACTTTGGCCCGAACATTGGTGTCTGTGATGCCTTCCCAGTTGAGCAGTTCAATGGTACGCTCACAGGCGTAGACCAGTTCAATCAGACGGGCGTAATGGTACAGCAGGGTTGCCTGGGCCGGACGGCTAAAGTCATTTCGGAACTCCTCAAGCGCCTCCTGGGCACGTGGGGTGGACATCTGGTCGCAAACATTAATACGGGCAAGGGTATTGGCCCTGTAAATACCTTTGGGATCATCCAGATTAAGTGAAAATCCTTCGTTCCATGATTTGGCATACGGCATTTTACCATAGCTCCATGGTTCCACATGTTCCCCGATATAGTTGAGATAATCCTCTCCCTCAAAATCGTGATAGCTGCCATCGGGTCTCATTAACCGTTGTTTACCGTCATAAATCCTGAAAGAGCCATCCTCGCGATCAACGGTACCTAAGAAACCGGTTTTAATGACTCCCAGTTCTCTGATGACATCGATGTATTTGCTGAAAACATTTTCTTTCGCAAAGTCGAGAGCATAAAGACTGAAGTCTAGTAAGGTCTGGGTGTCTTTCAAAAGCTTGACACGCTCGGGCTCCAGCATGGGTTTGGAAAAACCACCGGTAACAGCGGCAATGGGGTGAATGGCCTTGCCGGCAAAACGATCCAGCATCATTTGTCCAAGTTGGCGCATTTTGACAACTTGGGATGCCAGTTCAGGAGCCGCTTTTACCACTCCAATAACGTTTCTGACCGAATAATCAGCCTCAGGTCCAAGGACAAAGTCAGGTGCTGCCAGAAAGAAAAAGTGGAGGATCTTGTCATTTATATGAGCCATCACCTGCAAAAGTTCCCTGAGCCGGTGGCCAGTCGGGGTAGGGGTAACATTAAAACAGCCATCGACCGCCTTGTTGGAAGCGGTATGATGCATCCACGGACAGATACCGCAAATACGGGTTACAATACGGGGGACTTCCTCGGCCGGTCTGCCTTCGATAAATTTCTCAAATCCACGAAGAGACATCAACGCCATATAGGCTTCTTCTACATTACCGTCATCGTCAAGATGGATGGAGATACGGGCGTGTCCCTCAATTCGGGTTACCGGTTGAATGTTTAACACCTTGCCCATTTTAGCTTTCCTCCTTAACGATCTTTTTCCTGATTGGCCGCAGATTACCGTGTGCTCCGCAGAATCTCTGGATAGACTTTCTGTCGACAACAGAGGTATAATCTATTCCGTTGCTCGCCAGAGCGTTCATCATGTCAAGCAGTTGACTTCCTCTGGGACGGACAGATCCGAAGCAGCCGCGGCAGGGAACCCGAGCTTCGATACAGGTCGGAACACCGCGTTTCTGGCAACCTGAGGCAGTCACAGGCCCCATGCATAAAAAGCCCTGTTCCAGCAGACATCGCATTTCACTGATCGGCTTCTTCGGGTCAAAATCGGCATTTTCAATGAATCGGCGGACTTTTCCCACTTCACCTTTCCCTTTACGTTGGGTAGGGCAGGTGTCACAGACACTTTTAGTCGGCAACACCGGATCACGGTCTTCCAGTAAAGAGATGATAACCTCAGCAATGTGTGCAGGATTTGGAGGGCAGCCGGCAAGCTGGAGATCGATCTCCACCTTCTCGTCCAGCGCATATGTTCGGTCAAGAAGCTTTGGTACTACCTGATCAGGTAACGAAGCTCCGGAGTCGGTGGATGGTGTTTTGAAAATCGCCTCAAAGCTTTTTTTGGCATCCTGGCCATTCATCAAGGCGGGGATACCTCCCTGAGTGGCGCAGGAACCAAGGGCAATGAGCACTCTGCATTTTTTGCGCATTTCAAGCAATACTTCAAGGTGCTCCTCGTTGGTCACACCACCGGTGACAATGCCGACGACAGCTTCGGGAATTTGCAGTTCTTCTCCTTCATCGCCACATTGTCCATAGTATTTATGATCCATGATGACCGGGGCATGGACAATGTCCAGCTTCTCAGTCAGGATAGGGATCAGGTCTTCACCAATATTCAAGATGGCAATTTCACATCCTGAACATGAGCTCAGCCATTCGAAAGCAGTTGTTACTCCCATTGTTTCCTCCTTTAGGCGGCTTGAGCCCGGTTGTCTGTTGGGCCCAGTTTTCTGACGTGTTCCGTCATCTCGGTAACAGCCGTGACGAATTTGTCAGGTTCGGCGGAAGAGACCCAGGAAATGGAAAATCGTTCGTTGTCGAAGCCAAAGTCTTCCAGGAGTTCATCTATCATGTTTGATCGAGCCAGGGCTTTGTGATTACCGTCCAGGTAATGGCATTCTCCAAGGTGTCATCCCATGACCATGACACCGTCAGCCCCCTGGCGGAAGGCATCGATAATGAACTCTGGATGGACCATGCCCGAACACATGACTCGGATGATCCTGACATTGGCTGGATATTGCATTCTAGCGGTTCCGGCAAGATCGGCTGCTGCATATGAGCACCAGTTGCAGCAAAAGCTGATTATCTTTGGTTCAAAACTCATTGTAAACTCCCTTATTCAGGTTTTTTGTTCATGTTAGACAGCAAGGGCCGCCTCGATCTGGCTGCTGATCTGCTCCATGGTGAAACCCTGAATATTGACGCCGCGTTTCGGACATGTTCCTTGACAAAGACCACATCCTTTGCAGTTTGCCTTATTGACGGTTATATATTTTGTGATTACATCACCTTCGTTTTCCGGTTGATTCTCAACAAGGTTGATGGCATTGAATGGACAAACATCAAGGCAAAGAGCGCAGCCGTCACATTTGTCGAGATCCGGCTCGGCTTTGACGGCATCGAGGCTCACATGACTTCTTGAAAGCAGTGTGGTGGCACGAGCTGATGCTGCCAGGGCCTGGGCTACTGATTCTTCCATAGGTTTCGGATACTGGGCCAGGCCGGCAACAAACAGACCGTCGGTGGCAAAATCGACAGGCCGCAGCTTGACATGGGCTTCCTGAAAGAAACCGTCACTGTCAACAGAAATTTTGTAGAGTTTGTTTAGTTTTTCCGCATCCGGGTTGGCAACAATGGCTGAGGCCAATATGACCATGTCCGCCTGAATGAGCAAGGGGCGGTGGAGCACGTGATCCCACACTTCGACACTGACCTGCTTCTTTTCGTACTCGACCTTCGGCTTTTCGTGTAATTCATAGTTTATGAAGATAATGCCTATGGTTCTTGCTTTTTTATACAGAGCCTCACGTTGTCCGTAAGTGCGGATATCCCGGTAAAGAATATAGATATTGCGGCTCGGATCCTCCTCTTTCAACTTAATGGCTGTCTGGATTGAGTGGGTGCAGCAGACCTTTGAGCAATACATCCTGTCACCCTCACGTGAACCGACACACTGAATGAAAACGAATGACCTTGCTTTGGCAACGTGCTGCTCTTTAAGTTCGAATAGCCGGTCAAACTCAAGCCCGGTAACTACAAAGGGAATTTTGTCATAGCCGTATTCGGCAGGCCTGTGTTCCCCGGCTCCTGTGGCCACAATGCCGATACCATGATTGATTGTTTGTGTCTTTTTTCTTCTGGTAACAATGGTTGAAGAAAAATTACCGATAAAGCCTTCAGCCCGGGTGACTTCCGACTCTTGATGGATGACGATTCTGTCGTTGTTGGTTACCTCGGTGATCAACTTTTCAGTCTTGTCCTGGATTGATTCTCCGGACCAGGTGTGGCCAAGGTAGAGAGCGTTGCCTCCGAGAAGGTCGCTTTTTTCAATAAGATGAACGGTGAACCCCTGTTTTGCCATATTTAAGGCTGCCGTTAGTCCTGCGACACCGCCGCCGACAACAAGGCCAATCTGGTCGATCGGTACGGAAATTCGATGCAGTGATACCTGCTTATCCACTTTGGCAACTGCCATCCGGATCAGATCTTTTGCCTTGGTTGTGGCAACGACGGGATCGGCTGCGTGAACCCAGGAATTCTGGTTCCTGATATTGGCCATTTCGATCAGATACTCGTTTAACCCGGAGGCTTTGAGGGTTTCTCGAAACAGCGGCTCATGTGTCCTTGGTGTGCAGGCGGCTACCACTACCCTATTCAGTCCTTTTTCTTTAATAGTATTTGTCAGGTGTTCCTGGGTATCCTGTGAACAGCTGAACAGGTTTCGTTCGACATGGCTGACATTTGGCAATGTCTTGGCGTAATCGGCTACCGTTTCAACATCGACAATACCCGCAATATTGGAGCCGCAGTGACAGACAAAAACACCGATGTTCGGGTCTTCCTCATTTACATTCCGTTCCTCTGGGAACGTTTTTTCTTTGGTGAGTGTGCCGCGGGCAGGTGCTAATTTGTCGGCAACAGCGGCTGCGGCAGCCGAACCTTCCATAACCGACTGTGGAATATCCTTGGGGCCGGCAAAAACACCACAGGCGTATATGCCTTCTCTGGAGGTCGATACCGGAGTGAAGTCCGAGGTGGAGGCGAATCCGTCATGGGTCAGCCTTACTCCGGCCATGTCGCTAAGCCTTTTGACATGCTCAGGGGTCTGCATCCCCACAGAAAGGACCACCATGTCATAATAATCTTCTATCTGGCGGCCTTCGTCGTTAATATAATGAATCCTCAGGTCCCCGCTATCGTTATGCTGCTCGACTTCACCGATACGGCAGCGTGCAAAGCGAACGCCGGCCTTTTCCCGGGCATCACTATAATACCGGTCAAAATTTTTTCCATGGGTACGCATATCCATCATGAAGATGGTGGTCCCAAGGCCCGGGACATGCTCTTTTGCAACCACCGCTTCCTTGATGGCATACATGCAGCACACCGATGAGCAATACCCATTACCGCACTTGTTTTCATCCCGCGAACCGACACACTGCAGAAATGCAATCTTGGTGATCTCTTTGCCGTCGGATGGTCTGACAAGGTGTCCCCCGGTAGGTCCGGAGGCTGAAAGCAGCCGCTCAAACTGCAATGAAGTTATAACATTGGGATACTTGCCGTAACCCCAGCCACTTACACTTGAGGGATCAAAGGGTTCGAAACCGGGAGCCAGAACAATGGCCCCGACTTGTATATCATGGTTTTGTTCGGTCTGATCAAAATCGATAGCCCCGGCAGGACATACCTTCTCACAAAAACCGCAAGCACCAGCCTTTTTGAAGCGTATACAGCTATCACCATCAACCTGATACTTCAGCGGAACCGCCTGGGCATACTTGACATAAATAGCCTTGCGTTTTCCTGTGGCGGCATCATATTCACTGGCAACTTTTTTAGGGCATTTTGCTGCACATTCCCCACAGGCAATACACTTTTCCATATCCACGTAACGTGGATGTTCTTTGATTTTGACTTGAAAGTTGCCGGCTTCACCGGTTATCCCGGTTACTTCGCTCAGCGTCATCAGCCTGATGTTCAAGTGCCGACCGCACTCGACCAGTTTTGGCGCAATAATTCACATCGAGCAGTCGTTGGTGGGGAAGGTCTTGTCCAGCTGGGCCATTGCACCGCCTATGGCTCCGGACCTTTCAACCAGGTAAACGTAATATCCGGAATCCGCCAGATCCAGAGCAGTCTGCATACCTGTGATTCCGCCGCCGACAATCATTACTGAGCCAATTTTTTTGGTGTCCGGCATGATACCTTTCTCCTTTGTTTCTCTTTCCAGACAGCCGTACTGGCATAAAAGCATACGGCTGGTTTACAAATCAGATCTGTTAAGCTCTTACGGATTCTTCATCCGACTCTTCCGTGACCACAAGACTGTCGGCTACAAGCTCCCATAGGTATTTCACTTCTATGTTTAAATCGTATTCCGTGTTTAACGATTTCATCAGCTGGTCGCGGCAGTTGTGGCAGGGCGCGACGACAAGTTCCGCCCCTGTATCCTGGATCTGTCTTGCCTTTCGTCGTCCATAGAAGACTCTCTCGGGAGCAAAAGGCATTGCCCAGGCGCCGCCTCCGGCACCACAGCAGTAATTTGTTTCCCCTAGCGGGGTCATATCCTCATAATCCGGACACACTGCCCTGGTGATGATTCTCCCTTCTTCGTAATAAGCCTGTCCAAAGGCCTTCATCGATTTCCGACCGTAATTACATGGGTCGTGGTATGTCGACTTCATTGTATGGATTGAGCCATCAAGCTGGATGCGGTCCTTGTCTATATATTCCATCAGCAGATCGAATATTGACAGGATCTTGAATTCTTTGAGTGCTTCAGGGAACCATCTGTTCAACCCGGACCGGGTTGCGAAGTAAGCGTGGCCTCACTCCGGGAGGAGGAGGGCTTCACATTTCAGCCTCCTCATGTTGTCGACAATTCTGCCGACAATGGTTTTCATAGCTTCATCATCTCCTGAGAATAATCCCCAGTTGACTCCTTCCCAATTTTCAGATGAGATGGTCCATGATTCACCGGCAGCATGGAAAATTCGCCACCAGTGTTTCATATCATCAGGTTCTGCAAACGGTTCCTTGGAGTTAACGGTAACGAGCAGCCTCGACCCGACAACATCGATAGGTGTTTTAAACCCAGCTGTTCCTTCATTCGCAAGCTCTTGACCCAACTCCTGACATAGGAAAACAAAATCCTCTTTTGGAATCCCCAGATTATTGCCCCGCTCAAGACAGGTGGATACGCCTTTATGGATTGGGCCGGGCACAAGGTTACGATTACGGGCGCTGCGCAGGCGACGCATGAGAGACATGATCTCGATTGAGGCCGGACAAACATTTTCACATTTACCGCACATGGTGCATTTCCAGGGCCAGTTGGACTCTAAAAGCTCTGTCTCCATGCCAAGGACAGCCATCCGCACAATCTTTCGAGGATCAAGGCCATCCACACCGGAGATGGGACAAGCGGCAGCACAAGTGCCGCAGGTAAGGCAGGTGTCTGCCCATTGGGGATCTGTGTATATCGTTTTGTCGATTTGTCCGATATCAAGCGGCTCTGATGGAAATCTGTCATCTTCGATTTTCTGCACAGTTTCCAGGTCGATATTGCTGGTTGGCCTGATAATCGGTTCCCGACCGAACTTCTCACACAAAGCATAATAATCATCGAATTTCATCAGATACTTTCTGCCTGGACCGGCCTTGGCAGCAAGGGTGCCGGCATTGATCCAGTTCCTGATGGTATTCCGGTGAACACCAAATTCATCCGCCATCTCACTGATTCGAAATTCATACATCATGGGACGTTACCTCGTGTAAGTGCATTTCCTCCAATAGGCCCAGAACCTTCTTGCACGCCCTGGAGACGGCTTTTGTCATGGGGACAGAGAGGCCCGGTTCGATTTCGGTTGGGATATATGCGGCCTGTGCAGCAACAATCGTCACCTCAATACCGGTATATTCTTCAAGCTCCTGCAGGAGGTTGACTGTGGGAAATTGATGAAGAGAAAAGTCGTGAATCTTTTTACAGGGAATTGATGATGAGTCGATGGTGAACACGTCACCGGGAAACCGGTCGGCAAAATCGACTGCATCCAGAATGATAATATGTGCCGGCCTGCACTCTTCGCACAGAAGATAGTCAAAGAGATATTCTCGGATACCGGTCATCGCATCGATGGCAGTAACGTTTCCAGGGAGCAGATGCCTGGAGTTCAGTTCTTTGATAACCGCCGGTCCAAAACCATCATCGCCCATGATCGGATTGCCGCACCCAAATATGGTAATTGAGTTCATGATTCTGCTTTGCCCTTGTGCAAAATTGAACATTACGCACAATAAATGCCATCAGGATTGTCATGTCAAGAGGTTTTTAAAGCGTATTTTAAATTCCTGTCATCGATGTCTCACAATGTGGTGTCAACGATAAACTGTTGCATAATACTCAGTAATTATTTTGCTTGTCAGTTGCCGACTTGATTTGAATAAAGGGGCTCTGTGGCTTAAGTCAGCAACACGCAGGCGAGGAAGGGGGGCAAGTTGTTTGTGACAGTGCAGCGCTGACGCTACACAGGTTGCCTAATGGTCGAATTGCCAACAAATCAGAAAAAAAGTAAACTGACTCAGCAATTCCACGAAAACCACTGCCAGATCTGAAAATATGAAATACAATGCGTCTGATGATCGAAACAAGGGGACACCGATGAGTCGTATTGTATTGGGCAGATTATCTTTTCTTATTTGTCTCTGCCTAGCTGTATTTTTATATCCTGAAGCCGGAATTGCTGTGGAACGCATCCAGGATTTTAAAAGTGTTATCCGGATAAACAGGGATGCCACCATTACCGTTACTGAGACCATTACTGTACATGCCGAGGGTGTAAACATTAAGCGCGGTATTTATCGCGATCTGCCCTTGATGCAAACCAATGCTTACGGAACTGATTATGCAGTAATCGTTGATGTCCAAACTGTGCGTCGCAACGGTCATCCCGAGCCACATTTCACAAAAATCGGTACTCAATACTTACGGTTATACATCGGGGAAAAAGATGTTTTTCTTGAATCAGGTATCCACATCTATGAGATTACCTATGTTGTCGGCCAACAGATAGCCTTTCTGCAGCAGTATGACGAGCTTGCCTGGAATGTGACAGGCAATGAGTGGAGCTTTCCTATTGATTCAGTACAGGCAGAAGTAAGATTACCGTCAGGAATTTCACCTCTTCAGCAGAGTGCGTACACAGGAAGGCGGGGGGAGGCAGGGAAAGATTATTCTGTCAGCAGCAACCGGCAGGGCAGCATTGTTTTTACTGCAACGCGCCAATTGGCAAGAGGTGAAGGCTTGACTATAGCAGTTGCCTGGCCTAAGGGAATTGTGGAAAAACCCGCTTATCTGCCACAGCATGAACCGCCAAAAGAACGTATTCTGAATTATGATTCCCATGTGGTGGTGATGGGAGATGGCCGCCTCAATGTTACTGAGTCAATACGGGTGATTTGCAGTGCGGAAGGAATATACGGTGGTCTCTGGCGTCACTTCACCAAGTATCGTGAATCGTCTTACACAGGAAATCGTGGACGATCTGTAAAGCGGATTATCAAAGTGGTCAAGACAGGTATGGATGGTGACCCGGTACCTTTTAAGATAACGCAATCAGCATATACGCTGTATGTCCACTGGGGACCGCAAACAAGATATATTGAACCGGGCATCCATCTATTTACTCTCAGCTATACGGTGGAGAGGCAAATTGACCGACAGTCCGAAGGGGAATTTCTCTATTGGGAGGCTCAGGGATATGGCTGGTCTTTCCCGCTGGAAAAAGCACAACTCACCCTCGAATTTCCTTCCGGAGCACGTATCATCAAATCAGCCGGTGGAAAGGGAAAGGCTGCTTCCCATGAGGATAAGCAGGTTATTGACCGTCTTTCTGCCGAAAAGATCCAAATTCGTTCCGCATCAATATTAACAACCGGAAAGAGCCTGGTTGCCCGACTTGTCTGGCCACCGGCAACGTTTTCCGAACCCTCCTGGTTCCAGAGGTTGCACTACTCCATTTTGGATTATGTTTACACCTACCTTGGGGGGCTCTTCCTGTTGGTAACGTTTGTTTATTATCTCCTTGTTTGGCATCGCAGAGGCCGAGATCCTGAAAAAGGGACTGTTATTCCTCTTTTTAAACCGCCGGAGAATTTATCACCTGCAGCAGTACGCTTCATTGATCAACGGGGAGAGGACAACACGCTGTTGTCTATTTCAATTTTAAATATGGCGGTGAATGGGTGGCTGCGTATTAAAGAAGAGAAGGAAGAAGAATACATTCTTGAACGTCTTGATGGCTCCAAAAACCAACTGGCCCCAGAGGAGGAGGCAGCATTTGATCAACTTTTTAAATCTGGAAAAACCCTTGAGATGCAATCAAATAATTACAGCAGATTCAGGGCGGCAAGAAAAGCGCTGAATAAAGGTCTGGAAGAGAACTTTGGAGGAGCAAATTATTTTTCTAACAACTACCTGTGGATATTTTTTGGTGCCTTACTCTCACTGATACCGATGGGACTGGTGACCATGGATGCCTCCAGATTGGAGTTCGGTATTTTTTTAGCAGTCGCCTTGGCGCTTTGTTCAGGTGCTGCCAGTATCATTGGCTATTTTACAATCCAGGCATGGTCTCAGCTTCTGGCAGGTCACGCCCGTCTCTTTGGTGTTCTTGTATTGACCTTTCTTTTAGCCTTTCCTATTCTGGGTCTGGAATTTGTGCTTATCAAAGCCTACGCAGGACTCATGCCCATTGTTGGGTTGATTCTTTTTCTTCTGTCTCCGGTTCTTGTGGCCATTTTTTTTCAGCTACTGCGAGCCTATTCAGTGAAAGGCAGAAAGATCATGGATGGTATTAAGGGATTTGCCTTATACCTTAAGACCACGGAAGAAGGCAGGCTCCAATCCATGAATCCGCCTGAGAAAACGCCTGAATTGTTCGAAAAATTTCTTCCATACGCCCAGGCTCTGGAACTGGAACTCGCATGGTGCAATCAATTTGCCCGTGTTCTCAAAGAGGCATCTCAGACTCCCGGCGCCGGCTATACACCTGGATGGTATCAGGGAACAGTATGGCATCCGGAGAAAAGCACATTCTTTATGGAGGATTTCTCAGGCCGGTTCAGAAGTTCATTATCTTCTGCTGCAAGCGCGCCCAGTTCAAGATCAGGGTCAAGTGGGAGTGGGTCCCGTTTTTCAGGCGGCGGTTTTTCCAGTGGTGGCGGTTCCTCCGGTGGCGGCGGAGGTGGAGGTGGAGGCGGTGGCTGGTAGTTGAGCAGAATGTAAAAGTGGTCAGCAATTCACTGCACATGGCCCTGATAATAACTGGCAATCTGTAGTAAAGGCTCACTAGGCCTTTCCGTGTTGTTCCGTCAACTCATATTGACATTGAATAATCTAAATTGTAGTCTTTTTTGACACATCAGGCAGTGGTTCACCACTTCAGAATCTAACTTTTGTTCATGCGGATAAGAGAGTGAAAAACAGTTTCTTATCATCCATCTCATGGTTCGAAGCCGGAATTGTTACAATACTTCTTCTACTTCTTGCCGTTGATCTTTCCCACACTTCGGAGGCAATTTTCGCAGGTGACGACGGTAAGTACCTATCCTGGGTCTGGCATCGGATTGAAACCGGACTCTATGCCCCTTTTGCAACTCAAACGAGTCATAAGGCCAACATGATACTGGGTGGTGCCAGTTCTCTGTTCCTGCTGGCACCGTTGTCTCTTGGCGCGCCTTTAATAACGACCGCACTGGTCGTAAGTGCTCTGGCATCAGCTATTACACTGTGGCTGCTCTATGATTTGGGACGTCTGCTGGAATCTCGTGTCGCCGGCCTGCTAAGTGTCCTGGCTTATCTACCACTGCAGACTACTGATCTACGTACACGAGAGTTGATTTTTCTCATTCCCATGTTTCTACTGAGTCTCAACCTTGGCATCCGGCTGATGCGGAACGGCCGTGACACACTCTATATCTGGTTGACGCTATCAGTGGGCCTTATGATAAATACGCATTATCAGGGTCTGCTTCTTTTGATCGGAATCATTGCCGCCCTCAGTGTTACTTCCAGCAGCCTTCCTGCCACTCGGGGAATCGTACTGCTCCTGGTCGCAGCCATGGCTGTGATTTTTGCCGCCACTCCGGTTATGGCGCTCTCACGTCTTCCTCTATGGGCTATGTACACACTGATTGTTTGCATTCTGCTGTGGTCGGCGCTTCCATATACCAATCGACTGGGACCGATACTGTTGGTTATTTCACTTGCGGTTGCCATATTTGTCGCCCCTGCTGCTGTTCAAGAAGGATTTCGAAGGCTGGTTAATCCTCAAATACCTTACGATCATCTTCAGAAAATATGTCTTACCATTGGGGCAGGGGGAGGGCTTTTATTATTGGCATCATGGGTCCGCAAAGGTTTTGCCAGAAGAGTTTCAGCCGAAGCCCTGCTCATACCATTGATACTGGTCATTATCGTCCTCGGCAGCGTCATCCTGAAGCTTATTTTCAACATTTCATGGAGATACTATTTCTGGGAACCGACCTATGCTCTCCTAAGCCTGACTGGTGGGATCGCAGTCGCGCGTATACTCGTTTGGGTGCAGATAGGCGTCTGGTCCAGACGAGCCGTTTCCGTACTCTTGGTATGTTTGATATTGGTTGCCTCAGGCGAAGGAGTGCAACGGCGGATTAACCGCCCAAACCTGCAGGATGAAATGACCCTAGGTGAAGCAAAAGCTCTACTCACAGCGCTGATTGCAGTGGATGGGATTCCCCAGGTTCATGATCATATTTCAAAATTCAATCGCATTCCTTACAACCTCTCATTATTATATCGTCTTGGCCCCGGAAATACCTATCAGCAAGACCGGGAACTGATTGCATATCTGGAAAGACCAGGGACTGAAACTGCCCGGCTTGTGTATGAAAAACCCTGGTTGTCTAACCAGCAGATCGGTCGTTACCAGATATTCTGGTTTGCTGTTGATCCAAATATCGGGGATTCAAAACTTGTTTCGCTCGATGAGGGTTACAGTTTCCAGATGGTCGTACGATGATAAAAGAGAAGAATCAACTGAAAGAAAAAACTGTCACCGTTTCTGTCATCTCCCTTGAAACAGTTGTTTTTTAGAGCCTCTCCCGAATTTGGTTAAGCCGTAGAGTTGAAAAAAGTGATGAAAAAATGGAAGGGAGCCAAGTTCCCGGATTATCTGTTCAGCTTTCCTCGGTAGGCGAAATAGATTTGAGCCAGCTCAATAGGAATTTTGGGAAGATAAAGAAAAGGAATTTTTGAGCCCGGCACATCTGTCCAACGGCTCAAAGGAAGTTCAAACATTATTTTTTCAGCCTTTTGTTTACCTTTAAGTTCGATAATCCGGGCAATGATCTCGACATCAAAAAGCCATGAGGAAAAAAAAGGTCTTGAAAAAATATGTACTGCTAGCTCTCTGCGGAATAATTTTGCACCGCATTGGGTGTCATAAAACGGTAGTCCGAGAAGAGCACTGACCACCGTTGCTATTATTCGCCCCGGGGCATGTCGATACCATTTACGTTCAATATGTGATCCGATTTTTTTAATTCTGGTTCCACACACCAGTTCTTTTCCCGGCTTCTCCTGAAAGCAGGCCTCAAACTCAGGAATTGCCGAAAGAGGTGTTGAAAGATCAGCATCCCAATAACCAATGAAATTACTTTGCTTCTGGGTATTGGTTGCCAGGTGGAGAACTCCCTGTCGTACTGCTTCGCCCTTGCCGCAGTTCTTTGCCAATGCCAACAACGATATCCGGTTTTCTTCTTTTTCGGCAGATTCGTTGATGATCTGTGATGTATTATCGGAAGAACCGTCGTCTACAAAGAGAAAGACTGTCTCTCTATTCTGTTTGGCAAAGAAGATGAAAGGATCCATATCCAGCCTCTTTGCTTCATTGTAACAGGGTATGATGATTGTAATCAACTTCGGCTATGTGTTGAGTTTATAGTGGAGGCCAGCACAAAAACTGCTCTGTTGAACCCACCTCTATTTACAGCATTCAGATATTTTGAGGATTACGCATTGGTTGATCGCACTACCGTTAAACGACTCCAATTCCCATTGAATGTAAACCTCCAAAGCCCTTGATAATTCCACATGATACTCCAATTCATTTCCTTGTAAAGAAGGGAAGTCATTCAACTGACGATTGGAGTAAATTGTGGAACATCTCTGGCCTCCCTGCTTGAAAGAGTTTAACCAGATAAACCACGATTGAGCCGATGTCCTTCATTTGAAAACGAGTAAACAACCACGCGTGAAACGCGTTGCTTTCATTCCCGGTATAGCCGGCGGATTTACAGCTTGTGGTAAAACCGCTGCGCAATAATAAAACTAGACTATGGGCAATTGTTTGATTAGACAGTTGATATGATTTTGGAGCAATAATGCCAGGGCGAGCCTTTCTGATACATTTTTCAAACTAAATAGAGCTGGTACTCTCAAATAGCTAAGCTTATGAAACAAAATCTAACACTTATCGGCATGCCAGGCGCAGGCAAGAGCACAATTGGTATCATATTGGCAAAAGTTTTAGCATGTGGAATTATTGATACTGATGTCTTGACCCAAATAAATCGGCAGAGGTCACTGCAGCAGATCATTGATGAGAGTGACTATCTCAATTTGCGGAAGATTGAAGAGGAGGAAATACTGAAACTCAATGTTGTCAATCACATTATAGCCACCGGCGGTAGTGCTGTTTACAGTGAAAAAGCAATGTGTCATCTGCAAAACATCTCGACCATAACTGTTTAAAAGTAGGATATGAAGAGATTACCAGGAGAATACATAATTATGAAACACGAGGTATTGCAGGCCCTAAGCAGCAGACCTTTAGAGAGCTTTACGATGAGCGCCAGGCGTTGTATGAGAAATTCGCCGAACGGGTAATTGAGTGTGCCAAGCTTGATCAGGAAGAAATTGCCCTGGAAATTGCAAATACAAATCATCTAAAAGGGACAATGATGGGAAAGAGTAAAAAACGTATAATTGTAACTGTGATTGGCAATGATGAAATTGGCATAGTCGCCAAAGTAGCAACTGTGTTAGCTGAAAACCAAATAAATATCATAGATATTAACCAGAAGATCTTGGGGGATGAAATTTTTGCCATGACCATGTTGGCAGACAGAGTGAGCTCCGAACTCTCGTTGTCAGAGATTAAATCAAAATTGAATGAGGCTACCAGGCGTTTGTCTGTTGAGGTTACAGTGCAGGATTCTGAAGTATTCCAATATATGCATAGAGTATAGGGGGAGTTGATGGAATTCAGTCACGATGAAATACTCGAAACAGTTGGGATGATAGCCGAGGATAAACTCGATATCAGAACCGTTACCTTGGGAGTCTCACTGCTTGACTGTTCAGACCCGGATCCTGCTGCCTGTGCCGCCAGGATCCAGGAAAAAATCTTGGAAAAGGGTAACAAGCTCAGTGAAAAGGCTGATTTTATTTCAGACCAATACGGTTTACCCATTGTCAATAAAAGGATCAGTTTAACTCCTGTCTCGCAGGTAGTCCCTGTTGCTGATCCCGCTGCTTTTATACAGGTTGCTAAGGCCGTCGATCAAGCGGCTGCTGAGATTGGTGTTGATTTTGTGGGTGGTTATACTGCTATGATTCAGAAAGGTGAAACAGACATAGACAGATCAATGATTGAGGCTATGCCGGAGGTGTTGGCCACTACAGAGCGCTTTTGCGCTTCGGTCATTCTTGCCACAACAAAGGCTGGTATCAACGTTGACGGCTGTTATGCCATGAGCCGGGTCATGAAAGAGGCCGCTGAGCGTACATCGGACAGAGACGGCATCGGTTGTGCGAAGCTTGTCCTCTTTGCCAATCCTGTCGAGGACAACCCCTTTATGGCCGGGGCGTACTATGGGGCGGGTGAGAGTGAAAGTGCCATCCTGGTTGGAGTAAGCGGTCCCGGTGCTGTTCGCCGGGCTTTGCAGAAGCTTGGTCCAGGTGCCGGTCTGGGAGAGGTAGCTGAAACAATTAAAAAGAGCGCTTTTAAGATTACCAGGGCTGGTGAACTGGTCGGTAAGAAGATTGCCAAAGAACTTGGCGTCTCTTTTGGCAACCTTGACCTATCCTTGGCTCCGACACCCGCTGAAGGGGATTCGGTGGGACAGATCCTGGAAGTTATGGGACTTGACAGGCCTGGTGCGCCCGGATCGACTGCAGCCCTGATGATGCTTAATGATGCAGTAAAAAAGGGTGGCCTTTTTGCATCATCTTCCGTTGGCGGCCTTTCCGGAGCCTTCATACCGGTAAGTGAAGATGCCTCTATGATCGAGGCAGCAAAAGTCGGCGCCTTAACCCTTGAAAAATTAGAAGCAATGACCAGTGTCTGCTCGGTTGGTCTTGATATGATAGCCATTCCCGGTAACACAAGTACCGAGACCCTGGCGGCAATTATTACTGACGAGATGGCCATCGGTTGCGCCAATAGTAAAACTACTGCGGTTCGAATAATTCCAGCTCCCTTTAAAAAGGTAGGGGATTATGTTCACTTTGGTGGACTTCTGGGTGAGGCCCCGGTGATGGCTGTGAGCCAGGTGTCAGCAGACACATTCATTCGGCGAGGCGGTCGTATTCCCGCACCTTTACAATCATTGAAGAACTAAGCAAAATCTGATTACTTCTAAAACTCAGCTGAAAATGCATTAAACAAATATTGTCATAATACCACCTATTAAGCTTCCGATCTTTCCTGTCAAACCTTCCAATGCAAGGATATAGAATTTAAAGAGTGGATAAAGGAGAAGTTCATTCCACTACAATTATAAAAAGAATCCACAATCAAAGATACTAGACACAACAGCTGAAAAGGTTATCGGACGTGTCTGTGATTTTTACAAAAAGACAGAAAGCAGATATCAAATAGAAAAGAAGCTATGGGTAGCTAATAGAAGACTTGATCTTTTTTCACTTCTTATTGATTCTTTTGGAAGCAAGACTTTCTTGTGGGGTATCATGCAGGCGTACGAGTTGCAATTATATGTCAGATGCTGTGTTCGACTATAACGAATGCCATCAACTCTACTAAACAGCCCATTTACGGACTGCTATAAATCATGCTGAAACGACTGATAAAAGCTATTCACGGAAGAATCTCCTCTACGCCAGTACCACCTCCACACAAGGTATCCATATTTGAGGGAGAGTTGATGCGTGATCAATGCGTTCTAATAACCGGTGCTGGTGGTAGGTTGGGACGGGCAATGATCCAAGCTGTTCAGAAACAGAAAGGCATGGTGTTTTTTACAGAGCAGGACGAAGCATCGGTTGCCAGAACCGAGCAGGCATGCCCCGGCGCCCATGGTTTCATAACCAGCGGCAGAGATGTCGAGGAACTTCTTTCGCAATTGGATCAGCGTCAAATAGTACCCCATATGCTGGTTAACAATATCGGCATTTCTGCTGAAAAGACATTCTGGGATGAGTCGACAGCTGAGTGGGAGAAGATTTTCAAGACCAATGTAATTTTACCTGTAAGCCTTTCCAAGGTTATTGCCAAACGGATGATTGATAGGAAATACTCTGGCAATATTCTTTTTATCAGTTCGGTTCACCAGGCTTTACCTTCACGATGGCCAAGTTATAGTGCATCTAAAGCAGCCCTTCGTATGGTGATAAAAGAGCTGGCCATCGAGTTTTCTGGAGATCAGATCCGTGTCAACGGAATTGCGCCGGGCTGGGTAGAGCCTGAAACGCACTACTTCAAAATGGCGTTGTTGGAAAGACGTACTATTGATCCCGAATACATTGCCCATGCCGTGGTTTTTTTAGGTTCTTCTGACCTGTCACGGTTTACCACGGGAACTGTGTTGACCATTGATGCTGGAATGTCCCTTTACAGTGGCCGTACTGTTGTACAGCCTCCTCATCCGGAGAAATGATGAGACCCTTACGCTATGGTGTTATCGGTATCCATGGGGTTGGCAGACACCATGCCCGATGGGCATCCCTTAATCCGGACGTTCAACTGACAGGTATGGCGGACCCGGACACAAGCTCGATTCCCCAAGTGGCTCCAAACGTTTCTATTTATCAAGATCATCGCCAGCTCATTGATGAGGTAAAATTGGATGCCGTGTCAGTTTGTGTGCCTCATGATAAATTAGCCTCAGTGGCGCGTAGCTGTCTGCAGCAGGGTATACATGTCCTTGTGGAAAAACCATTGGCCAGACGCATCTCGGAAATTGACGAGTTGATAAAGGCCTCCCGGCAACACGCCTGCCTTCTGGCAACTTGTTTTCAATATCGTACATATGCTACCGCTCTTAAATTAAAGGAGATTGTCGAAAGTGGGCGACTAGGGACTATCAGACGGGTTCTGTGGAGCTGGTCTTCCTTTCGAAGCAAGTCTTATTATGAGCGAGACGATTGGCGTAGCACATGGGCCAGAGCCGGAGGTGGTGTCCTGATGAATCAAGTCAGCCACGATCTTGATCTCATTTGTTGGCTCTTTGGTCGCGTGGCTTCAGTTTCCGCTCAAATCGGCAATCAGCTTCAGCGTACCCAGCTAGAAGATATCATTAGTGCGTCGATTCAATTTGAGAGTGGTGTACTCGTAACCTTTCAGGCAACTATTAACCAACCTGAAGCTTATAGCGTGCGCCAAATTGCCGGCGACCGGGGTATGCTGGTCATCCAAGATGTTCAAAGTTTAGAGAGGGATAAAGAGGATGTGGTGAAGATCGGACGTTATTCATATCCCAAACACATAGCTGTGCAATCCAGTCAGCATCATTTCCAATCAGAAATTGAATGGCGGACCATAAAAACGATTAAGTGTCCATGGTGGACTCGAGTCAGGGGATATACACGATTGTCCAAATTGGGCCATAAAATGATAGGAAAGCGTTATCATCCTCCAATGCGGGGAGGACATCAGGTGATTTTAAACAATTTCTTGGCAGCATGTCGCGGGCAGGCCGATGTGACGGTGTCGGCTGTATCTGCCCGTCGTACTGTGGAACTGATTAATGCTATAATCTATGCAGCAATCAATCGACAAACAATAGAACTGCCACTTGACCCGATTGCCTATGATCAACTTTGGGAAGAACTTTCTTCAGGTAAACGGAGTGTACCGCACTGGCTTGAAAAACAGATGTGATCTTAACCTACCCATTACTGGTGTAAGCGATTCCTAAGGAAGATACAATCCTGTTCATACAAGATCTTGGCGATACATAATCAGCCCTGTCTCTTTATGATCACCGTTAATAAATACTATGATAAGAAACGCCGAGGTCTCATTTGGATTTCGGTTCCATCCTCTGGCCTGGTCGACGGAGAAACTGGACAGTTCGCACAAAGGGTATAATTCTCCCTTCTGCCGGATCTCAGATCCTCTAAAGTTTGAACATGTCTATCTGAGTACCATAAGTCCTCAAGATGATGATCAAAAACGTTCCCCAGTTTGAATTCACCCAGGATGTCCTCACAACAGTTACACATTTCTCCATCATATCGGATAATCATACGAATCAGTGGTCTGTGACAGGACGCGTTCCTGTAGACCAAATCAGGAAATCCTATACGGGAGTCCGTAGGCACAAGTGCTCGTGGAATTGCCATTGATCGGCCTGATTCTCTTCCATATAAGCCTATCCTGCTAAACTCCAGATTTGCACCGCACAGCTTTTTGCTCCAGAAATCCATTTCACCCTTGAGCTCTTCCTCATTTTTATAGTCATATAAGCCAATCACAATGCGGTCATAAATGTTGCTAACCTGTTGGCATAACACAACATTTCTTCTTAATAAGTCGCCGTTGGTGTGAATGAGTGTTTTCATGCTACGACTTTTAGCTTCACGCGCGAAAAATAGGTTGCGCTTATCGAGCAAGGGTTCGGAGAAGTAATAGAATGAGGCCACCCCTCGAAAACCCAGGGACTTGGCTTGATCCAACAGGTCAAGGACTTTTTCGGTCGCCATTTCGGTTACTACAGCGTTACCGTTTGGCTTGAGGTAAACTCCAGACCGATCATAGGTACGTGGGCAGAACCAGCAGGCTCTATTGCAATTTGCCTGGGTTTCAATCGTTAGCCTCTGAAAAAGCGGTTTTCTGTTGCGTATATTGTCAACCATTTTGTTTCTAAGTGACCTAAAGAGAAGGTTTTAGTTTTATTCTCCGTATGACACAAAGTGCCTGAGCTTATTAGACAGCCCTGGAGGCTACATGGTGTTGTTGATTAAAATTACACTATACCTTGTGAGTAACGGTCCTGCCTGACGATATGATCTCTAAAAAAACAGTAGTGACGTTTAACAATCAATAAGGCATTGTACAAAATAACATCATAATGGCCTGCGAAAGGCTTTAACAATAAGAGTATTGTAGCTATTCTCTGATTACTGTAGGAATTCTTAAAAGTTAAAAACCACAGAAGTGTTATTGTTTTTGAAATACAGAAAGCTAAGAGATGGATGCAGGGTTTTGTTTAAATAGATCAATTCTAAGCCTACGCCACATCCGCAGAGTTGCTTCAAGCGGGACCTGCCATAAATGGTTGAGGCGCCACAGGTGTTGAAAATACCTGATAAAACCTGGAAATGAAAGATCTTTCCGATAAAAGGCAAAATAGCGAACCGTATGAAAAGGAATTCCATAAAAAACCGGAAATGGTTTTCTGACAGATAGCTGATAATACCATTTCACCAGATGTGAAACAGGTTCGTTCTCCAAAGTTTGCAGCACATAATCGGGAATTCGCATCTTGAATTCTCTTTTGAGATAGTGAAGGCCGTGAAACATCGGCAGGGTTACCTGCAACTCTATAGAATGTGTAACAAGATGATCCCATTCAATGGTTGACTCTGTATTTCTAATCATAATAACCGCATCCGCTATCCACCGGATTGGAGGGACTGGATTCCAGCGAATACCGTGGACGCAAGCGTGAATAAGTTGATCGGTGATTCCCATAATTTTAACTGGAATTGCATCAAGTTCCGCATCAGAAGATCGTTGCCAGTACTCCCCCATCTTTTGTTTTTTTGCCATATCAGATGAAAGAGAGCGGATATGCAAGTCGATATTATGCCCTTTGGTATCATGATACATTACTGCACGATTGAAGTGACCAAAATCGGCAACATTTTCAGCCGTAGGCTTCCAGCCAAGCTCTTTGATCACCTGAAGCACTGTTTGAACATCTTCTTTTTGAATGATAAAATCAATATCATCCATTGGACGTAAAGCGTAACTGGAATCACTGCCAACAATGAGCCCGGCACCTTTAAAAAGAAGAACTTTAACACCTGCTTTATGCAAGGCAGACAGAACAGGTTTGGTACGATTGAATAAAAATTGATTCTTCATCCAGAATCGGCGATAGAACCCTTTGTAACGTGCCATTTGAGGACTTTTGACCTTGTGATCCAGTAAATTCTGATAGAGTAATGGCAACAAACGCTGAGAACCAAAATCAATATCATCATAATCCACCAAAGCCGCCCACTGTTTCCAACCATCAATGGCATCTCGTCCTTTCAGAAGTGCTGCACGCAATAAAAGCTCCTGTTCCAGGGTTGGCCAACAATCATTTGAATAACTGGTCATAATTGGTTTTAGATTTTAGTTAGTCCATGGAACAACGCCTTTGGAAAGAGTTCCTTTTGAGAGATAGTGCACACGATCCACCTCACGTAAAATTTTTTCATCATGAGTAATCATGAATATTGCCGGTCTGAACTCTATGGTTTTCAGGTTATTCAAGAATTGACTGACAGCTTCAACGTCAAGATGATTTGTTGGTTCATCAAGGATTAACAGCTTGGGCCGACGTAAAAGAGCACGAGCCAATGCAATTCTCTGCCGCTGGCCACCCGACAGCAGGATGCCTTTATCACCGACCTTGGTATCATAACCTTGCGGCATGTCCTGGATAAACGTATGGGCGGCAGCAAGTTCTGCAGCCTGGATAACATCATTGGTCTTGGCATCGGGGCAGCCGTAAGTAATGTTATCCAACACGGTTCCATAAAAAATTGTTGGATCCTGCATTACCATACTCATGCCAACACGCAGATGGGAGATATCTAGCTGATCATAATCCACTCCGTCAGCATAAAGCCGGCCGTTTAAAGGGCGATAAAAACCCATAAGCAAATAGGCAATAGTGCTTTTTCCAGCCCCGTTGGGACCATAAATTGCCATAGATGAGCAGGGAGAGATATCGAGATTGATATCTTGAAGAACCGGTTGTCTGTCATAGTTAAAACTGACTTTGTCCAGGGTGATCTGCCCCTGGAAGTCGATTCGTTTTCTGGCGGGATAGAGAGGGACGACTTCAGTTTTCAATAATTCATATAGTGCTGATAATGAGCGCTGTCCTGTTATGATTTGAGGAAACGCGGTCCACATTAAATTAAGATGTTTTGACAATATACCGACAACAACATAAAACGAGAGCAACTCTCCCACACTCATTGTTCCTTTAGCAATCGACCAGCCTCCTATTAGAAGAACCAGAAGTCCTGAGGTGGTAACAATGCTGCTATGCAGTTCAGAATACACGCTTTGAATCCACCAAAACAAGGTACCTGTCCGGCTCAGCTGCTCAAAATGCTTTAACTGGCGTTCTTTTTCGAATGATACGGCAGTCTGGATTTTGGTCAGATCCATCATTTGCAAAACAAACAGCATCCCTTTGCTGAAGTTGTGATTTGCCTGCCGGTATTCATCACGATATTTTTCAAGCCTTTTTTTTACCACAAGACCAGTCAGCATGAGCACTGGTGTAACGCTGAAAATAATCAGGAATAAAAACCAGTTTAAATAGAGTGCAAGGATAGCCAGCGTGGTACAGATGATCGCGGGTGGAATTAATTTGGATACCAGAGCCTCTGTCATCGTATTCAGGCAAACGGTGTCTGCTACCAGCCTGGCATGAGCAATCCCTATATCAAGTTTACTGTACTCGGAGCGGGAAAGTGCGTAAAATCTTGTAAGTAATTCAGTTCGTAATTTCTGGGTACCGACTCTGGCATTCTTCAGAGTCAGATAACGTCCTGCCAGGGCGGCAACACTATTTAATAAATAAAGCAACCCGATTCCAGCCCCAAAAAGGAACAAACTTGTAAGATTCCCCACAGGGAGGACATTGTCCAAAGTATGACGTATAAGGTAGGCAATGAATAGAATAAGCAATGATTGCACCAATGAAAATGCAATACTCAGGACCATCCCCCTGTAGGAACTGAAATAGAAGCCGAAGTAGAAACGCCACATCGCTGTTGAATACTTCCTTCTCGAAGGTGTCACAGACCGTCCTTCCTCTTCATGCATTTACCATTTACTTGGTAATAGTAAGAATATTCCAGGAGGCGCCCATCTCTGAACAGATCCGGTCAATCTGCTTCAACAATATTGTACTGGACAGATAACCTGGCGGAATTGTGGCAGCTTGCTCGAGTTGAAATTGTTCAACTCTCACTTAGTGGGTACAAACAGCTGTTCTCAGCTCTTCTTCTGTCAAGGGAGTCTTTCAGTAACTTAATGATGGCTTTATTCTTCCCCTGTCTGTGCCGAATGCTATGATTATTCTCATGAATCCTACGTTTTACAAGCACATCAGGCAATATTTTTGTTTTGTGCTTTGACTCCATTACTTTTGCAAACCAACTGATAGTTTCCATGACTTGGCACCTTTCATGGAACAAGCCGACCTTTTTGAGCAAACCACGTTTTATCAATATGGCAGTACTGGAATAGCCCACAAGAGGTTTTGAGGACATACCAGTACTCACCTGATTACCTCTTCTTAGTTCAGGGCTGACAAACTGGGTTACATGGCCTGTAACAATTTCCAGGTCAGGCTCAGCAATAAACGCAGCCATTTGCAGTGTCAGCTTTTCCGGTACCCACAAATCGTCTGCGTCCAAAAATGCGAGGTATTGCCCTTTTGCCGCCCGAATTCCCCTATTCCTGGCAGAAGCCTGGCCGCCATTATCCTGATAGATATACTGAACCTGAGGGAAAGATTTGATAATATCACTGCTGCCATCTGTTGAGCCGTCATCGACAATAATAGCTTCGACAGGGTGATATGTTTGGGAAATAATGGTGCTGATGGATTCGTGAAGATACCTCTCACCATTGAAAACCGGCATGATTACTGATATCAGTGGAAGTCTGGAAGGGGTTTGCATCTCAGTCAGTATCCGTATTCGGCTATTTACGGGTGCTATTTTCCACCCACGACCTGTTGATAAAGGTCATCATAAGAATCAATATAACGAGCCCAACCAAAAACATTCTTTATTCTCGATCTGGCAGACTGGCCCATACTTTGAGCTCTCTCAGGTCGGGTGATTAAATGTGCGATAGCCTCAAAATAGCTTTGAGGATTCTCACTGTCAACCAGTAAGCCGGTCTTACCTTCTATAATCATTTCCTTTAAGCCTCCCAGTTTAGCCCCAACAACCGGTCTGCCCAGCAATCCGGCTTCCAGCGCAACAGTTGGCAAAGGATCCTTGAAGCGAGATGGAATGACAACCACATCTCCTCTGTTAATTAATTCAGAAATCTGCCGGGGGTGGATTTGCCCGGTAAACCCGACCGAGTCGTGCAGTTTCCGATTCAGAACCTGTTTTTCAAGAGCTTCCCGTTTGGTGCCATCTCCAGCAAGAGTTAAACGTGCTTCGGGGAATTTTTCCCGAAGCAAAGCAAACGCATCAATTAAAATATCAAATCCCTTTTCTTTTACTAATCGGCCTATTCCTAAAATGTGAGGAGGTGAAAACTTCAACGTTGTTGGAGAGACATTAGAATATTTCATTCCATTGTATACAACTGAGGACTGTTCCGATATTTCGGGATATATTTTTTTTACATCCGACATAACAGCGTTAGAAACTGTTGTCGTCCAGTTTGCTGTACGTAGAGTTTGTCCAAGGACCGTGTCTTTTCCAGCGCTATAGTCACCAAAGCAGGTATGCAGGGAGAGCAATGTCGGTGCAGGATATGCATTCAATGTTTTTACATGATAGAAAGATATGGGAGCAGACATCTGCACATGAACAAGCTCAGGTCTAAAAGTTTTCTTCGCTTCAGACATTGCCAGAATACAATCTTTCATTAATGGTAAATTTTTTTCAGATATGGCTTTGAGAAATGGAAAACGATGTACAGGGATTCCTTCATAGTTATCATAGGCCGGCAGATCCCGGTTGACAAGTGAGGTTATAACCATGAATTCATACCCTCGTTTTTGCATTGCAGGTAAAAACTCTAGAGACAGGGTCTCAATCCCTCCCAGTTGAGGCCAGAAGAAACCAGAAAGATAAAGAACTTTCATTTCAAAGCACCCGTTTCACCATAGACTTCCCCGGTCTCATAGAAATCAGTCCAGTTTTTTAAAGGCTTAGGCGAACCAACTGTTTGCATTCGGCGCCGGGTGATAGATTTTTTGTACACTATCATTTGGTATTTTAAGTCCAATCGACGATCATTGGTAATATTATGGTTATGTTTTCGGTAGTACTGCGTGATATCCCGATGAATGGTTATAGCGATTTCTTCTTCTCTGGCGCGTAAAAACCAATCGATATCATCACTGAAAAGAAGAGACTCATCAAAAATACCCACTTGGGTAAATGCTCTTCTGCGAATAAGAGCACTTCCCAGGCTCAGCATAGGCTGGGAGGGTAAAAACGGAACAAATTTCTGATGATCATCTCCTGATTCAAGCAATCGTATTCGTTGGGTGTGGCCTATAACAACCTCAATATACGGTTTGTCTGCCAGACGTTTGAGTTGGCGTTCCAGTTTTTTTTCGCTCCATAAATCATCTGAATCTAAAAAAGCAATCACATTACCCTGCGCCAGTCCCAATCCTTTGTTTCTTGCAGCTGGTGGGCCATTATTTTTTTGATATACATATCTGACCCTGGTTCCATATTCTGCAACTATCTCCGCAGTATTATCTGTTGAACCATCATCAACTACGATAATCTCCATTGGAGTGTAGTGCTGGTTGATGATGCTTTGCAGCGCTTCATCTAAATATTTTTCAGCATTATACGCGGGAATAATGACGCTGATAAATGGTTGCTCACCAATCAAGGCAGACTCTCCAGAAACTTTTTAATTTCAACTGGAATCTGGTATAAATCCGTTCCAAGTTCCAATGTATAGCAAGGCACCTGTTTTAGTAGTTTTGCCATGGCATGAAAAGATTCACCTCCTGCCCCTGGAAGTTGAAAAAGTGATCCGGGTGCCAACGCCACTAATGTCTGAGCTGCAGATAATTTCCTGATAATTGTGTCGTTTGTGCCGGATACCTTTGGAACCAAAACAGCCTTGACAGGAAATCCATGAGACAAATTATCTTGATACTTGTTGAACAAATAATAAACAGCTTTTTCAACATCAAGACGGTCTGCATTGATAAGAGAAGAATACAGTTGAGGAATTCTGTCCACATCCTCTGCCTCAAGGGTTCCTGACGAGTAAAGGCTGTGGGCGTAAGGCTCGGGAGAGTTTGATATGATACAATTTTCATCCCCTACATACTTCAGGCCATTAACAATGCATGACAACGCCGTTGTAGATTTGCCTGCCCCCCCTTTGCCGGTAATTAATACTCCTCTGTCAGACAATCCGACTGCTGCGGCATGGATAATGAATTGCCTATGTTTATGCAACCACCAATGCAAAATTGTCCGAAGAGGGGTGATAGAGTGATAATATGGCGCACTTCCGGTATCGGAAATCCAGTATATGGCAATGTTTTGAGATAAATCGATAATATGGAGGGCACGGTTGTGGAGGATTTTTATATCCTTGGAATTAAAGCCGTTGATCAAGCCAAACTGAAGATAATCGGCGTTATCCCAAGGGATAGGTGGTAATGTTATCTTGGTAGAAGAGCTGTCTGATAAACAGATTGTTAAGGATGGCTCTGACACCGGCTCTATAGATAGGTGAGCTAGTGGAGGTGTTATTATCGGTATAAGAGAAGATCCTGCAAAACGTAAACGGACAGTAAAGCCGCCTATCATATAATAGCGATCTAATGTTGCTCCTGTCGATTGCTCCGCATCTGAAAAAGCCTGG
Source organism: uncultured Desulfocapsaceae bacterium (assembly GCA_964623625.1). Lineage (GTDB taxonomy): Bacteria > Desulfobacterota > Desulfobulbia > Desulfobulbales > Desulfocapsaceae > CAZLGM01. Next base: position 71,729 of record CAZUUJ010000004.1, read on the forward strand.
TAAACATTTTGAAAAAATAAGGCGGATTCCGGATTACTCAGATCAGCCGCAGATATTTCAGCATAACTTGACACAGTGATCAGCTTATTCCACCTTTTTAGAATCAGGAGGTGCTGCATGTGGCCATCCGGATTCATCCACTTCATGAATGGGGTCAAGTAAAAGCAAATCCTCCATATCTGTATATCTTTCAAGCACCGGTGATTTAAACTGTTGTTTTATTGTTTCCCTGGAAGGTGGAGTTTCTACTTCCAAACTATTTTCGAGGTCTTCTCCGTTTCCGTCTTTCACAATCATTTCTTCTGATTGTAATTGTGCAAGTATCTGTCCAACACCATTTTCAATATGATCTCGATCTCCTTCATATTCCACCAATATCGTTGAAACAATCTCAGGTTTGGACATGCCTTGAATGACACAGTTCCAGATTGCTGTACCACTGTCTCGCAGACTGTAATAATGACCCTTGTCAAGGTTAACGATTACAACCTCTCCATCAATTGTTTCATGAATAACACTTGGACTGTTTATACGATATCGATCTACTCTGCTCATAGTTGTTTTCCTAGTAATCATAAATGCTTGAAAATATCTCACACACTTTTCATCTTCTTGAATTAAAAATCATGGTTGGATTACTTAAAACCAACAAAATATAAATGGTTACAATGTAATTTACAAGTTAACTGTTAAGATATGTATAAGCTCCCGGGTAATCATTACCACATCCTTCTAGAGACTCCTGGCTCAAAATGTTCTTTGGGTATGTAGCAGCTCAATGGGGTTTATAACTAACGGGTTAACTGAGGACATAATCGGACTGGCTATCTGCTCAAGAGGCCGCATTAAGTCTGGTTGTTGAAAAGGAATTATATCTCATAGAACTGAATCGCCACTAGTATTCTAGACACTTCTAGTTATACAAAATGACTACGGGAGGGTCTTTATGAGTGGGAAAAGATACAGTGGAGAATTCAAACAACAAGCAATCAAGCAAGTCACCCAAAACGGATACACCGTGGCCGATGTTGCACGACGTTGAGGAACTACAACTCACAGCATATGAGCCTGGCTAAAGAAGTATGGCCGACAAGCCCAGCAGGTTTGCAAAGACCAAAAAGCAACAAGAGGAAGTGAAGCGCCTAAAGGCTGAGTTGAAAAGGGTTACAGAGGAGCGAGACATTCTAAAAAAGGCGGCAGCATACTTCGGAGTCTCGTGCCTCGCTTACCTGCAAAAGAGTCTCCTTGTGGTATGCATTTATCGGTACCAACATTGGAACATACAGTGAAAGGAGAAAAAAAAGTATACAATAGGAGGTAATTATATCCCTGATTTTGACAACAAGAGGTGAGTTTGGGATCTTTGGGAATATAGTTGAAATTAGAATCAAGTCGTGTGTAGGTTGGCCATTTCAAGGTCCGTTGCAGAAAAAATTACTCAATCCGGTTGAGTGCTTTGTCGAGATTTTCCACGGTACGATCGATATTCTGCAGTTTGTCCAGTCCTAGTAGTCCGAGCCGGAATGTCTTGAAATCTTTAGGCTCATTACATTGAAGAGGGATGCCGGCCGCAATTTGCAGACCAACCTCAGAAAACTTTTTTCCATTCTGCATGGCGACATCATTGGTGAAATAGACAACTACGCTTGGAGCCAAAAACCCATCAGCGGCCAGGCTCTTAAATCCTTTTTCGGCAAATATTGTTCTCACTCTATCACCCAGCGCTTGTTGATTGGATTTGGCCTTCTTAAATCCATATTCCTGAGTCACCTTCATCATATCACGGAGGGTTCTGAGCGAATCCGTCGGCATGGTCGCGTGATAACCAAAACCTCCATTCTCGTAAGCCTCCATAATCTCAAGCCATTTTCGCAGATCACAGGCAAAACTTGTGCTGGTTGTCTCCTTGATTTTTTTTGATGCAGCAGCATTGAGCATGACAAGGCCACCGCAAGGGGAGCTTGACCAGCCTTTTTGAGGTGCGCTGATCAGGATATCAACACCGCATTCCTCCATGTCAACCCAGATAGTGCCTGAAGCGACACAGTCCAAGACGACAAGTCCACCTACGGAGTGGACTGCATCAGCAACTGCTCTGATATAGTCATCTGGCAAGATGATGCCGGAAGACGTCTCTACGTGAGGGGCAAAAACAAAATCCGGTTTTTCCGCTTCAATAGTAGCAACAACTTCCTCTATAGGGGCTGGTATATAAGGAGCATGTTTGCTCCCATTAACAGGGCGGGCCTTCAGGACGAGGGATTCAGAAGGTATTGATCCCATATTAAAAATTTGAGTCCAGCGGTAACTAAACCAGCCGTTTCGAAGAACAAGGCATTTTTTATTCGTACCAAATTGTCGTGCTACTGCTTCCATTGAGTAGGTGCCGCCACCTGGTACAATTATTGCGCTTTGTGCATGATACGCCTTTTTCAGGATGGCGGAGATGTCTGTCATCACCTGCTGGAATGTTTGTGACATATGATTAAGCGAACGGTCAGTAAAGACCGCCGAATATTCGAGTAGTCCGTGCGGATCAACATCTGGTAATAACGCTGCCATTTTTTCTCCATTCTTTGAAGCAGAATACAGACAAACTGCTAATTTTTATTGAATAAGTGTAGATACCTGGCCCATCATTTGTTCCTGAACTGACATGACCTTTATCTGTTATTATTCACCATTCTTTAATAAAATTTTCCTGGTTCGAATCACATCCTCGTTCTTTTCGATCTCGGTTAATACATGATCGTTAATCGGTACCTCAAGATCAATGATATTGTAACCAATAGTACCGTTTGATTCATTCAAGTAACTTGAAATATTAATATCATGCTGACCAAGAATGTTCGAAGCAAAAGCAATCATACCAGGAACATCTCTGTTGATAATAATAATCCGAGTACGTACGGCGGTTGAAGGAATTGATTCAATATTAGGGAAATTAACACTATTGGTGATATTGCCATATTTGAGATAGCTGATCATTTCACTGGATGCTCTGCACGAGCAGTTCTCCTCAGATTCTTCGGTTGAAGCACCTAAATGAGGGGTAACCAGAATTTTGGAATGACCAATAACTGCCGGGCTGGGAAAGTCAGTGATGAATGCCTCGAGATGACCTGAATCAAGGGCCTCCAGTACTGCCGGTTCGTTGACTATTGGCCCTCTTGCATAATTGACCAGAATGGCCCCTTTCTTCATGGAAGCAATAAAGTCTTTATTGGCCAGGTTGTGTGTATTGTTATTCAAAGGCAGATGCAGGCTGACGATATCAGCTCTTGACAGAGTGTCGGTCATGGTTCGATTGATGACCACTTCCGGCAAAAGATTGTGAATGTTATCAAAACTAGGGGAGGGATCAAAACCGAATACATTCATATTTCTGTAAATTCCGCCGTTGGCCAACCTCACACCAATTTGACCAAGGCCGATAACTCCGAGAGTTTTCCCGGCAATCTCAACACCTTTAAAAGCAGCCTTTTGCTGTTCCACATGTTCTGATACTTTCTCAGTCGGAGCTTTTGCTAGAGAATTACAAAAAGAGACTCCTCTGTAAATATTGCGCAGCCATAAAGCAATCATTGGAAAGACAAGATCTACAACAGCATTGGAGTTGGCACCTGGAGTGTTAAAAACGCAAATACCCCTGTTGCTTGCTTCTTTGACAGGAATATTGTTCACTCCAGCTCCGGCACGAGCGATGGCTAATAGCGAGGGATATTTGTCTATGGATACCTGAGAGCTGCGAACGATAATTCCATGTGGATCCTCTGTTTCTGTGGACAGGTTATACTTGGGTCCAAACAGGTTTAGTCCTTCTTGAGCAATTTTGTTCATTATTTTAATTCTGAAAGTACTCATTTTAAAAAACCTTGTTTAAATTGTATGGCTTAAGCAAGCAGTCGCGAATTGGTTTCATTTTAAAATAACTTGGATGCCATGATGCAATTACTGGATGAATTTAATGGTTCTGCCCTTAGGCTACCATTTGTCTTACATTGCCCTGAAAGCGTTTACCGATCCATTGATGACTGAATTGGGCTTATAATTATAGATTAGGTGGCAATATAGAGCTAATAGTGGCTTGCTGTCAATTAGGATGTGAGATCTTTTTTAAGAGGATGTCTGCTGTGAAGCAAATGGCAGATGAAAATAAAACACTATATGGCTGAGATTAAGCAAGATAATCTATGTATGGAATTGCTGGTGAAAGCCAGAAATTAACAATCGGCAGCTAAAAACCGGAGACAGAACAGGGAAAGAAAGCAAAAGCCCCGATATGGTAACAACCATATCGGGCTTTTTGTAAAAAGATTCGGCGACGTCCTACTCTCCCACGCAGCTTCCCATGCAGTACCATCGGCGCTGAAGTGCGTTGCTGTATCAGTTGGGACAGAAGACGTTTTTTAGTACCCCCTTGAGGGGAGTATAAACAACTCTAAGAAAACCTCATTTAAAAAGCAAATGAGCTTTTCAAGACTTGCTAAATTGAATAGTAGATAAAGTCAGTGGCAGAGGTTAATCAAAAACAGAATCTAGAGCCCAATCCATCCGCAGTTTCATTCGCGCAAGCGCAAACTGTACTGCATTCTGGTTTCTGACTTCTGTTATCTGAAATGGATGAGCCTACTACCAATTAGTTCACAAGACTTCAACGTAATGATCTGCTCAAATCTGATAATTCTACAGGGAACTGCAGGTGTTATCCATAAATGTGAGAAGCAATGACATAGCCTCTGTACCAGAAAACTAAATGCCACTCCAGCTCATTATCTGTTATAATGGAAGTACCGGTACATACCCTGCTATACAACTTAAGTGGTTGGAACTACAAGCTACCTGCTGTAAAAGTCTCAATTTTTCTTTCTGCTAACCCATTAGATACAGGAACATTCTTATGAAATGTGTAAAGCACCCTAGCGAAAAGGCGACAACAGTCTGTTCGACCTGTGGAAATGCTCTGTGCCAGGCGTGTACATTGACATTAGAGGACAATAGCGTTATCTGCAGTCAATGTAAGGCAGCTATGGGGGCGACCGGTCTCGTTGATATTGAAACCAAGCTGCAGGAACAGATAGACCAAGAGGCTCGTAAAGAAAGAGAAGCCAGGAAAAAGCAAAAGAAAAAGAGCCTTCTTATAGCGTTTTCCATCATGGCATTATTGGCTGTAGCTTTATCCACCACTATCTTTTTTAAGCAGCAGGAGATTAGCGAGTTTCGAGAGCTCACTCCATTTAACGACCTGTTATTTACAGCGACAGAGATCGATTCTGCGATACAAGATTATATGGAAACGCATGAAGGAAACGTACCAGAATCATTGGATGATCTTAGCCAGTCAGAGGCTTTTCAAGAAGCTTCGCCTGTAGATCTCGATAAAATCATCTACCATCAACTGTCGCCAAACCGGTATAAACTGTTGGTTAAAGATGTGGATGATCAGCTAATTTATTTCAGCGGAGAAGATGAGTGATGAAACGACTACCATCTAATAACGGTACGGGCAGAAAAGGCTTTACTCTGGTGGAAATTATGATCGTCGTTGCAATTATTGGTGTTCTGACGGCTATAGCTATCCCCAATTATGTTGGTTACATTAAAGCAACTCGTTACTTGGAGATTAAGAAGAATTTGCAATATCTTGCAGAACAACAGGAACTGTACTTCCTGGAAAATGACGAATATTACCCAAAGAGAGGAAGAATCAACATTCCATCAGGTGTTAAAAAAGAAATAGCTCCACTGGGTTATACCTTTCTTAGCGGCCACGCTCATCGCTATCGGATACGAGGGGTTAATAACCGCAAAAACCGTCGCTATATCATTGATGTGTGGTTAGATTATGATTTTAATGGAGATGGCCGAAAAGACAGAATGCAGTTACAGACCTGGATCCGGAATGGCAAGATCCACAGGGGGTTTAGCAAAAAGATAAGGCACTGGAGATAGAATTGGCCACGGAATTCAGGTATCGGTTTCCCACCTCATTGTGACAACAACCTTTTAGTTTGATTTCATCATTTACCCAAAAATTCAAAATGGTTACGGCCATTTTCCTTAGCTTCATATAGAGCTGAATCAGCACGTTTGACCATGGATTCCAGATGATGATCTTCTTCCAGCAAAGTGGTAACACCAATGGACACTGCAAAGGGAATAGGCTCGGTAGTCCACTCATGCTGGAATGCTTGTCTCTCGAAAATTATCCGGAGACGATCGGCCATGGCAATAGCCTGGTCTTTATCGGTTTCAGGCATTAGAACAACAAATTCTTCACCACCCATACGGGCAAAAAGATCCAGGTGCCGAATGGTTTGCACCCCAACTCTAGAGAGCAACCGGAGAACTTCATCACCGATGTCATGGCCGTAAGTGTCGTTGACATTTTCAAACTTGTCGATGTCCAACATCAAGAGGGATAAAGGCTCATTAGTTTTTTGGGCATGACGGATCATCAATTGAGCCCGGTCTTCCAGTTCCCTCCTGTTGAGTAAACCGGTAAGATGGTCAGTTGATGCCTGGAGGGCCAGTTGATCCAGCAACCGTATCTTTTCGGAGATATCACGAACAATGGCTGTAAATTCGACCATCCCGCCCACATTAATTTTGGATATTGCAATTTCTACCGGAAACTCTGTGCCATCCTTATGCAAGCCATAGACTCGCCCTCTTTCCTCCATCTGTCGTGACCTGATGGGGGAGCGGGCAAACCGATCCAGGTGCTCATCATGGATTTTTTGGAATCTCTCCGGAATAAGGATTGTCAATGGCTGTCCCATCACCTCCTCTTCATGATATCCAAAGAGTTCCTGTGCTGCCTTGTTGAACAGGACAATATTTGCCCGTTGGTTGATGGTGATGATACAGTCATAAGCAGCTTCAATCACAGAAGCAAAACGAGAACTGGTTAATTTGAGTTGATGTTCTAGCTGAACCTTGACAGTGATATCTTGACCGGTAACCAACAATCGAAAAACTTTCTCGGAGTTATCCACAATCGGTTTAAGTAAAATACGCCACCAACAAGTTCCTTCCCTAAGATCATATGCTTGTTCAAACTCAAGCGGTTCCCCTTTAGCAAAACACTCATCCACTTTGTCAGTGAATTCCGATCTGTTATAGCGGGGTATCAAGTCTTTGAGGAGAAAAGGGGTTTTGCGAGTGAGCGCCGATCCACCACCGAACATCTCATAAAAATGTTGGTTACAGGCAATTACCATATGCTGCTGGTCTTCTTTTTCCAGAACAGCAATGGAGGCGGCAACACCATCAATAAAGCACTGGATCGAATCCTGAGCTTCGCGAGTAACCATTGTACAACCTCCTTTGTTAAAAATAGGATTTCTGTGTTATGTCCCGAAATCAGGGGTGTCTCATATTCACAATATCAGAGATTTATTTTGAGAGTCAAAACCCAAGAATAACAAATTGAAGATACTTAGCTGCTGATATCAATTGCTTTTAACCGTCAGTTCACCTAGCATCGGCCTGCTTGTTCTTTGTAATTATTTTTGCTAAGATTATGAATATATTCACCAACATATTCACGGAAGCATTAACTTGACTTTCTCTTCGGAGTATCGCTTGTGAAATCTAAAGTCACTATTGAATGGCTCAACGGTAAAGTTGAACGAGTCATCCTCGCAGAATCTTTTTCACCTCGAAATGCTCTACTGGAAATTCTCGATTCCTCTGGGGACAACCCCCGCACTATTCCCCTGACCGATCTTTGCGCCATCCGTTTCCCCCCACCGACCCCCAAAAAAACATTGCAGCAACCCGCAGATAAAGTAACCACCATAGGTGGACACTATTATCGTGTCATTCCTATATCGAAAGGGCAATTTGAAAATGGTTTTTATGCTTTCACATTGAAGGATGATACAGTCGACAGCACCATCTTTTTTACCTCAGGCGGAATTAAAAAGAGGTCGCAGGAAAAACAGATCGGCACAATCCTCAGTGAAAAAGGAACTGTTTCCGAAAAGAAGCTAGACGCGGTGATCCAGGAGCAAAAAAAACTAAGAAAGAAAAATATCGGTGAGCTTCTGATTGAGCAAGGAGACATCTCTAAAGAAGTTATCGAGACTGCTTTACAGAAGGCTAAAGCAACAGCCTCTGCTGGAGAAGACAAAGGTTCAGTCAAAAAGCCTTTACGGGTAGGTGAAATCCTGGTGGAAGCGGGTATCGTCAGTGAAGAGCAGGTCAGCCAAGCGCTTAAGGCGCAATCGAAAAACCGTTCAAAAAAGATCGGAACCCTGCTTATTGAAAAAGGTTTTGTTACTGAAGATCAACTTCTTGGGGCTCTGGCTACAAAATTCCACCTGAACTATATTGATCTTGATTTAATAACACCCTCTACAGAGGCAATCGAGTCTCTACCGCTTAATCTCGTAGAAAAACTTCTGGTTTTACCGATCAAAACTGACAGTAAAACTATTACCATAGCAACCTCCGACCCGACAGACCTGAGTATTGACGATGCCGTTCGATTCCATACCCGCAAAACAGTCAAACAGGTTGTCATGTCTGATCTTCAAATTAAAGAAGGCATAAAGCAATACTACCAGGCTCCCGCCGGATCAGGCCGCCTTGAGGAAATCATCAGCGGGATGGTGGAAGAAACACAGGATTTTAAAATTTCCCAACAGGAAAGCCTCCATTACCTCAAAGAAGATGATGACTCTATCATCGGACTGGTCCAGAACATTCTGCTGGAGATTTACAGGGAAGGCGGATCGGATATTCATATCGAACCAGGACGTGAAAGAGCCCCAACTATAATTCGATACCGGATTGATGGCGTGTGCAAGGTATTCCATCGTGTCCCCGCTAATTACCGGGCCGCTATTGTTGCCCGCATCAAAATACTTGCAGGTCTTGATATCTCTGAGAGACGCAGACCCCAGAGTGGCAAAATTCTATTGAAGACCAAAGAAGGAAGAATTGAGTATCGGGTGGAAATCACACCTACCGTCGGTGGAGTCGAAGACGCTGTTCTTCGACTACTTTCCTCTTCAAAGCCTTTTCTTATAGATGATATGGGTTTTTCTCAACATAACCTTGAGGAGTTCGAGCCTCTTCTCCACCGCTCCCATGGTATTATCCTTTGCGTTGGCCCGACAGGCTCCGGTAAAACAACAACCCTTCACTCCGCAATTGCCCATATTAATAATCCGGAGCGAAAAATTTGGACAGTTGAAGACCCGGTGGAAATTACTCAAAATGGTCTTCGTCAGGTTCAGGTGAACAATAAAATCGGTTTCACATTCCAGGAAGCCCTCCGCTCCTTTTTAAGAGCCGATCCGGATGTGATTATGGTAGGGGAGATGCGGGATTCAGAAACAGCCAAGATTGCCATAGAGGCATCCTTAACAGGCCATCTGGTCTTTTCCACCCTGCACACGAACAGCGCACCTGAAACCGCAGTTCGCCTTATTGAGATGGGGATGGAGCCACTCAACTTCGCCGATGCATGTCTTGCCATCCTTGCCCAGCGATTAGCAAGAAAACTGTGCAGCTGTCAGGAAACCTATCATCCGGATGAGAATGAATATAATGAGCTGAAAATCGCCTTTGGAGAGCCATGGTTTATTGCCCATCGAATGCCCGGCTACGACGAGAGTCTCACACTCAAGCGCGCCAAAGGGTGTAAGTTGTGTGATGGAAAAGGATATAAAGGCAGGATGGCTATCCATGAACTGATGGTCGGTTCCGAAGCCGTAAAAGTTGGTATTAAAAAGGGACTGACATCCGAGGAGCTACGCGACATTGCTTTACGGGACGGAATGCGTACTCTGCGAATGGACGGGATTGCCAAGGTTTTCAAAGGCCTGACCAGCTTTGAGGAAATAAAACGAGTTTGTTTCTGATTCACACCCAGAGACACTGTGGATTGAGACTCTAATCGGTATCTCATGTCGTAACGGTTTCGTCTTTTCCAATTACCAAGGAATTTGCGAGGAGCACTAAGCTTTAACCCATAACAGAGGACGGAAATCTGAACAGGATGAGTATGTCAAAACAAGGATTTTGTCCTTTTTTTGACGCATCGGGCACCAATTTCCGGTTTTTAAAGCTTATTTCTGGATGTGTGGGGAAGGGGATGAAAAGCAATTACTTATCACTCCTATTAGCTGTAATCCCTGGCGATCATTTTGGACCACTGGTCTGGCAGGTATATCGAAAATATACACCCCAGGGATGTTCGGAATTACCTATGCCATCAAGCACTTTAGGCCCGTCATCGTAGATGTGAGGCAATTTACAAGGTTGCGATCTCAGCCAAGCGCCGTGGGCCTGGGCGTTACCGAAACCGATCCCGTCATAGGTTAGCCCTGCATTTTTATCGAAATAATGAATACACCGATACATTAGCTCATTCATGGTTTCCATGAAGTAGTGCTCGGGGCAAGTCGGTTTGGCGGGTAACTTTGCCTGTTGACCAATACTAGCTGGATTAGGATTGGAAGAAGAAGTGGAAGTAGCTGGATTCGGTTTGTTCTTGCCTGGAGCATCGCTATGTTGGCAAGTGAACTTGAAGGTGACTGGTCCCGTATGATCACCAATATTATTGTGCATCAGATTATGTTGAATGATCGGACCGACATTGTAATGGTCGGACTGCTGACAAGACTGCTGCTGCAGCCACGCCAAATACGCATAAGGCGATGGCGTATTATTGCCGTAGGATTCGATATCGCACTGATATTTATCGGCAGTGTTGATCGTCAAATTCCACTTGTTGTCCGGGCACTTGATAACCATGGCATTTTGGAATTGACCGAGGCCAGGGATAGCAGCTTGCGTGGAAGTTGGCTCGCCCGGCGCATTCGATAACTGACGCGTTTTGGCGCCAAGTTGACGGTTACCAAGCGACTGCTTTATGGTAAGCGGCCGGATGGTGTCAGGTTTATTTTCCTGAGTCGCCGACCTCCTGTCCGCTGGTTTCTCTGGCTTCTTGGTTTTTGCAACAGACAGCGGTTCTTCAGTCTTATTTTTTTGGCCAATAGGTCTCAACGACCCTCTGTTTGCACTGACTTGGGCTTTTTTGCTGAAAAGATCTCTTTGGGCATCAACTCGTTTCGAAAAAAAAGTGCCTTTTAACCGGATACACTTCTTTTGAGTGGTATTTGACAGGATTCGACCGTTTGAGGTGCAATATCCGGTTTTTACGGTACAACTTTTAACAAAGGTTTGGGTTTTATTCTGAGAATATCTTTGGCCAACACTATTGCAGCTGTTCTTGTCCGTATATTGGAGAGTGTTGTTCGAGCAACACCAAACCAGATTTTTTTTAGCAAGATTATAGGACGTATAGAAATGACCTTTGCCACTCTTGCTCTTGCATGTATTTCTTTGACCTTTGCTGGTCACAGCAGTGATCTTTCCATTTTTGCTGCAAAAACCACAGGAGCTGCTCGGATTGGAGGATAGTGGAATATAGGTGCCTCTCTGTTTTGTGCATTCTGATTGTGATATTTTTTTTTTATTAAGATATCCTTTCTGACAACACCAGCCCAATACTTCTATTGGTTTGCGGGAAATTTTTTGTGCACGGGTGGCCTTGGCCTTTTTTGCGGAAGGATGCTGCGCCTGGCGTGCCGATGATGGTGGTGAGGACGCGGCTGATGGGTTTGAACTTGATTGATTTCCACTAAACACGGGAATAGTGGTTAATAAAAGAGATAAGATGGCGAATGGAAATACAATGGATAATGTCAGATGCTTATTCATGATGTGCTCCTTGAAAAAGCTATGTTGGCAGGGCGGAAATCTTCTACAGAAGGTGATATGTTGTGATAAAGACCGTTGTCATATTGGTCCTTTACATACCTACCACTTTGTGGCAGGTATGTAAAGGCGGATTGAAGACAAGCTTTTTTTACCTGCAAAGGCGGATAATATGTGTAAAGTGTTTGTTATTTCAGAAAGAACAAGTTACCTGAAACGATAAAAAATCAACAAACATAATTTGACAAGAACACAATCCGGATAAAAGGTCATAGACACAACCAGGTAACAGGAAAAACAGGGAAATAAAACAAAAAAGCCCGATACGAGTTGATTGGTATCGGGCTTTTCTA
>CAZUUJ010000005.1:0-80554 GCA_964623625.1 uncultured Desulfocapsaceae bacterium
ACCGGAAGACTGCCAATAAGTACGGATTGACCGTTTGCGATAAATTTTATACTAGACATAAAATGTAGTTTTTCTAGGTGGCTGTTCGAGGATGCCTTTTTGCCCAAACTCTTCGTTATTTCGAAAATATAATGCTCGCAATATTACGTATATGGCCGTGCTTATTTTTTCGAAATGTCTCGATTTTGAACAAAATGCCTATTCTCGGACAGCCACCTAGCATTGGCAACTGCTGCCTCGTTAATCTCACGCACTCTGTCTTCCAAACCGTATTCGGCAAGCACTATGGAAGTCGCACCAAAGGTATTGGTTTCAATGACCTGGGCTCCTGCCTCCAGAAAGAGGTTATTGAGTTGGCAATAGTTTCCGGTGAACAGATGTTGAGGTATTCATTGCACCCATCGATACCATCCCAGTTTGAGGGAGGTATTTCCATGGATTGCAGTGTTGTACCGCAGCCACCGTCAAATATGAGGAGTTGTTCGTCCTTAAATGCCATCGATTACTGGTTGTTTCACAAAAAAAAAAGGACTCCACAAAAATGCGGAGTCCTTGAAAAACTAGTTGAATTTGTGCTACAGCTTGTGAACGTTTTCCGCAGAAGGTCCTTTGGGGCCGTCTACTATTTCAAAACTGACTTTCGCTCCTTCATCCAGAGATTTGAATCCGTCTCCCTGAATCGCGGAATAATGAACGAAAACGTCATTTCCACCTTCCTGCTCAATAAAACCAAAACCTTTCGCATCATTAAACCACTTTACTGTTCCTTCAGCCATCTTCGCACTCCTTTTGTACTCAGTTCAAAATCTGAACCATAAAAAATAGTGATCCAACTCGTTGAATCATTCATTACGGCGTAGCGGTTGTCATACAAGCAGCAGAAACCAAAACCTTGGGCGGCGGATTACTTATGCTTATTTTCAATTAATACTACGCACATTCCTCCCCGGTTCAGCCGGGAAATAATCCACGGAACTTCAACGTGGGTGTTCACAAAGAGCCCGCCTGCGAAAAAATGACAACGAAAAATCCGTATTCCTTATAATATGAAGCACGAATGAAATCTGATGTTTTTTTATTACAAACAGGATGTTACACACATTGCAAAGGTTGATAGCACATTGGTCATTCAAATGCAATCTTTTTTTAGATAAACTTGAAAGGAATAGTGGGTTAGGCCATTTTTGTTAAAATTGCATTAATTTTTCAGTTTTTAGGGGGTTAGCCCGTAGAAGTATAGAGCTTGACAGATATTTCCTGTTGAGTATTTTCCAATCAGATTATAGCTGCTTTTTGAGTAAGACCGAAATATCAAGGACAACTTAGGTCTATTGTATCCCTGAATCAATGAGTATTTATTAGCACTTGATATTCGCTTACGGATTCAGGAAAAGTAAAGTAGGGCTGTTCATTTGTACAATCAATATCCGTTTACACACCACTATTTGCGGCACAATGGTCACCGTCTCCACTATCTCGATATGGGAGAAGGGGAGGTTGTCGTCATGGTCCATGGGAATCCCACGTGGTCCTATTATTACCGTAAACTGGCTGCACTATTGTCCGTAAATTATCGAGTAATTGTGCCGGACCATATGGGCTGCGGTCTATCGGATAAACCCCAGCGCTATGACTATACTTTGAAAAGCCATATTTCAACCCTCAACTATCTGCTTGATTATTTGCATATCGATAACTACTCGCTTGTGGTTCACGACTGGGGAGGCCCCATCGGCCTAGGTTGCGCTGTCAATCATCCCCAGCGTATCGACAGGCTGCTGTTGTTCAATACAGCGGCATTTCGATCAACCAGGATTCCGTTCCGCATCAGGGTCTGCCGATATCCTTATATTGGTAGTCTGATTGTCAGAGGACTCAACGGATTCTGCCTGCCGGCTACGTTTATGGCAGTCAATAAACGGTTACCGTCCGATGTGAAAAAAGATTATCTTCAGCCGTATAATTCATGGGCAAATAGAGTGGCCATTCACGCTTTTGTCCGGGATATTCCACTCTCCGCTTCCCATCCTTCATATACGGATCTGGTTGCTGTTGAAGAAGGTCTCGATTCGTTGAAAAAAAGAAATATACCGATGATGGTCATCTGGGGGGAAAAAGATTTTTGTTTTAATGATTTTTTTTATAATGAATGGCAAAAACGTTTTCCCAGCGCTGACTATCATTATCTAAAAGATTGTGGACATTATGTGCTTGAAGATGGCTGGCCGCAAATCAGACAACTGGCCATCAATTTTTTTAAACTGAACGAAGAGGTGGTACCAGCTTTATGAAACAGGATTTGACTCAATATGAAAACATCGGCGAGTTGTTTTCAGCTGTCGCCAACAAGCAGGGAGAGCAGATTGCGCTTATTGAAGCTGCTACCAAAAAGAAAATCAGCTTTGGTGCGATCAACGATACGGCAACACGTTACTGTTCCTATTTCAAAAACAAAGGATTACGTCCGGGTGACCGTGTCATGCTGCTGGTCAAACCTTCCATTGATTTTTATATCCTCTGCTTTTCCCTGTTTAAACTCGGGGTGGTCATCATCTTCATCGATTCAGGTATGGGGATAACCAATCTGAGAAAATGTATCAGTCATGTGAAACCGGATGCGCTGGTCGGCATTCCAAAAGCGGTTCTGTTCAGGCGATTGTTTCCAAAAGCTTTTCAGACAGTCAAACACACTTTTTGCGTTGGTTTTTCCTTCGGTCTGCTGGGAGCGGATATCCGGAAGCAGGTTCTTGATTTTAAAAAACAGACCCAGAAGAGCCCCGCCACCAGTTCCGATCTTGCTGCCATTATTTTCACATCCGGTTCAACCGGAATTCCCAAAGGGGTGCTCTATCATCACGCTACCTTTCTGGCCCAGCTACGCCTTATCCGTGAATTTTATGGAATTGCCGGTGATGATATCGACCTGCCGGCTTTTCCTCTATTCGGCCTGTTTTCAACAGCTCTTGGGGCCAGAGCCATTATTCCGGATATGGATTCAACCAGGCCGGCCCAGGTCGACCCCAGGAAGTTTGTTGCAGCGATCGAAAAGTACGGAGTCACGTTTTCCTTTGGATCTCCAGCGCTCTGGAGGGTTGTTGCCCAATACTGTTCAACAGCCGATATCAGGCTTGATTCTCTCAAACTGGTTCTTATTGCCGGTGCTCCCGTGCCCGGCTGGTTGTCTGAAAGCATGGTGAAAGTCTTGGCCGAGAACACCAAGCTTCATACACCGTATGGGGCCACTGAGAGCCTGCCCATCGTTTCCATGGATGGTCGGGAGATTGTCAGCCAAACCTGGCAGCAAACCAGGAACGGTAAAGGGATCTGCGTCGGCAGACCACTTCCGGGAATCGAAGTGGCAATTATTCCTATCACCGACCAACCAATTGACTCAATAGAGGAAACAGAGTTTCTAACACCAGGTGTAATTGGCGAGATCATTGTTCAAGGCGACGTTGTCACAACCGGTTATGATAACCATCCTCAAGAAGACAGATTGGCAAAGATTGGCGCTACATCAACATTTTATCACCGCATGGGCGATACCGGATATTTTGACAACAGTGGAAGACTGTGGTTCTGTGGTCGTAAAAGCCATAGGGTCGAGCGAGTTGGAAAAACCATGTTTCCGATCTGCTGCGAGGCAATTACAAACGAACACCCCAAAGTGTTCAGATCGGCCTTAGTTGGCATCCCAGATCAAGTAAATTCCGGTTACCAGCAACCGGTTATGATTGTCGAAATTTACAGGGATAAACAGGTAAATCACTCGCGTCTGCTAAAAGAGGTGGCCCAATTGGCTGTCGGACATGAGCTGACAAGGGATATTAATCATTTTCTCATTCATGATGACTTTCCGGTCGATGTCCGTCATAACGCCAAGATCCTGCGTGAAAAACTCGCAGTATGGGCGGAAAAGAAACTGACAGGAGACAGATGAAAAAAGTATTGATCACCGGCGGAGGCGGATTTGTCGGTCAAGCTATTATCAAACAGTTGCTTCAGCGCTCCGTTTCATGTGTTGTGCTTGGACGCAGCAGTTATCCTCAACTGGAGAACGATGGAGTCCTCTGTTTGAGGGGAGATATACGAGACAAAGAGTTTGTCAGATCTGCCATTCAGGGTATGGACTCGGTTTTTCATGTAGCGGCTTTGGCCGGCATCTGGGGCAAATGGGACGATTATTATTCGATTAATGTCCAAGGTACCGAGAACGTGCTAGCCGGCTGTCTAGAGTATGGTGTCGCCAATCTTGTATACACCTCAACACCGTCTGTAGTGTTCAATGAACAGGATATAGAAGGAGCTGACGAGTCGCTGCCCTATGCCGACCGTTTCCTCTGTCACTATGCCAGGTCGAAGATGATGGCAGAGAAGATGGTACTTGATGTTGATCAAGCAAAATTGCGCACTTGCGCTATTAGACCTCATTTGGTCTGGGGGCCGGGCGACCCGCATCTTATTCCCCGTTTGCTTGCAAGAGGCAAAGCGGGTGATTTAAAAATGGTTGGTGCAGGAAACAATCGAGTCGATATTTCGTTTGTCGAAAATGTCGCCCATGGGCATGTTCTTGCTGCCGAAGCGCTTGAAAAAACCCAAACATGTTGCGGTAAACCCTATTTCATCAGTCAGGGTGAACCAGTGAACCTCTGGCAATGGATCAATGAGCTGTTTGTTGAACTTAATATCAAGCAGGTGTCAAAATCGGTTTCTTTGCCATTTGCCTATCGATTAGGAGCTTTTCTGGAATTTGTGTATACTGTTTTACAGAGCAAAAACGAGCCTCTCATGACCCGGTTTCTGGCAGAGCAGTTGGGACGGGCGCATTTTTTCTCCATTGAGGCGGCCCGTCGGGATTTGGGATATGTCCCTGTTGTTTCAACGGATGAAGGGATGGAGAGACTCATCAAATGGATTCGATCAATATGAATGTGCTACTGAGCCGTATGATCCGACAATATAGAAGAAAAAAACGCAATATCCGGACACTGCTTTACAAGGTTGTGGCTGTCGCCTGCCTGATAACTTTTACCCAGGCTGTTTTTTTACCTCCGGCCTATTCTTTAACGATCGGTGAGGAACGTAAAGTCGGCCTGAAACTGCTATATAAAATTCGCAAGATCCTCAAACTGGTAGATGAACCCGATATCCAGCAGTACTTTCATTCTTTGGGAGATGAGGTCCTGCAGGTTGCCGATGGCCGATATTTCAACTATCGCTTTTTCATTGTGAATGGGGATGAATTCAACGCCTTTGCTGCACCATCCGGGCTGATTTTTTTCAACAGCGGTCTTATTGAGGCCACCCAGAGCGAAGATGAACTTGTTTCTGTCCTGGCTCATGAGATTGCCCATGCAACCTCGAGGCATATTGCTTCCCAGATTAAGAAAAACACATCTGTTGGACTGGCTACCATTGGACTTGCACTGGCTGCAATAGCCATTGGGGGCGGGGCTGCAAGCCAGGCCCTGTTTGTCGGTTCTCTTGCTGCCGGCAAATCCTTTCAACTCCATTTCAGCCGGCAGGATGAGGAGGAAGCCGACCGTCTGGCCTATGAGTGGATGAAAGAAATGAATCGTGATCCAAAAAAAATGGAGTCGATGCTGAAGACCATGCGACGGATTACCCGATACAGAATGGGTAAAACAATTCCCCAGTATCTTCAGACCCATCCCAACCCTGAGGCACGCCTCGATTATGTCCAGTCCCTTTTACAGCAGGATAAAGATATTTTAAATAAAAAATATGACAGGGATCAGTTTCGATTCTTACGTATGAAATATCGCGTTTTGGCGCAGGCCCAAGATAGCGAAAAATTCAGAAATTTTCTGGCTATCAAGATTTCAGACAGTAGGGCTTCACGTTTGGAAGTGATCATGGCGAAATATGGGTTGTCGCAGCTTGATCGAATTGAAAACAATTATGCCAGCAGTCAAAAACTACTGGATGAGGTGGTCGATTTTTTTCCCGACCAGACGATCCTGTTGGCAGATAAGGGCGTTCTGGCCTATGAATCCGGCAATGTATCAGAAGCGATCAGACTTATGGATAAAGCGCGAATGGCTGATCGGTATAATATGTTGGCAACATTTTATCTGGCTAAGATCTATCTTGCCCAAAAACAACTGGATAAAGCTGATCACTATTTCAACCTTGTGGTAGCTGAGTTGCCGGATTATCCCAAAGTCTATTTCGAACTGGGAAGGCTCAATGCTCTTCGTGATAACCAAGGTGATTCCCACTATTATCTAGGGAAATATAATCTATACAGAGGTCGGTTGAAGCTGGCCGAGGCCAATTTCAAAAAAGCCCATTCCCTGAACGATACTTCCGAGCGTTTTAAAACAGACTCTGAAGAGATGTTGAAAGTTATTAAGGAAGTCAGAAAGGATGAATAGCCGGTTTGGGTGAGGCAATTGAACCGGAGCCAAGTGTGAAGCAGGTTCATTGATGGAAGCAGGTACTCCTGAATCCGTGAGCGCCCCGCAGGAAGTACTCTTGGAGTGAATTCGATATCGCTGTAGCTTTACCTGATTAAGCTGATCAGTAATAGTGTGCTGTATCGGTCAGTTAAATCAAGCAAAGACGCAGTACTGGCAGATGCCCTGAAGGGCGAGTTGTTATTCAAGGTTCAAGAAGTTAGTTTCAATAATATTGTATTATATCAAAACATTATCATCTTGAGTAACAATCTTCGTCACGGATTCAGGAACAAGCCAAAAGCCCTTGGCTTTTGGGCAGCCGTTATCGCATTGGTTATCATGGGATGTTACGGCCCGTTTGTTCGTGAAATTTCCGCTGATGAGACAGTTATCGCACTTATTCGTTTTACTTTCGGTCTGCTGTTCGTCGGTTGCCATCTCCTTTTAACAAACGGGATTCACCGTTTGAAAATCAGAGTAAGCTGGCCCATGGTGTTCAGCGGAATCGCACTTGCCTGTGGTATCGTTTTTTATTCAAAAGCCATTCGGTTGCTTCCCCTTGCCCAGAGCGGTTTTTTGCTCTATTTGGCTCCACTGATCGTCTCCATTTTGGGTGTTGTTTTCCTTAAAGAGAAGCTCAGTATTTTTAAATCAGGCTGTATTCTTGCTTCATTTGTCGGTTCGCTGTTTCTGATTGACCTGAATCTCACTTTTCATGGCGGTACCGGCCTGGGAAAACTGTTTGGGTTTGGCTCGGCACTCTGCTATGCCCTTTTTATCATCCTCAACAGAATGATTCCTCAAGAGGTGTCCGGCCAAGGCCGTACGTTTTATCAGTTGTTGTTCGGTTTCTGTATCCTGCTCCCCTTCATTTCCTTCACTTCTGTACAGGCACAACCAAAAGAGATGCTTTTTCTGCTCGGGGCTGGTTTCCTTCAGGGTTATATCGCTCTTTCCCTTACTATATATTCCCTGAAATTGCTGAAGGGTTACGAATATGGAGCTGTTTCATATCTTGAGCCGGTAGCGGCCGCTCTGGTTGGCTATTTCTTTTATGGTGAATCGTTATCCGGTTTGCAGGCTACCGGATGTGTAATAATCATTCTGGCAGGTTGGGTATTGATCAACAGATCGTTGTCATACGGTCGATGAGGGAAGCTTACGTTTACTTAGATGAATAAGAAATTCACGGTTCCCTTTTGCTCCGAGAATAGGGGATGAAATGACCCCTGTTGTCAGAAGACCTGCTGAATCACTAAAATC
Organism: uncultured Desulfocapsaceae bacterium; assembly: GCA_964623625.1. Classification (GTDB taxonomy): domain Bacteria; phylum Desulfobacterota; class Desulfobulbia; order Desulfobulbales; family Desulfocapsaceae; genus CAZLGM01. Next base: position 7,686 of record CAZUUJ010000005.1, read on the forward strand.
GGTGATTTTATCAATGGCCTCCTGATGGAGATTCGGATCAAGTACGATTCCACCCTTGGAGATCTTCTGAGAAGGCAGTTCGAATTGGGGCTTAATAAGGGATATGATGTTGATGGTTCTGCCGAAAAGAGGTAGCAGCGGGGGGATTATTGTAGTCAGGGAAATAAAGGATACATCGATTACAGCCAGGTCCAGCGGCTCGGAAACCTGCCCGGTGGTAATGTTTCTGGCATTGAATCGCTCGATCAGTACGACACGAGGGTCCTGACGTAGTTTCCAGTCAATCTGACCGTATCCCACATCAACCCCATAAACTTTTTTAGCGCCGTATTGGAGCAGACAATCGGTGAAACCACCGGTAGATACACCGATATCGGCGCAGATCATGTCGGCCGGATCGACTTGAAAGCTCTTCAGCCCTGCCTCCAGTTTCAAGCCTCCACGGGAGACAAATGGGAGTTCTTTCTTTAACTGAATAGAACAGCCGGTAGAGACCTGGAAGCCCGGTTTGTCGATAATTGTTTCGTCAACCAGCACCTTGCCGGCCCTGATAAGCCTTTCCGCCAATTCAACGGTGTCGGCGATTTTTTTTTTGACCAGAAGATGGTCGAGCCGTATCTTCATGGCGTCTAATCAGTCTTATAGTTTGTTAATCCGTTCTTTGGCCTTCGCCGCTTCCGGTGATGCGGAATAGGTGGAAATGAGCTTTTTATAGATCATCTTTGCCGTTTCATAATCGGAAAGTTTTTCAAAGGAGCTTCCCTGTTTGAAAAGAGCGGTCGGAGCCTGCGGATCACGGGGGTGATTGGTGATGATCTTCTGATACTGCATGATTGCCTGATTGTACTGTTTCATGTTGTACAGTGACTCGCCCATCAACAGCCGGGCTTCAATAGCACTCGGGGATGATTTGTTCAGGCTGACGAAGCGCTCAAACAGGATGTATGATTTTTGGTACTGGCCTTTGCCATAGGCCTGTTTGGCCTGCTGAATAATATTTTCTTGTTTTTTCCTATCCGCAGGAGCAGTTTTTTTCAGAGGAGTGCTTTGCGGTGTTGTACTGGTCGAAGAAGACTTTGCAGCATACTTGATGACCTTGTTTTTTCCACTGGAGCGAATGATCTCGATACCGCCGGAAGAGTTCCGTTTACGGGACACGGATTTCTCAGCTTTGATTCGCATCGCTTTGGCCCTCTCGGCGGCAAGTTTGGCCTCTTTAGCTTTCTTTTCCGCTTCCCGTATGCGAGCCATTTTGATTGCCTTGGCCTCTTCCTCTTTCTGCCGGTACCTCTTGGTCAAGGACTGCAGGGTGACATCATGTTCTTTCTGCTGTTCCTGTATAATCCTGTTTTGATGAGACAGTTCCTCTATCCGGCTTTTCAACTGCAGGATATCATCCTGGATCCGGTCTAGCTGACTGGATGAGGTTGCCTGCCTTTTCTGGATATCGGAAAAGGTGTTGGCCTTCATGGTATCTACCTTGTTGGAGACAACACGCAACTGATAGTGGAGGTTTTTTATTTCATCCTGTGAGGCGCACTGAAGGAGCAGGGGCGACAGGATGAGAATAAGGACAATGCTGATTTTGGAATTGGCTGTTTTCTTCATGATCAATATAGGCAAAGGATAATTTTAATACTTTTTAGACCAGCGGGGATAGGATTGACTTCCACGGAAGGGAAAAAGTGCCCGCTGATAGCTTCCATTTTTCATAATAGCATAAATTCTGTTTCTTCTGCCGTCTCTTTTCGAAAAGATAATCTGGTTACCGTCAGGTGACCAGGCCGGAGATTCGTGATGGCTGAGATCTTTAGTAACTTGGTTCCGCTTGGCGCCGGCAATAGGAGCAATGGTGCATATCTGGTACACTCCACCGATCAGGCTTGAGTAGGCAATCAGATTCTCCGTGGGTGACCAGGAAGGTTCGGCATTTTCCGCTCCCCTGAACGTAATCCTCTGAACATTTTTAGTTCGAATATCCATGGTATACAATTGCGGTTTTCCTGATCTGTCGGAAACGAAAACGATTTTAGAACCATCAGGTGACCAGCTTGGCGATACGTTGATACCACTCCCTCTGGTAAGACGGGTGATAATGCGGCCGTCTCGACGAAGCAGATAGAGGTCGGGATTGCCGTCTTTTGAGAGGGTGACGATCATGCTCTTGCCGTCAGGAGCCCATGCCGGAGCCAGGTTCATGCCTTTCCTCCTTGAAATGGCCCGGGTAACCTTAGACTGGCGCAGATCGGTCAAATACAGATTCTGATTGCCGGAATGATAGGAAGTATAACTTAAATGGGTACCGCTCGGAGTAAAGCGGGGAGAGACAATCAGATTTCTATGTCGTGTAACCCGTCGATTTTTGTTTCCCAGAATGTCGGTCAGATGGACTTCCTTTGCACCGCTCTGATTGGAAACAAAAACGATCTGGGTTTGGGCGATCCCTTCAACGCCTGTCAATTCCTGGATGACAGTGTCACAGAACCGGTAAAGCATATCGTTTTTCTGACGGTTATCACCCCTGTATTTTTTCCCCAATATCATACTGTCGCTGACAACTTCCAACAGTCTCATTTCCAGGATGAGATCTTTTTTGGTTGACACAAATTTTCCAATAATCGCATAGTCAGCACCCAGTTTCTTCCAGTCGGCGGATTGGGAGCCGCCATATTCGGAAGCCGGTATAATCGAGATAATTCCGTGGAACTTCAAGCTTTTTGCCAGAGTATCACTCAGTTGTTTGCCGGTCTGGAATCCCTTTGTTCCTCCCTGACCCGTGAAATAGGGAACAGCAAAATGGATTTTTCTGGTTTCCGGTGAGGTGATATCGAGGATAGGGACATCACGTCCGAGCAGAGTTGAAGGGAGTGAGAGAAGAAGACTTAGTAGAAGCGCTGTTGTCAGATGAATAGCTATTCGTCGTTTCATGATATATGAGATCGAGTTTCTGTTGTTGACTGATTGATTAGTGCCCATCCAGAAATGGCCTTTTTCTCCCAACTCTTCGTTGCAGAAAAAAAATTTATCCTCGGAATATATCTTATATGCCTGTGGAAAATTTTCTCTACGCCTCGATTTAGAAAAAAAATTCTCATTTCTGGACAGACACTAATTATTGAATGGATTCTGGTTTGAATCGTAAACCGATTTTATAATAGGGCCGTTTCAATGCCGGTGGTATGGGTGGCATGTCTCCTGCTTTTTGCAGGGTGCTGACCACAAACTGATCAAAATACCGGTCACCGGATTTCTTTTCAAAATATCGATTGGTCACCTTGCCATCACTCTGGATGGTGATGACCACCAGGGCAGAGAGGTTAGGGTCCCACGGCTTGTGGTCTGGAAGAGACCAGTATTGCTGCAATCGGGAGAATATCTGGGCCTGGTACCTGCTTTCCAGCAGACTGCTGAGATTGGTCTGCCTGCTTCCTCTGACCGTTCGATTGGTCCGTCGGATCTGTTTTTTTATTTTCTCTACCTGTTGGGCGGCAAGACGTGCCTCCCGCTCAGCCTTTCTTTCAAGTTCTTTTGCCCGTTTAAGCCTTTTCTCGGCATTTTTATCCGGAGGTGGCGGTTTCTTAATTTTTTTCCGTTTTTTTCTTTTCAACGGTTTAATGGAAACTGCCTTTTTAACTGGGGCCGGTTTTGGTTTTGGCTGAACGACCACCTTGGGTTTTTTAATTTCAACCGGTTTAATCTTAATTTCCTTTATTTCCGGCGGGGCTTTCTCAACCTGTTTTACCTGAGGCTGCACAGGAGGTGCTTCCTCTTGCGGCTCAACAATATTTACCAGTTTGACCGAATAGACCTCCGGGTATCTGATAGCCGGTTTGAAAAGCTCGGGAAGATAGATAATCGAGAGATAGATAAAAAGGTGAAATCCGATGGTCAGGTTGATCGGCCATTTCCATTCGTTTCTCTCGATCATGCGTGTCACGGTGAAATAATCAGACACTGTAGTTATTTCTTTTCTACCGGTTTGGTTATCATTCCCAGTTTATCAAAACCGGCACTCTTGATGGTCGACATGGTGGTGACCACAACACCGTATGGTACATTTTTATCGGCTTTCAAGAAAATCGGTTTTTTCTTCTTTTCTTCCTGGCCAAAGCTTTTCAGTTGCTGCAACAGTAGCGGCTGGGAGACTTCAACATTGCCAAAATGAATTTTGCCTGTTTTGTCAATGGAGACGATAAGAGGTTTTTCTTTCTGGCGTAAAGACTTTGCAGTGGTTTCCGGCAGGTCGACATCCAACCCCTGGGTCATCATGGGTGCGGTGACCATGAAAATGATCAGTAATACCAGCATGACGTCGACCAACGGGGTAACGTTGATTTCAGAAACGAGTCCTTTGCGGGTGTTGCCGCGAACGTCATCCATGCCCCCTATAGCCATATTGTTATACCTGCGCTGTTGTTTGCTGCCATCTCAAGATATGGACATGCGTTATTTACGGCAGTAACTGAAAAATTAGTTTTTCGCTCTGATAGACTACTTACGGCTGCAATAATTTTTCTGCCACGGACCAGAGTTTCATACTCTACTGATCAGATCACGCTCAACCAGATTAAGGAAGTCAGTAGAGAAGTTTTGAATTTCATTATCGATTTCAGCAACTACATTAGAAAAATAGTTAAAAAATATAACAGCCGGAATGGCAGCTGCGAGCCCGGCTGCTGTGGCAACAAGGGCTTCGGAAATACCGGGAGCCACAACCGCAAGAGAAGCAGAGCCCCGCATGCCGATATCATGGAACGACACCATGATTCCCCACACTGTGCCAAACAGACCAATAAAGGGAGTCGCGCTGCCTGTAGTCGCCAGAAAAGGCAGCAATCGTCCCATATGGGAAATTTCCTGGGACTCGGCTTTTCGTAATGCCCTTTTGAGGTTGTCCATGGCGGCCAGTTGGGAGCCCAGAGGTTTCTGGATACCTCCTTCATCAGGACGGCTTCTGAGTTTGTTGATCTTTTTCAGTTCACCGAAACCGGAAGAAAATACGGTGGCTTCAGGGCTGTAAGGATAATCTTCCGTTATTTTAAACGCTTCGTTCAAATTGGCCGAAGACCAGAAAGCCTCAAGAAATTCATTTGTGTCTTTTTTTATGTTCCGAAAAAGGCGGAATTTCATGAATATAATAGCCCATGAAATCAGTGAAAAAATGAGAAGAGTAACCATGACGGCCTGACCAACAGGGCCGGCATGGAGTATCATATCGATTATGGTTAACTGCACTGAAATTACCTTTGCTTAATTACCTTTGGAGAACTACTGCTGAATCGAGAAAATCGCTCAATTTAGGTTGAACATTGAATGACGTTTCAATGTGTCCTGCTATAATACAAAGAATATTGAAAAGGTCAACATGAGGAAGCATCAGTTGATGAAAAAAATGTGCCTGAAAACATCAGGACAACCTAATGTATTTACAAGATAAATTAAGACAACTACTTTCTGTTTCACGAAGTTGTCCGCCTCCATTGTATTTTTTATGCGTCACGCGGCCAGCGTTGCGTTGTTTACTGTTTATCAGTCAGGGTGCAGGAGAATTCGACCTGGGTTGTAATCCTGTTCTGTATCCTGACAACTCCTTTTAAAAACCAGGCTGCACTTATTTTTTCTTTCAATTCGACATGTATTGTTATGGTATCACCCGGCAGTACCTGCCTTTTAAAGCGGGCCTTACCGATTCTTGAGAGAACGGGGATTGTATTGGGAGTTATCTTTGCATCAGATGACAATGCGATCAGCAGGGCACCGCTCTGAAAAACGGATTCGAGAATCAGAACACCCGGCACGATCGGATTCCCGGGGTAATGCCCCTTGAGCAGATCCAGATCCTCGGGGATTGTTTTGGTTGTAACGATACGGTGCTGTTCAGACTCAAGTATTTCATCGACCCAGAGAAACGGTTCCCTGTGAGGGATATGATCGAGTATTTTTTTTGTGTTTTGGGCCATTTCTCAAATTCCGCCATTTACCTCAAGGACGGAACCGGTTATGTAGGAAGCTTTGGAAGAGGCCAGGAAAAGGACGGCCTCGGCAACTTCCTGCACCGTGCCGAACCGCCGCATGGGGATCATGCTCTTGTAGTTTTTCAACTGGTCGTCGGTTAAACCATCCAACAGCTGGGTGTCGATAAAACCAGGGGAAACACAGTTGACGGTGATTTTTTTCCGGGCGCATTCTTTGGCAAGACTGGCAGCCATACCTATCTGGCCGGCCTTTGAGGCGGCATAATTGGATTGACCGGCGAACCCTAGACGAGCCATGGGAGAGGTGATATTGATAATTCGACCATACCGGTTCTTCAACATCAGTTTAACTCCACGCCTACACATATGAAATGTTCCGCTGAGATTAATGTCGATAACCCGCTGCCAGTCGTTATCAGCCATCAGGGCAAGCAGGGCGTCGCGGCGAATACCGGCATTATTGACAAGAATATGGATTGAATCAAATTGGTCTTCCACCGTGTCGTAGAGTTGTTCAACCTGTCGGCTGTCGGCAATGTCGCACTGAAAGAGCTGGACTTGTCCCTGATATTCACGCCATTCGTCGATACAGATGTCGGCCGCTTCCCTGTTGCTACCATAGAGGCCTATCACCATAGCGCCTTGTTCCAGGAACAGCCTGCTGATTCCTTTTCCAATACCGCGTGTAGCTCCTGTTACGAGCACTGTCTGTCCTTTAAAATCGTCCATGATAAATTCGTTCAATAAAAAAATAGGCTGTTTTTATGATACAAACGAAAAAATGTACCCATAAATCTTTATCAGCTTCTTAAAAAACCGTCAACATCGTTGGCGACGATCACACCGTAGTTCATGGCACCCAGCCAACCGGACATGATAATACCAACTGAACCCACATGAAACAACCCGTCAACCTGATGAAAGAGGGTTCTTGAAACATTGAGGCCTTCAAATTTGGTACCGAATGAGGTACCGCGGGTATGCAGAGTATAGCGATTGAATGTTACTGGAGTTGCGGCCCCCAGCCAATTGATCTTTTCCGTGACGTCGGGTAGGTATCGTTCAAGATCGACGATCGTACGGTCGATTAACTTGTTCTTTTGGTTTTCATAGGTGGTTTCATCCATTTGAGCCCAATCCTGATACCGGCTATTCATAGAGGCCACAATGGTGTAGCGGTCATGTCCGGGTCTGGTTTTGGGATAGTAGATCGAAAAGGTCTTTGATCTGGTATGCAGATCAAGCAGCTCTTCCGAATCGAATTCTTGTGCTGTTGAAGTGAAAAGCAGATCGCCGATGTCATCGATAACCTGATCGTCCTGAATGCCGATATAAACCTGGCAACTTGAATTATTCACCCGTATTTTGTCAGCTTTCTCAAGATAATCATCTGAAAAATTTTCACGACCAGCAAGCTTGAATATGGTATTGGTGATACCTGAATTTGAGACCACGCTTTTTGTACCGATTATTTTACCATTAACCAGAACCCCTCTGACCCGACCTTTTTCTATTATGATTTTCTCGACTTTGGCCCTGCTGCAAATAGAAACCCCGTTTTTTTCTAATTCCTGCCTCATCATGCCAATCAGAGTGTCGGTGCCTCCACGGAAGGTGAATACACCTTTATTCATGAAATTGGAGAAAACAATACCGTAAGTAATGGCTGGATCGTCAAGGGTTGATCCGTTGGCGTAAGTGATCGGTTCCATGAGCAGCCGATGGACGTCAGACCGGCCAGGAAAATAAGTGTCAAAAAGTTCTCTTGTGGTTATGGACTGGTCATCATAGAAATTCATTGATGAAACAGCCTGGAAAAAATTGTCGATGACCGACGAGTCGATCTTGAAATGGTTAATCAGCAAAGAGGTGAAATCCTGACGGTCAAAAGTTGTTTTCAGCCTGAACTGGGGGTTGTCAAAAACAATATTCTCTAACTGGACAATGGCTCCCATGATTTCACGATTCCAGTATTTTCTGCATGTTTTTTTCATGCCGTATGGGAAGCCATGCAAAGAAATATCGAAAATATGTCCTTCTCTCTTAAACCAGGTGGCCAATCCCCCGAGTTTATGATGATGCTCAAGCAGTAAAACGGTATGGCCGCTATTGGCCAGACGATTTGCGGTCGTTAATCCGCCAAGTCCTGAGCCGATGACGATATTATCGTAATGATCGCTAAGAGTGTCGAAATGGGTGGGCATGAAAACGAGTGGTTTAAATAACGTCTACTTAGTCTTGCTGATGTCTGTTTAAGAGGGAGAACGGGTTAGTGGGTTAGAGTGCTGGTAAAATGTGTCTGTTCACAATAGATACACCGCTGAGCATTGAACCGATAATGCCGAGGAAACCCTGGTCGGTCCCGGCCAGAAAGAGATTGGTATAGCCTATATCGCCATCTTTAATCTTCTTGGGGCTACCGTAGACAGCCCCCATTTTCTTGGATGTAAATCGTTCGATAGTAACCGGTGTGAACGAGTTTTCAAATATAACTGCTGAACTGAAATTGCCAATGATTTTTTCCACCTGCTGCTTGGAGTTTTGGGCGATCTGTTTTTTTTGGTGGTTATACTGTTCTTTGTCTCTGTAAAGATCTTTCCAGCCATCGAAATTAGCGAGATGGGTGGTGCGTAGTTCCGGTGCTCTGGCCAATTCAACACCTTGAAAATTACGGGGAAAACAGATGACTCCGGATTGGAGATCGACAAGTTGGTTTTTAGGCGAACAGTATTGAAACCGTTTATTGGTGTTATAAAAAATAATCGTTCTATCGTCCGGCAGCAGATGATCTGACTCAGGTTCTAAAATAAATATCGATTCCATAAAACTGAGCCTGATATCCTCACCTTGATTCTGTTGCCCGTCAAGAAGTTGAAAGGTTTCATCTAGGCCGATGGTCGATAGGAGATGATCGCACCAGATGATTTCACCGGAATTCAATTCCACTCCGGACACGGTTCCGTTTTGATGGTGGATCTTTTTTACCTGGGCATCCAGACGAATCTGTCCGCCGAATTGCTGCAAATGATTCTGTAGAAGCTCAAGCAGATCTTTTATTGTTCCTGCGGGTCTGAAGAAACCCTCCAGAAAAACGGCACGAAACATAGTGACGAACTGGCTGAAATCCATGTCGTTTTCGATGCTTGAACCGTAAAACATCAGTGGACAGAGAATCATGTCGATGAGCAGGTCATTACCCAGCAGGTCCGACAGGATTGTCCTTGTTGATTTGAAAGGTTGTTCCCTGTAGGCATCGTGTGACTGAACAGTTTGTACAAGTTTGTCAAACCCTTGGATGTTGTGGGGGAATTTTTTAGCTATTTCGTCACGTAATATATTAAAATCATTAGAGAATTTAAGACTTTCCCGACCGATAAAACAGATCTCGGAACCGGTCTGCTCATAGGTTTCGAATAGGTGGCGTTTGAGTTTGAGTTGCCTGAGCAGCCTGTTGAGAGGGGCAGTCTTAACGCTGGGATCAGCGTAGTTGGTGACCGCATGCAGACCCGTTTCAAGCAGGGTTTTGTTGCGGTAATAATAGGAGTTTAAACCACCGATTCTGTTGTGCTGTTCGAGGATGACAACACCAGGCTCAAATCGGGCAAATCGGATAGCAGCTGCCAGCCCGGACAGACCGCCACCGATAATAGCAAAGGGAACTTTTACCTCATCAGCCTGCATATTTCATCAGTTCAGGCGGTGTCAGGTTCAAAGTTTTCGGAGTCAGACGCTTACCTGGCAGTAAATTATAGTTGGCTCTATTTATTGCCAAAATACTGCAGAAGATGGCACCGTACGGATCGACCTTTGGTGCTCTGTTCAGTACTCCCTTGAGGTGGAAACATTGTGTGAATTTATACCTCTTACCCATGGCATTAATTATGTTGTATTTTCAGAGCATTCAAACAAATTGACACAATGTTCATAAGAAATGCAGGTTAGGCGGCTTGCAGCTTTGGCTCGAGATAACTGACGCAACTGTCCAGGGTGGCCAGCTGAGGATAATCATCCTCGGGAATCTGGAGTTGATATCGTTTCCGCAGTTCCATGACGATATCAAGAAAATCCATAGAGTCCAGGTCGAGCTGGTCTCTAAGCGGTTGATCGGCTTTCAGTGAATCAAATTCGGCATCTTCATCAATGTCGGCAATGATTTCCAGGATAATGTTTTTAATAGTCTCTCTTGTCATCTATATCTCCAAAACTGACTCTTAATCATCACATAAATTTTCACTACTGCAGGCTGAGATGAATGGTTGAGGCCTTATCTCAGTTGTGAACATTACTCTATACCATATCCGGCAGTACTTTTTAAGCCATTTTTGCAGAAAAAGAACCTGAGTCCATTTTGGAGCTAAACGCGAACCTTTTGTACAATCACCACAGAATTGATACCAACCATGCCAAAAGAATTGTTGAGGATGGTTTCAACCTTATTCAGCCTGACTGGTGTGTCAGTTACCAGATTGGGCAACTCGCATTCTGGATCAAGTCGATAAACATTAATGGTTGGGTGGACAAACTGATCGTCAAATGCTGGGAGGTTGCCGGCTAGTTCCAGAACACCGGCTGCACCCATGGCATGACCGATTATTGACTTGGTATTGTTAATGTAAGTGTTTGGCGCTTCAGAAAAAAGCTCCCGGATGGCCTTGCATTCTTCAATATCGCCCTGGCGCGTTCCTGTGGCATGGGTATTGATAATATCGATCTGATCAGGAGAAAGCCCAGCTCTTTCAAGGGCCATTGACATGCACTGGGCCTGCCTTTTGGCGTAGGGAAGAACGAAATCCCGGGCGTCGGAGTTCAATGAGTAACCAACGATTTCTCCGTAAATTTTGGCACCTCTTGCCCGGGCGCTTTCCAGCTCTTCAAGGACATAAACACAGCCACCTTCAGATACCACTATACCGTTTCTGTCAAGATCAAAAGGTTTACAGGCCTTTCGTGGATCAGGATCATTCCCAAGTGCGCCCTGGGCCTTGAAACTTGCAAAAATACCAAACGATTCGGTGGACTCGGATATACCGCCAACCAGTGCCATGTCGACTTCACCAAGCTGCAGCATCTGCACGCCCTGGATCAAAGAAGCATTGCCTGCTGCACAGGCAGCGCCAATGGTGTAGTGGGGGCCGGTAATACCCAGGTTCATGGTGATCTCACCGGCAGGATTGTTGAGAACTGTGCGGGGATTGTGGTGGTGAGTCCAGTAATCGACGTTATAATCAAAAGCACTGATATTGTAGACTTCGTTTTCCGTTTCCGCGGTGCCGTGTTCGGTCAGGCCGATATAGACCCCTGTTCTCTCGGGCCGGTAACTCTCTTTTTCAAGACCGGCATCAATAAGTGCCTCATTGGCACAATAGACCCCAATGCATCCAGCCCGGGTCCCCCGTTTGTTTTCTTTTTTCTTTCTATAACGTGTTTCGGCAAAATCGCAGAGACCTGCCGGGGCTTTGCCGAAATAGCGCAGCTCGATTTCCTTGATCTCACTGGTCCCTTTCAGGAGTTTTCTACGGTAATCTGTGAGATTGTCAGCATTTGGAGCCGCTAGACCAATACCGGTAATAACAATTCGTTTGAAGTTCATCTGGATGAATTGACTCAACTGGTTGCGATGATTATTATGCCCGTAGGGTGAATGAAGAAACAGTATGACACTTGCACGGGCAAATTTTTTCAGCTAACTCAACTATAAAGTAAAGCGGATTGCAAAACAAAATCGCACCTGTCAGTAACCTGAATCCGTGATCTTTTGATAGTGCTGTAGCTTTGTTTGGTTTAACCGTTTGATAATAGTGGACTATATCTGATGGTTAAATCAAACAAAGCTACAGCACTAGCGGATGACCCGAAGGGCGGGTTGTCTTTTAGGTTAAGAATTTATGATTCAATAATTTTATGATATATCAGGGTGATATCGAATAAAATAATGTTCTTCGGCACGGATTCAGGTAGAAGGTTTTGGGTTGAATCCCCAGTTCCACACATTGATCTATTTAACAGCTGTTTACCAAAAGATAACTCCATTGATCGGCGATTATCGGTTAAACTACAGGGAGAGTTATAAAAAGAGAAGGTTCGGATTTTAAAATGAAAGAAGAAAACTATGATGTGGTGATTATCGGTTCAGGACCAGCAGGCATTCAGGCAGCGATTCATTCCGTCCGTAAAAAGATAACCGTATTGATGCTTGGTCGAATTGAACGCTCGGCCCTCTATTCGGCACATGTGGAAAACTATGCCTGTATCCCAGGTGTCCAATCGGGAAAGGATCTGCTCGAAGCGGGCCTGCAACAGGTCCGTGATTTCGGAGTGGAACATAGAGAAGATGATGTATTAAAGATTCAGCCTAAGGAGGGATCTTTTCAAGTGGAGCTCGAAGGCGGTTTTACTGTCAATTGTCTGGCAATTATCATCGCTACCGGCACGTCAAGGAAAAAACTCAAGGTTCCGGGAGAAAAAGAACTTCTTGGTCGCGGAGTTTCTTACTGTGTCGACTGTGATGCTAATTTTTACAGAAACGCAACCGTAGCGGTTGTTGGCAATGCCAGCGCTGCTATTGACGGCGCCCTGACATTGCTCGGTTATGCCTCGAAAGTGTATCTGATAGCCAATGATCTCCAGGTTTCCGACGATCTGAAAAATAAATTGATGCAGTCGGATGTCGAGTATCTGGAAAACAGTTGGGTGAAGGAGATCGCAGGCGAGAACGCGGTTACTTCCGTAACCCTTGATAATGGAGAACAGGTAAGTCTCGACGGTATCTTTATCGAACTTGGTGCCAAAGGGGCAATGGAACTGGCGCTTGAAATAGGAGTGCAGCTTGATCTTGATACCATGACTTATATTCAGGTGAATAACCGGATGGAGACAAGCGTTGAAGGGGTCTACGCGGCCGGTGATATTGTCGGTCACCCCTATCAGATGGCAAAAGCGGTTGGTGAAGGTTGCATTGCCGGGCTCGAAGTGGCCAGGTATATCCGGAAAAAGAAAAAAGAACTGGGCTGAAAACTACAATCTGCAGGAACGATCGGAAAAGGCCGACAACAAACGCGGAGGAGTTGATATGGATAATCATCTGGATATTCAAAAGAACAGTGAAAAAAAAGGCTTTTCCGGAAAACAGGTTGTCGCCATTGTCGCGGCTTCGATGCTGATAGCTGTTGTCGCGACTGTTGTTGTCGTAAAATACTACTTTTTCCCATCGGCCTTTAAACCAGTGGTTCTGAGCGGGAAAGAAGAGCAGCGATTGGAGCAAAAACTCGATCGTTTCGCGGGTTTTGGAACCACAAAGAAACAGTTCGGCAACCCCCGGTCGGCGGCTTCTGGCTTTGATCGAGGTAGAGGCACTGGAAAAGATGAACTTGGTGGTGATGGAAAACTAAAACCGGTTCCATACAGTGAAAAGGGAGCATCTCGGGATATTGAGTTTACTGAACGTGAAGTGAACGCACTGCTTGCTAAAAATACCGACATGGCTGATAAGCTGGCCATTGACCTGGCCAAGGATCTTGTCAGTTTTAAACTGCTTGTTCCTGTTGATCCCGACTTCCCAATACTTGGCGGCAAGACACTTCGAGTCAGAGGTGGAGCTGAACTGGCTTTCAGACAGGGACGACCTGTTGTGAAACTGAAAGGCATCAGCCTGATGGGTGTGCCCATGCCGAACAGTTGGCTTGGCGGCATTAAGAACATAGATCTTGTCCAGGAATATGGAGCTGATGAAGGATTCTGGAAAAGTTTGTCGACCGGTGTTGAGTCTATTTCTGTGGAAGAAGGAGCCTTAAAAATTGTTTTGAAAGAGTAAAGACTTGGCAACATTTTTATAAGAATATTTACTTTTTCATCTTAAGATGTTTAAAGGAGAAAAAGATCAGAAAACCAGTTAGTAACGACAAATAACTCAAGAAGGAGAAAAAAATGGTAAAGAAACTTGCTGTACTCATACTGGGATTATTTTTAGTATTCAGCTTCGGCTGTTCGGGTGATGAGAATAAACAAGCGGCTGAAAAAGCAAAAGATACGGTTACCAAGAAGATGAAAGAACTTGGTGATACCGTCAAGAAAAGTGCTGAAGATATTGCCGATAAAACAAAAGAGGTTGCCGGCGCTACTGTTGAAAAGACCAAAGAGGTCGCCGGCCAAGTCGCTGACAAGACAAAAGAAGTAGCAACGGCCACTGTTGAAAAAACCAAAGAAGTAGCCTCCGATGTTGCTGATAAGACCAAAGAAATGGCATCAGATGTCTCCGATAAGACCAAAGAAATGGCTGATGCAACCGTAGAAAAATCAAAAGAGGCGGCCGATGCTGCTGAAAAGAAAGTAAAAGAGGTAACGAATAAAGAATAATAAATATTGACGCGTATTTAACAATATTCGGTCTATAAACCGCTCGGACAAACCGATTTGATCAAAGCAAAGGGGTGCAATTTACCCCGGCCTTCCGGTTGTCAGAGCGGTTTTTTATTATTGCGCAGCGGTTTTACCATAAGCCGTAAAAACCGCCGGCTATGCCAGCGGATAACGCTGCTCATTAAAACATACGTGCTTCGCACATTTGCTCCCCGGCTTTGCCGGGAATCAAAGCCACGCGTTTCACGCGTGGTTGTTTGCTCGAATCAACCAAAAGTAATCGATTACCAAGAAAGTTCAGCTCATTGGAGTAAGTCGGCTACTTGACAGGCTAGCCTCCGGTCAAGAATCACTGGTAATCGGAAAATGTTAAACCTGAGTTGTTGATATACAAACCAGGTTTCATGTTTTTCTTTCAATAAATACGTGATTCTTGAAATACACCTGTCATGTAGCTGACTTCCTCTTGAGAGATTGCTGGGCTTTGTCGGTAATCAGATGAGAATAAGAATGCAACCAAGATATACAGGGCTAAACAACTCCTGTCCACATTGACAGGTTGAGTTAGTATTTGTATATCATCAGAGAATTGGGTGTGCGTTTCATTTGTATGGTGATTCACCTTGCCAAATTCACCCTTCCTCAAATTTGGATTATCGAACCTGAAGGCTGATATTCCGGCTATAACATGAAAAAACAACGTCTGGCAAAGGTTTCTCCCTGGGTTTTGGCTGCGGCTTGTGCCTTGTTGACCCTTATCATCACAGTTTTTGCCGTCAATAACTATCGACGGGAAAAACAGTTGATGACCGAAGGTCTTGTTCAAAAGGGAATCACCATTATCCGTTTCATTGTTTCGGGTTCCCGGGCGTCTTTTCGCTCAACGCTGAATAACTTCCCCATATCGCAGATAAGCTGGGTAGACAATATTCAGCAGATCATGGAACATACATCCGAGCACCCGGGAGTCAATATTATCGCCCTGGTGGATTCGGAAGGAACCATTCTGGCAAGCTCTTTTCCTCAACAGATTGGAAACAAAATTGACAGTCACACCCATACCTTCCTAGACGCGCTTGAACGTGACCGGATGCTGGCAATCAATGGACAGTATCGATTTGCATCACCACCCATCTCGGGTTTAACAACTTTTCAAGTTGCTTCGCTTTTTCCAACATTCGGAGTTGGTGGTTTTTTTCCTAGAAAACCCAGGCCAAATCAGTTCGCGCCCGGCTTCCATGATCGGATGCGACAGGGGCATATACAGATGCAGCAGTGGCAGAAAATTGCCCGGCAGATCAATTCGAAGCGGGTTGCCGTACTGGTAGAGTTGAATTTGAATCAGTTCAATACAGTAATGAGACGTCAGCGTTTGCAGATTATTTCTCTTTCTTTAGTGCTGCTGCTGGTTGGGGTCGGCGGCTGGCTGTCGTTGCTGACTCTTCAGGGTCTCAAAGGTTCACAAATCCGATTGCGTACAATTCGAGCTTTTACGGATATGTTGATCACATCTCTTCCCATCGGACTCATCGCCACTGACAACCGGGGCAATATCCGGTTATGTAATGTGGTTGCAGAAGAGATATTGGGTGTCAAAGAAGATGAAATAGCCGGTTCGACCCCTGCTTTTGTGCTACCCAGAGAACTGGCCTCGGTGTTAAACGTGAGGGAGAAAATCAACACCAAACCGATTGAGAAGAATATAGTCCTGATCGATCATACCAACAGGACCAGGACGCTCCAGTTGATCGGCATATCTGTTGTCGATAGTGAAGGACGGTTTGCCGGTAATATGCTGCTCATCCAGGATCTCAGTCAGGTCATCGAATTGGAAGAAGAGCTTCGTCGATCCGAGAGACTGGCTGCCCTTGGCAAAATGGCGGCAGGTGTTGCTCATGAACTTAGAAATCCACTGAGTTCCATCAAAGGGCTTGCGGTGTTGCTGAAATCGAAATTCAGAGATGCCAGTGAAGACAGGGAGACAGCGGATATTATGGTTGCCGAGGTGGAGCGGTTGAATCGTTCTATTGGTGAATTGCTCGACTACGCCAGACCGGGCAAGCTGCGAATGGAAGAAGTCGACCTCAACGCAATCATTCAGAAAGCGATTTCTCTCATCCATATCGACGCCGAAGAAATCGGCGTGAAAATTGAAACCAATCTGGATAACGGTTCATTCATTGTTCAAGCGGATCAGGATAAGTTGAATCAGGTTTTTCTTAACCTGTTTCTCAACTCGATCCAGGCAATGGAGAAAGGCGGGGTTCTCAGGATCAACACCTACAGTTCAGATGATGAAATTATCTGCAGGGTGGAGGATACCGGCTGCGGTCTTGATGAGAATAGCCTGTCAAAGGTCTTTGATCCCTACTTCACAACAAAACCGGATGGTACCGGTCTGGGATTGGCCATGTCTGCCAAGATCGTTGAAGAGCACGGCGGCACTATCGAGTGTCAGAGTGAAAAAGAAGTCGGTACCATCGTTGCCGTGCGATTGCCTATCACCGGTTGATCGCTACTATTTCCTGAATTCGTGAGTATTCGATAGTGCTGTAACTTTGTTAGATTTAACCGTCCGATATAGCTCCCATCACTGAAAATTCCAAAGCAAATCTTCATCGATGTTTACCCGGAAAAACGATAGAGACCGTAGGTCATTTGCTCCACAAAACCTGGATGGATCATGGTATCGAGGCTAAACAGCTTCAGGATATTCTACATGCTGATGAAAACTCGATTAATGGGTGGGAGTGTCGTGGTATCTACCCGAGCGGCGATTATTTGAGGCGCGTGGTTGAATTCATTGATGCCAATCAGACTGAACCAATTCCCCGAAAACCATATGGGCTCTATGTTTTGCAAATAACCCGTCTTACCCCAAAAGACTAAAGAACCTTGGGGACAGAATTCGAGCTGCTCGTATGGAAAATTTCATGTCCATAAAGGAACTGGCCAGAAAATTGGATGTGAATGAATGGACTGTTGCCAAAGGGGAATTGGGAAAATGCAAACCTCGACCCGACATGCTCGAACGGGTGAATACGTTTCTTAAACCTTCCGAGCGATAAAGCCTTCGTAGACTGTACAAGAAAGGTTGATATTTTCGCTTTGCAGAAACTTTGACTTACAGCGAGTATTCTTGAAATTGGCTGGAATCAGGAATACTGCAGGTATTGGTAACCTGCAAGGATATCGATTAGTGTATTTATGTTGCCGATTGCTGGAAAATTAATTAAGCTAATAATACAGTAACATAGCGCATTTCCACCTCCCCTTGGGAGAGGGGGGAGCCTCTCCAAGTCAAATACCTTCCTTAAACCTTAACCATGAATTGCTCTCAGATCTGTATAATTGGAGCCGATTTTGCATAACATTCAGTGAGTACGTATTGGTATAACATGTCTCATGTATAGTACAAGTATTCATTACTATTGATTCAGGAATGTAGGTAACTTTTATTAGTGATTTAGGAAGCGAGCTTTGGAAGAATTCAAGAAGAGCAATATCATACGGAAACTGGTCATTAGTTTTTGTATACTAATCGTGATTTTAGTATCATATGGAATTGTTACTCTTTACGATATCCGAGCAATTTCAGGTTTAACACGTACTATTTATAACCATCCTCTTGTTGTATCAAACGCAGCTCTTCAATCGAATGTCTCAATCACAAAAATGCACCGTAATATGAAAGACGTTGTCCTTTTAAAATCTTTAAATAGGATTAAAAGAGCCATTGTCGCAGTAGACCGTCAAGAGAAGAAAGTCTACGAGTATCTTGATATTGTTAGGGATAAAATCATAGGTGATGAAGGAAAGAAAATTGAAAAAGAAGCCAGAAGTCTATTTAGTAATTGGAGACCGATTCGTAAGGAAGTTATTGTTTTAGTGCGCAAGGGACAAAGAGAAGAAGCAGCCGAAATTACGATTGGAAAAGGTGCTGATCATGTGGTTGAGTTAGAAAAAAAGATGATTGCATTGACGAATTATGCACGAGTAAAAGCTTCTATATTTATGAAAGAAACTGATGAAACGTATTCGAGGCTAACAGTTACTACGATCCTTTTTTTATTATCCTGCATTATCGTAGCAGCAATAGTCGCATTTATTACTTTAAAACAAACAGCCTCAGCTGAAAAGGATCTTCAAAAAAGCGAAAAACGTTATCGCAGGTTGATAGAAAGCCAAGTCGATCTCGTTAGCCGATTTACTCCCGATGGAAGATTTAATTTTGTGAATGATGTGTTTTGTGAATTTTTTAATAAGACTAAAGAAGAGCTAATTGGATCTACATGGCAGCCATTAACGGTCGATGATGACAGCGAAGATATAGAGGGACAGTTATCCATGCTGTCATCCCAAAAACCAACGGTAATTATTGAAAACAGGCTCTATTCAGCAAAAGGTGAAATTCATTGGGTTCAGTTTATTAATAAGGGATTCTTCGATTCTGATGGGAATTTATTGGAAATTCAATCCGTGGGACGTGACGTAACGGAACGTAAGCGTACAGAAAAAATTATAGAAGAATCGCTTCAGGAAAAAGATGTATTGTTGAGAGAGATCCATCATCGGGTTAAAAACAATATGCAGATTATTCAAAGCTTTCTCAGTATACAAGCAGACAAAATAAGTGAAAAAGAGCTGAAAAAGCCATTGATAGAATCTAACAATCGTATTTATTCGATGGCACTGATACATGAAACGCTCTATCACTCAGAGGATCTCGCAAAACTCAACATCAAAGCTTATTTTCAGACCATTTCAGACCATCTTTTCAGAATTTATCATAATCCATCACAAAAAATCACTTTAACAGTATCGGCAGATCCCATCGATCTGGATATGGATCATTGTATTGCCTGTGGTCTCATTATAAACGAATTGGTTAGTAATGCATTAAAATACGCGTTTATTGGTGTGCCAGATGGCAAATTGGAAATCGTATTAAAGATTGAAGATGCAGATGAAGCGAAGCTCTGCATTGAAGATAACGGCAATGGATTTCCTGATTCGATCGATTTTGAATCAGCTGATAGCATGGGGCTCAAAATTGTTCGGATTCTTGTGGAAAGCCAATTGAAAGGGAGGATTTCCATAACAAATAATAGCGGAACTTCTTTCCAAATCATTTTCCCATTTCAAACAACAAATAAGATGAGTGAGGATGCGTAAAACGAAAATACTGATCGTTGAAGATAATCCTATTGTAGCCGAGGATATCCGGATCAAGCTTGAACAAATGGATTATGAGGTGGTCGCCATTGCGTCTAGTGGAAGAGAGGCTATTGAAGCTGCCGGTAAGTATTGCCCGGATATTTCATTGATGGATATCCGATTAGGCGATGGGATGAATGGTATTGATGCAGCTTCTGAGTTAAAGAGATTACACAAGATTTCGGTAATTTATCTTACCGCATTTGCTGATGAAGACACTATAGAACGCGCCAAAAAGACCGAACCATACGGATATATTGTCAAACCGTTCAGGAATAGTGACCTAAAGTCGAATATTGAGATTGCTTTATACAAACAGAGATCAGACCGTCTGGTGAGAGAAAGTCAACAATGGTTTGAAACCACACTCAGCAGTATTGGAGATGGCGTTATCGCAACCGACATGGACGGTTGCATATCATTCATTAACCCGGTAGCAGAGTCTCTTACAGGTTGGTCCAAAGAAGAGGCATGCGGCAAACCTCTTCATAAAGTGTTTAAAATTATTAATGAAATTTCAAGAAAACCTTGTGAAAACCCAGTGTCCAAAGTTATTGAAACCGGTCAAATCATTGGATTAGCAAATCATACCTTGCTTGTCTCTCGCGATGGACGAGAAATTCCCATCAAAGACAGCGGTGCACCGATCCAATTAAATGGAATAGAGAACCTTGGTGTAGTTCTTATATTTCAAGATGACACTAAAAATAGGCAATCCCAAGAGGCTATTCGAAAACAAAATCATGTTTTTAAAGCTATAAACCGACTCTTTAGCGGAGCAATAAAATGCCACACAAGTACTGAAGTCGCACAATTATGCCTGTCAATAGCCGAGGAGGTTACCGGTTGCCAGTATGGATCAATTGCTGAAGTGAATGACAAGAAACGGTTTGATACACTTGCGTTGAGCAATACAGGATGGGAACAATGCCGTATGGCGGAACTGGACCCATCATGTATCCAAGATATGGAAATCCGAGGTATTTGGAAGGCTGCCTTGAATAGTGAAAACGGTATGATTATCAACGATCCTTCAAGCCACCCTATGAGTGTTGGTGTTCCGAAAGACCACCCGCCCCTTAATTCCTTTTTGGGAGTGCCCTTCAGCCACGCTAACTTCAATGGGATGATTGGTATTGCCAACAAACAGGGCGGCTTCACTGATATGGATAGGGAAATTATCATGGCACTTGCTCTTGCATTCGCCGAAGTTATCAACAACCAGAGATCTGAAGAAGCGTTATTGGAAAGTGAGGAACGGTTTAGAAGTCTGTTTGAGAATTCGCCGCTCGGCTACCAATCCCTTGATGCGAATGGGGACTTCCTTGAACTAAACGAGTCGTGGTGCAAATTGCTCGGGTACACGAAAGAGGAAGTGCTTGGCAGGAATTTCTCGGAGTTTATTCATCCTGATTTTAAGGAGGTTTTTAAGGAGAATTTTCCTAAGTTTAAGAAAATAGGGTACATTCTTGGTATTGAGTTCGAAATGATCAAGAAGGACGGTTCCGAGATTATCGTCGCAATTGATGGTAAGATTGGCCATAAGGATGATGGCTCGTTCAAACAGACTCACTGTGTCCTTAGCGACATCACCAAGCGGAAGAAGTCGGAGGATAAGCTACGATCAGTCTTCCAATTAAATCAGATCATCATCAATTCATCTCCTATGGGGATGTCTATTTACAATTCTGATGGGAATTGTATTGCTGTCAATACAACAGCAGCAAAGACAGTAGGGGCCACACAGGCCCAGCTTCTGGAGCAGAATTATCATCAGATTGACTCCTGGAAAGAGAGTGGATTGTATGATGCTGCTTTAATCTCACTACAGGAAAAGGTAAAGAAACGTCATGAAATAAATGTAAAAACAACGTTTGGGAGAAATTGTACGCTCGATATTCATTTGGTTCCCATCATTATAGACAATGAGCCTCATTTGCTGACGATGTTTGAGGATATTTCTGAGCGCAAACAGTCAGAAAAAAGAAGCGTGCGTTTTGGTCGAATTTTCGAGGATTCCTTAAATGAAATATATTTATTCGATGCCGATACGCTACGATTTACTCAAGTGAATAAAGCGGCTCAACTCAACACAGGTTATACACTGGTAGAATTAAACAAACTAACACCGCTTGATTTAAAGCCAGAGTTTACGGCTAAATCGTTTGAAGAAATATTAGAGCCATTGCGTGAAGGTAAAATAGAAAGAACTGTATTTGAGACTGTTCACAGGCGCAAGGACGAATCGATTTATGATGTGGAAGTCCATTTGCAGCTATTGAGGTATGAACACGAAACGATATTTGCTGCGATAATCTTAGACATTACCGAAAAACGAAAACTGCAAGCACAACTCATGCAGGGCCAAAAATTAGAATCCATTGGCAACCTCGCTGGAGGTATTGCTCACGATTTTAACAATATTCTTTCATCAATCATAGGCTTCACCGAACTTGCGCTTGACGAGACTCAAAAAGATACGACCCAGGAGGACAACCTTCAGGAAGTTTATACAGCCGGGAAACGAGCAAAAGACCTTGTTGCTCAAATTTTGGCATTTGCCCGACAATCTGAAGCGGATTTGAAGCCAATTCAAGTTGAAATAATTATCAAGGAAGTTCTTAATTTCATTAGATCTACTATTCCGACAAACATCGAAATAAAACAAAATATTGAAAGTGATTCTCTCATTATGGGCAACCAAACCCAAGTTGATCAAATTATGATGAACTTATGTACAAACGCTGCCTATGCCATGGAAGATGATGGTGGAGTCCTGAAAGTCAGCTTGAAAGATATCAAGGTTGATAGAACGATTGGAAAAAAAATTAACCTAACTCCGGGTAATTACATCGAGCTTACCGTATCGGACACTGGGGTCGGAATCCCACCTGATAATATTAATTTGATTTTCGAACCTTATTTTACAACTAAAGAAGTCGGTGAAGGAACAGGCATGGGGCTTGCCATGATCCATGGCATTATCGAGAGCTATGGTGGGAAGATTACCGTTAACAGCACACTCGGTGAAGGAGCCACTTTCACGGTCTACATGCCTTTGACCAGAAAGCAAAAAACAAAGCATCAATATCAGCCTACGAAACTACCAGAAGGGACAGAGCGAATCCTGTTCGTTGATGACGAAGTCCCAATTGCTAAAATGGGAGCCCGGGGACTTAAAAGCTTGGGGTACCAGGTAACCACCAGGACAAGTAGTGTTGAAGCCTTGGAACTGTTCAGATCAAAGCCGAATGAATTTGATCTTGTGATTACAGATATGACCATGCCGAATATGACAGGAGACTCTTTGGCGATTGAGTTAATGGAAATTAGGTCAGATATTCCCATCATTCTCTGTACTGGGTACAGCAAGAAAATTTCGGATGAAGACGCATCTGGAATCGGAATCAAGGCATTTGCCTACAAGCCTATCGTAAAAGCAGATCTGGCCAAAACAGTCAGAAAAGTGCTGGATGAAGCCAAAGGTTCAAAGACCTAACCTTACAGCGAGTATGTGTAAAACTTGCAGTAATCAAGGATAATGCAAGTATCCTTGAGTCTGTGTTTAGATAAAATGCATATCGGCAAATGGATAAATTAACAGTCTTTCTCCCCAGGGGAGACTAAAGCGCAACAGGGGCTGGATTAATTATGGCCGAACGGTAGAAACCAACACATAGCTATTTAATCTGAAAGGAGAGGAATAATGTCCCCAAAAGAACCTGATTCTCAGAGGTCGTTGAGCTCCAGGCAAAGGCTTGTTTTTCATTATTTTATCGTATTTTTCGTCCTGCCCATTGTTGCGGGTATTCTATCCCCTCATCCATCAATGGCTCGTGAAACAATCACCTGGGTAAATGAGAATTTTCCACCAGCCTTCATTATTGACGGTCCGGATAAAGGCAATGGCATCACCGACGGCGCAGTTTCGGTCTACAAGAAATATCTGCCAGAATATAATCACCGTCACCTGGTTGCCAACATGGCCCGTATTCTGGCCATGATAAAAGAGGGACAAAAAGTTTGCTATGCGGGGTTCATCAAAACCCCGGAAAGAGAAAAATTTATTAAATTTTCTCTACCGAATATTATTACCTATTCAAACGCCATTATCGTAAAAAAGGATACGGCTGCATCGCTTTTCGGTACACAGAGAAGTGCTTCGTTGGATAGGCTTTTATCAGATGACAAACTTAAACTGGGCCTTACCAAAGGGCGGGCCTATGGCGGCGCCATCGATCCTCTTATAAATGCCTATATCGGCGTAAATAAAAACATTCTAATTCGCGGCGGTCAAAACGAGCTTTTAGGGCTTTTAGAGATGCTTGATCATCAGCGAATCGATTACACCATTGGCTATCCATGGGAGGTCGCTTACCTTGCCGATCAAGTGGACAAACGACAGCACTATTCTGTCATCTCGATTCGGGAAACAGAGGACCAGAGTTGGGTTCTTTCCTATGCCGGTTGTCCTAATAACGAATGGGGTCGTAAATTCATCAAGGAACTTAATGCTGTTTTGATCAAGGTCAGACCCATGGAAGTGTATATAACCCATCTTTTGAAATGGTATCCTCTTGAAATGGAACCCGATATACGTCGGGCATACTCAGAGAAGGTATTATCGGTTTCGGAATAGTGCGAATTCATTCATGCGAACTTTTTCAAATAAAAGTATTCGTTTCAAGTTTGCAGCTGTACTGGTTGCTGGTGTTACCTTCATATTAGCAATCTTTACAACAGCCACCATCATGGGCAACATACGCGTCATTGAAACCCAGTTGTTGCAGAAAATGAGCGATGCATCCAGGCTTGCAAAATTAAGCTTATCGAGTGCCCTGTGGCAATTTAACCATGATTATGTCAGTGATTTTGTTGAATCACTGTTTCTGTATGAAGACATTGTTTTTGTAACCGTTTTTTCTGGAAAAGATGTGGTAAAGAAAAAGATCAGAGCCGATATTTTCGGAATGGATTTTATCGATTTAAGGGCCTCACCGGATTATATATCAAGGGAAAGTACGATTGAACATGCTTCACAGACCATCGGTAAAATCCAAATTGTGTTGACACGAGAACGCGAGCGGAAAGTCATTCTTTACAATACTATCGTTGCGGTTCTGTTTCTGTTCATTATTGTAGCTGCGATATTGATTACCAATTTGCTAATTACACGTTTTTTCCTTTTTAATCCCATTAAGAAACTGGAACGTTCAGCTTCCAAGATTGCTCAAGGTGATCTTGATACGCCTATTGATATTTCAGCCACAGATGAAATTGGGGAGCTTGCCAAGGTCTTCAATCATATGATTCAAAATATAAAAGAAGTCACCGCATCCCGTGATGAATTGAACGATGAAATCCATCGACGCTTAAGTAGTGAACAGGCGTTGCGTCAAGAAAGAGATCGTGCACAAAATTATCTTGATATCGCAGGTGTTATAATTATTGCTATCGACATGAACCAGAATGTAATGTTAATCAACAAGAAAGGGTGCGAAGTGTTAGGATTGCCCGAGGAAAAGATTCTGGGCTGCAACTGGTTTGAGACATTTTTACCGGTCGCTATACAAGGAACTGTTAAAGAAACTTTCAACCAGATCATTAACAGCAAAATCAATCCGGTTGAATATTATGAAAACGAGATTGTTTCCTGTTCCGGAAAAACGCACCTCATTGCCTGGCATAATACGATGCTGAAGGACAAAATGGGCAAAGTCCTTGGCACTCTTAGCTCCGGAGAGGATATTACCGAACGAAAAAAATCAGAAGTGCAACTGGTTTCATCACTCAAAGAAAAAGAGATTCTTCTAAAAGAGATCCACCACCGAGTCAAAAACAATATGCAGATGATCCAAAGTTTATTCAATCTTCAGGCTGACAAAATAAAAGAAGATGAATTGAAAATACCCTTCATTGAAAGCAATTCCCGAATCAAGGTTATGGCCTTGGTGCATGAAAACCTCTATCAATCTGATAGCCTGTCCAAGATTAATTTGAATCGGTATTTCAGTGACCTCACTGGCCAAATTTTACACGCCTATGGAACTCCTGAAAAAGAGATTGATTTAGCCCTGGATGTTGAACCGATGAATTTCGACATTGATAAAATCATCGCATGCGGATTGATCGTCAATGAATTGATGACAAATTCAATGAAATATGCGTTTGTTGATAAACAGGAAGGAAAGATCACCTTAACACTGAGGCAAATCGGTTCCGAAAGCGTTGAGCTTATCATAAGTGACAATGGATCGGGTCTGCCAATGGGGTTTGACGTTGAGCAGGCCGAATCCCTGGGTCTGCGTTTGGTCCAAATTCTGGTGGAAAGCCAACTTGACGCGACACTCAAGGTCGATCAAAAAGAGGGGCTGACTTACGCAATCCAATTTTCTTATTAGAAAGATTGCAAAAAAGGATATTCATAAAGATGGAGAATTCCAAAATTTTGATTGTTGAGGACAACGGTGTTGTCGCAGAAGATATTCGAATCAAACTCGGTCATATGGGTTATAAAAATACATTCATCGCAACCAGTTATGAAAAAGCCATCAAAGCTGCAGAATCCCAATTACCCGACCTGGCACTGATGGATATTGAACTTGGCGGAGATAAAAACGGCATCGATACAGCAAGTGAACTTCGGAAAGAATATCAAGTTCCGGTTGTTTATCTGACCGCATATGCGGATGATGATACCATTGCCCGAGCCAAAATAACCGAACCTTATGGTTATATCGTGAAGCCGTTTGATGATAATGAATTAAAATCTGCTATAGAAATTGCCTTATATAAACACCAGACAGAACGTCAGTTAAAAGTGAGCCAGCAATGGTATGAGACGACACTTAATAGCATTGGGGATGGAGTCATTACAACCGATATGGATGGTTGCATTTCGTTTATTAACCCTGTAGCTGAAAATCTTACCGGATGGACCATAAGGGAAGCTTTGGGAAAACCCCTCGAGACCGTGTTTAATATAATCAATGAGGTCTCAGGTGAAGTTTGTGAGAATCCAGTAAAGAAGGTTATTCAAACTGGACAGATCATAGGGTTAGCCAACCGCACGCTCTTAATAGCCAAAGATGGTCGCCGGATTCCGATAAAGGACAGCGGTGCACCGATTCAATTGAATGGGATTGAAAAATTGGGAGTTGTTCTCGTTTTTCAAGATGATACGGAAAACCGAAAGGCACAGCAGGAAATATTAAACAAGAATAAGCTCTTACAATCTGAGATCACAGAACGCAAGCGGGTAGAAGAGGCTCTCAAAGAGAATACGCAACGGATGGAACTGGCGCTGCAAGGTGGCGGCTTAGGGATCTGGGACTGGAATACAGAAACTAACGAAGTCTGTTATGACAATCAATGGGCAAAGATGAAAGGTTATCGGCTCGAGGAACTTGAACCTGATCTGGACTTCTTCCGACACCTTATCCATCCAGATGATCTTCAGGCTACGGATGAACGAATGCACTCCTATTTGGGAGGCGAAACAGAATCTTACAGTTCTGAATTCCGAATAAAGAGCAAGTCTGGTGAATGGATCTGGATTCAGGACCGGGGCAAAGTTGTCGAACAGGATGAGAATGGCAAGCCCCTCCGTGTATGTGGCACTCATCAAGATATCACCGAGCGCAAGCAGGCTGAGAGCTTGCTCTTAGAAAACGAAGAAAAGTTAAAAATTCTATTTGATATTTCTCCTTTGGCGATTTCCATCACTGAGATAGAAACAGGTAAGATTGTAGATGTAAACAAGAAATTTGCTGAATTTTCAAAATATTCGAAAGATGAAATAATTGGTAAAACCTCAATAGAATTAGGAGCCTATTCAAACGAAGAGAGGCAAAAATTTATAGACATACTCAAATCCGAAGGCAGTGTAAACGGATATGAGGTGGACTTAACGATAAAGGGTGGATTACGAATTACAACCCTGATGTTTGCTAATATTGTTCAGCTACCCGAAAAACCATATATTTTAGCAGCTTTTCTTGATGTTTCAGATAAAAAACGTCTTGAAGCTGAACTTATCCAAGCTCATAAAATGGAGGCAATCGGCACGCTGGCCGGAGGCATTGCCCATGATTTCAACAATGTTTTATCTTCTATTATAGGATTTACCGAACTGGCATTGGATGATGCCAAACAAGGAACTGCCCAAGAAGACAATTTGCAGGAGGTTTATAAAGCGGGAAAGAGAGCCAAGGACCTTGTCTGGCAGATATTAACTTTTGCACGGGAAACGGAGGAGCCGACCAAACCAATTCAAGTTGATATAATTGTAAAAGAGGTACTGAAATTTATTAGATCATCCATTCCAACCTCAATTGAAATCAGGCAGAACATTGACAGCAATTCCCTGATCATGAGTAATCCGACCCAAGCACATCAGATTATAATGAACCTTTGTACGAACGCAGCCTATGCAATGGATGAATCCGGCGGTATTTTGGAGGTCGGCTTGAAGGATGTGGCGATCGATAAAACCTCTGCAATGTATAAAGAAGGTTTGAAACCTGGAGATTATATCGAAATAAAGGTTTCAGATACGGGTTCCGGCATCTCCTCGGATGTCATCGACTCTATTTTTGAACCCTACTTCACCACCAAAGCACCAGGGGAAGGCACAGGTATGGGACTTGCCGTGGTCGATGGTATTGTGGAAAAAAGCGGAGGCAAGATAAGAGTTGAAAGCCAATTGGGAGAAGGAACCGTAATTCGTGTTTATCAGCCGATCACTAAGAAACGGCAGGTCCAGCACCTGTATGAGACAGAGGAACTGCCTTCTGGAACAGAACGAATACTATTTGTTGATGATGAAGCCCCGATAGCTAAAATGGGAAGCTGGAACTTGGAGGGCTTGGGATATTCTGTAACAACGCGAACCAGCAGTATTGAGGCACTGGAATTGTTCCGTATAAGACCAAATGATTTTGATCTGATCATCACCGACATGACGATGCCCAATATGACGGGTGATGTATTGGCGGCTGAAGCGATGATTATCAGACCTGATATCCCAGTGATTTTGTGCACGGGATACAGTAAGAGGATTTCTGATGAATCAGCATCTGAAATAGGTATCAAGGAGTTTGCCTACAAACCAATTGTAAAGGCAGATCTGGCAAAAACAGTCAGAAAAGTGCTGGATGAAGCCAAAGCGACAACTTATGAATAGCTACGTTATTCAATAGTTTCTATCCATCCTGAAAACTCAAGGATACTGGATGGATACATAGGAATTGACCGACTCATGTTATTACCTTATCTTTGAACATCAAGTACCCAGCAAAACTCAACAATACCTTAATAATCCAAAAAATTTGAAGAATGAATAGCTCGCTCTATCGCTTTGATGGTTCCTGTAGCTTTCGGATTCGAATATTCTGTGGTGGGCACGGATTCAGGCATTATGCAATAGTTTTCCTACATTATTCTTGATGGGACAAGAGTCCCGCCTACAGGTCATTGTTTGAGTGAAAAAAAAGCCGGTATTCAACTTCTGTACTATTTATCAATGGAATCGGGACCAGTATAGGGCTCGAGTTTGAATAATTAATTCCCTCTTGAAAATATGTGGCTAGTCGGGAAGGAATTTGATTATGGCTACTTGGAAGGGAGATCGGTCTGTCTGTTTTTAGAACTTGATGTGAATCTGCTCAACAGTAGCCGGATACCTCTAATAATTTTGGGAAGCAGCCAGATTGACAGGAGAATAAAGAGAATAAACAGACCAAGAAACACAACAGGATAGTGAAGCGCGGTCCATATCCCTCCGATCACTGCAATATCTTCAACAATGGAAGCTGTCCAGTTGGTGACCGGCTCAGGCGAAGTGTTGATCATGGCTCTGGAACCCGCTTTCACACTATGGCTGGTTGCTGCCACACCGCCACCCACTATTCCGGCGGCCACGACCAGGGCCGGATTGACCTCACCCATAACGCCTGCGGCAAGCACAACTCCGGCCGGAATACGGATAAAAGTGTGGAGCGTGTCCCATCCGGTGTCGACACCCGGTGTCTTGTCCACAAAGAATTCAATCACATACATCACAATGCCCGCACCAATGACCAAGGGATGCTGCAGAACAACAAGTTGATCAGGTAGTGTGATGTTACCGGTCAATCCCATAATGCCGAGCATGGATATGACCGCATACAGGTTGATTCCTGCCGCCCATGAGGCTCCCAACATCAAGGAGAGGCTGTTAATCAGTTGCTGGTAATCGTTCACTGCGAATCAGAAACATTTTCTTTTAATTCTTCACAGAAGTGGTTGTCCAGGAATTCACACTCCCTTGGAGAAAGGTCGAATCGAAACTGGATATCACGGAGCATGTCCTGACGTTTTTTCTCAGGATGGGTCTGACACATTTCGGAAAAAGCGGCGATGGCCTTTTTCAGATTGTTTCCGGCAATCGAGGGGGGAATGGAATCTGCCATTTATATCTTCCTCCTTTCAGCAGGGTACCTGAGTCCGTGATGTAAATTGCTTACGATTGCTCAAGGATCCAGGGGAGTGAGACTGAGCTGTTTCAGTCTTAATCGGTTTTCGGTTGTAAAATAACTCCGGCCAGCGGGGGTACGGTAAGTGAAGTATGAAATTCTCCCTGAGCATACCGCCGGTGGATCGGAATAAACTGTTTGCCTTCGTTACAGACACCGGAACCGCCAAAACGGACATCGTCGGAACAGAACAGTTCCCGATAGGTTCGAGAAGTAGGCAGACCGATAGTGTAGTCGTAAAATGTCTGGGGTGTAAAATTGAAAACGCAGACCAGGTGGTCGTCTCGGTTGTTGGCGTATCTGACAAAAGAGATAATGGAGTTGTTTTTATCCTCAAAATCTAGCCATTGGAAACCCTGGTAATGAAAATCGATCTCCCACAGCGATGGATTTTTTCTGTATAACCTATTAATTTCACTGACAAAATGAGAAAGTTGACCATGCTTGTCATTTTCTTCCAGCAGATGCCAGTCCAGGCTTTTTTTGCAATCCCATTCAGCCCACTGACCGAATTCACTGCCCATAAACAGAAGCTTCTTACCGGGATGGCACCACATGCCCAGAAGCAGGAGTCTGAGGTTGGCAAATTTCTGCCATAGATCACCCGGCATTTTGTCGATCAGCGAACGTTTACCATGTACGACCTCGTCATGGGATAGCGGTAAAATAAAGTTCTCCGAAAAGCAATACATGATAGAGAAGGTCAAGCCGTTATGGTGATATCTCCTGAACAGCGGATCTTTGGAAAAGTAGGAGAGAATGTCGTTCATCCAACCCATATTCCACTTGAAGCCGAATCCAAGGCCGCCCATATCGGTAGGTTTTGATACACCGTAAAAAGAGGTTGATTCTTCGGCGATCATCATGGCGTTTGGAAACCGGTCATAGATAACAGCATTCATATGTCGAATGAACTCAATCGCATCAAGGTTCTCTCGGCCGCCATAGCAGTTTGGTATCCAATCGCCTTCATTTCTGGAATAGTCGAGATAGAGCATAGAGGCAACAGCGTCGACCCGTAAGCCGTCTATATGGTACTTGTCAAGCCAGAACAGGGCGTTGGCAATAAGATAGTTGGAAACTTCTTTGCGGCCGTAGTTATAAATGAAAGTGCCCCATTCCGGATGGGCGCCCAAACGGGAATCTTCATGTTCGAAGAGCGCGGTGCCGTCAAAACGGCCTAGACTGTGCTCATCTTTTGGAAAGTGAGCAGGCACCCAATCGAGGATGACGCCGATGTTATTTTGATGACAATGATCGACAAAATACATGAAATCCTCTGGCACTCCGTGACGGCTGGTAATGGAAAAGGGACCGGTGACCTGGTAACCCCAGGACTCGTCTAGGGGATGTTCCATGACCGGCATGAGTTCGACATGGGTAAAACCCATCTCTTTGACATAGGGGATGAGTTGATCAGCCAGTTCTCTGTAGGTAAAAAACCGTTCCGGATCGGAGGGGTCTCTTTTCCATGAGCCAGGATGGACCTCATAAATAGCGACCGGTTTATCGTATGGTGACTGTAGGTTTTTCTGGTCCTGCCATTCGTCATCCTGCCACTTGTATCTGTCCAGGTTGCGAATAACCGAAGCGGTTTTTGGGCGGATTTCCCCAAAAAACTGGAACGGGTCCGCCTTTGCCAGTATGCGGCCGTCCATAGCCTTGATTTCGTATTTATAAACACTACCCTCCACGATACCCGGTAAAAAAAGCTCCCATATGCCGGAGCCGCCAAGGGAGCGCATAGGGTGAATGCGTCCATCCCAGCCGTTGAAATCCCCGATAATGGAAACTCTTCGGGCCGAAGGAGCCCAGACCCGGAAAATGGTCCCCTGGATATGGTTCAGCGAGGCTGGATGGGCACCCATATGCCTATACAGCTCGTAATTAGTGCCGAAATTAAACAGATATTGATCCTGGGCGTCGAGTTGGGGTAAAAAGCGGTAGGGATCGTTAATAGTCTGGGAAAGACCGGAGTAATAGTTGATATGGTACTGGTAATTGTAAGGGTCAAAATCGGGGTCTTGGAAGTCGGAGCGATTGATCTTGATTTCAAAAATACCTTCTTCACGCACCTTGTTCATAGAAATTTGTGTAGTGTCGATAAGCAGTTCGACTTTTTTGGCATGGGGTTGGTAGGTACGAATGGTGGCAGTGTTCTGGTCAGTATCTTCGAAATGTACACCCAGAACTTGAAAGGGATCGTAATGGTCGCTGCTGATAATTAAATCAAACTGATTTTCCATATTCTTTCACGAACGGATTGAGTAATAATATAAGCCCCAAAATGATGTTTCTATCATTTGAAACATAGCAGATAATATGGGAAAAGCGTACTGATATTCCAAGGTTTGATAAAAGGTGGAAATGGCTTTGTACGGTTTTATTACCATGTTGTTTTATTTTTCTTTCCTCCCTCCTTTTCTTGACTGAAACAGAAACCCTTTGATAGAATGAATTGTAGGAAAAAACCACCCTGTGCCCAGGGTGGACAACCCAAAAGAAGAGACCAGCATCATGAGGCCAGAGCCCACTTCCGTTATAGACAATCTTACGGGATCATTTCTCATTTCCACAAATAAAATGCCTGATCCCCGTTTTGCTGAACAGGTGATCTATATCTGTGCCCACAATGAAGAAGGCACCATGGGAGTAGCTATTAATAAGGTGAGTCGGTTGTTCACAATGGACCAGATCTTAAGGGGAGCCAACCTGCCGGTTCCCGGTGGTGAACTTCCTCCCGTCCATATCGGAGGGCCGGTAGAATCGGAATCCGCTTTTATTCTCTACGGCCCAGGTTACAATGCTCAATATCAGCTCGATATTTCAGAAACGGTATATCTGTCAAGAGAGACCAAGGTGCTGGAAGATATTGCCACTGCCAAGGGACCTGAGAAGTACCTGTTCATCCTCGGTTATGCCGGCTGGGGGCCGGGACAGCTCGAACATGAGCTGCTGGACGAGGGCTGGCTGACCATCCCTTCCGATGATCGGATCATTTTCGATGTGGATGACGACGAGAAATGGCAACTGGCAGCCATGCAGTACGGAATCGATATTTCCATTTATGGAGATATAGTCGGCAATGCCTGACTCCTGAATCCGTGAGCGCACGCTAGCACTGCATCTTAACACAACTTATCTGTCTGATATAGCTTACTATTATTAAACAGATAAGTTGAGCTAAGCTACAGCACTATCGAGCGCTCACGGATCCAGGAGATTGACATAAATAGACAGATTTTTCACTCAACCCCTTTGCTTTTTAAAAGGGGTTTCTTATTGTATAGACCTGTATAATTATTAGTGTCTTGAGGTATCATTAAAACTATCTTGAGGTATCATTAAAACTATCTTGAGGTATCATTATAACTGTCTTGATGTAAGACGGGTATCCGGTTTGATTAGCTGACATGAAAATCCAGCATTGTCTCTCTACATCATCTCTTTTTGGCGATCTTGATGAGGCAGAGATAGAGCGATTGGCCCAAAAGGTGATCGTTAAAAAAGTTGCGTCCGGTGATTTCATCTATCGTGAGGGAGAGGTAGGCAGCGACATCTATCTGATCGCTTCCGGCGCTGTTGATATAGTTTATAAATCCGATACCGGACAAATATTTACTATTGGCTGTATGGGACAGGGAAGCCATTTTGGCGAAACCACCCTGCTCACCGGTAAACACCATTCCGTCGGCATCAGGGCGTCTACCAAGACCAAATTACTCATCATAACAGAAAAAGTTTTTCACGAACTGTTCGATGAAAACAGTGTTGTCCATAACGCCTTGGAACGTTCTCTTGCCGAGCGGCTCCAACTCAGTTTCTACCTGCTGAAAGAAAACAGTGAAACACTTCAGAAGGGGAGTGCATCATTGGAGTCGGTCGATACTCCTGTTCTGGGCACCTCTTACTTGAATCAACCGAGTGAACTCAACTATGCTTTTGAGCAATCCAGGCTCTTTACAACGGTAAGGAGGTTGATAGAACAATTCGCAACTAACCGGGATCCGGTACTTATTACCGGTGAAGCCGGTACCGGTAAACGGCTGGTGGCAAAACAGGTTCACCTGCGCACTGAGACAAAAGATGTTCCTTATATCCAAATAGATCTTCGCCAGTTCGACCCATGGGTATTACAAACAAAATTGTTTGGCAGGGATCAGGAGGATTTTGTTTTTACCGAAGGAAGGCAGCCAGGCATCATTGAGCAGGTTCAGGCAGGCACCATTGTTCTGTATCATGCTGAAGAGCTTAACCAGGTTCTGCAGAGAAAACTCGTCAACCTGCTGCAAACTGGATTGTTCACCAACGGCAGAGGCGAAAAGAAACGTTTTCCGGCACGAATACTGTTTATTTGCAGATCAAATTTTGTTTCAGAGAGTACAAAGGAGAACATATTTATTCCGCAGTTTAAAAAGCTGCTCTCCAAACAGGTCATTACCATTCCCGCGTTGCGAGAACACAAGATTGATATTCCCAACCTGGTCAACCACTATCTGGAAAAGTATAGCCGCCAGGAGTTTAAAAATATCAGCAATATTACTCCCAGGGCCGTGGGAGTCCTGATGAATTATGACTGGCCCGGAAATATAAACGAGTTGTCCAATGTTATTCAGCGTGCAGTTATCGTCAGTGAGGATGGTGAGACTCTTTCCGAACAGATTCTTTTAGGATTACCAAGAACCGAGGGTAAGCAGCTTTTTGACCTGTTGCGAGTAGAGAAGGTTCGAAAGCTTTTCACCAGTCACTTATTTCCAGTTTTGCCAATGGCGCTGATTACCGTATTGGTTATTTTCGGTCTTGGTGCATTGATTCTCGGGCCATCTGAGGCTGATCACAATATCGGTATTACCTTAGGCTGGTATATCGGCTGGCCGCTGCTGATAATGTCATTCTTCTTTCTACCGCGTTTCTGGTGTAGTGTCTGCTCGATGGCGGTGCCGGGCAGGATCGTCCAATATTTCTATAAACCGAAGCGAAAACTGCCTTCGGTGATCAGCAACTATTCCGGATGGATTGTGACAGCTCTCTGCTTGGGAGTATTCTGGGTGGAGATTGTCTGGAATGCCTATCAAAGTCCTGCTCTTACAGCGGGAATAATTCTGTTTATTGCCACCGGCTCCCTGGTGTTCAGTATCTTATACAAACGAAGGGCCTGGTGCCGGTACATCTGTCCGCTGGGAGCAATGAACGCGATCTTCTCCATGCCGTCAATTCTTGAACTGCGAGCCAACCGTCATCTCTGCGCCAACCGTTGTGACGAATACAGTTGCTATACCGGCACCGACATAGCGCCTGGCTGCCCGATGTTTCGGCATCCTTATCTGGTCGATAATAACCGGGATTGCACCCTCTGCGGGAATTGTGTCAAAAATTGTCCACATCAGTCTATTCAGCTCAACCTGCGCCTGGCTCCTCAGGAACTATGGAATATGGAAACACCACGCCTATCGGACAGTTTTTTGGTTATGGGGTTGGCGGCAATTTTTTTCTTCCTGGCCCGCCATCAGGATACTACTCCGCTATTTATAAAATTGGGTGAGTTTCTTGGTGGTATATTTACCTCACCTTATCTGATCGGCAGTGTTCTTCTGTGGGGAACCGTTGCCGGGCTTTATATAATTTTCATGATCTATATGCTCATCCAGTCAAGACTGCTTAAAAGCGACTATAGTCAGACGCTTGCCCTATATGGTTATGGTGCCATTCCTCTTGTCCTCGGCGGCTATCTGGCTGTTTACTTGAAAATGTTCATCACCGGCGCCGGTCGTCTGCTTCCCAATTTTTATGAGCTTATGGACAAGACAATCCCTTTCGGTACTATTCATTTACTGACCGATTCCGGAGTTACAACAGTACAGCATATTATCGTTCTCGGCGGTCTGCTTTGCACCCTCTATGCGAATTACCGGATCACCAGACGATTGAGGCAGAATAGAGAATTATCAACGATGATTCATTTCCCGCCTGCAGTGTTTAACCTTATCCTCGGTATGCTCTTTGTTACCACCTTTTAGAACCGCAACAACTTTTTCAGTTTTTATTCATCCTCTGCTTCAACCGATTATTCCGTTTTATCACATCCTCATTGCCGGCATACCATGGAGGAATATCATCGTAATCGGGGATACCGTCGTCGATTAGATATCTGGCATTGGGATTTTTCGGATATCCCATGGGAACCGCACCGGCACAGATACAGCAGATTCCGGTTTCATCCCCTTTAAGCGCCCGCCTGGCATCAGGAGAAACCCTGATGATGTCACCTGTTTGCAGGTCGATGAGTTCATCGTTGATCAAAATAGATCCGCTGCCGGAAATGACGATATAAACTTCTTCCTGTTTCCGGTGTGTGTGGGTGAAACTATACCCTTCATTGGCTGGTATATTGATCACACCCAGGGCTACTCCCTTGAGCCCAAGCTGTTTTCTCGGGCTTGTCAACCAAGGCAGAGAATCAATATCAAGGTGTATTTTTGTATAACTATCAGTCATAAGATCAATTTAATGGTGTGGTTATTATTGCGTAGCGGCTTTGCCACAAACTGTAAAAAATCGCCAGCTACGCCGGGAATAAAACAATACGTTTTACCCGTGGTTGTTTATTCTTCAGGCCTGTAAATAAGGGCCGTTATGATACCTGCAATAATGAATTCAAGTGTGCCGAAAATAAACCACTGGACGGCAAGCTTGAAAGGAACCGGATAAATGACATACTGATTGAAAGCGCCTACACCGTTCATCAACAAACCGATCAGCAGTCCGTAGCGGACTCCTTCGCCAACGCCTTTTCCCTCATATCCTTTTGTAAAGATGTAAACAAATAGAAAAGAGAGAAACAGGGACGTGAGGTGCATAATCCACATCTTGTCCATCATGTCCGGTCTCCACACCGATATCAGCTTTTGGTATGTCGGGCCAAGCATTAAATTATGGATGAGATAATCAAACAGTTGAAAGGAAATAAAGACAACGACAGCCGCTCCGATGAAACGTTTGATGTTCATGACAATCTTCCCCTGTTTTGTGGTCGAGTTGGAATTAATACGGTTTGAATTACAATACACTTCAGCTTATCACAACATTGAATTAACAAAAAGCATGCCTCGACCTTTTTCCTGAATTTGAGTATATCTACCTACTACTTTTTGAAGCTTTACCGGTATTTAACTTGAGAAAATTGAAGAGATGGCAAAGTTAGAAGATATTTTTCAGTGCACCCGTTGTGGCTACTGCTGTCATGGCGACACAACAGTTTCTCTGGACGAAAGTGATCAGAAAAGAATGAGCGAATCTTTAGGAATGAACAAACAAGAGGTTCGGGATAAGTTCTGGCATGTGACGGGAAGTGTGGTCCAGATGAAAGTGGCTGACGGACATTGCATTTTTTATAACGAAGGCTGCACTGTCCACAAGGGACGACCCTGGCGGTGCGCCCAGTGGCCTCTTCACCCATCTATTTTAAGTGATGAGAATAATTTCAATACCATCCGTGAGTCATGCCCCGGCATCAATCAGGATATCTCGTATAATGATTTCTGCCGGATATTCAAAGAACTGATGGATGACAGTCAGATTGTTCAGTGTTAAACCGTGAAGATCGAGTGCCTTTTCCTTGGTAAAACAAAGGAAAACTTCCTATCCGAGGGGATCAATGAGTATGCAAAACGGTTAAAGCATTATACTACGATCTCTGTCAAATTAATTAAAAGCAGGCTGACAGGACGGTTTGATGACAACACAATCAAAGAGAAGGAAGGAGATCTTCTGCTTAAGAACGTATCTCGCAACAGTTACCTCGTTGTCCTTGATTCCGGCGGCAGACAGATCAGTTCAGAAGGCTTGGCCGATTTGATAACGACCTGGGAAATAGAGGGGAAAAATACGGTTACCTTTTTAATCGGTGGGCCGCTCGGTCTATCCAGAAGCGTTCTTCAAAAGGCGGACATGATTTTGTCCCTCTCCCGGCTCACCTTTACTCATGATATGACCCGTCTACTGCTGTTTGAACAACTCTATCGCGCCTATACAATCAAGCGGGGCGAGAAGTATCATAAGTGATCCTGATTACACTGAAGGCATGGCTGAATCAAATAACCAGATGATTCACATTATAACTGTTGCCATGAACGTTTGATATTTCTTCCTATCTTTTAAAACCGTGTTTCACAAGATACACATCAAAACGACTGTTTTTCATGTCGATGGTGTGGCTTGGCTGATTTTGATCGATGGTTGGCGCCCCTTTTGGGCGTTTGACGACCACACGGTTGGCAGCTGTTTGCAGGGCCTGCTGAAAAAGAGTGGGGCTGTCTAGGTCATCACCGACAAGCTGTCTGATAATACGCATTTCCAGTTTGTTAAGTGCGCTTTTTTTTCGGTGCGGATACATGGGATCCATATAGACTGTATAGGGCTGAAGGTCGCTACGCCGCAATTGATTGAATGAATGGTCGACAATGAGTGTCAGGTGTTTGTTGACAATATCTGCGCTTTTTTTGTCCTTCTCAGCTCGCTCTAACCCATCAGCCAAAAGGGCCCCAAGAATGGGAGAACGTTCTACCAGGGTAACCCTGCAACCCAGAGAGGCCAGCACAAAAGCATCACCTCCTAGTCCTGCTGTCACATCTATGATATCTGGTCTGAAACCGGAAACCACTCCACAAGCTTTTGCCAGCGGTTGATGAATGGTCCGGTTATGATGCAGCCTGTAACCGCTGGTACCATGGGTGAAATCAATAAAACAGGTGCTGTACTTCTTTTCCTTACCAAGGCGAGCCTTCAGTTCCAGGCCACGTGTAGAGAGATGAAGCACAAACTGAAAACGACCTGGGTCTCTACCGGGTTCAAGAAAGGGGAGGCTCAGAGAAACCCCAATATCTTTTGCTTTTGTTTCCAACCTGTCCGAATCGTTTTCGCAGGTGACTGCTATCGTTTGGTAATCCACCGAATTTTGTTCTACTGTTTTACTATTTTACTTGAAGTTGTTTTCCCTTTATACTAAACGGATGACACTTCTTCTCCGTTTGAAAAATCGGAGTCGACACTTTAATCATCCATATTAGTCTTTCAAACAGCACTATGCAAAGTCAAGAGCTACACCCTCAGGTGGTGGCCATCATTCCGGCACGCTACCATTCCAATCGATTCGAAGGAAAACCGCTGGCAAAAATCAACGGCAAACCTATGATCCAGCACGTGGTGGAACGAGCCAACCGTGTCTCTATGCTGTCAAGAGTGGTCGTTGCCACCGACAATAAAAAAATTGCTGACTGCGTCGCTTCTTTTGGCGGAGAATACGTCTTGACAAGGGACGACCATGTTTCCGGATCTGACAGGCTGGCTGAAGCGGCGGAACTGTTGTCTATTTCCGAGCATGATGTGGTGGTCAACATTCAGGGAGATCAACCGCTCTTTCCTGCCGAAGTGGTGGAGCAGGTTGCAGGGCCGTTACTTGAGGACCCGGCATTGCCGATGTCCACCTTGATCTATAAAATAGTGAGGTCTGAAGAGATTGACGATCCCAACCACGTCAAAACGGTGTTTGACCGGGACAATTATGCACTCTATTTTTCCCGTTCGTCCATTCCGTTTCAGCGCAATCCCGAGGAGGTTGAGTCGCCGACTTATTATAAGCATCTGGGTTTTTATGCCTATCGGAAAGGTTTCCTGCTCACTTTTGTCGCTCTTCCCGAAGGAGAATGGGAGCGTTTTGAAAAACTGGAACAGTTACGGGCATTGGAGTACGGATATAAAATAAAAGTGGTACTCACCGAGCATGACTCCATAGAAGTAGATACACCGGAGGACCTGCGAAGAGTTGAGGAGTACATTAACAGTGGAGGGAAATAAAAAATGAGAAAGAAGATAACAGTTATCGGAGCGGGCAACGTCGGGGCCACTGCTGCCCACCTGGCAGCAGTGAAGAATCTAGGTGACGTTGTCCTGCTTGATGTTGTTGAAGGAATACCGCAGGGTAAGGGGCTTGACCTCCTGCAGTCCGGACCTCTTGAAGGCTTTTTCAATTCCGTAAAAGGTTCCAACGATTACGCCGATACGGCCGGGTCCGATGTGGTGATCATTACCGCCGGACTGGCAAGAAAACCCGGGATGTCGCGGGATGACCTGCTTGCAAAAAACGTAGCCATCGTAAAATCGTGTGCCGAGCAGGCGGTCAAACACTCACCGGACTGTGTTATCATCGTGGTGACCAATCCCATTGATGCCATGGTCCATACGGCGTTTAAAGTGACCGGTCATCCAAAGAATAAAGTGATCGGCATGGCCGGTGTTCTTGATTCAGCGAGATACAGAACCTTTATCGCCGAAGAGCTGGGTGTGGCACCCGGGGATGTCTGCGCCCTGGTAATGGGGATTCATGGAGACAATATGCTGCCGATGGTTCGGTTGGCCAATGTGGCCGGGGTACCGATCACCGAGCTGATTCCCGGTGACAGGATCGACCAGATCGTCGAGCGTACCCAGAAGGGCGGTATCGAAATTGTCAACCATCTGAAAACCGGTTCCGCTTTTTACACTCCCGGTCTGTCATCGATCGAAATGGCAGAGGCGGTGCTCACCGACTCGAAACGGGTCATGCCGTGTGCCGCATACTGCGAGGGTGAATTCGGGATTAACGGTTATTTTCTTGGAGTGCCGGTTGTACTGGGCGCTGGAGGTGTTGAAAGGATTATCGAATTCGAACTGACCCAGGAAGAAAAAGACGCTCTTGCCGTCTCCGTTACAGCCGTCAAAAAACAAATGGAAGAAACGGGACTGTAGGGGCTGCTTCGATGACAAGGGAAGAAAGACATCATAGGGTTCTGGGTAACGATGTCCAAGATTGCCTGGACCGGCTGCTGAATAGACAGCTTTCACCTCTTGATCATCTCCCGCACAGCGATCTTCGTGAAAAACTGATAGAGCTGGTTCTCTACGGTGAACCGAAGAGCCACGACAGCGAAGTATCTGAGCTGTTTACAGCTCTGCGCCAGGGTTTGCGTGAACAGAATGTGGATGAAGCCAAAGTTGTTGTATTTGGCGGCGGTTCCGGGTTATCAAACATCATCGGGGGTGACTGCCGGCGGAAGAACTGGGAGACAGCACCTTTTTCAGGCATAAAAGAACTGTTTCCCAAGACCCGTTCAATCGTCTGTGTCACCGATGACGGCGGATCCACAGGGGAACTGCTCAAAGATCTGCCCTTTATTGCCCTTGGCGACATTCGCCATGTTCTTCTTTCTTCAACCCAACGCAGGAAGTTGCAGATCGAGTATGGTTTGACCTTGGAGGAGGCCCATAACGTGGCTGCGATCCTGTACCGGTTGTTTAATTACCGGTTCGGGAGTAGACCGTCTTCTGTTGGTATGCTGCTAGACGATTGCAACGTTGACCTACATGAACTGCCTGAAGATCCTGGTAAGGAACTGGGTGAGTATCTCAATCTGATTTTCAAAGATGATCGACTCAGCCCAACCCTTTTACGCCCCAATTGCCTCGGTAATCTGATCGTTGCTGCGGCTATTTATAAGGAATTGGATCCTTCCCTGGGAAATGACAAACTGCTTGACCATGAACAGGATGTTAGAGAGGCCATTTACACAGGGTTAACTCGTATTTCCTCACTTCTGGGTGCGGAAGAACATGCCGTTTTGCCCTGCACATCGGCTGTTTCCCATCTGCGTGTACAGTATTCAAACGGTGTTCGAGTGACCGGTGAGCATAAGTCGGGTTATGCCAAAAGGGGGTATCCGGTTGACCGGGTTACCGTTGATTTCTTTGGTGCTCCATATGTTTATCCTCAGGTGATCAAGGAGATCGAAGAGGCAGATATTCTGATCATGGCGCCGGGAAGCCTCTACAGTTCCATTATCCCAATCTTTCAGGTTCCAGGGTTGGCCGAGGCTGTTCGCAGGAACGACCATGCATTGAAAATTCTTTTTTCCAACCTCTGGGTTCAGGCGGGCGAGACCGATCAATCAATCTCCGATCCCGAACGCAAGTTTTATGTGTCGGATATGCTCAGAGCATATGAACGGAATATTCCCGGAGGAACCCGAGGGCTGTTCAATGAAGTGTTGTGTATTTCCCTTAAGGATGTTCCGGCATCTGTTATGCAGCGGTACGATATAGAGGGTAAACTGCCGATCTATCTTGATCGAGGACGGGTTAAAGAACTTGGTTTCTCCTGTATTGAGTGCGGTATCTTTTCCCAATCAGCACTGGCAGAAAGAGGCGTTATTCAACATGATCCGTCGATTATCGCCCAGGCGGTCAAGACCATCTATGTGGCATCTCATTTATTCAACACAATTGAGATGGAAAGAAGTGAAGGAAAAGGAACAATCCAACTGGAGGGTGAGCAGGTATCGGCAGGCCGGATGATGCTTTTGCCTTCCCAACGGTACAGTCGAATTAACGATATCGTTGCCGCTTTGAGCATTTCTTTTATGGGTGAGAACGGTTATACGGATCGGGTGGATGAGATTAAACTGTTACTTGCCGATATTATCTGGAAGCATGTCGATATCTTATTAGATCATCTACAATTCATCGGGGGTCTGATCTTTATCGATGAAGACAACTGGAAGCGTGATCAGAAGTGGGACAACGTCTTTTCCTTTTACGATCCTGAAGACAGGCTGATCAAGATTCGGAACGATCTGCTCGACGAACCGGAAAAGATCGAAATTGCCTTTCTGGTCGCTTTAGGAGAATCTCTGTTAGGCGATTATGCGGAGTCGAAAGAAATAAGACCGATGGAATCCGACGGAGCCCGGCTCGGCAAGGTTTATCATCTCCGTGTAAAAAAGCAGCAGAATCGGTTCTGCTATTTCAACGATGAGGAATTAAGCAACTTTCTTGATCTCTCCCGGATGATGAAAAACCCTCAGGACAATCTGCACTTTACCAGGCTGGTAAACGGAGATGAGGGGTTTACGCCTCCGGGATTGCTGATGGGTATGACCTATGCCTGGTACCTGGAGAACCGGTTTGCCTCAAATATCGAATATAAAATGTCGATCATGCGTATCAAACATTCGGACCTGATTCCCGAACAGATCAAAATGCTGGACCGCAGACAGAGAATCATCTCTTTCTTCAGGGAAGTGGTGTTTTCATAAGTTCACCGATTCTTGGCACCCATTTCCCTTCAGCCCATCCTGTCAACAACTTCACCCAGATCACTATACATCTCATCCACCGTCTCATAAAAGACCGGCGCTGATCTTGAAAAATGCATCAGGATGGTGTTCAAGCTTTTGGGCACATAGGGAAACAGTTTGGCCAGGTTGGTAACTTTGTTCTGCGACAGCAGTGAAAGATCACCATCCTCGATTGTGTCAAGGATTTCCTGACCCATTTCAGGATGTTCGAGAATGGATCGCGGCTGAAAATCGTCGCGGGCAACCAGATACACCAGGATGTTGCCAAGTTCATACATGTCAAGTCCAAATGGTTTTTCCGGCAGGTAAAAGTCATAGTCGAAATCGATCCACCTGAATAACTCGGTGTCATATTCCACCAGGATATGGTCGCGTCTGATATCACCATGCCTGAAGCCATTCTTGTGCAGCATGCCGATTCCCTCAAGGCATTTTAAGTACTGTTTCAGGATAACGGGAAGTTTTTCCACAAAGTATTGTTCATGCGACTCTGGCCCTTTATGGATATATCGATCAAGTCTTGAGCCCAGGATAATATCCAGGATGCGTACCAGGT
The DNA here is from genome assembly GCA_964623625.1 of uncultured Desulfocapsaceae bacterium. Taxonomy (GTDB): domain Bacteria; phylum Desulfobacterota; class Desulfobulbia; order Desulfobulbales; family Desulfocapsaceae; genus CAZLGM01. The sequence goes on from CAZUUJ010000005.1 coordinate 51,469, forward strand.
TGTCGGCGCCGTCCAAAGCACCATATCCCTGCATGAAATGGGGATGATCCTTGACCAGTTCAAGGATGGAGGCTTCTTTCTCTGGGTTGCGGAAACAGGTGATGGTGAACTGACCTAAAGTGATTTCAAAGGTTTCGTGGAAGACCAGTTTAACGATCTGCTTCTGGCCGCTGTCCAGGTCTTCGGTGCGTGGCACCCACTGCTTCACCTGCTCGTCCACCCCAAAACGGCCTTCTTTTGTGTAACCTGTGACCAACAGGTATCTGTCATCGACTACCAAAACGTCTCCATAATCGATGGAAGTGAAATCAGAAGTGTCGGCGAAGATGTTTGGTGTACGGCGGATGGAGCGGGTCACCCGGTGAAATTTAAGTTTTCTGGCAATGTCTGGCGGCAGATCGGTAATTTCCATAATTAACCGACAACCCAGACCGCAAAATTGTTATTCTGGTGGATCAGGTTGGACGAGATGGAGCCGAACAGGAATTCTTCAGCCTTGGATACTCCCCGTTTACCGACGACGATTGTTCCGCAATCCACCTCCTCCCTGCTGTCGAGAATAACCTGGCTGATGGTTTTATTCTCAGCCATAACGCATTTGGTTTTAATAATTTCCGGGGAAATACCATGCTGGATGAGAATATCTTCGGACCCCTGAAAGATAGTCTGGGCTCCCTTTTCCTTCTCCAGCTGATAGTCGGGTAAACTCTTTCCGGATTGATAGTAGTGGGGCGGCGGTGCAGGATAGATGTTGAGCAGGATGCATTCAATGTCCTTTGCCGGTCCAAAAAGAGCCCCAAAATAGTTCAGCGCCTTGGTCGAGGCTTCGGTTCCGTTCACCGCTATCAGGAATCGTTTGTTCTCAGCCATTGGTTTCTCCTGTCGTGCTGTGGTTGTGCTGTAACCATTCAAGGTTTTAGGTGAAATCAGGCATAGCTTAAGGTACAGGCCTGGTTGACCATGAGTTTAACCAGTTCAGTCATGGTCTTATGCGTCGAGGTCGATATGCCTTTTTCATCGCCGTATCTGGTTATGGTCTCATTGAGCGCTTCGATTTCCGTTCGATTACCGTTAATAATGTCCTGAAGCATGGAAGAGAGGTTGTCCCGGGTATTGTTGCAGGAATCGAACAGCAGTTCATAAAGGTTGGGATAGACCAGGTCGATCGAGTGGGCCTGGGCCACATTTATGCCTTCATCTACCAGCCGTTTCATCAGCTCGATCGATTCCATATTCTCCAGGAGCTGACCATTTTTGACCCGCAAAATCGAAGATAGCGGATTGATAGCCGAATAGATAATCACCTTGCACCATAAGCGGCCGATAATCCTCTGGCAGAGCTCGCATTCAAGACCGCATTCAGTCAAGGTTGTGCTGATCATCCTGGTGCGTTCCGACTCGGTGCCGTCCAACTCACCGATATACGTTTTGCCGCTGCCCCCATGTCTGACAACACCGGGATCAAGGCTGGTTCCGGCCATGAAAGTGAAACCGCCGATGATCGATTCCGCACCCACTACCTTTTCCATGGTTTCCAGATTACCGAGCCCTGTCTGCAAACTGAGGATAGGCGACTGGTCCGAAATGAGATGCTCAACGGATCGGACGGCTGATAGGGTATCGAACGATTTCACGGTCAGCAGAATGAAATTGCACTGTTCAATCAGCTTGGGATCGCTTACCGCTTCAGCCTGCGTATAGACGATCTCATCCATCTCTTCGGCTCCGTAAGCCATAAAACCCAGTCCCCGGCTGTTGACTGCCTCAACCACATCCTGTTTTTTTTCAACAAAAGTGATGGAATGATTCTGTCTGGACAGATAGACTCCAAAGATTCGACCGATTGCACCAGCACCGACTATGACAATTTTCATGGCGTCTCTCTTATGCAGAGGTTTTGTATATGCTTTCTTCTATTTAAATTATATCAATCCGTTCAAGTCGGTGTCAAATTAATGGTGTTTGGTTGAGATAGCTAAAAAAGGTTGGCCTTCATATTGTCTGTTTTCTTTTGCAGAATTTTACAGGCGTGATAGAAGGGAATAAGTGTAAATGTGTTTCTATAAAAAATAGAAGCTGCCCGGTCATTGCGAGCGTTGCAAAGCAATCTCGTTTTTTGTTTGGCCTTATCGAATAAAGAAGAATTTTAAAAGGTATCAAAGCTCAGTCTCACGAACTTATAGAGGACAATACAATGACATTCCAATCCTGGTTCCTTTACTTTACTCTTGCCGTTATCGCAGCAATGACACCAGGGCCTGCCATATTGCTCATTACCACCAACGCAACCTTGTATGGATGGAAAAAGACTCTCTTTACAGCCCTTGGCAACATCTTCGGGTTGTTCTGTATGGGCATCGTCACCGTTACCGGTCTTGGGGTGATCCTGGAAAACTCAATAGTGGTTTTCGATGTGGTGCGATATCTGGGAGCCGCCTATCTGATCTATCTGGGTGTTCAACTCTTTGTACAGAAAAACGGTGGAATAGCAGCAAGGAATTCAAAAGCGCAGGAAAATAGTATTTCCAGACGGAAATTATTCTTCCAGGCCTTTGGAGTGGCAGTCTCCAACCCAAAAGCCATTGTCTTTCTGACCGCTCTTTTTCCACAGTTTATCAATATTCAGGAACCACTGGCCATCCAGTTCTTCATCCTGATAACCACCTTGATGGTTGTCTCATTTTTCTTTCTTATACTCTTTTCCTTTCTAACTGAAAGGGTAAAGGGTTGGTTAAACATGTCCGGCCGTGACTCCATCATCCGACGGATCAGCGGCCTGTTTTTTATCGGTATCGGTATTCTGCTTGGTGCATCCAGCCAGAGATAGTATCCGCATTGCCCTTTGTTGAAAAAAAGCCATAATTATGGTTAGGTACTTTCGGTGTCAGAAGAATACGCCGAACTCCTTCTAACAATCTCGTTTTCCATTTTTTTGCCTTAATATCGCAATAACTGGAAAATATGGTTGAGAAGGTAATAAGTGGAAAAGTTTGGATGGGATTTTCCACTTTTGACCGTCTAATATCACAATAAGTGGAAAATAGAGGAATATATTACTGCTGATATTATGGAAAATTTCCATATATCACCAATGATATGTGATTAATAAATAGCCAATCCTCTGTCTGATATTAAAATGGAAATCCCAACAATATCATGTGAAAATGCAAAAGAATTTCTGCATCAGATAGATCTGACAGGAGAGCGCTGGCTCAGAAATTCAGAGTGGAATTCTACATGGGTATTTAGAGGTCAAAGAGATGCTAAATGGGGTTTAACACCCTCAGCGTGGAGAGAAAATAAAAATACTCCTGCCCTAAAAAGGATCGAAGTACTAACAAGAAGGTGCTCGCAGGATTTTCATCTGCAAATAACAAAAGACCTAGAGCATTACCATAAGGGAATAGAAAAATGCACTATTGACAATATTATAAAATGCTATTCCCAAGCAAGAGCGGAATTCAGTGTTATTCTAGAATTTTTAAAGTTCGCTGACGACTTAGGTCACCCAGTACCTGGTGCGGATAACTATTTGAGATTAGAAGATCACAATTATATACCCGAACTAAGAAACTATCCTCATACTCATTTTATTCCAGAGCCGAACACGGCTACTGCACTAGCTCAACACCACGGAATACCAACAAGAACAATCGATTGGACATATAGTCCAGATATTGCAGCTTTTTTTGCTGCTGCAGATGTGGATCCATTAGAAGAGGATGGTGAAATTGCAATTTGGGCTATAAACCTACATAATCTGAATAGATATAATATATCTCAAATTCAAGATCGGGAATTTTGCAGATTTAAAGTCCTCAAATCTGCAAGAGCTGATAATCCCTTTTTAAATGCTCAAAAAGGTTTGTTCCTTTTTGCATCTGAAGGTTGCAGATACTTCATTAAATATGGTGAGTGGCCTACAATTGAACAACATGCTATTCATGTTGCTAATGTTTCTAAAACACAAACATTATATAAAATCACATTGCCATATGGGCATGTCCCCAATCTACTTCGTCTATTATGGGCAAAAAACATTTCTAAGGGACATCTTATGCCAACATACGATAATGTAACAACATCATTGATTTCAAAATGGAATTTCTGGGATTATTAAATAATAAACAACACATATCAACCGTGTTCAGTGGAACGCAAGAGGCAGGTTGTAAAACATTGCTTCCCGTTCCGCTCAACATTCCAGATATTTCAAACTGTCAGTAGTACGCAATCTTGCGTCCACTGACACAGACGATACAGCGAAGCCTAAGGAATAAGGATGATACAGGATATACCTGAATTATTGGACGGATTACGGCGATCTCCCAAGATATTATCAGAATTTGTAGAAAATATTCCAAAAAACAAACTGGACGTGCGAAGAGGAATTGGTTTCTGGACAATCGCTGAGCATGTGAGTCATTTGGCTCAAGTACAGCCTATGCTGTTTGATCGTTTTGATCGATTTATGATTGAGGATCATCCCGAATTTAAGCCATACATTCCAGGTGATGACGAAGATGAACCTGATACGCCTGAACGTATGAATATAGCTTTTGCCCTTGAGCAGTTTGCACAGTATCGGAATAAACAACTTGTACTTCTTGAAAATGCCAGTGACGTTATCTGGCAAAGGACTGCAAAACATCCTGAATATGAACAGTATTCTCTCTACATTCTAACTCGACATACCCTGATGCATGATCATTGGCATATGTACAGAATGGAAGAGCTTTGGCTGACAAAGGAAGATTATCTTACAAAGCTGGAATAGGAAATGTATAACCATTTGCTGCTCTCCGACGCGGCTCTGCCGCGCCGGAGAGCATGTCGTTAACGGTTGGAAATAACAAATAAAGAATATGTTAAAGAAGCTACTTACGCTCTCAAGTTTTTTGTTGTTGGCCTCATGTGCTTCAGATACAGGTATAATTAAAATTGGAAATGGTAAATTGTTTATAGCAAAACAAGCTGCAACTGGGATTACAGGAACTGGGGGAATAAAAACTGACGTACTACATGAAGCATCGAAATATTGCACATCAATAAAACAATCTTTGAATGTGATAGAGTTAAAAGAGAATGAAGGACCTTATATGATGGGAAAATACCCTAGAGTTGAACTTACTTTTTTCTGTGAATAAAATTTCAAAAGTGATTTGTAAAAAAAGAGGTTAAAGGCTGTGGAGGCTAAGATGAAAAAATTATCTTTCATACTGGTTTTTATAACCATATTTGTCTCAGCTTGTACTGCAGTAAGCGTAAAGCCACTGGATAAATCTCTTTCAATCTCCATAATTTGTATCAAAAACAATCCAAAAGTTATTGTCCCTGGTTTTCTTTCTGTCGTGCGAAATGGTTTTGAAGACCACGGAATTACAACAGTGATGCTTGATGACACAAAGAAAGAAAAATGCGAAGCTATACTGACTTATACGGCTCTCCAGTCATGGGATATCACAACTTATCTGTCTCATGCCGAACTACGCTTGGAGGACAGAGGTGGGAAGCGACTAGCATATGCAGAATACCATCTTGTTGGCAAAGGTGGTTTTTCATTAACAAAATGGGCTAGTGTGAAAAGCAAAATGGAGCCAGTTATTAAAGAATTATTAACTGGAAAAAAATAAGGCGTTAACAAGTCAATACCTGAAAAAAAGAAGTTGGGGATACGGGTAATTCATCTTACGATCAAAGTTCACAGGTATTCCAAGCTTCTTGGTACGCACTCTTTTTTCAGGTTATCTCTGCCGGTGTGTGGTCTAATTAATACTATTAATGATATAATCTTTATTCAATCAGGAGGTTGATTATGAAAATCGTTGCAATTTTAGGGAGTCCAAAAAGAAAAGGAAATACAGCCAAAGTACTCTCTATGTTTGAAGATAAAGTTAAAGCAAATCATGAAATTGAAATAATACACATCACCAAATATAAGGTAGGCGGCTGTCTTGGATGTTATAAGTGTCAGGAAAACATAAATGAACCTGGATGTGTTCAAAAAGATGATGCGCCGGCAATATTTAATAAAATGATCCAGGCCGACGCAATTGTGTATGCCACGCCTTTATATTGCTGGAGCTTTACATCTCAAATTAAGCCCTTGATCGATAGGCATTTTTGCCTTATCACAGGATATGGTACAGCTGATCACGCGTCACTGATTAGCGATAAGCCAGCAGCATTACTTGTTACATGCATGGGCCCTATTGAAGGTAATACTGACTCTATACAGAATATCTTCAACGGTTTTTGTGAATATGGCAAGTTAGTATCAAAAGGAAATCATATTTTACCTTTTTGTTCTACGCCTGATGAAATAGGAGCTAATGGTGAAGAGCTTGCAGAGAATCTTGCGAAAGCGATTACCGGAAATTAATGTAACTCAAAAGTCTTCTATTTGAGCCATGTGGATTGTTTACCGGATTAAAAACACACATAACCAGTCGGTGCATTGGAATGCTTACCAGCGGCGGCTTCTGAGGATAACACAGTTTAAGATGGTCAAATTAGTTTGGGAGTATGTATTTGTACTGCATGGTACGCATCCATGACCTCACTGTTAAGTATACGAAAATGAAAACATGGAAACTGCATCGGGTTTAATCAAATTAAAGCCAGGCACAGAAGAAAAAGTCGAACTTTGGGAGAAAACAATATCCTTTCGCATAGAAGAGGCAGTTGCTACCCTAAAAGATGAAGGTGTAGAAATTGAATCTTGGTTTAAAGTTCAAATAGATGGTCAAGATTATTTGCTTTGGTATATGAGAGCCAAGTCTATAGAGAGGGCGTTTGAAATTTCCAGAACGCTGAAACACCCAATTGATAAATTTCATTATGAGCTTATGGCAGAAATTATGGAAACAAACGGAAATATCCTATCTACCCCTATTATAGATATTACATCAAAGTAACAAGAAATATCATAAGAGATCGAAAACAAATAAGAAACATACCGATTGTGCTCAGTGGAACGCAAGAGGCCCGTCGAATTGCGTTCCTTTCCGCTCCAAGTTTAAATTTATTCAAGTCAGTACCATGCAATCTTGCGTTCACTGACACAGGTTGTTGTGCTATCTAAAACATGGAAATCTTTAAAATATTTTCACCAATCGATGGAGATGAAATTCCTCTTCTAACAACAATTGTTCATAGTGGATCGGAAATACCGGACGATATTTCACCACAGTTTAATCCACGCCATTCCGAGTCTTTAATCAATACTGATTGGCATTTGGAAAAGCTATTTGGTTTTATTATTGCGCAGCGGTTTTACCATAAGCCGTAAAAACCGCCGGCTATGCCGGCGGATAACGCTGCTCATTAAAACATAAGTGCTTCGCACATTTGCTTCCCGGCTTTGCCGGGAATCAAAGCCACGCGTTTCACGCGTGGTTGTTTACTCCTGATCTTGGAGGTACTATTTTATTCTTCAAACCATATAAATACGTGGCTAATGTCAATCGTAAAATAAAGGAGCCATATATTGGAGAATACGCCAAAAGCTTTTTAACAACCGCTCTTCCTAAAGAAACTCCATTTGATTGGCAAGTATATCATCGTCTTCCAGATGAGGCAGAGGTAAGAAATCGTAAAAAAAGATTCTATGATCCCTTTCACAATAAATTGAGAGAATTAATTGATGACAAACTGAATAAATTCGGGAGACTTTTTCTTTTAGATATTCATAGCTGTATTGGTGCTATTCATACGGATATTTGTCTTGCTAACGGTCGATACGCAAGTGCTTCCAAGAAATTAACAAATTTTATGGAAGCAAAATTAATTGAAAATGGTTTCACTACAGCTATTAATGATCCATTTTCATCAGGTTATATAATCAGGCAATACGGAGAGATACCCGGAGTTGAAGCTTTGTTGCTGGAGATTTGGGCACATACATACATGCCTCCATATGAGCTTGATCAGGGTAGACCAGCAGTATATAATGATTCTTTTTCAAGACAAACAAAGAATCGGTTTCATGAAGTAATTGCTTCAGTTTCTGATTATTATATAAATCAGCACAACTAGTTGTTCCAGCTGATGTTATCCGCCACCCTTTTGTTTACTGGCAACATAGCTGAGCAAGGTGTTACAGCCTAAAGGTTCGATGTTACTTAAGAATTACAGAAAAGAGATATTCAGGCCGGAATGTAATCCGCAATTTAAATCTCTTCATTGTTTTGCCCATCTTGATGAGGATATCAGCGAAGTTCTGCCCTATTTAAATACCGTACTTGGTGGAACCGGCTATGTAAAAGATCCGCCTTCTCTGATGCTACAAATTCATGGACGTTTAATCGCATTGCATGGGAAAAAAATTGCAATCAATGCATTAAAGGACAAAACTGATGCAGATAAGATACTCGAATGGTTAAAAAGAGAAATTAATGAGACTTGGGAAAATCGTGATGCAATAACACCTAGTTATGGTGTGGCTGCAAGGCCTCAACCAATAGAAATTCTGAAACTATTGCCAAAAACAAACTGCAAGGAATGTGGGCAACCGACATGCATTGTTTTTGCATCACTGCTTGTACAAGGAGCGAAGGGCTCTCTTGACTGTCCACAACTCACGGATCAAAACAGAAGAGAACTTGATGAATATCTAGGAAATTTCAGCTTTATAGATCTTTAGAGAGATTTTACATATCAAGCCAATCAATCTGAAAAAAGAGGTTGGTGATAGAGGGCTGCATCCGTTACGCTTGAAGTTTGTCAGTACTCCAATCACTGCTCTACATACGCCTGTTTCAGCTGATAACGAACGCTAGCTGTACTGTGAGAACTCCAGGAAAAAAAATTACATGAGAGAAATGAAGAATAGTTTTATAAAAAGGAGCTGAGTTAATTGGCGATTCGTCAGATGTCCAGACAACCGGTCTGGCACAACCTATGTACGTGTTGGCGACTAACATCGGCAAGACCAAGTTAATACCCGACTATTACATTGTTGATAAAAACAAGAAAGAATTGACGGTGAGAAATCACAAGAGTGAGATCACCTCAATTCCTACTATGCCTGAATGAAGGTTGGTGTTAAAGAAAAGTGATGGATCAATTTAATTCACACTAGCAATCAATCAAACGGGAAAATAATAATGGCAAAAAATAAATTTTTTCATGCTATAACGATTTTGGTGATTTGGTGTTTAGTTGGATGCTCCTCAGAAACAAATTTCACCCCACCACCTGGTCATAAAGGACCAGCAATTACTCATTACTCTTTTGGGAAAATGGTGATTGACGGACAAATATATACCAATGAACTCCAGATATTTTCGGATGGTAGCGTAAGGGACTGGTCTCCAGGAGATCCACATTATATCCTTCCAAACGATATAGAAGAAATTGCTAATTCAAATATTCAGGTCCTGATTATTGGTATTGGCGCCAATGGTCAAGCTGCTGTTGCAGATGAAACCATTAACTTTCTAAAAAAAAGAAATATAGAAGTCCATGTTTTGAACTCTCACGAAGCAATTGAACTTTTTAATAAATCCCCGAAAAAAAACTTGGCAGCGTTATTCCATTTAAACTGTTGAGATAATAGGAACAGTCGAACCAGGGAATCAATCAGACCTGCTCTGTAGAAAGGGTTTTTCCACGGACTCGTTAACCTTATTAAAATATGATTCCTGGCAAAACCGGTGAGCAAATGTGCAAAGCACTTATGTTTTAATGAGCAGCGTTATCCGCCGGCATAGCCTGTAGTTTTTAACGCTTATGGTAAAACCGCTGCGTAATTAAAAAAGAAAATCAAGAAATTCCGATTGATGAATTTGTTGTTTCATTTAATAAGGCGTTGTATTTCAAATAAAAATTACAGGATTTAGGTTGATAAATCGTTCAAATCGAACACACTGTTGCGTGTCGGTTAACTCCGACATTATATTTGAGGAAAAGAATGGAAATAGCATCAGGATTGGTTAGATTAAAGCCGGGCACAGTGGAAAAAGTTGAGGATTGGCAAAAAACTATTTCCTCTCGCCTTGAAGAAGCTATTGTTACATTGAAAGACGAGGGTGTTGAAATTGAGTCCTGGTTCTGAGTTCAGATAGATGGTCAAGACTATTTATTGTGGTATATGAGGGCGGAGTCCAAAAAAAAGCTTTTGAGATTTCCCGTATGCTCAAGCACCCAATAGATAAATTTCACTATGAACTTATGGGAGAAAACATGGAAGAAAACGGAAATGTTCTTGCTATTCCGATTATTGATATATCTTCAAGATAGAAAACAAAACATATGATAAATTCTGAGAATATATAAAAATATAAGGATACTAACCTTAAGGGGAAAGAAATGGATAACTCTATAATAATTTTATACAATGTTGTATCGACCACTAAGTGGATTGGAGTGGCTTTGATAGTACTCACTTGGATCCAAATCATACCATTGAAACTCGGTTGGATCGGTTTTGGTATTGCGCTAGCTTCCTATATTGCAGAAATAATATGCAAAAGGAAATTCATGCCTCCAGAAACAGAAGGTGGCCAAGACGAACAATCTAATACATGACCATCCTCTCATTCCATTCATTTGTTGAGGCGGATGCGAATGTGTACCACTCCGGCAAGGTACTTGCCAGCCAGGAGATTGAGGCGATAAAATCTGCAAAAGCCGTCATTCTTCCACAGGGATGTAATAAGAAATTATATCACCTTGTGCGCAGCCATTGTGCGAATTTTTTCCCTAATTACGACGCCTACTTCGATTACCCGGGTAAGGTAGGTCAAGCCGCGCTTTTTAAAAAGTATGGGGTCTCTATTCCGAAGACAACTACATTTGCCAACCTGAAAGCATATCACAGGAATAAACCGGATCAGTACTATAACTATCCGTTTGTTTTTAAATTATCCTTGGGTGGTGAAGGGAATAATGTTTTTCTGCTAAAGAGTGAAAAGGATTTACTCAAGGCATTGGAACATGCTCAAGAGTATGAAGAGAAGGGGAGAGAAGGTTTTCTCTTTCAAGAGTATATCCCGACAGGTGGCCGAAGTTTGCGAGTTGTTGTGATTGGCAACAAGTTCTTTCCATACTGGCGTGTTGGCGAGAATCTAGACAGTTTTTATTCGAATCTGTCCAAAGGCGCCGTTATTGACCATGATTCCTATCCCGATCAACAACAAGCTGCTGTTTCAGCTCTGAAAAAATTCTGCCGAGACACCGGGATAAATTTGGCTGGATTCGATTTTATTTTTAGTATTGACGATAAAGATTGTGCACCGTTTTTTCTGGAAATTAATTATTTTTTCCGTTGTCGGGGACTGGGTGGGGTGGATAACTACCAGAAACTTCTTGTTGATGGAGTGCGGGACTGGCTTAAGGAGATAAAATTGAGGGATTAGAGGACGTTTTTATCTAATCAGACAAATTAGCCTTAATAAGTGTTAGGAGATCAGTTGGAGTTTAGTTTATGGATAAAGATAAGATAGAAAAGTATTTGTCCGGCTTGAAAGGGGGGGAGTCAAGCTATCCTTTTGGTCCTGAAGCATTGGTATATAAAGTGATGGGTAAAATGTATGCGCTGGTATCTCAACTGGAAGAACTTCCCAAAGTAACACTGAAGATAAATCCAGCTGATGGTGAAGTATTGGTAAGTCAGTACGATTCAGTGAGTCCTGGTTATCATATGAACAAAAAACACTGGATTACCATTTCGTTAAATGGTGAGTTGCCTGAAGAAATTCTATTTGACTTGGCCAATAGTTCATACGACCTGGTGGTGAGCAAATTGACTAAGGCTGATAAAAATAAACTGGAAGTGAGCGGATAAAGAAGAAAACCCTGAAGTTATGTTCTGCCCAATTTGTAAATCGGAGTACAGAGAAGGTTTCACGTTATGCGATGAATGCACCGTGAAACTTGTTGACGAGCTACCTGAAGAAAAAATATCCCAAAAAGAAAACCTCATAGAAATCGCTGCTTCTCTACAGAAAAGTGATGTTGCGATTATTAAATCCATCCTGGATGCGGAAAATATAGACTATATCTTCTTACACGAAGCTTTGGGGAGTCTCTATCCAATTCCCGAGACCAATAAGCTGTTAGTTCCCAAAAAAGACCAAAAACGGGTTAAGTCAATATTAAAAGATTTCCTCTAGCCAGTACCAACCTCTTGATTTTATAGCATACTGGGAGGGGCTGTTATGAAACGACTGCACCAAGGTTTTGACTACACACTGTACAAGGTGTACGTCTGGGGTGGACTGGCTGCTCTTGTCATATACACCGTAGTTGTAGCAATCAAGCTTGATCAGCGTAATATGCTTGAGACTGTCGGAATGGTGTATATCATCCTTCCATTAATGGGCTGGGTCGGTGGCATCCTGTTATATTGGTGGTGGGTGTTTCTTTTCAAAGGCAACAAAGAGCTGGAAGAATTGGCCAACTTGCCCAGAGAAGGTTTGCCGGGTATCAAGTCCTTGAAGAGTTGGAACATCTTACATCAGGCGATGGCTGTTCAAGGTGGCGATATAGAGGAATATATTCAGAATGCCAAAAAGGCAAATCCGCCAATAATTGTTTGGTATGGGACTATGAACCTGTTGGTATTATGGGTTTTCGGCCCTTTCATCCTTGAATTCCTGGGGCTCATGCCGGATATAACTCCAAAAACCATGCTTGGTATTTGGGTTGGTGGCGTAATTGTCTGGGTTCCTTTGATGTTAGTGGTAACCTACATTGTTCTGGGTTGGGGTGGAAAAGCTTCAGAAAAAGCGTATATAGCACCTTTAGGTTTGGAAATATCCGAGGCACCGGGTATGGATCTTGATGTGATTGCAGTGCTCACTGGAGATCAGAAACTTTTCCCGGACGGTCCTTCAATTGTTGAAGGAAAACGACACGGACGTTTGGTTTATATCGAGATGATTGGTAAACATTGCTTGACAATAGTGCGGGGCAGGCTACCAGAGTTCAAGGTGAAGAGTGACGCCGGCAAGTTGATCCCCAATAGGGGTGCACCGAAAACAGTAATTCGGGCTCTGAAAAGCCTGCGCAAAGCAAAGCGATGGCGTGGGATAGAAGTAAACGCCGGGTCAGTGGGAATCGGTATTCAACGTAAATCGAAAGGCACCAATATGTGGTTGTATGATCTGTGGCTGGCTGAGTACCTCTTGGATAAGGACAGCGTTGACTGACAATTGCTTGTTTCCGGAACTACAGGCAGGATCTACCTGAAACGTTATGAGTATTTCTGAAACAATAAATCTTATATAACAAAGGATGCCCCAGGGTCTTAACATGAATACTATTCCTGAAAAGCTGCAAAAGATTGGTTTTGACACCTGGTTTATAGAGTCAGTAGCGCCGGACAGCCTGAACAGTTTTGAGGTTGCCAGGGTAGTGGCAGTTCATAAAGATCGTTATGCTGTGACAAATGGCGCGGTTGATGCTATGGCGGAGCTGGTTGGCAAAATACTCTTCAGCGCTTCGTCTCCAATGGATTTCCCGGCAGTAGGTGATTGGGTCCTTGTCAGTTTTTTTGATGAGCAGAATTTTGCAATAATTCATGAAGTATTGCCACGCAAAACGTTACTGAAAAGAAAAACACCTGGGAAAAAAGTCGATTTTCAATTGATTGCAGCCAATATTGATATTGGTTTCATTGTTCAATCGTTAAATAAAAATTTTAATCTTAACAGGCTAGAGCGATACCTGGTCATGATAAACGAGAGTAATGCTCAACCGATTGTACTGTTGAGCAAGAGTGATCTGCTAGATGGTAAAGAAACAACAAGCAGAATTGCTGAAATTAAGGGTATTTTACCAGATCTGCACATTTTTCCGTTCAGCAATGAAAATGAAACCGGGTTGGACAGTGTCAAAGAAATTCTACGTCCCGGCCTTACCTGTTGCCTGTTGGGGTCATCGGGTGTTGGTAAAACATCGTTAATAAATAACTTGATTGGGGCTTCAATTTTTAAAACAAAAACAGTCAGCAAAAAACAGAGTAAGGGAAGGCATGCCACCACGCATCGACAGCTCATTATGCTGGATCATTTTGGAGCAATGATAATTGACACCCCAGGTATGCGTGAGCTTGGCAACTTGTCAGTCACTACTGGGCTTGACAAGACCTATTCTGAAATACAAAAACTGTCTAAAAATTGTCGATTCAACAATTGTACTCATATTGAAGAAAAAGAATGCGCTGTTCTGGATGCTGTTGAGAAAGGGGTACTGTCTGCTGATCGATATCAGAATTATCTCAAAATGACCAAGGAGTCAGCCTACAACGAAATGTCATATTTAGAAAAAAGAAAAAAAGACAAGCAATTTGGAAAAATGGTCAAGACCGTTATGAAACATAAAAAAAGCCAGAGATGACCACAGTATGAGTCAGCACGAGATTACCTCGCTTTGTTCGTAATAACAGGATAAGCGTTGATTCACGACTAAGATAGACAATTCCACTTGTTGCGTCATCGCTATGGAGCAAAACGACTACGGTGATCCCAGATGACCGGAATATACCGTCTACTTGAATTGTCGTCTCACTCCCGGGGAAGACACCAAAGGCTGAGTCTGAACCTCATTCCTATAGTATCAAGGCTCGGCCCCCCCGATCATTCAATCACGGAGCGTGCCTCACAGGCGTACCAGTTCCTATGCCCGGCAGAGGTAAACGAGTGCATTCGATCATAGCCCATACCGCAACCGGGATTTCGTGAACATTCGACACATTCCGGCCGATGCTCGTAGCAGTATTCTTCACAGTCATCCTGGTTTGGATTGCTATAGTGCGTATAATTGAAATCACGGCCGATATAAAAGGTATTTGTACGTGGCAGATCATGTCGACCTGATGTACGGCCGGGCTCGCCTTCTTCCAGCCAATTGGCATAGTTGATGTTGAAATAAATGTAACATTCACCATAATCGGCTCCGCGTTGCAGCATGCCATCCGGGATCGTCCATGAGGCGCTGCCTCTGTTGATGAGAGCATTTTCGATATAATCGAAATGTTCTTCGTAGTGGGGGCTTTCAGTCGTGCAATAGGCCCTGATGGTGACAAGTGTTTCATCGGGGAAATTTTCAGCTGTCCAACGGATATCCACTCGGTCACCAAGCTCGAAATTATCTGTTCGAAATTCGCTCTCTCCATCCCACCGGATGTGAGAAACTCTGGCGATACTCAGCGTCGGTCTGAGAATGGAAAAGACGGGGCTGTCAACCCTTATGCTGCTCTCAACATGGGTGAGTCTGAGACGATAACTGCCTTCTTCCAATGGCTGTTCACGCCCAAGTGAATGCGATCTGCCAATATGCCACAAATACGATGCCCTGTTGGGATGCGGGATATCGCCTGTCCAGGATTGAACAACTCCTCCATCAAGGCCGATCACTTCCAGCTCATAGCCACGACTATCCAATGCATCAGTCCATTCAATACGTTCTTCATTGCCGATATACCAGGTCTCACCTCCGGCAGGCCGGATAAACAAAAGCACGCCGATAGTGAATGGCCGGCTGATCGCACGAATCGACTCATCAGAGGCGGATTGAACCCGAATCCGGTACTGAGAGTTTTGCGGAATGTGGTCGGGAATATCCCAGGCAATTCTACATCTCCAGGCAGTAGGAGAGTCGTCTGCCGGATTTCTCGTATCAACCTCTGTTGCATAACGGCTTAGCGGTATTTCCTCTACAATCCCGGTAGAATCATCTCTTCCTCGCAGCAGTGTTATCTGCCAGTCATCGGGAACGTCGGTACTGCCGGTAAAAAGCCATTCAATTGTCTGTAGTCCAAATGACCAATATTCTCCCCCTTCGGGAGTCACGAAGAAAACACATCCTTCGCAGATTTCTCCACCTGACGATGTTAGAACAGTTACCCTGAACGGATCGCTCATTCCATACCTTCCCGGGCCACGATCGGCTTCATTAATGGAAGCAACGGTTATGGTGTATCCTTCACCCGGTGACACTTCTAAGGGAACCGGTAAGGTAATGTCGACATTTTCCTGGGGTCCTCCACGGTAAAGCTCCCATCGTAAAGAAAGGCTGCTGTCTCTTATAGAGATTACAACCGTATGCGGTAATGGTCTACCCGATTCAAGAATATCATATCGAACAATCACATCATCTCCGGCCCTGATAGACTCTCCCCCTTCAGGCTGAATGACACGAATGCCATCTTCCACACCTTTGGAAGGAAAACGGGGAATGATATTGTGTTGCCTCTGAGCAGGTTTAAACGGTTGTCTCAGTTTCTTTTGATGAGAGAGTTTTGTTATGGAATTTCGTCCACCGATTTTTGCTGTTTTTTTTAACTTCATCTTTCGGCTGCTGCACCACTTTTGCGCCCGAATTTCATTGGTGAAGAATCGATCCGGATTTTTGCATTGAGCCCTGTTGCTGGATGCAACCCCTTTTGTGGTGCAGCAATAGCCTTTGCTGCTTTCGTCTCTGCACGCCTTTTCTGCATCCTTCCGGGAAGGATAGAGTTTGCGCCTTTTGAGTGATGTTTTAAGTTTATCAGAGCTGAAAATCTTGCTGTTTTCACAGAGCCAGCCGCAATTCTTGTTGGCCTGTTTTTCACTTTTATAGAAGGGAACGTTGTTTTTCTTACACTCTTCAATTGTTCTGTGCTTGACACTGCCACCGATACAGCAAAAAACCTTTTTCGGTTTGCAGTCCGACGCTTTGCCTATAAAAGTTCCACCTTCTTTGCGGCAGTTTTTCTTTTCCGTCCAATTGGAAACCGATGATGCTCGACCACTACGGCAGCAGGCACCACAAAAACTCTGGGTCTTGGAAAAAGCGGTGGTACATTGCTCATCTTCGCCAATCGCCGAAGATGTCATCTTTTTTCTCACAACGGTCTCATTATTACAGCAATAGCCATAGATCTTTTTTTCATATTTAATGGCCTTGTTATTGTTTTCGTTTTTTTTTGAACTCTGGGAATCCTGCTTTTTGGATTGCTTGTCAGCACCCGACTGAGTTGTCTTTTTAACAGGCGATGACTGTTGAGATTTATCTTTATCATTAGAGAAAAGTAGGGGAGCGTGTGCAATCGAAAGGAAAAAAGTGATAACCGGTATGATGAAGAGTAGAGAATATCGTTTCATGACGTATCCTTTTCAAATTGAAAATTTAAGCAGAGCTGTTTTAGCCTGTTAATACTCAGTACGTTTTTCCCCCTGTTTTGTTCATAGTTTTGAGGACACCTTGAATTATCGCTTTAGTCGTACTTTCCAAAGACAAAATGTATAATAGATGCGGGATCGCCTCACAGTTGACCCTGCTGAAATAGTTGTAATGATATATAAATTCAAAAGGCAGTTGGCAATAGAAGTAAAGTAACATAAAAGTAATGATATAAACTTGGAATCCTGCATAATTAAATACGATTTCGAGGTATAAGTGATAGGTTGAGCAATACGGGTAATCAGGTGATAATATGTCATTGAATGAACGTTTGAAACGGGCCCCATGGCTTTAACCACTTGGCAAATTGTTGATGTTTACAGGTTTATATGAGATTTCGTCATATATTTTTTGATCTTGGTGGAGTTGTTATCGAATTAGGCGAACTTCCTTTTCCTGCTAAAAGTGGTTTTGAAATTAACCGGTGGTTCTCATCCCGGACTGCTACCAGGTTTGAAAGAGGACTGATAAGTACCTGGCAATTTACAGAACAGATTAAAGATGAGATTGATCTCGATATGTCAAATGATGAACTATTAGAGTGTTTCTCTCAGTGGCCGAAACGAATTTTCCCGGGAGCAAAAGAGTTGTTAGCCCGTTTAGCGGAAGACTACCAACTAACGGTAGTTTCAAACTGCAATGAAATCCATTGGCCTATCATGGAAAACAAATTTGGCATATTGAGCTATTTCGATCATGCCTTTTCGTCTCATCTAGTAGGACAGGCAAAACCCGATGAAAAGTTTTTTCTTCATGTATTGAGTGCTGTTCAGGCTGAACCGGCTGATGTATTATTCTTCGATGACAATCGGATAAATGTTACCGCTGCCAACAATATCGGTTTAACCGGTGTGCTGGTAAATGGTCCGGGTGATATCGAACACTATTTTCGTTCGAATGATTTTCCGGAATAACTGGTTTCCTAACCAGTAGTTCAATGGGCTTACTCGGTAAGGCTTCCCATTTCGTTGGAGCTTTGAAAACAATATACTTCAAGCAGTGACATGGACATAAAACAGTACAAAAAGAATATCGAAACTACTTTTGACGATGTGGCAGGCAGATATGATGAAAACAGATTTTTTTCAATTTCTGCCAAAAGGATGGTTGAACTTCTGCCCTCGTTACCATCAATGGATGTACTTGATCTTTCCACAGGTACGGGTGCTGTAGCTGTTGAGGTGGCAAAACGGTTCAGCCATGCACGCATTGAGGCGATTGATCTGTCGCAGGGGATGCTCGATAGGGCACAGTCAAAGGCGCAGAACAAAGGTCTTTCAAATATCAGCTTCAAGCTCCGGGACGTAGATGATATGCCCTATGGTAATGAGTCGTTTGATATTGTTACATGCGGATACGGTCTGTTCTTTTATCCGGATATGGAGGTTGTCTATCAAAAAATATGCAGGACGATAAAGGAGGGTGGTTTTTTTATTTTTTCTTCATTTACAAAGGATGCATTTAATCCCTGTTCGGAACTGTTTCTGAATCGTCTTCAAAATATGTATGCAATTGAGATCCCTCCCGATCTCAAGGAAAAGCTTAGGACTGAAGAACAGATAGAGGAACTTGCGAAAACGGCTGACATCGAGCGGGTAAAGGTCGAATTCTATTCAATCAGTTATCCGATAACCGTGAACGATTGGTGGGCATTACTCAACAATGCGGGTTATAAATCTTTTCTAGCTCAATTGGATTCTAAACAGCTTCTGCGGTTTAAAGTCGAACATCTCCAGGAAATAGAGCAGCTGTCAGTTGACGGGATGGTAGAGTTGAATTCAGATACACTGTTCGGCTTGGTTACGATATAGTTAAAAATCAGATATCACCTCTTTTGTAGTAGTGGTGAAAGAAGCAGATGATGAATTCTGAGTTAATACAAAGAGTCATTGAGTCATATGGCGGTGAAGAACTGTGGACAAGAGCGAAGTATATTGAGGCAGAGGTCAGCGCTAAAGGTTTGGCGTTTGCTCTTAAGAGAAGGCCATGTTTTCATCATGCCAAATTGTTTGTGAAAGTGAATAAACCGTATTGTAAAATAACACCTATCGGTGTGGACAAGGATGTGTCAGGTGTTTTGGATGGCACTGATGTCCGGCTGGAGAATGTGCAAGGGCAAGTAATAGCTGAAAGGAAAAATGCTCGAGCTCACTTTACCTTTGGCCGGCGGCTATTTTACTGGGATGATCTGGACATGGCCTATTTTGCCAATTACGCATTCTGGAACTATGTTACCTTTCCAGCGCTCTTGATGAATGATGAGATCGTCTGGGAACAGTTGAATGACTTCACGTTACAGGCAACTTTCCCAGGCTCGATGCCAACACACAGTAAAAAGCAATTATTTATAGTAGATAAAGATACTGCCTTGCTGCATCAACATAATTATACCGCAGAAATCATCAGCAAGTTTGCGCAAGCTGCAAACATGATCCTGGATCATAGCCAAATGAATGGTCTGACTTTTCCATCGCTTAGAAGAGTGACGCCATCAGGCCCACATGGAAAGCCACTGAGTTGGCCGATATTAATTGAAATTATTGTGCATGATTTTAAGCTGTTAACAGATCGTGATACCAAAGATAGTGCTTAACCTGTATTCCTCATGAACTGGTTGAACACAACAGTGTAACTATTTTATTGTTATACGGCAGTGTTATACCAGTTGCTTACTTCAATAGGGGGTGCCGATGAGAGTAGGGTATTACCAGTTTCAGCCGGAATTTGGTTTGGTCAAACAAAACGTCAAAAAAGTTGAAATCGCTTTGAGTGGACTTCAAGCCGATATCATTGTTCTGCCGGAGCTTGCCTTTACCGGATACCTTTTTAAGGATCGTAATGAGTTGCAAGGAGTTGCCGAAGATATCTCGGATTCTCCTACAGTCCACCGGTTAACGAAGCTGTGCAGCAATAATTCGTTCCATCTGGTTGCCGGATTCGCGGAACGGCAAGGTGAAAAGCTGTATAATAGCGCATTGGTTATCGGCCCGTCGGGAGTTGTGCACCGTTATCGGAAACTCCACCTCTTCAACACAGAAAAAGATTATTTCGATCCAGGGGATACACAGCTTGATGTAATAGAGATCGCAGGTGTAAAGATCGGCGTTATGGTTTGTTTTGACTGGATATTCCCTGAAGTCGTTCGAACACTCGCTCTGAGTGGTGCCGAGCTGATCTGCCATCCGTCGAACCTAGTCTTGAGTTACTGCCAGAAAGCGATGTTGACCCGTTCCCTTGAGAATTCGGTCTATTCGATAACGGCCAACAGAACAGGCATGGATTCCCGGTCTCACGGTGAACTGTCGTTTACCGGAAGAAGCCAGATAGTTGGACCGAGAGGAGAAATTCTGGAGAGTTCCAATCAACAGGAGCAGGAGGTTGTTCTTTGTGATATTGACATATCTCAGGCTCGTGACAAATTTATGACTGAAAGAAATGACTTGTTTTTAGACAGGAGACCGTCATTTTATAGAACCTGAATGCTTGTTTATTATAGGCAACGCTCAAACCGGCAATGTTATCGATAAAGAGAATGGGGTGAAAATGAACCACAAAAAAAGACTGAAGTTGTTCTTAAAGGGATGGAGCTGCTCCCTGGCAATCGCGATTGTGCTGGCAACCTCGTTTAAATCGGCGATAGCCGATTGGAATATGGTTCCCACCGGTTCAATGCTGCCGACAATTGTTGAAGGAGATCGTATCTTTATCAATAAACTGGCATACGATCTGAAGATCCCCTATACCACCTACCATCTGGCGAAATGGGGTGATCCTAAAAGGGGAGATATTGTGGTATTTTATTCTCCGGTTGATGGAACGCGTCTGGTAAAGCGTGTTGTCGGGCTTCCGGGTGACACCGTTAGTATGAGCAACAATCAGTTGATTATCAACGGCAGGAAAATTCGCTATGAGCCAATTTGCAATACCGGGATGAAAAACTATTTCGAACATATTGGAGAGAGTCAATATGGTTTTGTTGAACATTTAAACACAACGGACCATCCGATAATAGTAACTCCGCATTATCAAGCCAGGCGAACGTTTACTTCTTTG
This sequence comes from uncultured Desulfocapsaceae bacterium, assembly GCA_964623625.1. Lineage (GTDB taxonomy): Bacteria > Desulfobacterota > Desulfobulbia > Desulfobulbales > Desulfocapsaceae > CAZLGM01. The sequence goes on from CAZUUJ010000005.1 coordinate 72,691, forward strand.
ACCATACCGGAAGGCAGATATTTTATGATGGGCGATAATCGTGATAACAGTGGTGATTCACGATATTTTGGATTTGTCGATCGAGATTCGATTGTCGGCCGGGCACTTTCCGTTGTTATTTCCCTTGATATTAACAATGGATATCGACCTCGTTGGGAACGCTTTTTCACAGGGCTAAAATAATTGAAACCGATACCAGTTTCGATTGTCACAGTAGTATGAATTTATGTCTTGGAGGGAGTTTATATGGACAGAGGAAAAGAGCAGATTGAATTGGCAAATATTGAGCTCTTCGAGAATGGCAACCTTGATATCATCGCGGATATTTTTGCAGACGATTATGTTGTTCATTCAGGTCACAGAGAGTATAGCGGCCATTCATTTATTAGACGATTCGTTGAACAGCTACGGCTCGCAGTTCCCGATCTCCGAGTAGTGGATGTCACTGTTCATTTAGAGCAGGAAGAAATGATCGCTTGGCAACGAACGTTGCAGGGAACTCACAAGAACGACATGATGGGAATACCGCCAAGCGGCAAGAAAGTGGAGTGGCGGGATATGGCTATTTCAAGATTTAAAGGAGGCAGGATTTTCGAGGAGTGGATGGTCTCCGAACTCTTAGGAGAATTACTGGTGAAAAAACCTGTCGACTGACAGGAGTGGTATAGGACATAATTCTGTCGTTTTGCTCCTTGCAATGACGGCAAACAATTGTTTACTGGTCTTCCCTTGGTCATTACAATCAGCAGTACGCTTCAGCTTCTTTTTTTCTGTTGGATAATGAGCCCACTTATGATGAGCAGCAGTCCAAAATAGGTCGCCGGCACTATTCGCTCACCGACAAGATAATGGATAAAAATCAATGACAGGAATGGGGAGAGGAATATCAGGTTGGCGATCCGGCTGCTGTTATCGGTGAGTTTCATGGCCATCAGCCAGAGAATAAAACAAATGCCCATTTCGAAAAAGCCGACGTAGACGGCTCCTAGAAGACCCTTGATCGGAACAGACCGAGGTTCTCCGATCATGAGATAGGCGACAAGTACAAACCCGAAGCCAAAAATAAAGTTACAGAACAGACCGACAACCGGGTCACGGCTGTCCCGTGTATTGTATATCCAGTAAAGTGACCAGACTACGGTGGATATCAGGGCTAGAGCGACTCCCAGGGGATTGGTAAACTGCATACTCAGTATCTTACCCTCAGTGGAGATCACAACAACTCCGATATAACTGACAATCAGGGCCAGCCACTGATAGCCGGTGATTTTATGCTTTAAAAGAGGGACGGAAAGCAGGGACAGGGTTATGGCCCATGTGTAGTTGATTGGTTGGGCCTGCTGTGCGGGAAGCAAATCATAAGCCTTGAACAGGATCAGGTAGTAGAGAAAGGGGTTGAGAAAACCGAGCGCCACTGACAACAGATATTCACTACGGGTGCATTTAAACACCTGGTGTAGCTTGCCCTGTAACAGTAGAATTAATCCGATGACCAGGGTTGAAAAAAACGAGGAAAAGAACAGCAACTCAATCGGTGACAGATACCGTAGCGAAAGCTTGAAAGCGGTAGCCACGGTCGACCAGAGAAAAACAGCTGCTGCAGCATAGAATATCGATTTTCTTTGCTCTTTCACTTGGCAGCCCTGTTGTGTTGCGGCAAACTTCCTGCTACCAGAACGATCAGACCCCCAAAAATCAATACAATACCGGTAATAACAGTCAAGTTGATCTGTTCACCCAGGATGAGAATGCCTAGGGTTGCAGCCGTCATTGGTTCGGCCAGTGAAAGTGTTGTTGCTGTGCCCACTTTGGTTGTTTTGAGTCCCTGGGCAAAAAGCAGATAGGGAATGGCAGTAGCGCCGATGCCTAAATATAGCATAGTGCCAATGGCTTTCGGTTGCATAAGCCAGTTCATATCAATCCGCAGGAGAAGAGGTGAGAGGATCAGGGCTGCAAGAGAAAAGATAATGGCCAAAATGCCAAAGGTTGAGTGTTGTTTGAGTGTTCCTTTTAAAACAAGAGTCAAGGAGGCATAACAGCAACCGGCGCCTATGGCAAGCAGGATGCCGATGATATCTGCGTTTACGGCTCTTCCGGTATAACCTAACAGGGCACAGCCGGAAATAGCCAGCAATGTTGCTGCAATCCAACGTTTACCAATACGTTCACCAAGAAATAAGAAACCAAGCAGTCCTCCGGCAATAGGAGCGCTGCCGATTCCGACTACTGTACCGATGGCAACACCTGTTTTGGCAACTCCAGAGAAAAAACAAAGTTGAAAGCCTGCAGTGAAGCCTGCGGCTAATAAAAGAGGAATTTTGGGCAGGGATGAAAGTCCTCTCAATTCCCTGCGTGAATAGGCCAGAAATAAAAGGGCAAAACTACCGACCACAAGACGCAGTGTGCCGACAATCAGGGGATCAAAGCCGGATGGTGAGAAGGCCTGCGCCGTCCCGGTTGTTCCCCAAAGAACGGCGCCAGCCAGGATAAACCAGTGGCCGGAGATTGTGGTCGGATTTCGATCGTTCAAGAGAGCACTTTACGCAAAAAATGCCTGGTAGCTTCTTTCTGCGGGTTGGTGATCACCTGATCGGGTGGACCGATTTCCTCGATCACTCCGCTGTGAAAAAAGGCTATTTTATCTGAAACCTCTTTGGCAAAACCAATCTCGTGGGTGACGCAGATCATAGTCATGCCGTCATCACTGAGCATCCTCAAAGTATCCAGAACTTCACCAACCAGTTCAGGGTCCAATGCCGAGGTGACTTCATCAAACAGCATGTAATCCGGTTTCATGGTAAGTGCTCTGGCAATAGCAAGTCGCTGTTGCTGGCCGCCGGACAATCTACTGGGATATTCTTCCAGTTTATCTCCAAGTCCTACATGTTCCAATTGTTGTCTGGCTAACTCTATGGCTTCCTGTTTACTCTTTTTTTGGACAACCCGTGGAGCCAAAGCGGCATTTTCAAGTACAGTCAGATGAGGAAAGGAGTTCCACTGTTGAAAGACCATTCCGATTTTCTGTCTAAGTTTATCCTGGTCGGTTTCTCTGCCATGAACGTCGATGTTATCCACAAAAATCTTGCCTTTCTGGATGTCTTCGATTCCATTAATACAGTAAAGCAGTGTCGATTTACCGCTGCCGCTGCTGCCGATGATACTGACCACCTCACCGTTGTTTACATCAAGGTCGATCCCAAGCAATATCTGTTGGTCTCCGAACGATTTGTGGACGTTTTGAATTCGTATCATGTCGCCATCTTCCTCTCGATATATTTACCATAAATGGAAAGCGGATAGGAAATGATGAAGTAGAATAGCCCTACACCGATAAGAATCTGAAGTGGTTGTTGGGTTCTGGTAATCAACTGTTCTGAGGTGCGCAGTAGTTCCATATAACCGATTACCGACACCAGGGCCGAGTCTTTGATAACAGCCAGGGCCACACCAAGCCATGAGGGAAAAACGGTCCGCAAACCGATGGGAAGCCTGACAAAGACAACGGTTTGCCAGTATGACATACCCAGGGATCGGGCGGTAATCCTCATGGAAGGGCCAACACTTTCAAACCCGCCACGGAAGACTTCGCTCATAAAGGCCATGGTGTACAGTGACAGGATTATGGAACCTGAAACAAAGGGATTTAGGGGATGACCGATAGCACCCACATAAGTAGAAAACAGAATAAGCTGAATAATCAAAGGCACGGATCTCAGCACATCGAGGATTGCACCAAGAACTGTATTTGCAAACCGGTTTGTTTCGGCGCGTAGAAAACCGACCACGAGACCTAATAAGGAGCCAGCAATAATAGCAACCACCGAGATAGTGACGGTATTGAGAACCCCGGTGAGGATAAATCCTGAGTCATTCCAGGACAGTGGTGTGAAAAAAGAGCTGCCCATCAGATATCTCCTCGAAAGAGTTTTCCGGCAATAGCGGAGCTGGTGAACAGAACAATCTTCGTTATGACAAAGTAGAGAACAGCCGCTACCATAAAGAATTCCAGCGTTCTGAACGACAGGGACTGAAGACGCTGGGTTTCTCCGGAAAGCTCGTTCATACCGACCAGAATGCCAAGTGAACTCATGAGGATCGACCAGACAAACTGATTGGTCATCGGGTGGTAAATGCGTCTGAACATCTGCGGCAGAATCACATACCGATAAACCTGGATGGACGTCATGCCAAGTGATTTGGAGGCCGCATACTGGGTTGTTGGAATAGACTGAAAGCCGCCTCTGAACGTTTCAGTGAGGTAACCTGCATTAATAAAGACCAGGGCGCTTAGAACGGCAAAGTATGGGGAGAGATGGATGCCGAAAGCACCAAGACCAAAATAGGCCATATAGATCTGGAAAAGAGCAGGTGTGTTTCTGGCAATCTCGACCCAGATATTGGCAAGCCAAACAAGCGGTTTTGTGCTGGACATTTTGGCAATAGCAAGCAGCACACCGATGCAGATGCCAATCAACATGGAAAAGACGGAAACATGCAGTGTTACGAAGGCTCCGTGGAGGAGCTGGTCCATCTTCTGAAACACAATGTTCCAGTGAAACTCATATTGCATGGGTTATCCCGTTCAGACAATCAAATGAATCAACCCGATGTTGAAAACAAACTAATCTCTTTACATTTATCCGACAGGAGTCGGACAAACAGTTATGGCAGCCCCATAACTGTGGTTGAAAGCAGAGTAATGAGCATACAACCATCAGCAAGAGCCGGAAAGAAGCTATAATCTATTTGTTATCCCGCAGTGCCTGCAGTAAAGCGGCGGGAGCATCGGTGCCGAAATGCTTGTTGTATCTTTTGTTCATATTGCCGTCTCTGATCTGATGGATCAAAAAAAGATTGATATAATTTAGCCAGGCAACCTCGTTTCTTCGGGTGATAATACCAACGATATCGTCATAATCCGGAACAAACGGACCGGCCACATAATCTTTGAATTCTTTGGTCTGCAGTTTAGTGGCAATGTTGGTGTTAGTTGAAATAATGGCGTCGACTTTGCCCTGATAGAGCCCAAGATAGGCATCGTTTTCAGATTTGAAGGCGGTATAGTTTGATTTTCCCCACCCTTTTTTCTTTGCATACGCCAGGTATTCGGTTTCATAAGTGGTGCCCAGGGCGGCGCCTACTTTCACATTCTTAAGATCGTTAAAAGTTTTGATGTTGGTGCCTTTTTTTGAAAAAACCTGAAATTTAAAGACAAAATAGGGATATGAAAAACCTACCGATTTAGCCCTTTCCAAAGTATCCGAGGTGGAACCGATAACAACATCGGTTTTGCCTGAAATCAGCGAAGGGATTCGGTCGCCCCAGGTCAGGTTGAATACTTTTACTTTCACTCCAAGTGCTACCGCCAGATCATTGCAGTAGTCAACATCAAAGCCTGCAGGTTTGTTGTCTTTATCAAAGTAACCCATGGGAGGAAAATCAAGAACAACTCCGCAGTTGAGCACACCTTTTTTTATAACGTTATCAAGTTGATCTCCTTGTACTGTAAGCGGTGGCAGAAGCGTGATTACCGTCATTATCAGAAGTGCTTGCATAATCCGTTTCATCTTGGTCTCCTTTTTAAGGTCTGAATTTTATAAAACAATGGGCAAATACAGCTTACCTATAATCACGGTTGAGTACAAGAATACCGATTGATTTGGTCAGTACTCTTATACGAAATGAATTGTTGATCAAGCCGTTTGGGTCAACTGAGCTGTCTGACTTTGTTGAACTGGAGTTTTAATTTTTTTTCGGAAACTGGAAATTTCGTTCTTAACTCAGGAGCAAAAAGCGAGATTCTGAATTCCTGGATCATTGTCTGATAGATGCTGAGTTGCTGCAGACATTCTTCGGACAACTCGTTTTTCTGTTTCATAATTGATTGCAGACGATTCAGGTGAAGGGATAACTGCTTTGCTTTTTTCTGGTCCTTTGACGGATCGATATGGGCCCGTTCAATACGGATTGCCAGTCCGTCCATGTACCGGATGCAATCGTCAGAATCCGATAGGCTGAAACGATGAATAAAATCCTGGGGAACGATGTCGAGCAGCAGTTTTTCATACCGCTTAAACCGGGCTTCATCGTAGCTTCGGCTTTTTCGGGCCAGTTCACTGTATTGACAGATTTTTGTGGCTGCTTCGTTTCGTTTGCGCAGGACTTTCATAAGTTGGTCGAAAATCTGTTGACTTAGTTGAAGAAATCGCTGTTTTTTTATTTTTTGGATTGTTTGTGAAAAGAGTTCTTTTGATGGAATGGCGGTTGTCGGCAGGGAAAAAACAGAGGTGAGAATAGAATCCAGCACGGCTTCCACTGCCTGCTGTTTATTACCGATTCCGCCAATGAACCAGAGAGAGGACGGACCGGAGAGAGAGGTCGAGCACATCTTCCTTAAGCTCTTGTACTCGTGTGAGAAATGGCGTCGAAACAGAAACAGTATACCCTTTGCGGTCTGTTCGAGAGAGTGGCGCCTGTTTTTATCAAACAGGACTTTGACACCCCCTCGGTCCGGAACAGCCTGAAGAGTCGGGTATAGGTATCCTGAAATATCGCCTTGAGCGGAGTACAGGGTGATTCGTTTTGGCAATTCATCAAAGTCGCAGTCGTCGAAGATTTTTCCGGCGTACTTTTCCATGAGTTGTCTGTCTTTCTTTTTTGCTTTGCCTTTTCCTGCAGATTTTTGTGGTGATGAGAGCAAAGCGATCAGAATCCCGAAATCCCGGCCTGTTGCCACAGTCTTTCCGGCAGGGTCAAAAAGTAAAAAACGCATTTTCAGGTGGGGCGGCATGTCTGAGGGCCAATCGGAGCGGCGAATCCCTAAACGAAAGAATTTGAAAATGGAATTCTCCAGGGCGAGAAAGAACGAGCCCTGACTCTTACTGATATCGTCCAGGACCTTTTCAACGGTCTTGTTGATCGGTACAAGCTGTTTTCTGAAATGCTTGGGAAGCCCCCGTAATAGAAATTCGGTTTTTTCCTGCAAAAGCCCCGGCACCAGCCACTCGAAAGCTGCCGGGTTGATTGTTTCGGCAAGATCAACGGGGATTTGAATGGTAACGCCGTCATCATCAGAACCTGGTTTGAAGTGATATTCGAGTTTGAACTCTGTAGAGCCAATCGTCAATACAGGCGGGAAGTCGGCAAGTTCTTTATCTTCGGGTTTTCGGTTGACGATGTCCGTCTCGGACATCGTCAATAAGTTAAGATGGGATTTTTTCTTTAAAAACCGGTTCAGGGTAAAACGGTCATAGACTGATAGGGGCAGCTTTTCACTGTAAAAGGAGTGAAGGCCATAATCATCGATAAGGATGTCGCGTTTTCGAAGTTTTGCCTCTTTTTTTCTCCATGTATCGATAAGTGCCCTATTGTGGTTAACAAAGTTGTATTTACCGACAATATGGCCTTCAAGCAATGCCTGCCCTATAAAGATATTCTGGGCTTGCTGTCTGTTTTTCTTGTGGCGTCTGCCAAAATTAGCAGTTCTATCCTGAATAACAGGCAGACCGAAAAGTGAAACCTTTTCGTCACAGATAACCTGGCCGGTTTTTTTCTGCCATCGGGGATTAGACCAGGAGTATTTACAGAGTTCCCCCCCTGCCAACTCAATCCATTCAGGTTCGATTGTGGCAACAGTCAAACCGTAAAGTCTGTTGGTCTCTAGAAAGGAGGCTGCCAGGATCCAGTTGCCGCCTTTTAAGAACTGGTGGGAGCCAGGAAAGATCATGAGTTCTTTGTTGAAGCCGCCCTGATATAGATGGCCTTTTTTCTTCCGTCCAATATTTCGTAAGAAACCACAAAGAAGTGATTGATGAATAGCTGCATAGGACGCTTCATTGCTGTTTTCTTTAAAGCCTTTATGGCG
>CAZUUJ010000006.1:0-78596 GCA_964623625.1 uncultured Desulfocapsaceae bacterium
GGCAACTGTGCCCTGGAGTCGATGGGATTTAAGACCTTCGGCTTTGGCGGCGGCCGCGAAGATATTTGGGAGCCGGAAGAGGATACCTACTGGGGAACAGAAGACGAGTGGTTTGGTGAGCAGCGTTACTCCGGGGACCGGGATCTTGAAAACCCGCTTGCTGCCGTTCAGATGGGACTTATCTACGTGAATCCCGAAGGTCCCGATGGTGAGCCCAATGCGGTTGCCTCCGGTCAGGATGTGCGAGAGACTTTTGGTCGTATGGCTATGAACGACGAGGAAACCGTTGCCCTTGTTGCCGGTGGGCACACCTTCGGTAAATGCCACGGTGCTGGAGATGCGTCACTTGTCGGGCCAGAGCCGGAAGGTGCCGATATAGAAGAGCAGGGGCTGGGATGGACCAGCAGTCATGGCAGCGGTAAAGGAGATGACACCATTACTAGTGGTATAGAAGGAGCCTGGACCCCGAACCCAACCCAGTGGGACAATGGCTATTTCGACATGCTGTTCGGCTATGATTGGAACTTGGAGAAAAGTCCAGCTGGGGCCTACCAATGGGTTCCGGCGAGTCCGGACGAAAAGGATCTGGCGCCGGCCGCACATGATCAGACAAAAAAGGTTTCAACTATCATGACCACGGCGGATCTTTCCCTAAGAATGGACCCAGTCTACAAGCCAATCGCCAAACGGTTCCATGAAAATCCCGACGAGTTTGCAGACGCTTTTGCAAGAGCCTGGTTCAAGTTGACCCACCGTGATATGGGACCACGGTCACGCTATCTCGGTCCGGAAGTGCCGGATGAAGAGTTGGTCTGGCAGGACCCGGTACCTGCAGTTGATCATGAGTTGATCGACGAACGTGATATCAATGATCTCAAGTCAATGATTCTTGCTTCGGGTTTGTCGGTCTCCCAACTGGTTTCGACCGCCTGGGCATCGGCATCGACCTTTCGAGGTTCCGACAAACGCGGCGGGGCAAATGGCGCGCGTATACGTTTAGCACCCCAGAAGGATTGGCAGGTCAACCAGCCTGAGCAACTGGCAACTGTGCTGCAAGTCCTTGAGAAAACCCAACAGGAGTTTAATAATACTCAGACCGGTGGCAAGAAGGTATCGCTTGCCGATCTGATTGTGTTGGGTGGTTGTGCCGGTATCGAGCAGGCTGCAGACAATGCGGGATGTGAGGTGAGCGTTCCCTTTACACCAGGACGTACTGATGCATCTCTGGAACAGACAGACGTGGTATCATTTCACGTTTTAGAGCCAAAGGCTGATGGTTTTCGAAACTACCAAAAAGAAAAATACAGTGTAAAACCGGAAGAAATGCTGATTGACCGGGCACAGTTGCTGACACTGACTGCTCCGGAACTGACGGTCCTCGTGGGCGGCATGCGGGTTTTGGGGGCCAATTTTGCCCAGACTAAGCATGGCGTCTTCACTGATCGTCCGGAGACACTCACCAATGATTTTTTCGTCAATCTGCTCGATATTGGTACTGAATGGAAACCAGGTTCGGAAAATTCGGAGGTGTTTGAAGGTCGAGATCGTGCATCCGGTGAACTCAAATGGACCGCAACCCGGGTTGACCTGATCTTTGGCTCAAATTCTCAGCTTCGGGCACTTGCAGAAGTATACGGTTGTGAAGATTCTCAAAAGAAGTTTTTGGATGATTTTATACAGGCTTGGAATAAGGTCATGAACCTTGATCGTTTTGATCTTGCCTGATCGTCACAATATTAAAGGGCAGCGCTTAGAGCGCTGCCCTTTGGCTCGTTTGTATCATGCAAACACTGTTAACTCGTCAGGGTATTTTGACAAACAAAACAAAAGAAAGTGCCTTGAGAAATATGTTTGATAGATGATACTATTTAATAAGGTATTTACTCATAATAGAAGAAGGAGATAATAATCATGGCTTCACTCAAAGGAACAAAAACTGAAAAGAATATTTTAACGGCCTTTTGCGGCGAATCCCAGGCCCGTAATAAATACACCTATTTTGCCTCCCAGGCGAAGAAGGAAGGGTATGTACAGATTCAGCAGATCTTTCTAGAGACAGCCGACCAGGAGAAGGAACACGCCAAACGGCTGTTCAAACTGCTCGAAGGAGGGGAGGTTGAAATCACCGGGTCCTTTCCAGCCGGAGTAATCGGCACCACCATGGAAAACCTTAAAGAGGCCGCTGGTGGTGAGAACTATGAGTACACTGTGATGTACCCGGAATTTGCAGCGACCGCACGTGAGGAAGGCTTTCAGGATATCGCGGTCATTTTCGAGGCAATAGCGAATGCCGAAAAGCAGCATGAAAAGCGGTACCTGGATTTGATGAATAATATCAAGGAAGGTAAAGTCTTTGAGCGTGATGAAGAGGTTACCTGGCGATGCCGGAATTGCGGGTATCTGCACACAGGGACCAATGCTCCTGAGAAGTGTCCGGCCTGTGATCATGCCAAGGCGCACTTTGAGCTGTTAGGAGAAAACTGGTAAAATAAAAACGTTCAGGCACTCCATCTTTACATGGTTGCAGCTGCCCGCATAGGTTTTGCTATAGCGGACAGCCACAACCATGTAAACCTGAAGCACCTGAACGTTTTTATTAGTGTAAAGCAATGAGCATAGAACGATTTGAACTTTGCAATGAGTATTTTCAAAGTTTGGATGATGCTCAACCGTTAATGACAAGAGATAATTTATAAGGAGAAATTATGCCATCAACAACTGAGAATTTAATGCATGCGTTTGCCGGAGAGAGCCAGGCGAATCAGAAGTACAGGGCTTTTGCCAAGAAGGCGGAAAAAGAAGGTTTTGCCAATATTGCCAAGCTGTTTAGAACCACTGCAGAGGCGGAACGAATTCATGCCGAAGGACACCTGAAAGCCCTGGAGAAGGTCGGTTCCACGGTTGATAATCTGCAGGAGGCGATAGATGGTGAGACCCATGAGTTCACCGATATGTATCCACCCATGGTTGATCAGGCTGTAGATGAAGGGCACAGAGCAAAAACGATGTTTCGCTTTGCGGTAGCCGCCGAAGCGGTTCATGCCGATCTCTATACCAAGGCGCTTGAGGCTGTCAAAGCAGGTAAAGATCTTGACGAGGTCAATTTTTATCTCTGTCCCGTCTGCGGCCATATCGAGTTTGGACAGCCGCCGGAGCGGTGCCCAATCTGTGGAGCGAAAAAGACTGTTTTTACAGAGGTCGAATAGAAAATTCGGGAAGAAAGCCAACACAGTAAGAGAAGTTAAAAGACTTACCAGGCTTCTGATTAATCTATGATCATCTCACTTTAATGGGAGCAATAATGAATATTGCTCCCATTCGTTTTTATTTACATCATCAACCTATTGGTCTTGTTCCTTCTTCTTCCCGAAACTACGGATATCATGATAAATTCCATAGAGTGACGGTATCAGAAAGAGGATGACGACCGTGGTGAAGAGTTTTCCATACCTCAGGGAAATGGCCATGGGGATAAGAAAACGGGCCTGAACCGACTGCTCAAAAATCATGGGACTATCGGAAGAAGGTTGTGAGAGCTGTTAGCATAATGGGCGAAATCGTCTGGCCGCCGCATGCACGGCGCCAAACACAGGCGTCTCGTCTTTTTTGTTATATCGGTTGGCGGTAACCATAAAGACAAGACCGCCGTTAATTACCACCCCGCATAAGGCGATCATTCCGAAGATATTGATTGATCCTTGACAAGCCATTCTGTGGGTGATATATGTGTTTTTACACATACCGATCGTTTAGTATGCCATAGTAAATTGATAAACCATGAAAAAAACGCAGAAACAAATTCAAAGTGAGCAAACCCGTAAGCAAATCGTAGATGCTTCTACCCAGCTCTTTGTGCGCAAGGGGTTTTTTGGCACCACTATATCCGATCTGGCCAATGCCACCGGTTTGACCAAAGGGGCCTTCTACCACCATTTCAAAAACAAAGATGCCCTATTTTTTGCAGTGATTGAATCCGTGCGCCAGACCTGGAACAAAGCTGTAGCTCGCGACGTGCTGACCAGCAAAAATGCTTTGACCCGCCTGACCATACTGATTGAGAATCACACTCGTTTGCTTATCGAAAATGAGCATATGTGCATCTTACTTAACGGTCTGATCATGGAGATGGATGGCGTCAACCCAGATTTTATGATCACCCTGCAGGAAGTCTATGAAGATCTGGCCAGCTTCATTGAAAGTATTGTTAAAAAAGGTCAGGAGGCTGGTGAAATCCGTCCAGATTTAGATCCTCGATTGATCGCCTTTAACATCATCAACATGCTGCGAGGCATCGGTTGTGTGCCCATCTTCAAACGGATAGGGGTGGATAGTACAGCATTGACAGATAATCTTAAAGAGATGCTTGTAGACGGCTTGCATCCATAAAGCCTCTTTTTTTTAATAAAATACATACCGAGCGTTTAGTATTTAATAAAGGGTTGACTATGAATATCAACAATTTACTTCTCCTGATCATATCCATTCTCACCCTGATCGTAATACTCAGTGCAGGGATATCCTGGGTCTTCGCTAGGCACTTCTGCACACCCAAGCAACGCCCATCCAAAAGAACACCACAGTACTACGGTCTGCCGTATGAAGAAATTCAATTTCCCAGCCAGGGCAAGTCTATCAACGGCTGGTTTATCGGGAGTGAAACTCAGGCCGGCCCACAGCCTACGATCGTCGTCGCTCACGGCTGGTCGAGTAATATGGCCCAGGTATTGCCTATCGCCGATTTCTTGCACCAGTCCGGGTTTGGGGTACTGCTTTATGATGCCCGAAGCCATGGAACCAGCACTATGGACAACCCGATTACCTTGCAAAAATTCGCCCAAGACCTGCGGGGAGCTATCGACTACCTCGAGGGGCGCGCCGATGTAGATATGACCCAATTAGGTGTGGTCGGCCATTCGATGGGTGGTTCCGGCGCCATTCTGGCAACATCCATTGAGCCTCGTATCCGAGTTTTGGTCAGCAGTGCAGCTTTTGCTGATCCAGTAGCGCTAACCCGGGAATATATGCGACTGTATCATATCCCGCGAGGGCCAATCTTCCACCTGGTCTGCTACTTTATCAATCGCTGGCTCGAATCTGATATGGCTGAGATCGCCCCCAAAAACCGTATTGGCCGAATCAATATACCCATACTGCTGTTGCATGGCGATGCGGATCGGGTTGTCTCACCAGCAAATATGAAAATTCTCTTATCCCAGGCGCAGAAAGGGAATACTCAAGCCCAATTAATCTCAGGTGGGAAGCACCATTCAACCATTATTAAGGACAGTAAATACAAAGATTTGATCATCACTTTCTTGCAAGAGCATCTTGAGACCGATATCCCCAGGCTTCAGCATGAGGATGCACTGGTTGTACCCTAACCAGCACATTAATCTAACCCATGAAGGGAGTAATAGTGATCGAAATCCTTTTCGTAATATTTCTCCCAAATCTATTTCTAATCGCCCTATTTACAGACGAAGAACACTTAAGAAGGGAAAATGTCAATCAGAATGGCATGCTGCCCATTGATAGAACCCTTTTTTTGCACCAGTAGATGTGCCATCCATTATTTACTTTTTTCTTTGTGATTCATAAGTGTTTCTAATTTGACATATGTACAAATATGTCTACAATAGTTTGTTGAACATATGCAACAAACGATTGCTTTAACAGACTGAAAATAAAGAAAAATGAGCCCGATTCACTCAATCTATCACTTTTATCGCGATGGGTTCCGTTCCATGACCCTTGGACGGACACTTTGGAAGGTGATTCTTATTAAGCTGTTTGTGATGTTCGGTATTCTCAAACTCTTTTTCTTCCAGGATTTTTTAGCAAATAATTTTGAAACCGATGAACAGCGAGCCGCTCATGTTCTCAATGAACTTACTCCTGAAACGATTAAACACAATTCCTTCCAGGAGGATTAACAGATGGTAGACAGTATTGATCTCACTATGGTCAATTGGGCCCGTGCCCAGTTTGCTTTGACCGCAATGTATCACTGGATATTTGTTCCGTTGACCCTGGGACTCAGTTTTCTCTGTGCCTTTTTCGAATCAATCTATGTTAAAACCGGCAATCAAGAATGGAGGAGACTCACCCAATTCTGGATGAAGTTGTTCGGCATCAATTTTGCCATTGGTGTTGCAACAGGAATCATCCTGGAATTTGAATTCGGCACCAACTGGTCTAACTATTCCTGGATGGTGGGAGATATTTTTGGGGCACCACTGGCCATCGAAGGAATTGTTGCATTTTTCCTTGAGGCAACATTTTTTGCTGTCATGTTTTTTGGCTGGGATCGGGTTTCAGAAAGATTTCACCTTTTTTCAACCTGGATGGTGGCCATCGGCTCCAACCTCTCAGCCTTATGGATTCTCATTGCTAATGGCTGGATGCAGTATCCTGTCGGCCAAAGTTTTAACCCGGATTCGGCACGATTTGAGATGCAGAGTTTCTTTGAAGTTGCTCTCTCCCCGATTGCCATATCAAAGTTTACCCACACAACCAGTTCCGGCTTTGTCACCGCATGCCTCTTTGTTATTTCAGTATCCTGCTGGTTTCTCTTGAAAAAACAACACCTTGTCTTCGCCAGACGGTCAATCATTGTTGCTTCGATTTTCGGTCTGCTCTCTTCAATCTTTGTCGGTATAACCGGAGACGAAGCTGCCTATGAGGTCGCTCAGCATCAGCCGATGAAACTGGCTGCAATGGAAGGGCTCTACCACGGGGAGAGAAACGCACCTCTTGTGGTTGCCGGTATCCTCAATCCACACAAAGTCGTTGGAGACAACCAGAAAGATTATGTCTTTTCCATCAAAGTCCCGGGGTTACTGTCTTATCTGGGCAACAGGGATATCGACAGCTTTATTCCCGGCATTTTTGATCTTGTCTATGGAAATAAAAAAGAGAATATCATCGGCGCAGAAGAGAAAATTGAAAAAGGAACGATAGCCGTCAGCCAACTCGCTGCTTTTAAAAAGGCCAGAAAAGACCAGAACAGTGAGCAGGCAGATCTCGCTTTAAAAGAGTTTAACACACATAAAAAATATCTCGGTTATGGCTATTTGAATGATCCAAAAGAGGCAGTTCCGCCAATTGGTATCACCTTTTATTCATTCCATATCATGGTTGCACTCGGCACGATGTTTGTTGCCATCTTTCTCCTCTTTCTTTTCTTGAGCTTTAAAAACAGACTGGAAAACAACCAACTCATCTTAAAAGGCGGGTTATTTCTTTTTCTCTCAGGACTTCTGGCTGGGCAGGCTGGCTGGGCTGTTGCCGAAGTTGGTCGTCAGCCATGGGCTATTCAGGGCCTGCTGCCCGTCACCATTGCCAGGTCAAATCTTGATACAGCGACGGTGCAAATCACCTTTTTCGGATTTCTTATTCTATTCACTATCCTGCTAATCGCTGAAATAAAAATAATGACTAAACAAATACAAATCGGGCCGGAGGAGAAATAACATGATTGGCAATCTTGACATTACCACCCTGCAACAACTCTGGTGGCTGCTGGTCTCAATTGTCGGCTCACTGTTTCTCTTCCTCACATTTGTCCAGGGGGGACAATCATTATTATGGCAAGTGACACATAATGAGACAGAAAAATCTCTTGTTATCAATTCCCTTGGGAGAAAATGGGAACTTGGTTTCACAACACTTGTTCTCTTTGGTGGTGCACTATTTGCTGCGTTCCCAAAGTTTTATGCCACCAGTTTTGGAGGAGCCTACTGGGTCTGGATTGCCATCCTGCTGACCTTTGTTCTTCAGGCTGTCAGCTATGAGTTCAGGAAAAAACCTTCAAATCTGCTCGGCAGCACAGGTTACGAACTATTTTTATTTATTAATGGCACAGTTGGTATTCTTCTGATTGGTGCGGCTGTTGGAACATTTTTTACCGGATCGAACTTCAAACTCAATGATTATAACTTTGTTCAATGGACCCATACACTGAGAGGTCTGGAAGCCGCTTTTAATCTGTTCAATATTTCAATGGGAATCTTTCTTGTTTTTAATGCCAGGACGTTAGGAGCTCTCTATCTATTGAATAATATTAATTTTACCGGGGTGCGAAACCTGGAAAAATCTCTTCGAAAAGCAGTTTTTGTAAATTTCCTTTGTTCATTGCCCTTTCTTCTTTTCGTTCTCTATAACCTGTTGACCATGAAAGGTTTTTCCATCGGCAATGCCGGGTTTATCTCTCTGGTTGAGGGCAAATATTTATCGAATCTGATTGCAAACCCGATTATTTTCCTCCTGCTTTTAGGCGGATTGATTCTGGTCATTCTAGCTGTTGTCAAATCCTTTAAATCAACCAGCGGTATTTGGCTGGCTGGTCTTGGAACCGTTTTGGTCGGGTTGGCCATCTTCTTTCTGGCAGGCTACAATAACACACCATTTTACCCCTCAAAAAGTCATCTGCAATCGAGTCTGTCAATTTATAATGCTTCATCGAGTAAATACACATTGACAGCAATGACCTATGTCGCACTGCTGATCCCCCTTGTTCTCGCTTATATTGCCTATGTCTGGCATCTTATGAACAAGAGGAAGATTTCAGCAGAGGAAATAACAACGTCTCATTCCAAAGAACTGTATTAAGGAGAGAAAATATGACAGGATTACTTCTTTTCGGCTGGGCTGTTCTGATTCTCATATCGTATGGAATCAGCGTTGCTGTATTGAAAAAATTAGATCTATAACAAAATTTAAAAGCTGTGGGGATCTGTTTCCTTTTGGTAAATCCCATCACTTCCATGACAATCAAATCAGACTCATGGGTAAAATGCTCATGTCATTTGCTCACTAGAGGACAAGGCGTTTATTATTAAACGAAAAGGAATTCCAAAGGATAAAGTTGTTCCAGACGGAGAAACGATTCAACCTTCGCTATCGTTAGTGGTTTGCTTGGACTGCAGTTTTTAGTTCAAGTACGCAATTGGCCGGTAGAAATAACGCAGCAACACAGTTACGACCGTTAAATTTGGCGCGCTAGAGATTTTCGTCGCAACGCTTCATCCAGGAGAATTTGTCATAACCATTTTCTAATCATGGTAACTGCTCGGGTCGAAGAGATTGATAGACTTCTCGGGCTGGAACTAGGGGCTGACGACTCTATCTTTAAACCGTACAGCCCTCGGGAGGTGGTGGCTAGGTCAAGGCTGTCTTGAGACGATCACTCAAGACAGTTGAGTCTGAACAAAACGCCATATCCTGCCTACAGATCGATGATGAGAAGTACAAGGCTGAGTTGAACGGCAACCTGCTGGATTTGACCGCGGTTGAGTTTCGTCTGCTCAAAACTCTGGCCGATGTCCCGGCAAAAGTCTTTTCCCGGGATCAGTTGATGGAGTGTATCTATAATGATCGACGTATTGTGACCGATCGAACAGTGGACACCCATATCAAAAACCTGCGGAAGAAAACGGCTCTTCACTCCCTCTATGGTGTCGGCTAAAAGTTTGAAGAATAGAAATATGTAGGCCGGGTACCAGGTGTAATACCGAGTCCCGGCCGTTATATAGAGTTCTTCTCCCTTGATGTCCTCTAGGCTTCAGCGTGCAGGACCCGTTTACCCAGTTCCATATCAAGGGCAAACAGTCCACCGGAATCGTTTTTCACCATATCCATTCTATCCCGTACAGAGCCGACATTGGCTTCCTCTTCCACCTGCTCAGCTACAAACCATTCGAGGAAATTTCTGGTGGCATGATCACGCTCATCAAGGGCAATGTCGACCAGGTCATTTATCAGGCCGGTCACCTTCTGCTCATGGGCCACAACATCTTCAAAAACATCCAGCGGTGATTCCCAGTCGGTTTTCGGTTTATCGATTGCCTCCATGATACAGCGATTGCCGCGTTCATGGATGTAATCGGAAATTTTGACGGAATGCTCCAGCTCTTCCTGGGCCTGCATGCGCATCCAGTGGGCGCAGCCTTCGAGACTGATGGACTCGAAATAGGAGGCCATGGAAAAATAGAGATACGATGAAAACAGTTCGGCATTGATCTGGTCGTTGAGGGCTTGGGCCATTCGTTCACTTAACATGGTTTTGTTCCTTCGTGGGCAGGCAAGTTCAGCAGCACTGCAACTGTGTACGATCCGGCCTGCACACATTTACAGCACTGCTGAACTTGCACATAAGATTAATTTTAAAAAATTTGGTCAATTATCATTTAAAAGGCATTTTAATAATGAAAAGATCTATTTCTTCTTCCCTTTCTTGCCTTTTTTCTTCTTTTTATCTTTTTTGCCTTTTTTGATTGTAACGTTTTTCTTTTTCAGGGCTTGCTGCTTTTTGAGTTGTTTTTTCTGCTTTTTCTTGCGTTCGTCTTTCTTCTTTTTTGCTTTCTTTTTTCTCTTTGTTTTTTCAATACATTCCGTCCTTAAAGAGACGGGACATTTCTTGCAGTGTTTGTCTTTTTTCTGATATTTTTTACAGCATTTCTTTTTAGCCATTCTTTTCCTCTGTTATCCAAGTTATGAAAAATAGTGAGTATTTCGACTTTTAAATTCCTCTATATAATCCAGATCAGCTTGGAAGGGGATATCGGCTGGTTTCGGCATATCAATGAACAGATCATCTCCAAACGGGTTTACGGCCACATTTCTGTTATAGGCTTCTACCAGCAGACGTTCCAGGTTGACCGTATCTTCGATATTATACGCCAACAGGGATTCCAGGGCTTTTTCATCGTTGTACCGTTCATACTGGCGCCAGAGAAGAACGGCAAAATAGCCGTCAACCCCATCCAGTACACCTCTGTTCAGTCCGAGTTGCCTCTCACAGCCCTTTAACCCACCTTTGAAACCAAGCCGGGCCAGAACATATCGAAGATCTATCTGGGCCTGGTCGAGCTGTATTTTGAAAAAACGTTCAATGACCGGAATATCGAATGTTTTTCCGTTATAGCTGACCAGAACTTGGTAATTATAAATATCATGGACAAAGTCTTCAAGGTTTCTTCCATTAATATAGTATTGAACAGTTTTCCCGTCATAGAGGGCAATTGTTGTAATCTCCGAATCGATGCCAAGGCCTGTTGTTTCAATATCCAGATAGGCAGTTTGTGACCGGAAATGGGGAAAAATGCGCCAGTGCTCGGATGCGGGTAGTCTTTGGGTAAAAAAGGACGGATCGTCAGCCAGCGACTCTCTGGATTGCTGGAGTGTTTTTTCTATGGTGAGACTATTGGAGTTGACCAATGGCACTGGCACCGGATAGCGGTATTGATCCCAGTGATGGATGCCGGCCTGCCAGAGTTTCTTCTCTGTTGCCAGGCCGATCCCCTGGATATGGCAGAAGGTAGAGGTCAGCATTGTTTTGAAAAACAGTTTCGAGTTTTGGATTTCATGTTTCAAGCAAACTGCTTGTCAACTTATCGAATTTTCTTTCTAAGAGATTTGATCTGACCCCTTTTAACCTTATTATCAACCCGTTTTTTCTGGGCAGTTTTGCTTGGTTTGGTCGGTCTTCTTTTTTTCTGCACCACACCGGCGGCCCTGATCAGTGATTTAAGACGTTCCAGCGCTTCTTCCTTGTTCTGGGACTGACTTCGGTGGCTTTGGGACTTGATGACAATGATGCCGTCTTTTGAGACCCTGCCATCCCGCATATTCACCAGATTTCGCTTGTACAGTAGCGGCAGGGAGGATTTGTAGATGTTAAATCGCAGGTGAATGGCACTGGATACCTTGTTGACATGCTGTCCTCCCGCACCCTGAGCCCGGATTGGTATAAATTCAATTTCAGACAGCGGTATAAAAACGGAGTTTGTTATATGCAGCATGGTTATATCTCCTTGGTATTCCGGGATGCCGCCAGCCCGGCAGCACGTCCGGTTGAAAAGGCCGCCTGCAGGTTATAGCCTCCGGTATCTCCATGGATGTCAAGGAGCTCACCAACGACATACAACCCTTGTACTTTTTTTGATTCCATTGTGTGAGGATCAACTTCTCGTGTATCGACGCCTCCTGCCGTAACAATTGCCTCTTTTAAGGGTCGATAACCGGTGATGGTCAGCCTGAAATCCTTCATCCAGGTTCGCAGCCTGCGCCGTTGTTTAGCAGAAATTATTTTTCCGTGTAAGTACGGGTCAATATCTACGGATCGCAGGCAAACTGGGATAAGCTGTTTTGGCAGCAGGCCGCGGAGGATGGATTGTATTTCCTCGTTGTGCCGTTTCTGCAGGTCCCGCTGCAGCCGATTGTCCAATTTTGTCTCATCAAGGGCGGGTTTCAGGTCGATGGAGATGACCAGTTTTTTCGATGCCCGCAGGCAGTCTACGCAGTAGCCGCTCATGGTCAGGATAACCGGCCCTCCCACACCATTGCTGGTAAAGCCCATTTCGCCAAAATTTTGTTGTTTTCTCTTGCCGTCCACATAGAGACGAACGTTGACATTGCGCAGATCAAGACCGGCCAGTCCACGTATGGATTCTTTTTCAGTAACCAGAGGGACCAGCGCCGGGCGAACGGCAACAAGGGTGTGACCGGCCTGAACGACAAACCGATAACCGTCGCCGCTTGAGCCGGTTGCCGGATAAGAGCCGCCGCCGGTGGCCAGGATAACACTGTCTGCGGTAATTTTGGTATTATTGCAAACAACGCCTTCAATCCTGTTATTTTGCAGCAAGAGTCCATCCACAACCATGGATGTCTTAATGGAGACGTTGAGCTCTGTCAGCCAATCTAAAAATATATTGAGAACATCGGTCGCCTGACTCTGGGACGGAAAAATCCGGCCACCCCGTTCTGTGGCAAGATCGAGACCACGCTGTTTGAAAAAATCGATAAGTTCTTTTGAGAAAAACTTGTCAAAACACTGATGGAGGAACTTGCCCTGCCTGCCGAAATGATTGATGAAATCCTTCAGATCGGCAGTATTGGTAATGTTGCAACGGCCCTTGCCCGAGATACATATTTTTCTACCGGGCTGCCGCATTTTTTCAAGCACAATGACTTCAGCTCCGGCTTCTGCGGCGCTCCCGGCTGCCATCAGACCGGCAGCACCACCTCCGACAACAATAACTTTTGTTGCGGAAGAGAGGGGTTGTTCCGCTTCTTTTCGATTTCTCGTTCCACCCATGACTCACACAGTCATAATGGAATGAACCGAACAAAACAACCGATAATGGTGACCGGTTTGATACAGGTGCGGTAGAGTCTTACCAGAAGGACTACAGGAACAAAACTGATGACCGTTATTTGTTTTCCAGAATGATATCCTGGGTAATGGCGGCAACCTGGGAATCAGGATCATCAATACCCTAAAAAGACATCAAAGTGCATCTGGTCACTGGTAACACCAAGTGAAGATAAGGCTTCTTTAAGGGCCTCAACCATGACCGGCGGGCCGGAAACCATGCAATCAGCGTTGCTTATGTCTGGGACTTCCTGTGAAATGATATCAGCGGTTATGAATCCCTGATGAGCGCCTTCCACTCCTTTTGGCTCTGATAACACATGGACGATGTGGAAATCCGCAAGCTTGAGATTATCCAATTCCTGCCTGAATGCAATGTCTTCTTTGTCGAGATTTCCGTATAGCAGGATAACTTTCCCTTTGTGTTCCTTCTTTTTTTCGAGGCTGTTCAACATACTGTTGAATGGAGTGATGCCGATTCCTCCGGCAATCATTACAGTCGTCTTAAATGAGTCTGCAAAGCAAAATTCCCCGAACGGCCCTTCTACAGTTATTGTATCACCTTTTACAAGGGATTCGAGACGCTTAGAGAAAGAGCTTTCACTCATCCTCTTGGTAAATTCAATAAACCGGGTTTCCTCGGGACAGTTGCTCAATGATAAAGGGTGACTGAGTCCATCCCCTAAATCCACTTCCATATATTGACCGGCTGTAAAATCCAAACCCGCAGGCTTTTGGAAGCGAAAACTTACGGCACTTGGGGTTCTTACTACTGATTCGAGAAATTCAGTACGATATTCCATGATAGTATTCGAAGGTTGTTAAACATTAAAAAGAAAATGACAGGTGTCGCCATCCTCAATAATATAATCCTTCCCCTGCAATTGCAACTTGCCTTTTGCTTTTACAGCCTGTTCAGAGCCAAGCTCGATAAGATCATCATATTTGATTATCTCGACCCGAATGAATCCGCGTTCGATATCGCTGTGGATCTTACCGCCCGCGACTGGTGCACTGGCGCCTTTTCTGATTGTCCAGGCCCGGCACTCATCCTCGCCGACCGTGTAATACGACATCAGGCCCAGGGCGTCATACAATGCCGCATTCATTCGATCCAGTCCCGGTGCAAAGAGGTCCATTTCTTCAAGAAAATCCTGACGCTCTTCCGGGTCTTCAATGGCAGCTATTTCCTTTTCGATCTCACAGGAGATATTAAAAATGGTTTCACCGAAATCTTTGCCGATATCATCCTCACTGATATTGTAGGCATAGAGAATTGGTGTCCGGGTGATGAAATCAAGGCTCCTGATAGCCGCTTCCTCATGAGGTTCCAGGCCCACTGTTGAGAGAAGCTTTTCTTCCTCAAGCGCGGCCTTGAAACGATCAAGAATATCTTCCTCAAGCTTCTGGGCTTGGGTCTGGCCGGCTTTTTTTTCTTTGGCGAGCCGCTGCAGCCGTGTTTCGACCAACTGCAGATCGGCGAGCAGCAATTCGGTCTCGATATGAGCCTGATCCCGTGCAGGATTAACGCTGCCAGCGGGATGATAGACAGCATCCGATTCGAAAGCACGGATCAGAATACAGAGAAGATCGCAACGACGGGCTGAATCCATCCACTCCCTTGCCAGGCTGCCTTCTGTAATGTCGGGACAGAGAACAAAATGATTGTCCGCGTAACTGGTTTTCTGTGGGTTGAAGAGTTCGGAAAGGATGTCAACGCGTTTATCCTGAACCGGGCCAACGCCTTCCAGCGTTTGACTGGGGTTCATGGTAGGCGGAACATCACGTCCGGTCAACAGTTTGAACAGAGTTTTTTTACCTGTATTGGCCAGACCTAATAGTGCGATTTTCATAGTTTTATTTTGTATATTGACCCATTTCTATTTAAAGAAAGGCCATGGTAGGATTTTCAGGTCGATCACTTTATTTTTAGCACGAGGACTACATACTAAAAAATGTGGTTAAAAACTATAAGTTTGTTTGCGAAGAAATGAGAATGTGGTGATGTCAATGTAGCTTGGTTATCTATCAGAAAGAAAACGTTTATAAATCTTATAGTGATCTGTTTCTGTGTACTCAATTAACTTTACGGTATTTTTATCAAAACTAAAAATTTCAGCATTTTCGTATGCCAACAATACAGGAGAATGGGTGGCCACTATAAATTGTGCATGTCCTTGTTGAGCATTTTCATGGAGAACTTCCATCAGCTTGAGCTGACTTTGAGGGGATAGTGCTGTCTCCGGCTCATCAAGAAAATAGATACCCTTTATCTTATAACGAGACTCAAAATATGACATCATGGATTGGCCATGAGATTGTGAGATAAGGGATTTCCCGCCAAAATATTTCAACAGTCCAGGGTCAGAGGTTGCCCAGCCTTCGACAATACTTCTAAAGTCATTAAAAATTTCAGAGCCGAAATATGACCCTGGGACCGGTCCATTTACCCACTTTACGGAGATATACTTAAATAATTGTTTCTCGTATTGATTAGGCTGAAAGCGGACACCATCATTTCTACTCCAGATATGAATATTACAGGCAATGGCTATGGCTTCCAATAAAGTGGACTTTCCCGTACCATTCTCCCCTACGAAAAAAGTTACCGGGGTTTCGAATGTCAACTTCCGAGTGTGATTGAATATCGGTAAAGAGAAGGGGTAATGGTCACCATTTGGGTACTTATCATGATGCAATGTTACACTGGAAATGTGATTGTTCATCTCAATTATGAAGTTTGTGAAAAGCTCATCTGAAACCGAGCGATGCTCTGAACTTGGCAACAGTCACCACTGGTTGATAGTCCGGTTAAATGCTTGGTTATGTGACTGTTTTCATTTATTACTTGCGGCAAGACCAATGCCAGCGGCAATAAATGAACTCCCGATTGCTTTATTGATATATTGCCCAACCGATGCTTTTGAAAATAGATTAACAATTTTTTGTCCACTCACTGCGTAGAGCATAAAGCAGCTGAATGCTATGATTGAGCCGACACCAATAAGTATGATGGATTGTGTTATAAATCCAGAGTTTTGGTCTATAAACTGTGGAAATATTGCTGTGAAAAAGACAATCGCTTTTGGATTACCAGCCGTCACTATTGCAGCTTGTGTAAACATTTTTCCCAAAGAAACCTGGCGTTGAGTTTGATTTTCTCCATTAGCCGTGAAAGACATAGTCGGTGAGATAAAAATGCTGATGCCGATATAGACAAGGTATGCAGCACCAACGAGTTTTAGAAGCAGGAAAGCCATCTCGGAAGCGATTAAAATTGCCCCTAAGCCGGCGATTGAAATCAGAGCTTGAAGGATTGTTACAGACAAATTCCCCATTGCGGAAGCAATTGATCTTTTTGCACCGAATTGCATACCATGAGTTAATGCAAGCAACATGCTTGGACCGGGAATAATTGAAGCAACAAATACAGTTGTTGCATAGAGTAGTAAAAAGCTAAATGACATTGTTTTCTATCCCTGGAAGTCCTTTTTGCTTAACTGTTTTTCACACATAACGAATCAGTAGAGGAACCCTGCCTTTTGCAGATCATAGCTAACCGGCAATAATTTATAAACAACCCAAAACGGTTTTATTTGGGTTATTTTGAAATTATTGCCGCTACCTTAATAGGAATTGGGGCTTTTTTCGAGTTACTTTATCACGTGGAGTTTGTCATCTTGTCCAGTAAAATGGTTCCCTGATATCAAGCTGGCAGGCAAACTCAGTCACATATCGTTGAATATCCTTAAGGTTGTAAATAATACAGAACAAATTCCAATGAATAGTCACTTGCGTTTGGTCCTAAGACAGGGATACAAAAGACTGAAAATGTTACTGTCCAACTGTCTATAGAATAGGGAAGCCTGCGAGGTAGTCACTGGAAAGAGAGAAGAAATACCATCCTGAGAGGTGTGTTTGTGAGAATTGTGTGTTTTGGTAAGTGCTGGATTCAATTTAAATGACTGGAAATTATTCGGTACCTCTAATTTGTTGCTTGTTGCGCATGAGAGAAAAAAACAAACCAATCAGACTGAAACCAGCGAAAAATCCAAAGCAGCTATGCATGCTGGTGAGGAATTGGGGAACATTGGTTGTTGAGATCTCTTCTTTTCCTACAAAGAAGGCGAGAAAGGTGGTGGCAATCATCATGCTGCACACCTGGCCTAGGAGACGCATGGTTGCCACGCTGCCTGATGCCAGGCCGTATTGACTAGTCTTCACAGCGCCCATGATCGCGCTCATATTGGGCGATGAGAACAGGGCAAAACCGAAACCTCCCAGAGCCAGGAGGATGATAACCAACCAGACCGGGGTTTGGCTGTCTAAAAAGAGAAAGGCAATCAGGCCGCATATGGTTATTGCCATACCGATTGAAGCTATAATCCGTGGTTCAATCCGGTCTGAGAGGCTGCCGGCCTTGGCTGAAAAGAGAGCCATCATCACCGGCTGCACCATCAATACGAAACCGGCCTGCTGGGGAGACATACCCTTGCCATATTGAAGATAAAGGCTGAGCTGAAAGGTCACCGCAAAGGTGGCGCCATAATGAATAAGGGCTGCCAGTGAGGAAAATAGAAAAGGGCGGTTGTTCTCAAACAGCCTGACATCAAAAACCGGTGATTTGAGTTTTCTCTGGAGGAAGAAATAGAAAATCAGTCCAGCCGACCCCAGAGCGAAACAAGACCATCCGATCATTGAGGGTATGCGGGTTCCGCCATAGACCCAAAGGGAAATGGCAATGCCGTAAATCAGGCTGCCTATATGATCGAAGCTTTCCTCCGTCTGTCGCCATCGGCTTGGCAGAAAACGGTAGGTAACAACAAGGGAAGCAAAGCCTAAAAGAGCAATAACAACAAAGATCGATTTCCAACCCCAGTGACTGGTGAGCAGGCCACCGAAAAACGGCCCGGTTGCAAGGCCCATATAGACAGAGGTTACCAGAATACCTAGGGCTTTACCCCGTTTCCGGGGCGGATAGGCCGAAGTGAGGATAGCCATGCCTGTTGTCAGAAACATGGCAGCGCCCAACCCCTGAAGAGCACGGCTGGCAAGAAAGATCCAGATGTCGGGAGAGAACACGCTGGCCAGGGCGCCAAGAGTAAACAGGGCTACCCCTGCCATAAATATCCTGCGCCGTCCATGCATGTCACCAAATCTGCCCACCGGCAGTAGAAAAACAGCCGTTGCCAGCAGGTATGATGTGGCAACCCAGCTCAGCAGCACTGCGTTGATCTGAAAATCTTCACCAATGGCCGGCAAGGCCACATTGGTTGAGGAAATCATAAATGGAGCCATGAAGGCCGTTGTAGTAGCTACATAGAGAGTAGTCTTCTGCTCTTTCTTTTCCACTTTTAACCGTTAGTTTTTAATGTTATTCAATCGATACCGGCAAAAGCTCCAGCCCTTGTTTTGTAATGATTTAGAGTAAATAGATCAAGAGATAAAAGTATACTGAGGTTTGGTTATTTGGCCATGGCGAGGCTATTGCCCCTGAAAGATGGTCGGGCCCCATGATCCACATGACTTTCAGGATATCGATTGATTTACACCACCACTTTCGGGTATCTTTTTCTATAGGCTTTAAGAGAAATAGTTAAACGTTATAGTATTGTTCGATTCAGCCATAGTTTGACAAGGTAGACAGCGCACATGTCTTGTTGGCTCTCCTGGGAAGGAAAGACCAGCCAAGGACAAAATTGTCATCTCTCTTTCAAGGCTTTGGAAACAGATGAAAATCTCTCGTCTCAGTGTTTTGCTGTTTTTTTTATTCCCCTCCCTTATTTTGGTTCTTCTTGTATCACCACAGCCTGTATTTGCTCAAAAAGCCCAGACATACTGCAGTATCGACTTACAGAAGCTGGGTATCCCGAAACCAAGGGCACCCAAGGAAAAAATAACATGGGATTCCTATAGCGAATTGAGATTCCATTCCGAAATGCTCTCTAGCCTTGAGATCGCTACCATCAATCTCATAAAATGGGAAGGCTCAATATGACCAGACAATTGATGCTATGTTTTTTCATCTCCCTTACTCTTGTAACTACTCCCATGTCTTTTAGCCTGGCAGAACCGTCATCAAAACATGATAATACAGCAGAAAAACTACTGGCAACAGCCCATAAGGAAGAACTCAAATCTGAAATTGAGCGTTTGGGCTATGAAATTAAATATGGCATGTCAGAGAAAGAAGCGGCAGCCTACCAAATATACAAAAAGTATAGATCATTGCGTGACAAGGCACAAAAAAAAGAACAGCTTTAAAAAAGGAACGTACTGAGGCCAAAGATGGCATATATTATGAACATATAAGTGTAGGAAGTTATCAGTACAAAAGAGATACTGGTCTGAATGTTAGACAACAAAACAGAGAAGCTGCCGATGTATATCACAAATCAAAAGAGCTGATTAAGAAATGGGAAGAGAGCGGGTACAGTAAAGTATATGGAAAGCTCCAAGACTCTGATTATCATCCTGTTTACAAAACTGACCCAGCTCGTACCCGATCAGATATTGTTGAACAGGCACTTCTCAAAAAGCGTTTTGATCAAGAAGATCAAAAACGTTTGGACTGGTTGACAACCCGGCCTGAGTCAATACTTACAGCTATTAATGATCTCCCGCCAGACTCTATGGTGAATGCCAAGCTGCCCCCACACCTGCGAGAAATTACAACCAAACAGGATCTTCAACAGCAATGGAAAGATGGCGCTTTCAGACTTATTGACAGGCAATTGAAGGAATTTGAAGAAAGGGGGCTGGCCGCGGTACAAAAAGATGAAAATGGCAAATACATTAATTACAGCCTCGATTATGTGAAAGTCTGGGGGCAGCCTAAAATATACTCCACCCCTCCCTGGCAAAAAAAAACAGCAAAGACAGCAACAACTAAGACTCAAAAGAAATCAACAACTAACAAAAAGACTTCTCAGCAATTGACACCTGGGACGACTTCTTCCCAACAGACGGTTACATCTCAGCCAGCATCAAAAAATACTAGCACCACTGAACTTAAAGGCTGGGTTCAGGATTCCAGTGGGAAAACAGAGCTCGTCCATACCAAAGATTCCACAGGGAAAACCGCCAAAATAGTCGAGACGGATTATGACCCTGAAGGAAAGGTGACCGGGATGAGGGAGTATAACCCTTTAGACGATACAGGGATGGGCTTTAGAGGCGAAGAGAAAAATGCTGCTGATGCTGCAAAACTGATTGAGCAGTACCAGAAACAGGGTGGCGCTGGTCTGTATCCAGATAAAACAACCGGCAATGTTGGTGGTGGAGAAACGACGGCAGAACAGCCAGAAAGTTATACATCCGGTATTATTGGAGGCTCTCTAGTTAAGACAAAGGGTAAAAAAAAGGATAAAAAGAAAAAGGATAAAGACAAAGCCGATTCCGAGAAAGAGCATTCCTCCAACGATTCAGAAAAGAAGAAAAAGAAACAGGGCAAGCCTAAGAAAACTAAAAAGAAAGAGAAGTCACCGGTAAAGAAAAAGCAACCTGGCTCCAAGACAAGTTCCGTTAAAAAACAGAGTACTGGCGGTCATACGTGGACTATCGAGAAGATCAAGTGAGGTCAATATGATATCTTCCAAAAAACAATATGGTGCAATCAGCAAAACGGTGTGAACGTTGATCGAGAAGTGCTTCCTTATAGGGGTTGATCGATTGTCAACCAGCAGTTTGGATCTAGGTCGCGTTTCAACAGAGGCGTTCCTAGGAGAGTAATTTACAGGTCATAGCGGGGCTTAGTAGTAACAAATTAGAGGTGAGAATGGTGTCCTGTTTCAAGTTGGCATTTACAAGTAGAAAAATTTTTAGATGAAAACAAAAGGTTACAGTTGGACAATGCAGGGAAGACTCACAACCTTCATGATGGCCACGATTCTCACATTGACATGGGTATCCACGGCACCGGGGATTGAGGATATTGAGGAATTCCGTAAGCGATACAGCAGGGAGACTAAGGATCTGCAAGATGTCGGCAACAATAGGGCCAGAAAATTACGCAGGTCTGACGGTACGATTGATCGAACAAGCAAAGAGTACCAAAAGATCCAGCAGGACTACAACGCAAAGAAACAGGCGTTGCGGAAGAAGTATCTTAGCAAGCACCCTGCCAGCAAGGCCTGGAAAGAGTTGAAGAACCTGCCTGATGGTAAAAAGCTGAAGTCTACTGGCAGCGACAACGTGTCGAGCCCTTTCTCCGACATGGATATAACGGCGGCTGACAGAGCCAGTGCAAAAGCCGCAGCAAAGCACCTTAAGAACAAGGGGCACAATGTTACTTACGACCCTGACTCAGGAATATACTTGGATCACACAACGGATACCAAGATTTGGGAGCCATGGACCCCCGAAAACCAGCGAGCCCGTGCCAACAACCCTGAGGGGTACACACGCTCCGGGGCCATGGATCACGAGAATATACCTTCACCTGACGCTCAATATGATCCGGAAGGCTACGTTGAAGACCTCAAGAAGAAGTACGAGGCTGCAAAGAAGGCCGGCGATACCAGGAGCAAAAACAAATTGGCTAGGAAGATGCAAGAGGCCATCGGGAAGAAGCCGGATACGGTCACAAAGAAAATGAGCGTGGATGCCGATCCTTTCGAATCCGGAGAGAGCACTTTCGGCGAGTCGGAAGCGGTCAGGAAAACCAGGGCCTCAGAGCGTGCAGAAGCTATGGATAAACAGGTCCAGGAGGCCCGGGAGACAGCGAGGAAACAGTCCAAGTCGCAAAAGCGTCAGTTCAAGGATTTTGCAAAACAAAATCGGGATCTGGGCAACAAAAAATCCGCCGAGGAATACACAGAGGCCAACAAAAAGATTGAGAGGACCACACCGAAGTCTGAAGAGGTGCGTCTCGAAAAGAAACTGGAGCAGACGAACAAGGATCTGCAGGAGGCGAAGAAGAGCGGAAACCAGGAGAAGATCAGAAAAGCGTCAAACAAGGCCAAGCGTACGCCGCGGGAACTGGAGGATCTTCGGCAGGGAAAGGTATCTGCTACGGATATAGACGGACCGAGCGCCACAGATCCTGATGGTCCCGGTGTGAAGAAAACGGCCAAGACAAAGCCGATAACGGATCCCGATGGGCCCGGCGTGTCTTCCGGTAAGCCGAAATCGACCAAGCACACAGGAAAGAAGGGTGCGAGTATCGATCCAAACAAGACAACCAAGGGACTCAAGAAGCCCGAAACCATGGCGGGCAAGGCGGGAAGAATATCGAATGAGTATATGGAAGGAGCGGTATTGATTCACCAGGCAAAAAAGGTAAGAGATGGTCTTAAAGAGGGCGATAATAAGAAAGTCCTTGAGGGGTTGGCTGGGCAGGATATCGCAGATCGATCTGACGTTTCGGGAGGGAAAGACTATGTGGACGCTAAGGGCGCGGAAGCAGATTCCGTATCCGCCGAAGCCGAGGCGGCGGTTGTCGCCAAGCTGAAGCGGATGGGTGCAACCCCGAAGGAAATTGAGGAATACCGCAAAAACTACGGCAAGGACGGGAGTAAGACCAGGGAGATCGTCAACCAGGTCAAATCACGCGGCGGCAAGGATGAGAAAGGGCACAAAGCGATTGAAGGGATGAGCGCCGAAGAGGACAGCTGGACACCTTCGGAGCAGTTGAAGGAAGGGGTTAAACAGGCAGGATCCTATGGGGAGACCGTTCTGGATGGTGCCTCACTCGGGGGCGTTAGCCGGGGAAAGCAATCTCAGAGTGATCTTGATAGTGCCGTAGCAGATGCGGATCATGTCTGGAAACAGGCGGAGGAAAACGTGAAGAGCAAGCTCTACACAGAACTCCGTGACCGGGGCGCAACGAAGACAGAAGCACGCGAAGCCGTGAAAGACTATTTCAAAGATAAGAGCGGAGTCCAGGACCTCATGGCTGTATTGAAAAAACGTGACCCGGAAAAGGCAAAGGGATCCGAACGTAAGAAAGACGGTTTGACTACAGATAATGTGGATATCGAGGACGATGGTGAAGGTGCGGTTGAGAGGGTTAAAAAGTCATTCTCCGATGCCGGTAAGACGATGAAAGAAGTCCTTGTTGATACGCCCAGAGAGTACGTAAAGCAGGCGGGAAAAGACATTGCGGATGCGACGCATGATGCGTTGGAAGTTATTGGGGTTGGTTCTGTGAAAAATAGGGAAGAGAAGAATGCGGCGGAAAGGAATGCGGAGGCCGCTGCCCAGCGGGGCATGAAGATCGAGAAACTGGTGAAGCTCGGAGCAACGAAAGAGGAAGCTGAGACGGCTGTAGACGGCAAGCACGGTGAGGTCTCAAAACTGACAAAGCAACTCCTTAAGAAAAACGCTGAAAAGAAAAAAGCGGAAGAGGAGAAAATTGGACACGAAAAGGCTGAGAAGAAAAAAAGAGACGCTATTGAGCAGGATGAACAAGAAGAAAAAGATGTTGATCCACTAGCTCAGGAAGAGGAAGTATCTATAGATGCTGAGGAAAAAGAGAAAAAAAAGAGAAGAAAAAAAGCCATAGCAGAGGAGGATAAAGAGGAGATCACAGAAGAAGAAAGGGAAGGTGAAGCTGGTGAAATAGCTCAAGAAGATAATGAACAAAAGGGAAAAACAATAAAAGAATCTGCCTCATCTCCACCAAGTACCGACACATTCGATGAAGAAATGGGCGAGGCTGAGAACTCAAAGGGTAAAACAAAGCTAATTTATACAAAAAACAAGTCAAATGGCTCCATTATTCGAATAACTGAAATTGATTATGATCCACTGGGAAATGAGATTGAAAGAAGAATAACTTCGTCTTCAGGAGATGTTATAACCCAGCGGCCTTCGAGTGATGATGAGCATCAACCTGAAAGTGGAGGATATGAGCCTCGAAATGATCCAAGTATGGGGTTTACCTCTCCAACCGAAGAACAGATAACAAAAGCAGGGCAAAAGGGTGAGGATTATAGAACTAGGGGACCGACAGGCCGTATTCCCAAAGAAACCACTGGTGCAATAGGTGATGGAGATCCTATAGCACAGCCAGACAGCTACACATCAGGTACTATGGGAGGGCCTCTCACTAAAAAAGAGAAAAAGCACGATAGCGAGGGTAAAGAAGAAACTGATTCGCCACAGTCCGAGCGTGTCGGAGAACATCCATCCGATCCTAATGTAGGCAGTTATTCAACAACCTCAAATACAGGCAGTAATAAAGATAAAAAACAGCAAAAAGCAAAGAGATACTATTTAAAATGCCGAACTTGCGGACATAAGATATATGCCAAGTCATCAAAAGAAGTTGATCAATACAACAAATCCCTTGCCATTAAATGCGGTAAACGAGGCTTGGCGGGAGACCAGGAATGTGGTCGAGCGTGTCCAAAATGTGGGAGCATCAATACAATGATTGGAGGCAGAGAATAACTAGCGAAACATACCAGTTTATGAATATGGTCCATTTATTAATATGAAGACTTTTCTTTCTTTCTTTTATAATGTTATTTTTACATTCATATACATATAAAACAGACTCATTCAATGCCGAGATTTTTACAGCTCTTGAAAGGAGAAAGGCCATGAGATTGATTTTGGCAGTAATTCTTGTCGCATCAACCGTGTTAGTTGGTTGCATCCCCACCGAAACCAGCAAGACCGATAAAGATCTGGCGCCCGTTGACTACCTGAAGGCTGTCGAACACTATGACAAGGTGCTTTATGAAGCAATAGCAAAAGAAAGGGAAGCCATCGCTTTCAGGAAGGAGACAGAAAAAAAGTTCTCCCAGGCCAAAATCGTTCTCGTTTCCGACTACCTGAATAGAGCAGCGGTGTTAGCTGCAAATAATGAAAAGAACTGCTCAGTTGCACTTGGTGAGGCAATTTCACATTTGGAGAGTATTAAAAAGTGGGATGATAAAGATAGTCGCCTTGACGGCATGCTGGCTCAATATCAAGAAGAGAAGGCAGAACTGGATGCCGATCTTGCTAGGCTGGAAGAGCAGTTCACTGGTTACCGGTTTGGAGAAGCCGGTCAGACTGTCCTAAAGCTTTTAGCGAAACGCCCGGCGAATAAAGAATTATTGGAAAAAAAGGAATTAATAACAAAACTAAACGCCGCATATACAACATTCCAACAACAGCTTACAGCAGGTGAACTCAAAAAAGCACATGACACCGGACTGGCGTTGGCAAAGATCCTGCCTTCGAATATGGATTTCAATAAATCAGCAGCCAGAAGTGATCTCATCGCAGCAATAAAAGCTGAAGCACAAGCACTTACAGATAAAAAGGAATATGTTGCCGCCATTGACTTTCTAAAGCAATTTGAGCTATCCGAGTTCGACCAACTCATCACTGAAGCAATAGAGGCAAAAGCAAAATTGCTGACCCAGGAAAAGAAGTATTCTGCTGCTGTTGCATTCCTCAAACAATTCGAGCCTCCCCAGTTTGATAATCTGATTGACAAAATCAGGACAACTGGCAGCAACGACTATTATTCCCGTGCGCTTCAGGAGGACACAGCTGGAAATACGTATCTCAGTTACCTGCTGCTAAAAAAAGCGGATACATTCCAGAATGCTTCAACTGCAGCTAAAAAGAAAGACAATGTAAGATTTAATCTGCAGAAAAAAAATGATGACTTTGTCGATCAGGCACTCCAGGAGTATATCGCTATTGCCAGCTTCGATTCCCCCTCCCATGATCCGGATGCCGGTTTGCAATTTTCCGACTCCCTTACCAGCTACCTCTATGACGTGCTTCCCTATGGTATAAATATTCTGGAAAGGGATAAAATCGACTTGATTCTCAAAGAAAGAAAACAATCGAACAATATTGGCAGGATGTTGGGCGCAAACCTTGTCGTCACAGGCCGTGTGTCCCTCTTTAAGATCGAAACGTCTGAGGATAAACGTACTGCAACTGCCAAAGTGGTGACCGGAGAGAAGGTTGTTCCAAATCCGGAATATACCCGGATGATGAGCCAATATGGGACCGACACCAAAAAATGGCCATCAGTACCTGCAGCAACGATGGTCAATAAAACCCATCAGCTGATCAGTTACAATAAGGGAACAGCCCGTTTGAAAGGCTTTGCAAAGGTCAGTGTCCGTATTTTTGATACATCCAAGTCCGCAATATCTTTTGTGAAAGATTATCCAGCCGCCATTGAAGATGTTTCGGAGTTCCAGGATGAGGTGAAGGCTGCCAATATCCCTTATATTCCGAAAAAGTTAATGAGTTCCATTGAGGCAAAAGCGGCGATGCGAAACGAAATTGTCGCTGCCATCGGTAAAGTTGTCCAGTCTTCATTCAATCAGCGGGAAAGGCGGTTTCTTGAGCAGGCAAAACATATGCTTCAGCGCCGCGAAAAGCAAAAAGCCGTCGAGTCGCTGGCCAAAGGATACCATTATTGCATGCGGGACCGGATACCGGCCGATAACGCGGCTTTTATAGAAATGCTCAAGGCAATTGACACTGTTCTCGATTAATCGGAGGATTTCATCATGTGCACTTTTTTTGTTCGAACCATCAGCCTGATCATCATCGCCGTTTTTTTCAGCAGTTGCCATGGCGGTCCAAATCTTCCTCTTAGTTCCGGCAGGACTCCTTTGCAGCATAAAAATCGTATTGTTGTATTGGACCGCAATGTAAGAAATACCTTGCTCTTCGTGAATGCCGTACAGAAAAGACTGCCTGGGGGACAGCTGTTAATTCAGGCCAATTTCCAAAGCAGAATGCGGGTCCAGGATGTCTGGGCCGAAATTGCCTTTGAGTTTATGGATAAGGATAATATGGTTGTCGATAAAACCGAGTGGATGACAACCCTGTTCCCTGCTTCGCAGGTTACAATGGTTCAAGGTTCGAGCATCAGCCCTCGGGCTTTTAAGCATGTCCTTCTGTTGAGGAACCTGAAAACCCGGGATGGAAGAATGATCGGGCCTGCAAGTTGGGTAATAGAAATGCCTTAACTCAGCCGGCAAACCGTATAGTTGTTTTCACCCAGAGGAGCCGAGTATGAAGAATAATAATCTGTTCATCGCCTGTCTCTCAGTCTGTCTGATCTGTATTGTGCTATTCCTGACAGGCTGCCCTCCGGCCCCTGTTGTCGAATATCCAAACCCGACAAGGAGAGTAAAAAACCAATCCACCCATTATGAGGAAGTTCAATTCCAGGGTCAGGTTTCCCAGAAAGCAATTAAAGAGCTTGAACAGAAATATCCCGATGGTTTCTATAAAGAACAGATTCCTGTAATCCCTCCCGATCAGCGGGTTCGCGTCAGTTTTCGCCTCTTTTCCTCCAATCCGAACAGACCTGATCTTGCAAAAATGGTCACTGATACGTTTATCAACGTTTTCACACAGTCAAACCTGTTTACAGTCATTGAGCGTGAACAGGTCGGCCAATTGGCGACCGAACTGGAGCTGAATCAGACCGGATTGGTCAATCAGGACAAAGCGCCGGAGACAGGCAACTTTGACGCGACCGATGTGGTCATAACCGGTTCTCTAAATCAGCAGGGAGGCAGAGCTCTTGATGCCCGGGTTTTGGATGTGACGACAAGTCAAGTTGTTTTAGCCGAAAGGTCAACTCCTGCCGCCATTGACCGGCAGAATGCTGAGATGCTCGCCCGTAGACTGTTGAATAGAATGATAGAGAAGTACTACAAAGGGAAATAGCCATATAAAATTTAACCGTGTAGAAAGAAATGAACACAAACATCAAATACATAATCTCGCTTGTCATTGTCAGTCTATTTATAGCCAGTTGTACGGCTCCTGTCCCTCGAAGAGCTCAGGTAACTAACCGGCGAGCTATTACGCAAAATTTACCAAATGCTATTCTCGATCAGATCAGTGTCGAAGACCTGCGGGTAACAGCTGATCTGATGGCCCGAGACCTCGTTGTACAACCTTTTCTGTATTCCGGCAACCAGACACCGATTGTTGCCGTAAAGCCTATTGAGAACAAGACGAATCTCACCATTGATCCGGATATTTTTCAAAAAACAATCCGGGTGAAGCTCATGGAGAAGGCTCAGGGACGAATTCTGTTTAGGGATGAAGTCAGTCACGCCTATACAATAGAGGAGCGACTCAAGCAATCGGGCAAGGTCCAGATGTCATCAACTACAACGACTACCCGCAGGTATAACCCGACCAGAATCGGAGCCCCCCTGCCGACAACAGTCACCTCTCAGACAGATACGACCATGACTGAGCAAGGTGAAGCTTCAAAACGGGTGGCCGACACAAACTACTTTTTAACCGGGCTTATCTACTCGACAACTGAAGTTGCCCGCATGGGAGCCAATCAGGGTATGCGGTATTTTCAATTTCAGTTTCGGTTAACCAATGCCCAGACCAATATCATTATGTGGGAGAAAGAATACACGGTAAAACGTCAGGCTCGATTTAGATAGTATTCTCTATATATAGCTAGTAGCTGGATAACCATTTTTCTAATCCTCAACAAAAAGGAGGGCAAATCATGAAAACTATTACTTCCATACTAGCATTCCTCATCGTCAGCAGTTGTTTGAGTGGCTGCTATGTCTACACAAATGAACCTTTGCCGCCCCCAGCAGTAATTGTCGCACCTCCCGGTGTAGTTGTTACACCTGCGCCGGCCCGACCTGCGCCTCCGCCGCCAGCCCCGTCAGGTCCTCCTGCAGGCGCGATTGGTCCGCCTCAATAATTCGGGGTATTGTCTTGAATCGTGTAACCTGTGGATTGAGTGCTGTTTGCCTGTGTATGATTTTCTTTTTTTGCTCAGGAATGTCAGGTCAGGCTCAAGCTTCAGAAAAGACGGTGAGTGGGATTGGTTATCCACCTATCAAGACAATGACAAAAAGCCAGGCAATACTTATGGCGCGAAGAGCGGCAATCCTGGATGCCTACGCCAAAGTAGCCAGATATCAATACCCCGGCAAATTTGAGGAATATGAATCCCTTCAACATATTTCCACTTTTATCCGGGGAATGAAAGTCCTCCGGGAGAATTTTCTTGGTGATGGAAGCATTCAAGTCACCGTATCGTATGGGCATGGTTCTCTCTCTTCATCACCGGCAGAACAAGGTAAGGCCGAAGGGAAAAAAGACCCGGTTCAACACCAGCAGACAGGTGTAAAAACAATTAATCGGCAGCAATGGCTTCAAGTCATCTCACCGTTTGTTGATATCAAAACCAATAAGCAACAGGAGAAAAAAGAACAATGATACGTTTTGGTCGGTTCATTAAGCTGTCAGCTCTTAGTATTCAAATATTGATTGTTGCTTCGCTGCTTTTCTCCAGTTTTGCCGTTGCCGCAGATATCACACCCCGCATGAAACTCAAAGCCAGAAGGGCTGCTAAGATTGACGCATTGCGAAATCTTTCGGAAACGGTTTATGGGGTCCGCCTGGATGGTTCATCGACTGTCGGCAATTTTGTTCTTGCTTCAGATGTCATTCGAACCAGGTTGTCCGTTGCCATACGAGGAGCCAAAGAAATAGATTACCAGGAATTAAGTGACGGAACCGCTCAGGTGACTGTTGAGATAACCGTCGGTGAAGTTGAGTCGATTCTGGGAGAACAACTCCAGTACGACCAGGAGGTTATTGAAGGTGTCGGTTATGGCGCGCCGTCCGGCAGTCATCAGGCGCAGCCTGTTGTCCCTTCCGGAAATATGATCCAGGCAACAGGATACGGTCTTGCTCCAAATGAACCGGGTCTGTCTG
This sequence comes from uncultured Desulfocapsaceae bacterium, assembly GCA_964623625.1. GTDB lineage: Bacteria > Desulfobacterota > Desulfobulbia > Desulfobulbales > Desulfocapsaceae > CAZLGM01. Next base: position 29,843 of record CAZUUJ010000006.1, read on the forward strand.
TGGTTGAAGCCGATCTGCTCGGATTCAGGGCAGCCAGAAATGATGCTTTGAGAAATCTGGCTGAGCAGATCAATCGTGTGCTGGTGAGTTCACGATCAACAGTACGGGAGTTTTCACTCCACAGTGATGATGTACGCACAAAGGTCAATGGTGCCATTAATGGGGCAAAAGTGGTTTCTGAAAAAAAACTCAAAGACTCAAGATATGAAGTTGTTGTTGAAACGAATATTGGCCCCCTGCTCAACTAACTAATCTTTAAAAGGGAGGTATTGCTATGTATACACGAATTTTACTCTACAGTTTTATCGCACTGTTTACTTTTTCGGGCTGTGTTGTTGTACCGGCAGGGCCTCCTCCTCAGCCAAATCCAGTTGTCGCCTGGCAAAATATCACACTGCGGGCCACAGGCAGCGGAGCGCCTCCTGGCAGATCAGTCAATGCGGCCCAGGCACGGCTTATGGCTGTCAGGGCTGCCAAGCTGGATGCGTTGAGAAACCTGCTCGAACAGGCGTATGGCGTTAATATTTCTGCCAGGTCGCATGTCCGGGATTTTATTACAAAGAATGATTCCATTAAATCCAGAGTGGATGCCTATATCCGGGGAGCAAAAGTTGTCCATACTATTCAACATGAGGATGGTAGTGTTGAAGTGGAAATGGAGGTTGTTCTCAGGCAGGATTTCAGAAATTTTTTTTAATACTCAGAACAGAGCCAGGAAATCGAAAATGGAATCCGGGATTTTCGCTCAAAGAAAATCAATCTCTTCGGACATGGGAAATAATCTGAAATCATAATTTACTCTCAAGAAGAAGCTAGGAGCTAGGAGCTATATAAAAACGTCTATATATAAAGATTGAGTTATATACATTGAAGGAGAGCAAAAAAAAATGATCAGAAATAGTATCTGTTGGTTTCTTATTGTTCTCATGACAATAGCTCCTTCTCTATCATCAGCAAGTACGGGGAAAAAAGCCAGGCATCCAGAATAAGTAAGAACATCCCTTCCTCAATCAATGAGGACATTAACATCGGTCGTCCCCACGCAGGTAACAAGCTTGGCTTCTTTCAACACGTTCGTGGCGTTTTAACAAATCTAAGAAATGGTAATCTCTTCCTTGAGTTTGCTGATTTCTCCTCCAGGTCCAGACCTCAACCGATAGTTATTACTCGTCTGTACAATAGTCGAATTGTTTATAACGGACAATTCGGGTGGGGCTGGACCTCTTTTCCCTGTGATATACGAATTGCCTTGGATAAGAACTCCGGAAACATCCTTGAGTATAGAGATGATGGTTCCTATGCAACCTTTTTTCCCGTGAAAACGGATCGTTATATTAACAGAGCAACAAATGAAACCCTTAGAATCGTTCGAAGTAATAAGGCCGCTACGTATATCAAAGAAAGCCAAAATGATGGGGAGTGGTTTTTCAACAGATCCGGCTATCTCATAAAACATGTAGACCTGAACGGCAATGCCCTCACTGTTAACAGGAAAGGAGCCTTGATTGACAGTGTCATTGACTCGAGAAATAAGGAGCTGAGATTTACGTACAATAAAAAAGACAAGATCAAAACGATTGCCGATCACAACGGCAAAGAATGGCATTACACCTATGATGCAAAAGACCATCTGATTTCGGTTCGAAAACCTGATGGAACAAGCGATTCTTTTAAATATGACAGCTCGCATAATCTTGTATCATGGAATCGTCCGGGGATCGGCAGTGTAGAGATGATTTATGATGAAAAGACTGACCGGCTTGTAGAACAGAAGGGTCCTGAAAAGCAGCACAGCAGATATGTATATGAGGTTGACAAACAGAACGCCGATAAATCCAAAATAACTGTTATCGATTCACGTGGAAATAAAATTGTCCATATCTTTATCGGATGGCGGAAACATACCATTCAGACTGATGGGAAATCCTTAATTCAGGATTTTGATGAGAAGGGTCATCCGGCCAACATGACTGATGCGTTGGGGAATGTAGAGGAAACTATATATGACTGGTTTGGACGTCTTGTTGAAAAAACCAATACTTTGGGTGGAAAAGCCCGTTTTACTTATTATGGCAAGACAAACCGGCTCCACACTCTGACTGATGAACAGGGCGGAACCTGGTCCTTCTCTTATGATAAGGCCGGCAAACTGTCTGAACTTACAGATCCAAAGAACGGCAAATTTACTTTTAAGAATAATACAAAAGGTCTGCTCGATTCGGTCACATATCCAAGCGGCAGAACATACCAATTTACATATGATAAAGACGGACTTTTGTTGTCTCAAATTGATCCTCTGGGCTTTGAAACACTTTTTTCCTACAATAATCTAGGCCAGATTGTCAGAAGTGCTGATCCTGCATGGAGAACAAAAAAGATCAGCTACGATGCATTCGGCCGGATTGTTTCAGTCAACGGTGATGTCATCAACAAGATCGGTTTTCAATACGATCGGCAAGGCAACGTGACCGGTGTAGATGGTGAGGAAGGTTACAGGATTCAACATGGATATGACAGTCATGGCAATAGAACGTCATCCCACATTCCTCCTGACCGGGATGTGCAGTTTGTTTATGACGGGTTGGGTTTAATCACTCAAATTAAAGAAGACCAAAGAGAAGTTCATGCCTCCTATGATAATTGGGGAAGACCTACCAGAATTGATTTCTCCAATGGGGATTTCTTGCTGTATGAGTATGATGCCGTGGGGAATGTTATTCGTGTAAAAAATAAGCAAAGAGACTATTCGATCCAGTACAGGAACAACCTGCCGGTTGAAGTAAAAGAACAAGACACCGATTTCTATCATCGATATACCTACGATCAGTCGGGTAATCGAGCCAGCATGGAAGACTCTTCAGGCACCAAGACTCTTTATCACTATGATTATGCCAAAAGACTGATTGAAATAGTCAATTCGAAAACAGGCTCAATCAAGTTTGTCTATAATGAGGATGGGTTACTCAAGGTAAGAAAATTCCCGAACAACATCCAGCAAGAATTACACTACGATGGGGCCGGCAGACTTATAAAGAGCTCTTTTAATACACTAAACTCTGACAGCAACTCTCCAACGGCAATTATGAGTCATGGCTATACCTATGACAATAGCAATCACATTTTAAAAATCAAAAACCACCTAGGAGAGACATCAAACTACACCTACGACAACCGATCACGTTTGATATCAGCTCATTATCAGGATGGTTTCTCAGAAAAGTTCGTTTTTACAAGAGCGGGCAACCGGCTGATCAGTGGACAGGAAAAGACCACCTCGTATAACAATGCAGGGCAGTTGCTTGAAGATCAGTTTTTTTCCTATACCTATAGTAAAGACGGATCGCTCAAAAAGAAGTCAGACAAAAGTACTTCCCAGCATATCGATTACTCATACAATGGGCTTGGCCAGTTAACCGAAGTTACTGAAGCAATCGGATCCAACCGTGAAAGAACAGTTCTTGGCACCTATAGGTATGACGGATTGGGTAGAAGAATTGTAAAAAGCAATAGCTTACATGAAAGCAATTTCAAGTATGACGGATTTGATCTTACGTCGGAAATGGATGACCAAGGAAAGATCATTGCCCAGTATGTCTTTGGGCCAGGAATTGATCAGCCTCTGGCCATGTTCCGCAATGGGCAGGCCTATTATTATGCCACGGACGGTCGTGGCAACGTCACGGGTCTATTCGATGGAAAAGGGAAATTGGTTAATCGCTATAGCTACCGTGCATATGGACTGTTTAAAGGAACAGAACGGGTTGCCAATCCTTTTACCTATAGAGCACGGGAATATGATGCTGATATCGGTTTGTTTCATAACCGTGCCCGTTATTTTGACCCGATGACAGGGCTGTTTACCTCTATGGATCCTGAGGTTATGTCTGGTTCTGTGAGCCCGTACAAATATGCTGATTGGAATCCGATCACATATTTAGATCCAATGGGACTATCTATAGAATTCTGGGGTCTGACAGCTGCCGGACTCGCTGGACTCGCAGGGTTAGCAGCGAAAGCCTCAGTAGCGACACCATTTATTGCTTCAGTACCCCTATGGGTACCTCTTGCGATCTTAGCTGGAGGAGCTGTCCTGATAGGGACTTATAGCTCAGGACAAACGCCCAGCTCTCAGCAGCTTGCGCCTGGATATTCCAATGCACAAAATCAGGTAGCCCAGCAGCTCAAACCGCCAAATCCACCCAATGTGCCGCCAGGAAGCGGTCAGCCGCCGACTCCGGCTCAGGCTAAACAACAATGTGATAATCATTTGAATGAAATCAGGGAGTTGCGAAGCCAAGTAAATGAGACCTTTAGGACAGCCGAAAAAGAGAAGAAAAGACTCGATGAAAACATAAAAAAGATAAGAGATACAAATAAACAACTCAGAAAAGATGCATCTGCCCTGAAAAAGGCAAAAGAAGCCTGTAAAAAAGCTGAGCTTGACATTGAAATACTCAGTGATTTGTCAGAGGAATCAAAAGAAATTGCGGAGAAGATGATCAAATTGCTCGATGAGGCAAAAAAACTTGCCAACAACTGTACTGCAGCTACAGGTAAATCGGACGCTGTCAGGATTAATGAACTCTACAGGGAAGCAGGACTTCTCTTGATAAAATTACAAGGCGATTATGCTGCATCAAAAGAATCCTCGGCTGACTTAAAGAATGCATATGATTCCGCATTTCTCTCAGACCCCGCTGACCCGGCTTCTGAGAAACTTTTTCCTGGGAAGAGGTTGCAGCGGGCAAAAAAGAACAGCGATATCATCAAAGGCTCTCTTAAGAAACTTGGGGAAGATTTGTCGAAATTTGAGACAACCCTCAAGAAACTGAAAAAGGGAATGGATAATCTGGCAAAAGAAAAGAAGAAAAAGATCTCAGAAGTTATTTCCTGGGGGACCAATGCACCCGAGGACTGTTTAGGCAAGTTGATGGTTGAAGGTGATATTGATTTTACCAGTAGCTGGTATTCCAGAAACAGTAGCCTTTTGAAGTATAATAATTCAAAAGGCATGTATGAAGATCTTCTGGTTAACTATAAGCCAATTCTCAGCGGCAAACCTCCATGTGAAAAGATAAAGTTACCCAATAAGGATTTCCAGGAAGTTGAAAGCAATTTCATCAGTGCTGCATTTGCATTTAAAGGCAGTTCAGATCTGCCTGAACTTGCAAAAGTATGTATGGCACTTAAAAAACCGCCTTCTCCGCCACCCACAGGAGGAAATACACCTGTCACTCCACCTGTCACTCCACCAGTTACGCCACCTGTTACCCCTCCAGTAACTCCTCCGGTAACTCCTCCATCCACAGGAGGTGTTGAACTGGTTGGATATCTGGCTGCACCACGGAAAATAACCATTGAGGAATGCAGTGGGAAAAAACCAGGCTTCGAGTTCAGGTTCGGTTATATAGATTATGGTCAGCAACATCAACCAGGATGGGCTCATTATATTCCTGCAACATGCGAGAATATACCTGATAAACCGGGAACCTATTCTATACAATGCACAGGTCAGGATCCAGAACCAAGATCACCATCATTTGGAAATACATTTTCAGATAAGGTGACTGTACACATCAAAAAGAGAAAAGGCGGCTGTAAAAAAAGGAGTACTGGTAATGGCGGAGGAGGTTACGATCCAGGTGATGATCCAGGAATGAATCCGCCCGATCCTGATCCGGCTAATACTAGTAAAGTGGGACAGCTTGTTAATACATACATAAACCAGAGTCCGACCAGTAATCTTCCTGGAAATACTAGTGGTTCCATCGGTGGAGGAAAAACACCTACTGTGCAACCTGGTCCATACACAACGGGAGTCATTGGTCAAGGTGTGGTCAAACCACCCCATAAACAGCCGGCAGGCTCAAATACGGGAGCAGGTGGTGGCACGAATAAACCTAATAACCAGGGAGGATTAACTGGTGTCACTGTAAACAAGACGCCGACACAGTTGAGAGTTCGGGACCACAGTGTTGAAGACCTTGATCGAGTAACAATCTCATTAAACGGTAAAGTAATAAGAAGTAACCTGACACTGAGAAAAGCTTGGCAGTCCATGACTCTCCATCTCAATCTTGGTCCCAACACACTGACGATAAAAGCACTGAACATTGGCGATCCTGAAATGCAGAAAAAGCACAAGTTGTCGCCATACAACTCAGCCGAAATGGAGATAAACGATGTTGTTGCTGGCAAGAAGCGCCAACAATGGAAACTCTCCGCAGGAGCAACTGGAACCATGCAGGTCAATTATCAGAAATAAACTGGATCATTGAACAAGTGATGAAAAATAGGACAAATATAATGGTTTTAGTACGTTGGCATTTTTTGATTTAACTTAAAAAAAAAATATTGAATTATGAAAAGCTCATTTTCGTTCCACCAAATAGACCGTGCAGTTCTTGTCTTTTGCCTTGTTATTTTGGCTTTCTCCGGGTTGTCTCAGATTACCCATGCTGCAAATACAGAGCTTGTTCAAGCAGAAGGAGTGAGTGCCATCATCAATAACAATCAGGCTGCCGCCCGCGATAAGGCTCTTGATGATGCATTGCGTAGAGCTGTTGAGCAGGCTGTCGGCACACTTGTGTCGTCTGATACCCTTTCGGAACGATTCAGGGTCATCCACGACAAGATCCTTTCTCAGACCAGCGGCTACGTCAGACGGTACTCGATCATCTCGGAAAAGGCGGAAGGTGGGCTGTACCGGGTGAAAATCCGGGCCGAAGTGGGCAGAACCAATTTGATGAACGATCTGAGAGCTATTGGTGTTCTCCATGTGCTTGCCGAGAAACCGAAAGTCATGTTCGTTATCGAAGAAAAGGTGGCTGGTATGTTCGGCACTACCGCCTGGGAAACGATCGGTCAGGCCGAAACCACAATGATAGAGCAGTTTATCCAGGCCGGTTTTGATGTTGTCGATCCCCAGACTGTTAAAGCCAATATCAGCAAAGACCAGGCTGTTCGAATTTTGACCGGCAATGCTCAGGAGGCGGCAGCTGCCGGACTCAATGCGGGAGCCCAGATTGTCATCACAGGAAAAGCCTTTTCAAAAAATGCTGGCGGCAGGATCTTGAACACGCAGATGCAATCGCTCCAGGGAGTTGTCCAGGTAAGGGCTGTGCGGACTGATGATGCCCGCATTATTTCAGCAAAAAGCGGCAGAGCGAGCAAAGCGCACTTGGATGAAATGCAGGGCGGAACGTTGGCGATCGAGTCGGCGTCAAGAAAAATTGCCCAGCCGCTCATGACTGACATCCTGCAAAAATGGCGGGGTGAAACATATGGCCGTGAACGTCTGGTAACCTTGAAGATAAGCGGTCTTGTTTCCTATCGTCATCTTATGTTCATTAAGAACTTTTTGACTAAAGAGATGCAGGGAGTTAAAGCCCTTCATCAGAGGAGCTACCTAGCACGATCCGCTGAACTGGCCATTGATTACAGTGGTAAGGCCACAAACATTGCTGATGAGTTGGCGAACAGAAAATTTCCCGGTTTTCGAATTGAACCTGTACAGGTAACCTTGAACCAATTGGATTTAAAAGTTGTTCTCAATGAATAAAACAGGAAGATGGAACACAGATTGCCATAAACGATCATCAAAGTCTGCATACACTGATATGCTCAATTCCCCAAGGGAGGTCTGTTATGATATATCTACTATGTCTGTGGAAGCAGATTAACACCATCCCTTTCACCTGCTGTTCCCTTCTGATGTTACTTCTTTTTCCCACTTTTATAATGATTGCCCAATTAAAAAAACTTAATTATGTCCGTGTGGGGAAGGTGGTGAAAAGCAATTTTCTATCATTGCCTTTCACCCCTTTTTTTCTGCTACTGGCGATTGTTTATTTAATGGCGATTCTGACGCCAACCAGTGCCAGCGCAGCCGGGCGGGATAGTGTCGAGGTCTTGGCCGCTTGGGCAAAGAGCAAGAACTGGCCCAAGGATCCCTATAGTAGTAGAGGATACCGAAGCGATAAGAATCTTAGTTTCGATATCCATATCGTGTACGATAGAGGCTCTACACTGGTTCCCTTCAACAACAGACGTAAAACCAACGGAAGAAGCGCTCAGACCGTGACTGAAACCGGAGAGAACATCACAATTGCGAGCGGTATTCCTGCATATCGGCTCTATACCAGCATCGTCCACGAAGAAGGCAACACAAGTTTTCTCCATGAAGACGGCGGCCGTGATTACGAGAAATGGGAGTACTACTGTCATGACTATCGCGTCTTGATAAGGGCGCACCGGGATAATTATACCGGGTCAACTGGATCCGACCCATTGGCCCTGCTTGAGGATTACATCACCTTTGTCAATAATTACCCTAATATTGACCTTGGCAATGAAATTGAACATAAAGTGAAGAGCACCAAAAACCAGCCGGCAGGCCATATAGAGGCAATTATAGCAAATAATGTAGGCGGCAAGTTAATACGTACGACTCGTAGAGGACAAACAGGAGAACAGCTCAAAAAAGGGGATAAAGTATACTGGGGCGATATACTTCTTGCTGGTGATGGTACTATGGTAAAGATAATTCTGACAGATCTTGATGACCAGCCAGCGGTGGTTATGATGAAAGCAGGTACCAGAATTCAATTTGATAAAAAAACTAAAAATAAAAAAGGAGGAATTTTACTTTTTGTGAACAAATTATTTTTTAAAGGGGATGGTCGTGATCATAATGGTTTTAAAGTCATTACATCTAATGATATTGCTGGAGTTGAAGGAACGATGTTTGAGATAACCTATGAACCAAATTCAGGTAAGACTACAGTGTCTGTTTTTGAGGGTGTGGTTAGCATGAAATGTAAGAACAGTGATGAGCCTCCAATTTTGATAAATGCCGGTAAGCACGCTAGCATGGACAAAGCGTGCGGGTTTGAGATTACCAACCTGACACCTGCCAACAACACACCCAAAAAATCTGGTTGGGATATTGACGTTGAACCAGGTATTGCTGTCACACCTGTACCAATAATAGCTAATAAACCTGACAAAGATACTATTCACCTTAAACCTGTTGCCGACGCTCATGTTTATGCCTATTCCTATCGTAACTGGAACAAGGCTAACTGGGGAAAACATACTACTCTTGAGACAGGATGGCATCCGGTTGGAGGGGAAAAAAGGGCCTACCTGAAATTTGACCTTTCCGGGATTGACCAAGAAAATGTTAAGAAGGCTACTCTGCGACTCTTCCAAAACCATACCAGCGGAAAAAATACTCTTGCTGTCGGAGTTCATGCTGTGACTGGCCAATGGCAGGAAGGTAGCGACACCTATCATTCTGGCCAGACTGAAAAAGTGGCCTTGCCTGGTGAGATCAGCTGGGTGAACCAACCTTCTTTCAGTCCGTATCAATCAGCATCCTTTTTACCGAATGCAGGAAAAGATCAATATATAGATGTTGATATCACACAACTGGTCAGACAATGGCTGGCAGGAACACCGAATAACGGACTTGTCTTAAAAGTTGCAGGAAACCTAAGTCAATCAACAGGGGAGTCGGTCTGCGGTTTTGCCTCCCGAGAGCATCCTGATAAAAACAAACACCCACGTCTGATTCTTTCGTCCTTGTCAGGTAAAAAAACGGCGACCAAACAGGATAAACCATTAGGTGACATTACCAGGATTACAGATCATCCAGATGCCGCAAAAAATTTGCGAGGCAGCCCATGTGGGGTGGACCGGCAATTTGTTTTTTCTCTCTATCAGAGCATATTTGAAAGAGATCCATCCAATATGGAAATAACCCGCAGAATGAATGACCTCCGCGATGGATTATCCAGGAAGGAGATGATCATTGCTTTCTTTAAATCACAGGAATATCTCAACATGAAAAAAGGCGGTCATGAAGCAAATCGAGACGTATACCAGGCAGTGCTCGGTCGTGAGCCAACTGTTGCGGAAAAAGAGACCTTTCCAAGAACGTGGCCATATATGATGGCATCTCGATTGTTTGAAATAGAAGAGTATCGTGATCTCTGCTCCGGCAATGATCAGGCAGGCAAAAAACAACAGGTTGATGGCTATAATCCGCTCCATGACAGCGGAATGGGTATTCCAACAATAAACCAATCAAATGAAAAGATAGATGATCTCACCCAACAATACCAGCAGCAACAGTTTCCAGGCTCCCAGAAGGAACCCAAACAAGAGCAGGGCGCGGTTTATGAGCAACCCTCTGATTACACGTCCGGGCAAAGTGGTCAACCGCATAAAACTGACATGGGTGATCCGGATGCCAATGTTGCTCAGCCGCAGACTCTTACATGCTCGAAGAGTGCAGCAAAAGCGTATCGGGAATACATGGAGGCATATAACCGGCTCAATTATTATATGTCACGCGGCAGAGGCGATGAACCGGGGGCTCAGACAGCATACGAGTTCTACAAGTTCTATAAGGACTGCTATGAAGCGATCGTTCCTCCTGACACGTCAAATGACAAGAAAGCGAATGATAGTTATCATAAACAACAACAGCAATAGAAGTAGAATATACGTATTTGCAGCCAATTAATAAATATTACTTGTTCTTTTACTCGCATGATTTACCCAGAGGTGTCTCATGACAACTGTCAGACTTTTTCTGTTTGTTTTTTTATCGGCTTTATTCATTCAACCAGATGTGTTCTGTGCTGTCGACTTCACAGTCCCTGGGGGTGAGTGACAAAACGATGAAAAACTGCTCCAGGCAGTCAGGCGTTTCAACAACCTATTCAAAGAGCTGGACGGCCTCGGGAGGAAAGAGAAATGTCAATATCCTCATGACTGTATAATCAACTTCGGCTGAAGCCCAGGCGACAGTCCAGAAATATGGTCAAGCATGTAGGGCAGGATGCACCCAGGTGAATTTTGGTGGGAAAACAGGGTATAAAACAACAAGTAACACCTATCCGTACTATAAAGTTTATACGAGAAATATCGTGGTAACCTATTCCAGCAGTAAAGCAACAAGGAAGGCAATTCCTTCACAAGATTCTTTTGTCTCAGGTATTATACAAAAGATTAATGGACTGCCATGTAAACCATTGCCATGAAAAAATAGTAGTGTAAAAGAAGAGAATATGATTCTTTTTAAGACTAGCCCCATCCATATTGTTTAATTGTATATTTCAGAGGTTTTCTATGAGAAACGGTATCGTTTATTTCATGTTATCAGCTTTGTTTCTGTTCGGTTGTGTTCCACCAGAAAGCGCCAAGCTTGGTGACCAACACCTGGCGGCACGTGATTATATGCAGGCCATAAACTCTTACAGGCTCGCTCTTACAAAGACTCAGGACAGCAATATCAAGAAGCAGATTGAAGATAAATTATCCCAAGCCCAAAAGGAACTTACAGTCGAATATCTAATTCGGGCTAGAAGCGCTTATGAAGATAAAAACAGCGGGCTGCAGCAACGTCTGGAAAGGGCTATGGATATTCTTTCCCAAGGTATTCCATACCAGGACAGGGAACAGCGGTTATCACAGGCGTATGATCACTATCAACAGGAATTAGCTCAACTGAAGTCGGCTGCAGCCCAAAAGAAAAATGAGGCATTGGTTAAAAAACAAGTATCGGAAGTAACGCAAAAAGTAAAAAATTCTATTTCCCAATATGACTTTGACGGCGCTGCTCAGTTCATTGAAAAGGCTCTTGTACTGGATCCCCAAAACAGGAACCTGATAAATCTGAAGGAACGGCTTGGCCAATTAATGAAAAAGGTAAAGGAGATCTATTCACTTTTTAATGAAGGACTCACGGCCCAGGCAATAATCGAGCTCAGGCAGCTCGAATCGATGTCTCCTGTACCTTTTTCTTCATCACACTTACCAGCCATTATTAGAGACGGGTTAGCTCAGCATTATTATAAACAGGCGTTAACGGCATCCAAGAATAATGCTCCTTTTAAAGGTTTCTTACTGATTCAACGAGCAAAAGGATTGGATAATGTCAATTCAGATATTTTCAAACTCCATACAGATCTGACAGATTATGTTGATAGAGCGATGGTCTCGAATATTGCCGTTGGCAGTTTCGCTTCACCTCATCATGCGCCGGACTCCGGCAAGCAGTTTTCCGATGCTCTTATCAGTCATCTTTATAATGTACTGCCCTATGGAATAAATATTCTTGAAAGGGATAATATTGATGAAATCATCCAGGAGGTTAAAGCGAAAAATAGAAAACAAGCTGAACTTCTGGGGCTCGATCTGATGGTTACCGGAAATGTTTCGCTGTTTAGAGTTGAAAAAAATATTGATGAGCGTCAGGCGACGGCAAAAGTGGTAATGGGTGGGGAGACTGTTCCTAATCCGGCATATAGGCAGATGGAGCAAATATACGGGCCGAATCCTGCCACATGGCCTTCAAAACCTCCAAGGACTATTAGCAAGGGAGTACCACAATTTGTCAAATACAGAAAAGGATTGGCACGTATGACCGGGTTTGCCAAGGTCAGTTTTCGTATTTTCGATATGGAAAAAGGAGCCATATCGTATGTGAAGAACCTAGATGCCACAATAGAAAATTCGAGTGAGTTCCAGGATGAGGTTGAAGAAGCCGGAATCGAGTATAAACCGCTGGAACTGCCGACAGAAATAGAAGTAAAGGAGGCGATGCGTCGTCAGCTTGTCGAAAAAATAGGACAGATCGTCTCTTCTGCTTTTCAAAATCGAGAAACCCGTTTTGCAAACTTGGCAAACTATTACCTTGAACGACGAGAAGCAGAAGTGGCTTTTGAACCGATTGCAAAGGGGATTTTGTATTGTAGAAAAGCACAGATTGAAACAAAAAACAAAGTATGCACCCGGCTTTCCCAATTAGCTGAAAAACTTCTTCAATAACAATGAGTGGGCTGATTTCCCGTACTTGTCCGCTGCTGAGGCAGTTAATCTGCAGCTGTTTTGTCATGTAGACAATCCGGGTGAAAACCCTAATACCCTATAGTACATGTATGGGAATAGACCTGCTGACACATTGTTATCTCTTATTTGATATGAAAGAGTGGGGCGTGGTTTGATGTGTAATATGGTAGATCACGCCGAAGAATGGCAGCGACTTGTGGCTGTCGTTTCAACTCCCGGTCCAGAAAAAGACGGATCTGTCTACGGTTAAAGCCTTTTGGGTGAGTGAAGTCGCAATACAGTGACAGATCGCCTTCATAAAATGAGTCGATCTGTAGACCAGCAGCAACTGAATTGCGAACAGGCATATTAAATATGGCCAGATTCAAATAGGTGATGCAGTCGTGAAACCTGGTTATAAAATCCATTGTCTTTCTTGCCTCTTTAATCGATTCAGCGGGCGTGCCGAAGAGCAGATAGACATAAGTGGCAATCCCGACCTTTTTCAAATTCAAGAGAGATCTTGACACAACTTCCAGATTAATCCCCTTGTCCAGCCTGTCCAGGACAGACTGGTCTCCTGACTCCAGCCCCAGTTTTAGCATCACACAGCCGGAGCGTTTAAGAGCTCTGCAATAATCTAGGTCTTCAAAACGTTTATTAAACCGGACAAAACCGTACCAGTTTGCCAATTGTGGAGTTTTACATAATCGGTCAAGAACAGGTAAGGGAATAGCGTTATCCAGAAAATGGATCAGAATCGGTTTGTTTGTTTTAATCAGGTGATTCAGGTCGTCCATGGTTTGATCAACCGGAGCTTGGATATACGGGTTGCTCTCGGCTTTTTCCGGACAGAATGAGCAGCGGTTCCAGTAGCAGCCGCTGGATGCCGCGTAGGGAAGAATGAAGCCTGGGGAAAAATAGGTTTGGGAGATGAAATCCGAATAATCCGGTGGGTGATAGTCTATTTCCTTTTTCCAACCCAGAAGGTGCAGGAGCTGTTGTTCTCCCGGCCCGGCAATCATATGATCTATCAACCCTGAAAAGGGATTACGCCAGTCTGAGCTACGTAGCCAGGAGGTGATTAGGCCACCTCCTGCAACAATGGATAATTGCGGGAAACAGTCACGGATAAAACCGATGATACCAAAGCTGATAACGGCTTGACTTAGGTAATTCAAGGACAGGCCGATCAGTGTCGGCTGGTTATCATGGATAACTTCTCTGAGCCGTTTGGAGAAATAAGGGAAAAAAATATTATCCCGATAATTTTCAGCGGCCCTGATCAGGTCCATGCTCTTGAGTGGTGAAAGATGCTGGTCGCTGAAATTAGAGAGAGTCAGCGACAGTTGGTTCGGCTTGCCTTGCAGTTCCAGCAGTCGATTAAGATCTGTTACGCATCGATGGTAGCGATCCCTGTTCAAATAGGTTTTCCAGGATGATAGGAGTTCCCTGTTGCTCCTCTGATTTTTGATGGCCCTTTTCGACCAGGTGTCATTTGCTTTACACTTGTTTTTTAAGAGAAAGAGAAGTCCTTCATGGGAGCAGTCAAGCACTCCACAGTTAAAGCCGTGCCCGCGAACGGCCCCGACAAGCCGGGGGATTCCTCCGGGCGGCTCACAGTTTTTTGTTATGGGAGGATTGATGAACAGGATCATTTCTTAGACACAGACAGCGTCCCGGTGGCTCTGATCAGTTGAGTGAGGAAGTGACGCTGTTTGGTTGGATAGATATCAACAAAGAAGTCTTTAGGGAATTTCTTCCATTTGGAGTCATTATCAGGGAAATCAATACCAAGGTAGCAGAACAGCCTGTCGCGGGGTATTCTGCTGTTCCTGGTTCTTTCTCACAGCTTCTCTGCTGGTAAATTACATTTGGTTGAGGATTTCCCTTTGCTTCCGTTGATATTCTTTACCGTCGATCAAACCCTGTTCATAGAGGCTTTTGAGTATCTGTAATTTTTGCTGCACACCAAGCGGTTGTAGTGATCCGGAGGTTGGGCTTGATTGCGGTGCAGAAGCCGCCGGCGGGGTTGAAGTTGCCCGCGGTGAAAAGTTAACCAGATTCGACTCCGGGTAACTGGGCATATGGGTGCGGCCGCCTCGCCATAGTTCGTCGATATGGCTGACTTGAGTCCGATTGTTGACCGGGTCATGCTGAAAGACGATTTTCAATTTCGTTCCACGGTTGACGTGATAGACCCACTCATTTTCATTCAGCTCCTCGGTGTACCTCTCATCGGGTCGGCCAAAACAGGCCAGAACGGCTTTTTTGCTCATCCCCCGAACAATGACCCCCTGTTGAATAGCTCGGCGTTCAAGGTCATTGAAGGCCAGAATCCGCTCACTGAGAGGAGTATAGGTAAACATATATTTTTCAAAGTCATGGACGCTGTTAATGGTGTGATACTTGGGCTGATAATAGATGAAATAGGTCTTTCTGGCATTGACAAGGTAGAAACGAATACCTTCACCGTCCGTCTCGTCAACAGAATCGTCACCGGAAGCCGGGTCTACAACCCGCACGCCTCGTACCTCACTACCTGCCGGGATGAAAGTGCGGCCGCCTTTGTAATTCACACAGTTCATGCTTTGGGCGGGCCAGAGCCAGATATTATAGGCTGTATACAATACAGCTCCCCCCCGGGTCTCAAAAGTGTCGAAATTACCGGAGGAGGCTGTATTGGCATTCATAATCAGGAAAAAGCTAAAGAAAACGACCAATAGAGATCGTTTGATTGGTAGAGTATTCAGCATAACCGACTCCTTTGAAAAAGTAATTTTCCACCGAAACTAATAAGCGAGCATGACATACTATAATTCATTTTCATGTGGTTTTGTAGTGGCATGTGGCAGCTATCCGGTTCAGGTCAACCAACAGTGGGAAGCAGGCGAGGGTAAGAAATGCGGCTGGCCCGCGTTTCTCACAAAACCCGCTTACACGAGGAACATGCGGGCTAACTGCGGACAACCAGAACAGCGCACTCAGCGTACTTCGACACCTTTTCGGTGACAGAACCGAGAAAGAATTTTTTTATGGAGCTTTCTCCTTTGTCACCGAGAATGGCAAGATCGCACTTAAACTCTTTGATTGTGTCGAGGATGACTTCACTGGTGTCCGTTCCTTCGATGAGACGGGTTGATACCAGTGGTGTAGAAAATATCGTATCTGAAGCAACCTTCTCCAAAGCTGCCTGGGCAGAGTCTTTTCTCTGATGCCAGATTTTGCTTATGTGTTGGCGGATATCCTGCCGGTAAATCGTTACAAGGGGTATGGCAGTAAGGATTGTTACCTCATCCCTATCCCTCAACGGCAGCTGTGAGCAAAAGCGTACACTGTTTCGGGCCGAATCCGAATTGTCGTAAGCGAGCAGTATCCGTAGGTTTTGCTTGTCTGTTTCTGCATCATCTTCTTTCTTTTGTTTAACAAGCAGAACTGAACAGTCGGCATGCTGGAGAACTTTTTCTGAAACGGATCCGAGTAAAAAATGTTTGATCCCGGTCAGTCCTTTGTAACCAAGAACAATAAGGTCAACCTGCAACTCGTTTGAGCGCTTGATAATTATTTCAGCAGGGTGTCCGGCCGCAATCTCTGTGGTCACTTGCAGACCGGTCTGTTTCAGTCCATCGGCTTCCCTGGTAAGACAATCCTCTGTTTCCCTATCAATAGATGTTTTAATGGAACCAAGGCTGCTCTGTTGATCAGGGTCCGTCGGTTCATCTTCCGCTGAAAAAAGATTTTTATCGATTACAGTAATAAGAGTAACTCTACTCTGCCGGGGCAGAGGAAAACGACAGAGAAATTCCTTTGCAGCCGTTGCACCTTCAGATCCGTCTATTGCCAGCAGAATGTTCATAGTGCAGCTCCTTGATTAACTTTAATCCCTATTACAAACG
The DNA here is from genome assembly GCA_964623625.1 of uncultured Desulfocapsaceae bacterium. Classification (GTDB taxonomy): domain Bacteria; phylum Desulfobacterota; class Desulfobulbia; order Desulfobulbales; family Desulfocapsaceae; genus CAZLGM01. Next base: position 46,579 of record CAZUUJ010000006.1, read on the forward strand.
ATAACATCATTTCTGACACGGATTCTGGCAGAGTTTATTGTTGCGCAGCGGTTTTACCACAAGCTGTAAAAGCCGCCGGCATAGCCGGCGGATAACGCTGCTCATTAAAACATGAGTGCTTCGCACATTTGCTCCCCGGCTACGCCGGGAATCAAAGCCGCGCGTTTAACACGTGGTTGTTTACTCAATACCAATATGGAAGCTATACTGTATGACTATATAAATAATATAGATTCCCAGCAACCAGACTCCCTGCCAGCGCCGAAACGTTCCCGCCTTGTTTATGGAAATGAAAAATCTGAACGAGTAAAGAATGAGCAGCATCACCGGAAAGTGGAAATAATAAAAGTTGACTGGAATGGCAAGGGGTGTTGCAGCAGCTGCACAACCGATGACAAACAGACAGTTGAGTACGTCCGCCCCGACAATGTTGCCAACAATAATTTCAGGATAGCCTTTTCTAAGAGCGGCAATAGCGGTCATCAACTCCGGTAGTGATGTGCCAAAGGCCACTATGGTAGCGGCTATGACATCATCGGGAACGCCCAGCCGTATGGCTATTTCAGCAGCAGAAGGGACAAGACAGCGGGCACCCAGAATAACCATGATCAGCCCGCCGACCACAAGCAGAAAGCTCTTTGGAAGAGTTGCCGTTGCCTCATCACTTTCCACCTGATTTTCTTCCTGACTCTCACCCTTTTTTGCCCAGCGGTAGGTTGTGTAGAGATAAACAGCGAGCAGGGCCAAAAAGAGAAAACCGGTCCACCTGTGCAGCTGCGGGTCACCAGGGTTTTGTATCAGTGACGATATGGCGATAACGACAAGCAGAGTGGCGGCGGCTACCTGGACCCAGCCGGTCCGGTTGAGGATATACCGGTTGACCGGAACGGTTGCCAGGATGCATGTCAAACCGAAGATCATCCCGGTATCGGCAATAATTGAGCCGACACCATTACCAAGGGCCAGGCCGGAGTTACCCATATAAGCGGCCATGACCGAAACAAAGGCCTCGGGCAGTGTTGTCCCGAGGGAGATAATGGTTGCTCCGATGACAATCCTGGGCAGCCCGGTTCTCACAGCAAGATTGACAGCACCGTCTATCATCCAGTCCGCGCCCTTTGAAAGGACCAGTATAAAGATTGCGATGAAGAGGAAAAGCAGCAGAAAAGGGGTGTCGGATAAAAACTGACGCGCGGCCTCTTCGTTTATAATCAGCTGCAGGAGGGTATTGTCCATTTGGGATTGAATGACCAAAAAATGTTACCGGGAAATGATCGGCTCTTGAAATATAAATCCGATAGAACCCGTAGCACAGGACCTTTGTTTCAGGCTTTTTGTACAATCAAAGCCATATTGTCTAGCGTGGTTGTTTACCCTAAAAACGGTAGATTATCACGATCTATTTAAAATGCAGATAACCGTTCTCTAATTACTCCATTACAATTTGTTTAGAGAAGGCCGGTTCGGTTGATTAAATAGAAATAGTCGATGACAAGACCATATTCAATGATTAAGTTGGAGCGCGAAAACACCGGGAACTCAACTTAAATGAATTTGAGGGCATTGTGGAAATCAGTCATTTTCGCCGTGAATATTTACGAGGCGGCCTGAACAGAGAAGATCTGAGAGGGAACCCTGTCAGCCAGTTCAGTGACTGGCTCGCTCAGGCAAAGGATACCGATATCGGTGATCCAACCGCCATGATTCTAGCTACCGTTGATGGCTCCGGACGGCCAAGCCAGCGGACCGTTCTGCTGAAATATTTCGATGACAACGGGTTTGTTTTCTTTACCAATTACAACAGCCGTAAGGCAAAAGAGATAGAAGGAAACAGTCAGGTCAGCTTGCTCTTTGTCTGGCTGGAGCTGGAAAGGCAAGTCATGATCAACGGGACGGCTGAAAAAATTTCCACCGCTGATTCAATTAAGTACTTTCTGTCCCGTCCACGGGAATCCCAGGTTGCCGCCTGGATTTCCGACCAGTCATCGGTGGTCTCCTCACGTTCATTTCTGATGAATAAGTTTGATGAGTTCAAGAGAAAGCTGGGTGAGGGCAAGGTAGAATTACCATCCTTTTGGGGAGGGTACCGTGTCCTACCGGAAGAGTTCGAGTTCTGGCAGGGTGGTAAAAACAGGCTCCATGACCGCTTTCTTTATAAGAAAGTGAAATCCGGATGGTCCATCGAACGACTGGCTCCCTGATCCGGTTTATAATTGCGCAGCGGTTTTACCGTAAGCTGTATAAAACCGCCGGCTCCGCCAGCGGATAGCACTGCTCATTTAAACATACGTGCTTCGCACATTTGCTCCCCGGCTATGCCGGGAATCAAAGCCACGCGTTTTATGCGTGATTGTTTACTCTTTAACAACCTTTCGAATACCCGATATCAGATAGACACAACCGGCAAGCAGAATAAAGCCTGCTCCTATGAAGTGAACCATTGGTGGAGCAAACATCCGGTTGTCAAAGGCTGCCAGGCAGCTCCCTTTATACTGAAGGATCTTTATCTCATCGTTGAGATTGGTATCTGTAAATTTTTCCTTTGAAATCCTGCTTTTTCCACTGCATCTGGAATTGATATCTCGTATTTCGATGATGTAATCCATAGCAGTTCCGCCCCGGATCTGGGAGCGTGCCTTTTTGTATTTCTTTGTCACAACACCTTGTGTCTGGACGATATCTTTTTTGTGCAAAAACATCCAGATGTAGGGAAGATCATCGTAAATGAGCCAGATGGAAAAGCAAATAAACAGAAGAGGATAGATGAACTTTTTCATGGCTCCTAGCCTTTGACAACCGCAAGGGGATGGAGCGTCTCCACAACCTGGATCAGATCCAGTTGATTGTTGAGAACGGTGTCAATATCCTTGTAGGCGCCGGCGGCCTCATCGAGACTTCGTTTTGATCGAACTGAGTGGATGATGCCTTGATTGTCAAGCTTGCGGATTTCATCTTGCAGGGAGAGTGTTCGCTGGGCCTGTTTACGACCCATTTTCCGTCCGGCGCCGTGAGAACATGACATGAATGAATCCCTGTTACCCTTGCCGCGAACAATGTAGCTGGCAGCCCCTTGAGATCCGGGGATGATGCCGATTTCACCTTTGAACGCCCTGGTAGCTCCTTTACGGTGGACCAGGACTTTTTTGTGAAAGTGAGCTTCAAAAGCGGCATAATTGTGGGCCACATGGATCATCGGTTCAAAATTCACTTTAGTGACAAATGAGTGGACAATGTCCTGGAGCCGCGCCATCATCAGCTTACGGTTGCAACGGGCAAATTCTGCGCAGTAGCCCATTTCCGCAAGATAGTTCTGTCCCTCTTCCGAGTCAATCGGCAGATAGGCCAGTTGGAATTTCTTCGGAATCGGTGACTTCCATTTTGCATTGAGCTGGATGGCACGTTTGTTGTAATGGTTGGCTACCCGGTATCCCAGGTTTCTGCTGCCCGAATGGATCATCAGCCAGATAAAACCGTCATTGCCACGTTGAATTTCAATAAAATGGTTGCCACCGCCAAGGGTCCCGATCTGGCCGAGCGCACTTCTGTATTCTCTGTTGATGATGGGGAGTTCGGAGACGGGTGGCGCTCCTTTGATATTGGGCATATGGCTTTCGTGCTGCCGCCTTTTATGGTGTTTAAAACCAAGCGGAATAGCGCTTCGGATACCAGCCATAATTGTTTTAAGACTGTCCCTGTCCATGTGATGGATCGATGTCTGAACGGCACACATGCCGCAGCCGATATCCACACCAACAGCGTTGGGCACAACCATCTTTTCCGAAGCCATGACCCCGCCGATGGGCATGCCATACCCCATATGGGCATCCGGCATGATAGCTACATGCTTGAAAATAAAGGGCAGGTTGGCCAGATTTTTAGCCTGCTGGAGCGCTTCTTTTTCAATATCATCAAGCCACAACTTGATGGGATGTTTTTCCGTTTTAATGATCTGTTTCATATTTTTAATCAGCGATATATACAGGATCGCCCCCGACACACCAGCTGATCTCTCGACTCTAAGTCATCAAGGAAGAGGTCAGCAAGAGGGGTCGGCCAAGCCAGTATTATGATAAATCTCTCACTAACTTAAGACCGCAATAGGTGCGGCTGTCGTTTGCCGTCGCTTATGTAGTGTGTCAGAAAAATGTCAGAAGGAGGTTGTATGTTGCTCACACGACATTAATTCTTTTGAAGTTTTCGAGCAATTAGATGCCTAGGTCCGAACCATATCTCCAAAATACCGCAGTCTATCATCCACGTAATCCGTTTACATCAACGCTCTATCAACTCCTCAAAAATCATTTTGAACGATTTGAGCGGAATTATCAGCAAGAATTTTCAGTTTAATACGGTTTTTATCGCTCAGTCGTGTCTGATGTCGTCCACGCGTATTTTGATTGCGGTGACCTTAAGAAAGGTTCGGAGTCTCCACTCTGTTGCGCTTACCTGCCCGTATTCGATGCCCTGATTGCCATCATGAATTCCTGCTTGCTTTCTCCTGTCGCAGACGATGGTTCCTGAGTCTCCTTTCAGTCGCTTACCTGTCCCTCATGTCATGCCCCATTCTTTAGTGAAGCCCCTGGCTGAAGTTCTTCGAGCGAACCTGCTGATAATGCACAAAAAGGAAGGGCTCATTGATGAGGATTTTATCAGGATGATCATGAAGTGGCGCCACACTTCCGGTTTCAAAACCTCAATTCTGGCTGTATGGGGGAGGGAAAAAAAGCAAATTCTTATCACCAAATTTAATAGTATTAATCCTTGATTTGTAACATAAAATCGGGCTTTTTCGGGGCTGTTATTTCGTCAGGCGATTAATATCTTCAACCAGCTGATCAATTCGTTTGGTGGTCGTATTCCATGAGGTCATGAAACGAACACCGCCTGCACCGATGAAAGTATAAAAATGGTACCCAAGGTTTCTGAGTCCGGCCTGAATCTTTTCCGGCATCTGGACAAAAACAGCATTGACCTCGACAGGATACAACAGATTGAGGGAAGTGTTCCCACCCAACTGGTCGGCCAGATATCGCGCACATTCATTTGCATGGGTAGCATTCTTCCGCCAAATCCCTGTCTCAAGAAAGCCCGCCCACTGGCATGAAATGAATCTCATTTTCGATGCAAGTTGACCGGCCTGCTTGCATCTGTAGGCAAATTCAGAACCAAGTTCGCGGTTGAAAAAAATCACCGCTTCACCAAGCGACATACCGTTTTTTGTGCCACCGAGACATAAGACATCTACACCAGATTTCCAGGTCATTTCCGCCGGTGTTTTTCCAGATGAAACAATGGCGTTGCTAAACCGGGCACCGTCCATATGTATCCGTAAACCATATTTTTCTGCCATATTCTTGATCTGGGTCAGTTCTGTTGTGGTATATACAGTACCGAGTTCCGTCGACTGGGTGAGGCTTATAACCTTTGGTTTCGGATAGTGTATATCTGAGCGTTTAGTAACGATTGCCTCTATCTGTTCTGGTGTCAGTTTACCGTTTGCTTCTTTACCCAACAATATTTTAATACCGTTTGAAAAAAACTCGGGAGCACCGCATTCATCTGTTTCAATATGGGATGTGTTGGTGCAGATAAGACTGTGGTAAGATTGGCAGAGGGAAGATAGGGCAAGGGAATTGGCTGCGGTTCCGTTAAAAACAAAATAATTATCACAATCGGTTTCGAAAAAATCTCTCAAGAGATCGGCTGCTTTCTGCGTCCATTCGTCTTCACCGTAGGGAAAAGCATCACCGTTATTGGCCTTTTCGATTGCCTGGAGTGCTTCCGGGCAAATACCTGAATAATTATCACTGGCGAATTGTTCGGTTGTCATTTTTTTTATCCTCAAGGCAGAATACGTTTTCCATAAATCAGATGACCGCATTCTTTGCCGTCTATTTCCGCAATATTTGGCATATGCCCCCATCTGCTGAAGTACCACTATCCCATAAAATCAGATTGACAGCAAATTGTCAGGATCGTATCTTTTCCTGACATGTTAAAAAACGTTTCACCTTCGATGATGGGAGAGGGAGATCTCAAACCCGGATGAGTCAGTCAAAGCAAGGATTGTTGCCTCTGTTTGTACCTCATCGGGCGGCAATTTCCGGTTTTAAAATCCCAATTCTAAACGTGTGGAGGAGGGGGTGAAAAACAATTACCTGTCACCCTCATTTCTATTTCCCCATGTTCCAGGCATCTTTAGAAAGATTACCATCAAGCTAAAAATGTCCGGCACTCCTCTGGATTTCATCCGTTAGAATTTTTCCGATATCAGCATTATGAGAGAAATTTTGATCCATATCGTGTTCAAGTTGATGGATTTCCAACTATTCCCTGGATAAATTGAAGTCGATAAATAGCAGGGAGAAAACAACTGTAAGTAAAGTGCGTTCGTAGCTGTCGTGTTGCACTCCCACACAATAGGGGCCTGACTTTGTAGTCCTGCATAGAGGAGTAAACAACCACGCGTAAAACGCGTGGCTTTGATTCCCGGCAAAGCCGGGGAGCAAATGTGCGAAGCACTTATGTTTTAATGAGCAGCGTTATCCGCCGGCATAGCCGGCGGTTTTTACGGCATATGGTAAAACCGCTGCGCAATAACAAATCCTGCCGGCAGCTGCCTTACTTCTTGTTGGGCCCGGTATTTTCTGGTATGTTTGTTTCAGCCTTTCTCCATTGATTTTATTGAGTTTTTACCAAATCCAATATGTCAAAAAGCGAAAGGCTTTGAACGGTAAAACGCAATTGTTTTAAATAGTTGTTATGTTTGCACACTGTGCCTGCAGCAAATCCGAAACGTGGGAATTACATAATGATGGCAGAGCATGCAGCCATACAAGTTCATGACCTCTCAAAAGCCTACCATGTTTATGAGAAGCCAGTTGATTACCTGAAAGAAGCTTTTGTTCACAGGCTGCATAATCTCGGTTTAATTGGGAGGCACCGCTATCACTTTAGGAAATATTGGGCTCTGAAAAACGTCTCTTTTCAAGTGCGCAAGGGGGAAAGCGTTGGTGTTATAGGGGAAAACGGTGCGGGCAAGTCAACACTACTGCAGCTTATTTGTGGCACTTTATTTCCCTCTTCCGGTAGTATTCAAGTAAGTGGAAGAATTGGTGCATTATTGGAACTCGGTAGCGGCTTCAATTATGATTTTACCGGGATCGAAAATGTTCGAATGTATGCATCGATGTTGGGTCTGAGTAAAAAGGAAATAGATGTACGGCTACCGGATATTTGTAAATTTGCCGATATAGGAGAATTTGTTTATCAACCGCTAAGGAACTATTCCAACGGTATGGTCGTGCGACTTGCTTTTGCGGCTCTTGCACACGTTGATGCAGACATACTTGTTATCGATGAAGCACTGGCAGTCGGAGACACTTTCTTTCAGCAGAAATGCCTCCGATTTCTCCATGATTTTCAAGATAAAGGGGGTACGATCTTATTTGTAACACACAATACATCAATGGTGCTTAATCTGTGCAGTAAAGCCCTGCTCCTTTATCCCGGTAGTGTAATACCGTCAACCTTCGGCGATGCCGAGGAACTTTGTAAGAAATACCTGGAGAATATTTATAATGATCCACTTCGAGGAAAAAGCTCACCGGAAAATAAAGAAGGTTCGATGAAGATAAATGGGCCATCATGCCAACCTGTATCTTTTGATGGCGATTTAAAATTTGACAGTATCTATACAGTCTCTGGATTTCGAGTTAATGCAGACAGCTTTGGTCGGGGAGGGGCAGCTATCGTTGATGCAGGATTTTTCAACGAAGACGACCAGCGGTTGAGGACTCTGAATGGTGGGGATTCAGTCTGTTTCAAAATTTCAGTAAAGGTATATACACCCATTATCTGGCCGGCATTTGGCTTTATGCTCAAGAACAGCCTGGGAGAATATCTCTATACAGAGAGTACGGATCAACACTTCAGGGAGCACCAACTTGTCTTTAGAGAAGGTGAGACCGTCACCGCTGCATTCAAATTCTCCATGCCGCATCTATATCAAGGTAAATATACAATAAACGTAGCCTTTGCCGAAGGACTCGGCGATGACCATATCCAGCACCATTGGATCCATGATGCAGTCCAGCTCGATGTGCTTTCCAGCCGGGTCGCACATGGCTTTAGTGGTATGAGTAAGATACAGATGAAAATCGATATATTTCCCAACTTTCATCAGTAAACAACCACGCGTGAAACGCGTGGCTTTGATTCCCGGCAAAGCCGGGGAGCAAATGTGCGAAGCACTTATGTTTTAATGAGCAGCGTTATCCGCCGGCATAGCCGGCGGTTTTTACGGCTTATGGTAAAACCGCTGCGCAATAATAAATTATTCCTAGATGATTAAATGATTATCCAGAGCCGTTATGGTGTTTTTGCCGCACCAGCTGCAAGTGATCTTATAACTTCATCATTGCATCATTATGAAGAGTGGGCGCAAGTCGAAATCGATATACTGTCTCATTTCATTCAAAAAGACAGTATTGTTGTCGATGTCGGTGCATATATTGGAACACATAGCCGGGCGTTCTCGGAATTGGTCGGTTCTGGAGGGAATGTGTATGCGTTTGAGCCCAATGGTTTTATCTACCCCTTTCTAGTTAAAAACACAAAAAATATCCAGCACAAGAATATTACAATCTACCCCTTTGCACTTGGCGCTGCCGGTGAGAAGAGAAAATTGATAAATGGGAAGAATGTTCAATGGAATTTTGGAGCAGTACGGCTCGAACCGATGGAGAAGGAGGGTGATGAGCTGGATATAGATGTGAAAATGCTGGATGATATGAATATCGATCGGGTTGATTTCATAAAGATCGATGTTGAAGGAATGGAATTAGAAGTATTGGATGGAGCTGAAAAAACAATTGAACAGTCAAAACCGATCATTTTTCAGGAGGTTAATTCTCTAGAAGCTTCTCATGCAATTCTCGGCTGGGCTCATCTACGCAGGTATTCAATCTTTGGGGTAATTGCTTCCGCTTATAATCCCAACAATTTCAATAGGTCACAGTATGATATTTTCGATGGAGCAAAAGAATGTGGTCTATTATTAATACACCAAGAAAAAGGAGATTCCTATTTAAACACTATTGAAGAAATGGCTCTGTCATCTATTGAATCCGTTGATGATATAGCTCTTCTCCTGTTGCATAAACCGCAATACCCACATGAAGTTCTTAAAAACGCCACCGCAGCTGAGAAGCTTGGAGTTCATTATCACTCTCCTGCTCTGGAAGAAGCGCAAAAAAAACATGATCGTCTGGTGAGCGGGCTTGAAGATGTCAATACAGAACAGCGGATACAGATATCGTCCCTTTCTCAAGAAGTCAACAAGCTTGATCAGGAAAATACGGAGCAGCGGAAACAGGTATCGTCTCTTACCCGAAAAGTCAGCAAGTTTGAACAAGCAAATACGGAACAGCAAACACAGATATCGTCTCTTACCCGGGAAGTCAGCAAGCTTCAACAAGTAAATACGGAACGGCGAACACAGATATCGTCTCTTATTCAAGAGATCGAGGAAATAACTCTCTCGTTCAAGGGGATTACTGCCTCCAAATCCTGGCGCCTTACTCGACCATTGCGTATCCTCAGCCGTCTATTTATGCGGGGAGTTCCTCTGGTGACAGGCAACAGTTCCGGGAGTCAAATCAAGGATGCTATCAATGAGCTGTTTGATTCTGGGTATTACCAGGATCTCTACCCTGAAGCTGGGTCAACCGGTCTGAGTGCAATAGATCATTTCATTAAACACGGGTACCTAAACAGCTTCAATCCACACCCGCTTTTTGATAGTGCGTTCTATCTTTAAGAAAATCCTGATGTCCGGTCAAAGAAGACTAATCCTCTTCTTCATTATATCGAGCGTGGCTGGAAGGATGGGCGAAAACCGCATCCACTCTTTGATCCGGTATACTATCTGGAACAGAATCCGGATGTAAAAACAGCGAGGATCAACCCTCTCATACATTTCATTCAAGACGGTTGGCATGAAGGTCGAGACCCTCACCCGCTCTTCGATATCCGGTTTTACCTCAACAAGAATCCTCATATCAAGGAAAGTGAGAATAACCCCCTCATCCATTTTCTCAAGGAAGGGTGGCAACAAGGGAGGAATCCAAGCCCTTACTTCGACATCACCTATTATCTTGCTCAAAATCCTGATGTGGCCATGTCTCAGGAAAATCCTCTTCTGCATTATTTGTCCCAAGGTTGGCTTCAGGGGCTCAAACCGAAAGAGGGGTTTGATAGTGATTTTTATGTGCAAAACTATCCAGAGGTTGCACGATCAAAACAAAATCCACTAGTCCATTATGTGGTTCATGGGCAAAGGGCCGGTTTTCTGACATCACGACCCATAATGGATAACAGAAAAAAAAGGATTTACTCATCTCGTTTTCAAGACGGAGAGCAAGACCGTTCTCGGGATATTTACAGATCGTTAGAGGAAGCAACAGCCGAGTCATTGAGGCGGTCACCAAGTGCTCCTGAGCTGATTGAGTTTTCGGACGAAACTGCTGTCAAAGCGATTCAATCGGTTTCATTTATCACTCAACAGTTCCCTGAAATAACAATCGTCATCCCTGTCTACAACAGTCTGACATACCTGGCAGAATGTCTGGTCAGTATCGCCGAACATGTACAGGTTCCTTCGGAGATCCTTGTTGCAGATGATTGTTCAACTGATGGAAGAATACGTACTTTGCTGGAAAATCATCAATCTATTAAGTATATTCGTAATCAATCCAACGTCGGTTTTTTGCAAAACGCAAATAATGCAATATATCAGAGTAAAGGGAAGTATATTCTTCTTTTAAACAGCGATGTTCAGCTTACTGATGATTGTGCTTCATCCTTAATGAGGAACCTCAAAGATGATCCACATGCAAAAATTGCCGGTCCCAAATTCATCTATCCAAGCGGACGGCTACAAGAGGCTGGATGTAGTGTCCAAACCGATTGTTCAACATTACAAATCGGTTTAGGAAAAGATCCTGACGATTCTCAATTCTCTTATAACAGGTATGTGGATTATATTTCCGGAGCTTGCATCTGTTTTAGGAAAAGTGATTTTCTCTCGATTGGGAAATTCAATACAAATTATTCTCCAGCTTATTACGAAGATGTTGAGCTTTGTACACGTTTCTTACAAAACGGTGGAAAAATCCTGTATGTTTCAGGAACAACCGTTGTTCATCATTTAAGCGTTTCCAGTGAGTTGCAATCAAACACGTTTAAGCTGTACAACTCTGCTAAAAACAAACTGAAGTTCCAAGCGGAACATATCAGGTTTCACTCGGGGAACAATCGGATCAAGCCCGTTGCATTTTATTTGCCGCAATTCCATTCTATACGACAAAACAGCTACTGGTGGGGTGAGGGGTATACTGAGTGGCGGGCGGTAGCGAGTGCGTCCCCAAATTTTAAAAATCACTATCAACCGCACATACCTGCCGACTTAGGATTTTATGATCTTTCATCCGGAACGGCAATTTTTGAAAAACAAGCGCGTTTAGCCAGACGATACGGCCTCCATGGGTTCTGCTTCTATTATTACAATTTTGGTGACTCTGAATTACTTGAAAGACCGTTAGAACTTTTCTGCAAATCATCTGCGGATATTAATTTTTGCCTCTGCTGGGCCAATGAGAGTTGGACAAGAAATTGGGATGGCAAAGATAATAATATTCTCTATGAACAACAGTTTGATGCTACTCAAGAGCCTCTTAGAATTGTCAGGATGATGGAGCGCTTTATTCATGACCCCAGATACATGGCAGTAGACGGAAAACCTTTGCTGCTGATATATAGGGCTGAGCTGATCAACGACATTCAGAAAATGGCTCAGGCATGGCGTAATTACTGGCGGGAAAAATATAAAACGGATCTGTACCTCTGCCTTGTTGACAGTATGGAACGCTCATCTGGAGCGAGCAGACCACCTGAAGAATTAGGTTTTGATGCTGCGGTGGAATTCCCTGTGCACAATGTGGTTGTCAGGTCGTCGTTAAAGTTGCTAGAGCAACCAGAGAATCTAGTGAATGCTTCATTTTGCGGACAGCTGATCGATTATGAAAAAGCTGTTGCGGAGATATGTTCCCGCCCCCATCCGGGATATAAACGCTTTCCCGGTGTATTTCCATCGTGGGACAATACCCCCAGGGTCGGCAAGAGCTCAACGGTTTTTAAAAATGTGCATCCGAGTTCTTTCCAGTTTTACCTGGAAATGAAGTGTAAAGAGGCTCAATGTTACAGCATGGATGAACGGCTTCTTTTTATCAATGCGTGGAACGAGTGGGGCGAAGGGGCGCACCTTGAGCCTGACATAGATTATGGCCACACTTGGTTACAGGTTGTCGAAAAAGTGGTCAAGGAGCACTGAGGTATGAATATTTGTGTTTTAGGCCACCCTTACGCTCCCATTGGGACAGGAGAGCAGCTGACATCATTTTTGCGAGGGCTTGATGAGTGTAATATTGAATATAGACTGTTCGATATATACGGTGCCGAAAATTTGAGACGTGAGAGAAAACCGCAATGGTTGCTCGATAAAGAAACATTTGATAGCAATTATGGTGATATCCGTATTTTTCATATCAACGGTGATGAGATAATCCCTTGCCTGGAACATTTGGAAAAAAAAGGAATGAAATTTGACTCTCAGGTCAAAAATATCATTATTCCGGCCTGGGAGCTTCCGGTTTTTCCAGAGATATGGAGAAAGCCGCTAAACCGTTTCGATGAGGTCTGGGCACTCTCAGGATATATAAAGAAAATGTTCTCCGACTGGGCAAAGCCGGTTATTCGATACGTTGGACAATCAGCTGAAAGGGATAACGGCATACTGTATCCTCGGAAATTCTTTGGTATCAAAGATTCAGCTTTGGTCTTTTTATCATTTTTTGATGAGTCATCTTTTATTGCAAGAAAAAATCCTGAGGCAATTATCGAGTTTTATAGGTGTTTACGTGACGCTCACCCTCACGCCGATTTTCAACTGGTACTCAAAATAAAGAACCATGGATCCATGAGTGTTTTCGAAGTCAACCGGATCGACGAAAACGTGGTCCTGATCAACGAAAACCTAACCTACGAGAAGATGACCTCGCTGATTGATGTATCGGATATATTTATCTCGTTACACCGTGCTGAAGGGTTTGGTCGAGGAGCTGCCGAGTCCGTTCTGCGGAGGAAACGAGCCATTGTGACAAATTACTCAGGTGTTGAAGACTATACGGCAGATCCGGCTATTTTGCCTGTTGACTACACCCTGGTTACGGTTGAAGAAGGGGAATATCCTCATGGCACAGGACAGGTATGGGCCGAGCCTCATATTAAAACTGCTGTTGATTACGGTTGCCGGCTCATTGAAGAGCATAAGAACGGTAAAACAAACGAGCACTTTTTTAGAACTGTAGATCAGGCTGGGATGACTGTTCGAAATGTCGCCTCAAATCTTAGAATCGGAGTGAATGTTCTGGAAAACCTTGGTCACCTGAACTGACTCCCAATACTCCATTTTAACCTTTCTATCATCTGAGATATCACTCTGCCTTGCATAGAATCAAAAATTTGTCTTTGGAAATATGCTTAAATATCTAAGGAATACACTGCAGTCTGACCGAAACAGGCTTATCTCTTTATTGATATTTGTGTCTGTTTTTATCTGCTATTTCTTCTTTCGATCTCCTTGGTTGACCGGATGGGATAGTGTCCAATTTTTCATGGCCATGGATGATTTCGATATATTTTCCCACCAGCCGCATCCTCCAGGATTCCCGGCTTATGTGTATATGGCCAAAGGATTAAATCATATTATTAATGATCATCAGTATACACTGTCCCTGCTCAGTTGTTTAGCCGGTGCATTCTCCATAACATTCATGTTTTTGTTGGGATGCCGGTCAGTGAGTAGAGGTACAGGGCTTTTGGCCGCATCAATCCTGTTCGTTTCGCCGATGTTCTTCCAGATGTCTTTGGTTATCATGTCAGATGTTGTTGTTGTACCATTCTTTTTGGGTTCCAGTTATTTCTTGCTTTCCGGGCACATTCGTGGAGCCAGGTACAATTACGTATATATTGCCGTTGCCGGTCTGCTTATGGGATGGGGAGTCGGAGTACGTCCACAATGGCTTTTTCTTTTTATTGTGATTGCCATGAGCTTTGTGTTTGTTTCGAGATCCCATAAACTGATTGCCTGCCTGGTTATTCCCGGAGTGATCGGAACACTTTCATGGCTTGTTCCGGTATCGCTGTCTCATGGAGGTTTTTTAAAATATGTCGATTTTGCACAAGGCCATTATTATAACCACATGGACCTTGTATTAGGCCTCAATTTTTTCAGTCTTCGACTTCTCTTAAAATCTCTTTTTAACGGATGGCAGATCACTTTGTCGTTATTACTGATTTTTTTCTTAGCAGCTCCAGTGCTCTATTTTATTGACAGGAAAACGGCCAAAAACTCTGACGGGACACAAGCCAACATACCATTTTTTACTGGAATCGGATGTTTGCTGTTCATTACAGCATTACTTTTTTATATTTTTTTTCATCTGTTTCATATCCAGCGGTATATTGTGCCTCTTCTCCCACCGCTGAGCTTTACTCTTGCAGTGGGTATCTGTTCCGGTATTCAACTGATCGCCCACAAAACAATACGTTATATTTTTGTAACCGTCATCATTTTGTCTCTCCTGTCTGCATTATCTTATTCTCTCACTTGTGCCAGGCTCATTCAAACAACACCTCCACCACAAGTCCAGGCAGCAATATTTATCAAAGCGAACTATTCCCCCGACAACACCTTGCTGCTTCCGGTTAACTCAACACGACAGTGGCAACACTACCTCGCTGAATTTACGATAACTCCACGCTGGGAGGTTGAAGAAAATTCAATGGAAGCATTTAGTCCTGTAGGAAAATTGCAAGGTTATACCAATATCATCAGCGAAAAAGAGCTTGGACTTGCAGAGAGAAAAGTAAACATCTTTCGGTCAAAATATTTCGATCATCTTGATTCGGGTGAAGTCCAACTTTATCAATACGAATTGGACAAAATAAATTTTTTTCTCGTTACGGGGCATTTTCAACAAGAATCCTGGGGGACTTGGATAACGGACAAAGCTAGCGGATGGATAAGAAACAACCGCAGAAATGGAGAAAAACTTTGTTTTGAGGTTCGTTCCAGTTTTCAGCATCCACGGAAATTGGAGGTTTCAATTAATGACCAGCTGAAATGGCATGGGGAAATAGGTCAGAATAAAACCGGACAGGTTATCCTGCTTCCTGATTCGAAAGACTGGAATAAGATTTCCCTGTCAACACCGGATGGATGCCTAAAGCCTGTTGAAGTAACAGGGGCAACCGATCATCGTTGTTTAAGTTTTAGCTTATCCGTCATTCAAACACACAACCTGACAAAGGATGATAATATGCTGAAACAGGGGGAAAATAAAGCAAATCAACTCTGTTATTAGATATCTGCGATCTTATAAAACTCGATAATTGAAATGGCACCCATTAAAAGAAAATATGAGTGTTGCATTCTTGGTGCCGGCCCTGCAGGGCTTGGTGCTGCCTTGGAGCTGGTTGAAAATGGGGTTACAGACCTTGTTGTTGTTGACAGAAACAGTATTGTTGGCGGATTGTCTCGAACCCAGAGCTATGACGGTTCACGGTTTGATATAGGGCCGCATCGCTTTTATTCGAGAAATGGGCTGATTAATCAGCTGTGGAAAAAAACTCTAGGAGGAGATTTTATTTCTGTAAAGAGGAAAACAAGGATTCTGTATGGCAATAACATGTTTAATTATCCTTTGTCTCCCATGGATACTTTTTTAAAACTCGGGTTTGGCGGTGTGTCATCGGCAATTTTCTCTTACCTTAAGAGTGTTTTAGAGTCAAATATGAGGATCGTATCATTCGAAGATTGGGTTATCAGTAAATTTGGTGAAAAAGTATATCAAACATTTTTTAAGGGATATACCGAGAAGGTTTGGGGTATTCCTTGCAATCAGATAGATTATGAGTTTGCCGAACAGCGAATTAAGGGGCTGGATATTATTGAGTTATTCAAAAACAGCATCCACAAGTATAGTGATGCAAAGACATTGGTTGAACGGTTCAGCTATCCTCTGTTAGGCGCCGGACAGATGTATGAGGCCTGGGCTGCAAAAGTTGTCGATAGTGGTGGAACAATATTGTTGAATGCAGAGGCTACTGCAATTAATAATAAGAATGGATACATAGAAAGCATAGACATTCAAACAGAAAATGGTGTTAAAAGAATTATCGAGTCAGAGCATTTCTTTAGCAGCATTCCAGTAACACACTTTTTTTCAAAACTCATTCCCCCTGTTTCTGAATCTGTTAGACAGGCTGCCAATTTATTATCTTACCGAGATCACATTACCGTTCATCTGGCCATTGACAGGCGAGGACTGTTTAAGGATCAGTGGATATACGTGCAAGAACCGGGGGTTAAGATGGCCCGAGTTGCAAATTACAATAATTTCTCACAATCCATGGCCTCAAATGGAAATAAAACGTCGGTCAGCGTCGAGTTTTTTGCATTTGAAAATGATGCTTTTTGGCAGCTAAAGGACATGGAGATAGTCAAATTGGCAATTGATGAACTGAGGGCCACAGGCCTCATTGAAGCCGGTTGTGTAGAGCAGGGCTGGGTTGTTCGTGAAACAGAAGCATACCCCATGTATTGTCTAGGCTATACGGAGCCGTATAGACAAGTTATAGAGGAAATAGAGCAATTCCACAATGTAGTTACTATAGGCAGGGCGGGATTGTTTCGCTATAATAATCAGGACCATTCCACGTATAGTGGAATTTTGGCTGTTAAAAATTTTCTCAAAAAGCAGGGGAGTCCGTTTAATTTATGGAAGATAAGCAGTGAAGCAGAATACACGGGATAGATAGTGGTAGGAATTTGTTTTTTATCCCCTCCCCCACATATGCAGTACTGAGACTTTTAAACAAGGAATCACCACTTGATGAGTCAGTCAAAACAAGTATTGTTGCCCCTGTTCTTAACTCTTCGGGCGGCAATTTCCGGTCTCAAAATTTCAATTCTGGCTGTATGGAGGAGGGAATGAAAAGCAAATTCTTATCACCGAACGCCTACCCGGACTTGTTGATACCATGTGTCGCCACCTTCGTCTCCATTAGCCCCAAAAAACCGCTGCTGGTGCATCGTAGCAAATAGTGCAAGAGATTGGGTGTAAAATCAACTTAATTTGGGGGACATTGCACTGGGTGTAAATTCATGCATCAAATGCCGGCAGATCGCCCTATCCCTCAAGCTGGCCGACAAAGAGAGAGGCCACGACTGGAGAATTTAGCATAAGTTGAGAAAAGTTGTGGACTGAAAAGCAACAGCCACCATAGAATAAGAAGTCTACCCTAACTGTAAAGAGAAAGTTCGTTTTGTCGTTTATTGATTTATTGGTGCCTGACGCCCACATGGTGCCAATTCCACATGGCGCCTCTAAAAGATGAATTAAAGGAGACATAAACATGGTAAAAATGAAACAGGCCTATTTAATAATCCTTTTTTGTTTATCTTTGCCATTGCTTTTAATAAGTTGTGCATCAGGTCCTGGCGGGCCTCCGGCTCTCGACCCTACGTTATCACCACCAATTATTAAGAAACCAATCTACACTTGCGCCAAAGTGATCGCTTTTTCCGGTGCTGATCGTGATTCAAAGATCATTGTCTATGTTAACGCGATACCGGTCACCGAGAAAAAAACCTGGATGGGTTGGGGTGAGATCATTTTACCCGAGGCTTTAAAGAAAGATGATGTTATTAGTGCGGCTCAAGTAGTCGAAAATAAGATCAGTGATCAGTCGAGGGATATGATTTCGGTTATCGACATACCCAGTAATATGAGATCGGGGCGCAAACTCAACCAACCGGTAATAATTCCAAAATTACACAGATGCCAACAGTTGGTTCGTGTGAAAAATGTTTTTGAGGGCGTTGAAGTTACCGTAAAAAATGCTAAGGGGCTTGAATGGCGAGGTTTAACACCGCACAATGTTATTAGATTGTATACTGATGAAATTAGTATTGAAGATGATGAATGGTTTATTGCAGATCAAAAGATTTGTTTTGATCAACCGTTGCAAAGCGATCCATCCATAAGGGAAACCGTTGTGGAAACACCATATGCTCTTAAACAAGCAACAATTGTAGAGCCATTGTCGGTTGGTAGCGATGCCTGCGTCGTCGAAAACCTGACGCCAGGCGCCCAGGTAACCGTTTTTGCAAAGGAAAACGGAAATCTCTCCGATGTGGGAGGCGGTATAGCGCTAGCGCCACGGACAATATTTCGAGTTAACCCTCCCATAAATGAAAAATTAAAATATGATCCGGTTCAATCGTTATGCGAAATTGATTCAGATTCATTCGAAGGCATTGCCCCAACCAATGAAGTGCCGATACCAACGATAGTGGAGCCATTGTGTGAAGGGTCTAAATACATTACTTTGTGCAACACTGTGGCATTAAGTACCATAAAGGTTTACGTTGATAATGGAACTCAAATTGCCCGGGCCGCAGGAAATGGAAGCTATGTAACAATGGCACTGGGCAATAATGTGGTCCTTAAGAAAGGCCAAAAAGTTTATGCTGTTCAGTTTGTAAATACTAATGAAAGTTCGAAGTCTTCGCCTGTTCCGGTTGAAGCAGGGTCCTTGTGTGAAGGTTGGAATGGCTTTGTCAATCAGTTTAGAATCGAATTGCTTAAACTTATTAACCAATATAGAGCACAGGAATCCCTTAATGTGCTAACATTGGATACGTGCCGCACAGCTGGCGCACAAGCCCATACGGAATGGATGAGGTGTAAAGGATACGCTTATTTTTATGATGATGATAAAACCAAATTAAACGATTCACACGGTGGACCGAAATGCCCGGGAAACTGTATTTGCGATGCAAGCAATGACTATTTCGTCAGATTCCCAAAGACCTCTCAAGAATTAGCTAAAAATACATTTGAAAAGTGGAAAAATAGCCCAGGTCATAACGAAAATATGTTGGGAGACCATTCGGTGACGGGCATTGGTGTCGCATTGGGTATGTCGAAATCACGACATTTATATTACATTACGGCAAGTTTTAAATAGAGGTCATCCGGATTCTTAATTTCTAACGATAGATCAGACGTCGGCGTAAATCATGAAAAATGGTACTCACTGAGGCCGGGCCTGTTTTACAAATATTGTGCATGTCAGATGTAGATATTTTCACCATGGTTTGCTCCGCCCGTAGGAACTGATCCGTCTTAATGACGGGAAAGCCTTGACAGAAACAGCAT
The DNA here is from genome assembly GCA_964623625.1 of uncultured Desulfocapsaceae bacterium. Lineage (GTDB taxonomy): Bacteria > Desulfobacterota > Desulfobulbia > Desulfobulbales > Desulfocapsaceae > CAZLGM01. The sequence continues at coordinate 65,925 of CAZUUJ010000006.1, forward strand.
TACTTCGATTGTTCATTTTTGAAACCTGTGAAACTCGAAACTGAAAGTTGAGGGCATCACTAATGAAATGGAGTTGCACGGTCATTCTGTATTTAGCGCTTTCTGTCTTTATGGTTTGCAGCGCCTCTTTGGCCGGAGTGCATATATGGGTTGATGAAAATGGTGTTCGTCATTTTAGTAATACCGATGGTCCGGATGGTGATACAGTTGTTCAAGAGAGAACGGAATAACAATCCGTCGCACCCGTTCAGAATCCCGTTGGAAACTTAAAGGACCGACAAAGGACAGAGCTCCAGCGTTTGCTGACAGAGCAGTGCAGGCAACAAGCGCTGAGGGATCGGCAAGACGGAGTTAACCAGTGTAAAGTCGAACAATGTGCGCAAGCCGAAAGACAACTGAACGAGCTTCGAGCCCAAGGATGGGAAAACCATATATCTTCGGCGAGGTATTCAGGTCCTTGAAAGTACAAAACTTCGAGACGCATAAGCAGTGGTGTACGACATGCTCGCCACGCTTGCATAAGGTAAAGAAAACAGGCATATCAAGACGCCATAATGCTCAAAGAAGCAAATGCGGTATTTTAAAAGGAGAATTAATATGTTGAGAAAAATTGCGGTATTATTGGTGGGATTGTTTCTGATTTTTAGCTTTGGTTGTTCTGGTGATGTAGATAAAAAAGCAACTGAAAAAGCAAAAGAATCAGTTTCTGAAAAGATGAAGGAACTTGGGAAGACCGTCAAAGACAGTGCTGAAAACATAGCTGAAAAGACAAAAGAGGTTGCTACAACTACTGTTGATAAAACCAAAGAAGTAGCATCGGACGTTGCTGACAAGACAAAAGAGGTTGCCACAGCTACAGTTGATAAAACCAAAGAAGCAGCATCAGATGTTACCGACAAGACCAAAGAGATGGCAACTGAAGCAGGTGATAAAGTAAAAGTAAAAAAAGCTAAGAAGGCCGTTCAAATTGAGGGTTGTTAGTTGAATCGACAGAGAAATAACAATAATAATTTTGAAGGAGCACAAAATTTTAAATGTCTCTGCTTTAAGTTTCAGGTGTTATATTAGAAGTTGAAAGTATGTTATGTGTTCACAGTTAATTAACACCTGAATCATAAGATTTTAAGAGTTTTGTAAATATTCTCCCTTTCATCATTTAGGGTTCGATCCTAATGATGAAAGGGATGATTTCTTACTTTTACCAAAAAAAATCTGATTACCAATGATTCTCAGCCTAGACTGAGAAAGAAGTGTTGTCGGTTTGACCTTACCCCGTTTGTAATACCAATTCCCACTTAGTGTTTTCAGTAATATTGATCTTTTTCGATAGATTGAAAAATCCCTTTGGCGTCAAATTATTAATCCCACTGTGAGGACGATTATTGTTGTAATCAATCCTCCATTTCTCAATCTTTATCTTGGCGTCCTGTAGAGATGAGAAAACCTGCTCATTGAGACACTCATCTCTAAATATGCCATTAAAACTCTCAATATATGCATTTTCAATCGGCTTACCTGGTCTGATAAAATCAAGCCACAACTTGATGGGATGTTTTTCCGTTTTAATGACTTGTTTCATGCTTCTGAATCGGGGCTAACACCATCTATTCGCTGGTGGACAGGGCCATCAGCGTCCTTTTAATCAGGGGTTTGAGCTGTTTTTCGGCCTGTTGAATCTTTGCAGCGTCGCCGCTTTTTGAAGCAGTGAAGAAAGCATGGCAGATCTTCAAGTCCTCAGTCGTCCACTGTTTTGTTTGACTTTCACCAACAAGCGATAGTTCTTCGGATGTTTGTCCGGACGAATCGTAATCGCGCCGTCCGTGAGCCCAGTTGATAATAAAAGAGTAAAAGAGAAAGAAACGGTCCAGAAGAACGAAAAGGAACTGGATCGATTCGTTGGGTCCCATCTGCAGCCGCTGTCTGCCGATTTTAACGCCCATCAGTCTGGTTCCGGCAGTGAAGTGTTTCGAACTCATAAAAGCACCGGCTGCTCCCAGGGCGCCGCCAACTGAACCGAAAAGACCAAAGCTGGAGCCCAGGGTCGCCATATCGATAAGAACACCTGCCGCAGCTCCACCGATGGCTCCAAGCATCAGCATCTGCCTGCGCCGCAGTCCGAGAAAATGCCAGGTCTTTTTGGAGAACAGTTCCTGGTGCAGGATCGAGTGAGAGGGCAGCTCGATATTGAAAATGTTGTGTTTGAAAAGAGCCCGAACCTGTTCATGGGCCTGTTTCTCTTTGTTTTTGATTGCCTGGGTGTATTTGTCAAACAGTTCCTTTCGGACAGCCTGTTCATCATCGGTTTCCCGAAGTTTACGCCTGATCTTGAAGCTGAGACAGTTGTCAAGCAGATCCATGATCGTATTTGCGGTCTGGTCGTTGCGGGCCTCCCAATCCTGTTTAAAGGCAAGGATGACTGTGTTGAGTGTTGTGTGCCATTCCTGATCGATATTTTTCAGCGCTTCGAGTAGATGAATACGTTCGGCATAGGTCGCCCGATGGGCGTTGAACAGCCTGTTTGAATTAAATGTTTTACGGAATGCATGGTGCCAGTCCTGCAAATATTGCTGTTCTTCATCCTTGCAGTTGAGGATGGCCATTCGCGGTCTTCCCGTCATCCGTAAGACTTCCATCTCGGCCTTGTCCACATTCCGCAAGGGCCGGGAACCATCGACCACATAGATGATACCGGCGCCGTTAACCACAGGGGTCAGCAGCTCACAGTCATCTTTTAATTCCGGAGTGTCCCTGTAGGTTTGAATAAAGGTCTTAAAAATATCCCCATGCACATTTTCCTGTTCCAGTTTCTGCAGTTCGGCAAGCATTCTCCGTGGATTTTGAAAACCCGGTGTGTCGACAAACCGCAGTATTTCCCGGTTGTCGATTCTCACGGGAAAAGTACGGCACTCGGTGGTTTCACCTGGATAGGGACTGATCCGGACACTGTCGTCTTCCGCCAGGGTAGAGAGCACGGATGACTTTCCCTCGTTGGGATGACCGATAATGGCAAATTCCGGGATCATGGTGTTCTGTCCCCGATGTCGATAAGAGGGTCAAGAGAGAGGTATGGATCAGCAAGAGAGTCGATTTTGTTTTGCCAGATCTGAAAATCCATTTGGTTGACCGGGGTGAAAAGGTTGTCCTTTGTCGGTCGTCCTATGAGGCCGACGATAACAGATATTTTTGAACCGACACTTTGACGCAGCTCTTTAATAAAAGAAAGAAAATCTTCTATGGGCGCCATCCAGCCTTCTGCCAGCAGAAAGATAACCCGGTTTGAACTGGCCATGTTTTCGCCAAACTCTGTGATCAGCTGCTGTTCGGCAGGGTAATCGTTGTCGATTCGTCGTACTTCTTCCATTTTCAGCCCTAAATTTGTTTGCAGAACATGACCAAGAGTTTCCGGATCGCAACTGTCATATAGATCATCGGGAACAAGCGCGATTGCCGAACGAATAAGGGATGAAGCTTGTTGTGTTTGCGGTTGGGTTGGCGACATCTTTACTGGTGTCGGTTCGGTGCGATCCGGCAGGCCGGAACTGCTGACAATGGGCGTGGTCATTCGCCGAATGATTGAGGAGAAAGCGGACTGGTCAAAAGACAACCGGTCAAGACAGCGTTTTTTTTGGTATATCCCCAGGATCAAGAAGCTAAGACGGGGAAGCAGACCATAAACAACAACACTGAGGATAAGGAAGGGCCACCATGAGGTGAGGTGGGCTGTTGAAAGGGAATAGATGCCTTCTTTTAATATAATGCGACTGCCTTCAATCTCTTCAAATGTCGGGTGATAGCCGGAACCGGCAAGCCATTTCCAGGGTGTGGCCAGATAGCCGACCACAGTATGCACGGTTTTGGAACTCAGTTGAATGGTCGATTGCCAGCCAAAGCCGATGTCAGAAATGGTGATCAACAACAGGCTGATGGCCAGTACACCGATATTAAAGCAGATGCCGAACAGTTGAAACAGAAGGAAAAACGGCCACAGGAAATGGGAACCGTAGGTTTTGTGTTTTCCGGAGATCAAACCGGACAGCTGGTCCAGGCTGCTTTGTCTGTCAGCAGACAGTTTTGAAGCGATACGTTTGATCCCTTTTCTATACATCTTGTTGATCAGACTGATAGCCAGGGATAAGAGAGGGCCGGTTGAGTGTTTTTGCTGTCTGATAAAAATGATGATGGGGGTACAAAGCAGTAAAACGAGCTGGCTCAGTACGATGACTGTCAGGTAAACAAACACATTTACAGGTCTTTCACCGGTATAATGCAGCAGAGAAAATCCCATGGAGCCACCGATGAGCAGTCCGGCTATTATGAAGAGAAAACGGCTAGTACCAAAAACCTCTTCGGCAAGTGTTCCCGGCAGAAAGGAGTTGTGTTTCTGTTCCTGTTCCCTTCTTTTTTGCAGCCAGAGACCGACAAGAGCTTTTGGATTGTCGTTGTATTCATCCGAGTCCGTCTCTTCGAGACTGTCGAGGAAAATCCGCCTGTCTCGTTCTTTGATACGCTGCTGTTTATCTTTTGTCGGTTCAGTCTGATCCTGATGAATGAAGTACTCAAGATCGATGATATCCCTATAGTCATAGGTGGTTTTCATGGAGCCAGTATATCAGAATAGGATTATTTTTCGAATCATTTCAGCTTTATCCGGAGATTGGGTCTTAGAAAGGCACCGTTGATTTAAGCTGGACAACCTTTCCGGATATCGGGTGGTGAAACACAAGAGTAGAGGCATGGAGCAGCATCCTGTCGCCCTCCTGCCCATTTCCATAGAGGTTGTCTCCGACAATGGGTGTGTTTAGTCCCTTCTCGTGAGCGGCATGGAGCCTCAGTTGGTGGGTGCGGCCGGTGACCGGTGTGAATTCGATTCGTGTCCGATTATGCGTCACTCCAAGCTTTTTCCAGTCAGTGATGCCGAGTTTTCCGTGAACCGGATCATAGACCTGATGAGGCCGGTTGTCCGGGTCAAGCCGGAAACGAAGTTCAATACTGCCGGATTCCTCTTCCACAGGACCATCCAGCAATGCCACATATTTTTTCTCCACCTGTCGTTGCTCGAATTGTCTGCTGAGCTCAGCATGACTGTCTTTGTCGATGGCCAGCACCATCAGGCCGGATGTCGCCATGTCCAACCGGTGAACAGCCGGTTGGGAGATCATTTCCCGGATCAGTTTTTTTACCCGGTTGACCACACAATCCTGCTTGTCCGGGCCACGGCCGGGAACTGCCAGCAGACCTGGAGGTTTGTCCACCACAATAATGGAAGAATCCCTGTGTATGATGGTTAGTTGGGTATCAGCCGGTATCATGACATTCCTTTACACCACAGAGCATGAAACCGAGCAACGGCTCACATTTCTCTAAACACGATGAATAAAAATGGCCATGGTGTTTTGTCGACGATCTATTTTCCCTGCCGATATAAAACTCAACCATCGAAAGCGGACGCAGGTTGTGTTTGGCGGCATGATTAAGCAGCTTTGGTCCACAGCAGTCTCCCGTTCCGGTCGGGATGTTACCTCGGGGAAAAAGCTGAGATAATGTTGCGGTTTTGCCGAGAAAGTTTTGAATTGCATATAATCTATGAATCTCTTTCATCAATTTTCGGGAGAGCTGCTTTCGAATCTTTTTGAGTGGAGCGATCACTGCCGACTGTCTGCTATGGTTGATTTGACGGGTGAGCCGTTTGATTTCCTTTTCGGTCATGTAATTGGTATCTTGCCATTGCTGTACATCAAAAAGAGGCCCTACCCAGCCATTCACCAGCCATAGATCGTTGTACTGTCCAGAAAAGGCATGCAGGTAGATGGTGCCGCCACTGGCAGCCTCACACTCCAGTACGCCGAACATCTTCCCCCTGGCTTTGCCGAAAAGAAAATCGGTTTTGAGCTGCGAATCCGGTTCTCTCCCGGTATTGACAAGTTCTATAGTTCCACTCTTGCTGATCTGTTCAAGAAGCTTTTGACCATATTGATAACTATGCCCGGCAGTTAGCCGATGGGTTGTGTTGCACCTGGGGCAGAATCCGGTTGCTGTTGGAAAATCGGTGTGCAAAATGGTTCCTTTTTATTCAAGTGTCGTGCCAACGCTGAATTGCGCATCATACGACAGTTCATCATTAACACGACACTAGAGGATAACTTTTCCTTCACATTTATATTCACACCATGATCTTTTCTCCATTTCTTTTTATAAAAGGGGTGAAGAATGCTCGTTCACAAATGAATACCAAGGGGTGATAGCTCATGCGTTTATATCAAATTGTTGCATTTATTGTACTGTTCATCTGTTTTCAGGCAGGTGCGACACCGGAAAAGGTCAATGCCAAGTCCTTTGAAAAGGATGTCGAGGCGCCTTCCTGGGGGGATACTCAATGGATCAACTTGCCAAAAGGAAAGAAAAGCCTTGATGTGGAAGACTATCGGGGAAAGATCGTCTATCTTTATTTTTTCCAGAAATGGTGACCCGGCTGCCATCAATATGGCTTTCCCGCGTTGCGGGAGATTATCGACCATTATAAAGACGATGATAAAGTTGCTGCCGTGGCTATTCAGACAACTTTTGAGGGGTTCTCCACCAATAATTTCGACTCATTAAACAATGTCGCCAAACAGTATAATCTGACCATACCAATCGGTCAGAATGGCTGGCAGGGCAGGTCTTCGCCAATCATGTACCGCTATCGGACAAGAGGGACGCCCTGGGTGGTAATAATCGATTCCAGAGGCATGCTGCGACGGTCAAATTTCCACTACCCTCCTGCAAAATCAATTCGCATAATTGACAAGCTGAAAAAGAAAATGAAGTAAAACAGCAATTTAGGTTGTAGTATTTTAAAATAGAATGAATTTAGTGACAGCTGGGCCATTCTCTTGCCAGCAGTCTGGCCATGTGAAATTCACAACTGGAGGCTTTGTAGTTTTAGTTTCAGGTATTACGCTATGATATGCGTGGCCATGATGAGAGTATTGATCGTCATATCGACGATTCCATGTTAATTATTCTGCCTGAAGCCAGTCATCTTTCCAATATTGAACAGGATGAAACCTTTAACAGACCATTCGTCTCCTTTTAGCTGCAACAGTCGAATGACAACAGATCGTAAGAACCATGCAACCAGGTTTGTCACCTCGTATTTTTTCTCCTTTTGCCAATCATCATGAATATGCTGCCCTCTGTTGAAATTGAAACAAAACCGGATCCCGACTGTGCCGTTATTTGGCTCCATGGTCTGGGTGTTGATGGAAATGACTTTGTTCCTATCGTCGACGAGTTGGGGTTGGATGATGAGTTGAAAATTCGCTTTATTTTCCCTCATGCCCCTTCAATCCCTGTAACGGTTAATTGTGGGTATGTCATGCCTGCCTGGTTTGATATCTATGCCATTGACATAAACCGGAAAATCGACACCGATGGCCTGCTTTTATCTGCTGATGCCATCAATTTGTTGATAGAGCGGGAATTGGAACGTGGAATTGCCAGTGGTAAAATTGTTCTGGCAGGTTTTTCACAGGGAGGTGCTGTTGCCTACCAAAGCGGTCTTACCTACCCAGCACCTCTGGGCGGTATCTTGGCCATGTCCTCCTATTTTGCCACATCTGACACCATATCTCTTCATCCGGCCAACAGAGAAATCCCCATCTCTATTCAACATGGGGTGTCTGACACTGTTGTATCAGAGCAACTCGGTCAAAAGAGCTTTGAGTTTCTCAAACAACACGAATACCGGGTAGAGTACAGGACATATGAAATGGACCATGAGGTCTGTCCCTCACAAATTGCCGATATAGGTAACTGGCTGCGGCAGGTCCTGTTTTAAAGCAGAAGCCTAAATCAAGCTGTGATTTTAAATGGTGTAATCGCAAGATGCAATACGAAGGCCCAATTTATAGACCTCCCAGCGAAGCTGACTCGCTTTTAATACAGGCCACTGTCGGTTGCCCCCATAACCGCTGCACATTTTGCATGGTTTATAAAGATGGAATCAAATATAAAGTTAGGCCAGTTGAAGAAATCAAACAAGATATGCATGAGGCAGCCGATGAATATGGAGAGCATGTTCGAACTCTTTTTTTTCCTGCCGGCAATACTATAGCCATGAAAACCGATAGGTTGTGTTACATTTGTCAGTATGCAAATGATCTTTTTCCCAACCTCGAACGGATTACCGTCTATGGTTCAGCTCAATATATTGTCAGAAAAGGTTCTGAAGGGATGAAAAAGCTGGCAAATGCCGGCCTGTCAAGGATACACGTCGGCCTTGAGTCAGGCGCCGATGACATCTTAAAACGCATTAATAAAGGAACCGACAGTGAAGAACAGGTTTTGGCCGGTAAATACATCATGGACGCCGGGATTGAATTGAGCCTTTATGTGATTCTGGGCATTGGCGGTAAGGAGTTGACACGCCAACATGTTACAGAAACTGCCAAAGTCCTAAATCGGATCTCACCGGATTTCATTAGATTGAGAACGTTTGTCCCCAAAATAAACACGCCTCTTTTAGAAGATGTCATGGATGGAGCTTTTACACTATTAGGTCCGCATCAAGTATTACTGGAAACGGCTGAAATCATTGAGCGGCTAACAGTAAATTCATATCTGACCAGTGACCACTATACCAATTACATCAATATTGAAGGCCAATTACCGGCAGCCCAGGAACAAATGCTGCAAACCATCGACGCTACCCTAAAAAAGAGTGAAAACCAGTTCAGGCCATTCTTCGTTGGCGAGCAGTAGAAATAGTTTTTTTTCTCCTGGAACATGCCATCAACAAGGAAGAAAATAAAATGAAAGCCGGTCTGATCCTTATCGGAGATGAACTGCTCAGTGGGTTACGACAGGATAAGCACACAAACAAGGTACTGGAATTTCTCAAGGCACGAGGTTTACAGCTTGCCTGGGTCCGCATAGTGGGTGATGACAGGGATCTGTTATTACAAACGTTTCGCGAAACCCTCCAAACAGGTGAAATCGTTTTCAGCTTTGGCGGCATTGGAGCCACACCGGATGACTTGACCCGGCAAACGATTGCTGCAGCGCTGAATATCAAATTGATCCGCCACCCGGAAGCCGTTGCTCTGATTGAGGGTCGTTTTGGCAAGGGTGCTTATCCCAACCGCATCCGCATGAGTGAGTTACCTCAAAGTGCTACCCTGATCCCTAACCCGGTCAACCAGATTCCAGGTTTTAAGATAGGCCACCACCACTTTGTACCCGGGTTTCCTAATATGGCCTGGCCCATGGTTGAATGGGTCCTGGATACTTATTACCAGAGCTATTTTGACCAGTCACCTGACAAAGAACAGCGCTGGTTGCTGCGTAATGTTAAAGAAAGCGAACTGATACCGATGATGGAAGAACTGGTGCAAAATTTCCCAGGCGTGGGTCTTTCCAGTCTGCCAAGCACTTCTGATCGTCACACCATTAATTTTGGTTTAAAAGGTAAAATCTCAATATTAGAAGTGGCTGGAAAATGGTTTGAAAAGCGAATGCAAACCGAAAAAATACACTATGAACCTATGATTTAGGTTCTCTTTCTGAAAAGACCGAGCCATGCCCTGGGAGGAGTGGGCAGAGCCGAGTCGAAGATGCCCGATTCCAGGAGCAGGATTTCAAAGAAGGGTTCAACATGGGTTGCGATTTCAGTGCAGCTCATCTGCGGAGGGCCTTCATCCTGCCTTTCTTCATCACTGTTGCCCATCAAGGATATCCATAACCCGTCTGTTTCGAGAAAAGAGTGACAGTTTTCAACAAATTGGCGCCGTTGACCATCTTCGGAAAAGCAATGAAAGCAGCCCCGGTCAAAGAGCAGGGTGTACATGGGTGTCATACTTTTTTTGAGGAGGAAATCCGCCTGATAAAAGATGCATTCCACACCGGCAACGGCTGATTTCTCAATGGCTCTTGCTATAGCCAACTCAGAGCCGTCGCAGCCGGTTACCTCAAAGCCGTTTTGAGCCAGCCAGATAGCATTATCACCGGTGCCGCAACCGATATCGAGAGCCTTGCACGGTTTGATACCGGCCTGGCTGATCATGGTTACCAGATTTGAATCCACCCGGTTGAGCTCCCAGGGAGTCTGCCCGGTTTGGTATCGCTCCTGAAAGGAGATGATTTTTCGTTCTGCCATTTTTTTTATAATGAGCTCAAGAATAGGAAACCAAACTATAATCACCTATTATAAGAAGGCAACGGCTGGTTGTGAAGGGGAGTGATGAGTAGAAATCGATTTTCAGGTTACTTAACTTTGGTGATCAGAGGGGCACTGTTGCTGGTTTTACTTGAGATAATATCAATATTGAATTGTTGTGGGCCTTAGTATTTCTTCAGACTGAGAACGTTGATACCTGTGGCAAAAGCTGATAGAAACCCTAGCAGGATAATAGGAAGGAGCTGGACAGCATGGTTGACCAGTGTGTAACCTGCGGCTGCTTCGCTGGAAATGCCGAATATTGTGAGGGAGAACAGTCCGCCGGCCTCCCAAATCCCCCAATATCCTGGAACAGAAGGAAGGGCAATGACAAAACAGATGATAATCATCATGGCAAATACCTCCTGGAAGGTCATGTCAATGCCCGGGCTGCCAAAGGTCAGCACATAGGAGGAAAGGGCTGAAACTATCCAAACCGCTGCAGAGAGAAAAAGACAGCCGATAAGCCTCTTTGGTTCCTTGATTTGGGAAAAACCTAAAGAGAAATTGTCCAGCAGGCTGTTGATAGGTGCACATATTTTTTGGCCAAGTTTCTCTTGGGTATCCTGGCTGAGAAAAAAAAGCAAGCCCGGCATTCCGCTGACCATGGCTTTGATTATATTGCGACTAGGTGAAAAAGTGAGGGAGACAGCCCCGGCCAGAAGGACTACTAACAGGCCAAGCATTCGCTGGCTGACCGTGTCTAAGGTTTCCTTGTTCAGTATATAGTCCCCAAAAGGGATACTCAGGGAGTCATCAATTTCCACCATTGTCAAGACAACTGCAAAAAAGAGCAGCAGGAAGATCATATCGAAAAGTCGTTCGACGGCTACCGTAGCAAGGCCTGTGGAAAATGGCACGTTGTCTCTTTTTTTTAGAATCGCAGGCCGGACAATCTCTCCCACCCGACCGGGCAGAATGCCGTTAACCATAAAACCTATCATCATCGGATGATAAGCTTCCCAGAACGGCAGGTGATACTTCTTTCCGAGTATCAAACGCCAGCGCTCAACTCTGAGATAAAAAGCAATTACACAAAGCGCCACAGAAGGGACAACCCAGACAGGCTCAATTGTACCCATGTACCTGAACAAATCGGCAATCGGCACATTGCGAAAAGCTAAGTAAAAGGCGGCAACCGAGACAAACACCCCTATAAACGTTGAAACAATGAGTTTTTTATTCATAGCGTATGGAAAATTCTTGTTTCTGGACGGACACTAGTAAGAAGCCTGCGGGTAAGGGAGCAGTCTTGTTTTTGTTGCGTATCCCAAAAAACGATTTCATTTTACTTGTTGGATACAGGTGAAACAAACCATGATGGTTTTATTGCCAAAACGGAACAGTTTATTTGCGTAAGGATATTTTCTGCAGTATTCCCCATAAAAAAACCGGACAAGCCTCTACGACCAATTGTTCCCATGACGATGACATCCGCTTCTTTTTCAAGGGCAATGCGCGGGATAACCTCATCAGCCATTCCCTCAACCGAAAGAACTTGAGGCTGCAGGGTGTCCGACCCTTTTTTCTCCAGTAGCTTTGTCAGATTATCCTTGAATATCTCTTGGCGTATCTGCAATTCTTCCCGTTGAGCCTTTAACCATTTTTTTATTTTCTTTCTCTGGTTATCTGAACGGCTTGTTTCTAACATTTTCTCCCCGAAGATCAGCCAGGCGTGTACAAAATACAGTTCGCCGGACTCATAGGAAGCCAATTCCGCAGCGATCTCCATGAGCTCCAGATTAAACGCATCCATGGTTTGGTCATCGCTGCCCGGTTCGATGTCTACCGCTGCAAGAATACGTTGAAATTTTGGTTTCTTGCCGGGTTTTAATATGCACACCGGACAGGGACATTTACGTAACAGGCGCATATCTGTTGAGCCCAATAACAACGTTTTAAAGGATTGATGCTTATGGGTTTTTTTTAGGACTAAATCATAATTGTCATCCAAGACCGTTTGAATGATTTCATGGGATGGCTCTCCTTTTACCGTTTTGATTTCTATCGTTAGTTTTTGTCTTACAGGAGCGACAAGGCTTTCCAGGTAATTGCCCCTGTCCCTGGCCATGACCTCATCCAATTCTTTGGAAAAAAGTTTTCCCAGCAACCGTTTTTTCTGTTTCGGAATATCGTCAGGAAGGTCGAGGATCGTTAACTGGCCTTGGTCTTCCTTTAAAAGTTCAACTGCGTACTCAAAAGCGTTTTCCTGCCCTTCACCCCTTTCCATTACCAATAAAATTTTTTTAAAATGTTTCATAGGATGCCTTGTTAGTCAAAGTCTCTTTTACCGAAAGGATATTTTCCATGGGCGATCCGTCCGAATAGGCTGGGCATGGTTTTTCATTTTGCTTTTTTTGCAAAGAATCTTTTTATCGCAAGAGTAATCTTGCCAAAATAACTGAGCACAACGATAACTACGATACCGGCAAAGATATAACGAATAATATGAAGGTGCTGTTCCAGAAAATCAAAAA